>JBFWXW010000038.1:0-63400 GCA_050187075.1 Kofleriaceae bacterium | reverse complement strand
GCCGTCGTCGCACTGCTCGAACGCCGCCTGGACGATCCCATCGCCGCACACGCTGTTCTGGGTGCACGTCGTCGAGCATCCGTTGCCATCGTCAATCGTGTTGCCGTCATCACACGCTTCGACGTCTGCGCCCTGCTGATCGATGAACCCGTCGCCGCACTTGTTGAATCGGCACGTGGTCAGACAGTCGTCATTATTCGCCGCGTTGCTGTCATCGCATTCCTCGACTCCCGGCATCGCCGCGTCGACCACGCCGTCGCCGCACGATGCGACGATGCACGTGTTGCGGCAGTTGTCGGTGTCGATCGTGTTGCCGTCGTCGCACGCCTCGATCACCGGGCTCTCGAGATCGGTCACGCCATCGCCACAGCTGGCGTGCTGGCACGTATTCGGGCAATCGTCGTTGTTGTCGCCGTTGCCGTCATCGCAGGCCTCGCCCGGCTGGGTGATCCCATCGCCGCAGCTCGGCAGCGTGCAATCTGACTTGCAGCCATCATCGTCATCGCCGTTGCCGTCATCGCACTGCTCGCCGGCGAGCAGGTTGACGATCCCGTCCGGGCACTCGGAAATGGTGCAGTTGATGTTGCAGCCCGCGCTGAGCCCAGCATCGTCACACAGTTCGCCCGCGGCGGTGTTGATCGAGCCGTCGCCGCACACCGGCACGGTGCAATCGTCGTCACAGGTTGCGATGTTGCCGCCGCTACCAGGATCGCACTGCTCGAGCACCGGATTGAGGAATCCGTCACCGCAATCCTCGAACGTGCAGTCGGCGTCGCATCCGGTCGAGTTTCCCGAGTCGTCGCATTGTTCGCCCACGGCGCCGTTGATCACGCCGTCCCCACACATCGGGATCGTGCAGTCGCTGTCACAATCCGCGGTCGAAGCCCCCACCGCGCCGGGGTCGCACTGTTCGAAGAAGGCCGTGTTCACCAGACCATCGCCGCACACCGGCATCGTGCAGTCCGAGTCGCAGTTGAGCGTCTCGCCCGCGGCTCCTGGATCGCAGTCCTCACCGGCCGCGGCGTTCACCTTGCCATCGCCGCATACCGCGATCGTGCAATCGCCGTTGCAGTCGCTGGTGTTGGTCGCGGTGCCCTTGTCGCACTGCTCATTGGCCTCCTGGTTGACCACGCCGTCGCCACAGTCGCTGAACGTACAATCGAGGTCGCAGTTGGCGTCCTCGCCGGGCACCCCGCCGGATCCGACATCGCAGTCCTCGAGGTGCGTGCCGGTCGTGTTGACGATGCCATCACCACACAGGCTGCGCTTGCAGTTGTTGCGACAGTCGTTATTGTCGGACGAATCACCGTCGTCACACTCCTCACCGGGATCGACGACGCCGTTGCCGCAGCCCAGGCCTGACTGGCAGTCGGGGCTGCATGCGTCACCACCCGAGGTGTTGCCGTCGTCGCAGATCTCGTTGATGTCCTTGATCCCGTTGCCGCAGATCTCGGTGGACTTGCAGTTCGCCGAGCAGCCATCACCCGAGATCGTGTTGCCGTCATCGCACGCCTCGGGGCCACCCGCGGGGTTGTCCTTGATCCCGTTGCCGCAGATCTCGATGGATCGGCAATCCGCGGAGCACCCATCGCCGTCGATGGAGTTATGGTCATCGCAGATCTCCTGCGCAGCGACGTTGAGCACGCCATCGCCGCAGTCCTCGGTGGACTTGCAGTCAGCGGAGCAGCCGTCGCCATCGATGATGTTGCCGTCATCGCATGCTTCGGAACCTTGGGTGATCGCGTCACCACACTGGTTGGTGATGCACACCGCCTGCGCCGCCGCGCACCGGGTACCGCTGGGACATACGATCCCGCGCTCGCCGCACACGTCTGCGCCAGGATCCGCAGGGCATCCGGCGAGCAGGCCGACCAGCAGGACGGTTACCGCAACGTTTAGCGCCCGCGAAAGGCGCTCCCTCGTCGCGCCTCGCCTGCGGGGCGCCTCGGCCGCGATCATCCATCGATTTACCCATTCGCGGGCCGTTAGCAATGCCATGGCGTCTCCAGGATTCCGAGCGTTGGTTCAGAACTGACCGCTGACGATCGCGCCGGCTGCGCCGGGGGCCACCAGCGGGCTGAGCGAGACGTTGGTCCCGCGTAGCTGCTCCATGCGGTACTCGTCGGTGCTGATCTGGTACGCACGGCTGCGGTTGAGGTACGCGAGCACGATGCCCGCCGCGATCGCTCCGCCGGCCACGCCGTAGCCGATGTAGCCGAGCGTCCGCTTGGTGTCGCCGCTGTCGCGCAGGCCCGTCAATCCAGGCGTGTTGACGTCGCAGCCCGCGTTGCCACCGGCCTGTTCGTTGCACCGCGCCACGCGCGAATCGAAGTCGCGATAGCTCGAGCGCGCCGACAGCTCGAGCAGGCCCCCGGCGACGCCGGCCACGACGCCTGCACCGATCACGGCGTACGGGACCCAGGTGCGCTGCCACCGGCGCTTGTAGCGGGTCAGCTCCTCCGCGGTGTACAGCTTGAGCTCGATCCGAAATGTCTCGCCGGGGCCGATGAACGGTGCATCGACGGGCGTCGCGAAGCCGGGCTTCTCGGCGACGAACGTGTGCTTGCCGATCCGGACCTTCCCCTTGTAGGTACCGGGCGCGGTGAACACCTCCTTGCCGTCGACCGACACCTTCGCGCCGGGCTTCTGGCACGTCACCTCGATCGAGGCGATCTGCTTCTCGATCAGCAGCGAGTAGTCCTTCGCGTGCTCGTACTTGTCCTTCTCGAGCGGCCCGGGACCGTATTGCCGCGCCTTCTGCAGGCTCTCCCACACCTCGATCGGCTGGTCGAGGTTCATCAACGCGAGCGCCAGGTTGTAGTGAATCGCCGGGTGGTCCCACGACTTGAGCGCTTCGCGATAGCGATCGACGGCCTGGACGAACAGACCGTTGTTGAGCTGGACATTGCCATCCTGGAATGCGAGCAGCGCCGCGCGTTGTCGCTCCGGCGACACCCCTTTCGCCCACGGCCGCTCGTCGCCGCCGCTCTCCAGCGTCTCGTCGACACCGGCCTTCTCGCCGGTGCCTGTCGGCGGCTTGGATCCCGGTGCGGCCGGATCCCCGGGAACCGGCGCCGGTGGTGACGTGGGCTGTGCCGCCGCGAGCTGCAGACCCAGCACGAGGCTAACCCCTACCGCGATCGACTTGATCATCATGTCATCGTCCTGGCGTTACTTGAGGTCGTCGACGATCGGACTACCGAGCTGCTTCTTGAGGGCTTCGACCCGCTGTGCCTCGGCCTGATACAGCTTGTTCGCGCGGTCGCGTTCCTTGGTTGCGATGTCGCGCTCGGCTTCGGCCTCGGCCTTGTGGCGCTCGGCCTGCTTGGCGTTCTCTTCGGCGAGCTTCTTGGCCTCCACGGCCTCGTTCATGGCTCGGTTGAGCTCCTCGATCTTGTCGTGGAGCTTGCTCTCCGACTCCGTCAGCTTGCCGGTGGTCTCGCCGAGCTTGGTGCCGATCTCCTCGGTGGTCTGCTCGGCCTTCTTCCGCTCGGCCTCCGCCTTCTGCTTGGCAGCTTCGGCGATCCGTCGCTCTTGCTCCTTGCGGGTCGCGACCTCGAGCTGCTGCTCGGCTTCCTTCTTGGCCTCGACGGCGAGCTCGCGCTGCGCGGTCTCGCTGGCCTGCAGTCGCTGGAAGTAGAGCGCGGTGACCAGCGCGGCGATCACCAGACCGGACAGCAGCGCGAACCCGCCGATCACCACCATGCGGCGGCGCCGGTGCTCGGTCTGCTCGAGGTCGAGTACCGCGGCCAGGAACGCTCGTTCGACCGCGGCGAGCGAGCCCTTGTAGCGAGCGTTGAACCGCTTGGCCTCCGCGGCCATGTCGCCGCGCCACAACAGACCAACGTCGCGGTTCATCGATTGCCACTGGCGGGCCGCGGTGCGCAGCTGATCGACGAGCTGCGCATCGTCCTGGCTCTCGTCGAGCCAGCGCCGCAGCATCGGCCAGCCGTGGATCAGCGACTCGTGCACGATCTCGACGGTCGAGCCCTTGCCGCCATCGAGGGTCTGCACCACGAGCAGGCGCGCACCGACCAGGTCATCGATCAGTCGCTGGACCTCACCGACCTCGCGCGATAGCTCGTTGAGCTCGGCCAGCGGGACGATCGCCCGCGTCCGATCGGCGGATACCAGGCGCAGCAAGAGCGCACGCACCAGCGCTTGTTGCGCCGGCGCCATCTCCTGGACGACGCGATCCGCGTGGCTCGCGAGCGCGCCGGCCACGCCGCCCATCGTGGTGTACGCGGAATGGGTCAGCAACTTGCGGCCCTTGTCGCGCGCGTCCCACAGCTTGCTCGCGGCGAACTGAAGCAGCGGCAATGCGCCCGGCGTGGTCTCGAGGTGATCGAGCATGTCTTCGACGGTCGCCGGCAGCTCGAACTGGAACCCGGCCATCTCGGCGGGGTTGGTGATCGCGTCGCGCAGGCCGTCGCGGTTGGGCGGACCGAGGAAGAACAGCCCTTGGGTCAGCTCGGACAAGAACTGCGGATGCTCTGCGACGCGATCGAGAAAGTCCGACCGGATCGACAGCACGACGCGCAGCGGGCTCGAGGCATCGTCGGCGATCGCCTGCAGACACGCGGTGAACGCAGCGCGCTCCTCGGCGTCGGCGACCTGCGTGTAGAGCTCTTCGAACTGGTCGACGAACAGCACGAGCCGCCGATTGTCGGTGCGGCAGCGGCCGCGCAGCACGTGACCGATGTGACCGGGCTCGCGGCGTAGCTGCTCGACGATCCGGCCGTGCTCCTCGAGCTGGCCGGGATTGCCGAGGTTGGTGACGTGCGGACGGATCACGTTCGCGAGCGCCTCGAGCGGCTTGCGTCCGGGCCGGACCGTCATCGCCTCCCAGGTCTCACCCGAGCGCTTGAGCGCCGGAACCAGCCCGGCGCGAACGAAGGACGACTTGCCGACGCCCGAGCTGCCGATCACCGCCATCAGCGGCCGATCGCGGATCCGCGTGACCATCGCGGCGATCTCGCGGGTTCGGCCGAAGAACTTGCCGGCGTCGTGCTCTTGAAACGACGACAGCCCGGCGTACGGGCTCTCGTCGAGCTGGAGCTCCTGCGTACGGCGTCCGGGTAGAAACGGCTCGAGCGCATGGAGCAACTCGTTCGCGGTCTGCCAGCGGTGCTCCTTGTTCTTGAGCAGACATTTGTCGACGATCGCGATCAGCTCGCGCGGCACGTCGGGCGGGGCCGCCTCGCGCATCGACGGCATCGGTAGCTCGACCATCGCGGTGACGACCAGCTGATTGCCATCCAGCGGGTGCAGCGGATGACGGCCGCAGATCATCCGGTGCATCAGGATGCCGCAGGCCCAGATGTCGGTCAGGTGATCGATCTCGACGCCGATGCCCCATTGCTCGGGGGACATGTACTCGAGCGTCCCCATGATCGTCCCGACACGGGTCAAGCTGGTGTTGGTGCCGGTCGCGAGCTCGAGCGGGCTGGGCATCCGGATCGCGCCCGACGACTTGTCGAGGGTCGATCCCTGCTGCAGCACCTTGGCGATGCCGAAATCGAGCACCTTGAGGTTGCCCGACTCCATCATGAAGATGTTGTCGGGCTTGAGGTCGCGGTGAACGATGCCTTGTTCGTGCGCACACGACAGCGCGCGCAGGATCGAGCACATGATCTCGACCGACCGCGCGTATGACAACCGTTGATGGTTCTCGGTGTAGGCGGTCAGCGGCTTGCCGTTGAGATATTCGAGCACGATGTACGGCGATGCCTTGTGCTCGCCGACTTCGTAGATCACGACGATGTTCTCGTGCTGGCACCGGGCCGTGGTGCGCGCTTCGACGAGAAATCGCTGGGTCAGCTCGTGAAGGTTCGACTGCAAGAACTTGATCGCGACGCGTCGGCCGAGCTTGAGATCGCGGGCGAGGAACACCGTTCCCATTCCGCCCTCGCCGATCATCTTGATCATCTCGTACTGGTTGATCCGGTCGCCGAGCTTGGGAATCGTGAACGTGACCGGCGTCAGCGATGCGTCGGAGCTCCCCGACGGCAGCACCATCGTTCCGCCGGCGTCGGGCGCCGATCCGCGCGCGCGTGGTGGGCCGCCTCGACCGAGTGGCGTCGCCCCCGATGGCCCGAGCACGACGGTGGGATCGCCCGGGCCTCGATGCTCGATCTTCGGAGCGCTGCCGCGCGGCGGTGCGAGCCCCGCCGGGATCGACGCGGGATCGAGTGGACGGCGATGAACGCCACTACCTTCGTCGATCGGTTTGATCGTCTCGCGATCGGCACGGGCCGCGGGCCCGTCGGACGATGGAGTCTTGTCATCGGTCATGGATGGTCCACGGATTCCCCAGAATCCCTTCCATCGTAACCGAGTTGTCGTCGAGGTCTCCAGGTCAGCGACGGTTTTCGCGACCTACACACCTGTGCATGTGAGGTGCTGGATCGTCAGCGCAGGATGCGCAATCGAAAGTCGCCGGTCTGGATCTCCGCTCCATCGGGTACCAGCGTTGGGACCGACATCTTGCGGCCATCGAGGTACGTTCCGCACGGGACGTTGGTGTCCTCGACGAACACCCCCTCGTCGGTGAACGTCAGCGTGCACTGATGCCGGCTGATCGCTCCGGTCTTGAGTCGGATCTCGTTGTTACCGGCTCGTCCGACTCTCACCACCGAGCCACGCGGGATGTGCTCCGCATAACGTTGCCCTCCTGCGTCCACGACGACACGAACGGCTTTCCCCATGGCTCCACGATAACGAAAACGGCTCGTCGGCGGTGAACGGGTTTCTAGCTACGATTCCGCACTCCGACTGACCTTGGATCCAGGTCGGTGCTCGCGAGAGCTGTACGCGAGCTCGAATGTGGTCAGAACAGCCAGAGCGGCTTGGATCCCGCGAACAACACGGACTGACCCGCCGCTGCGGTCGAGATCTCGACCTCCAGCATCACGCCGCGCTGGATGCTCTCGTCATGGGGATGGACATCCTGGACCTCGCCATCGAGGATGGTGGTCACTTTCCCCACGTTGGAGCATGCAATGAGGCCCCACGAGCAGCCGTACAGCTTGGTGCCGATCTTGACGTTCTTGAGATTCTGGTACGGGACGAACACCAGCACGACCTTCTGGTTCACGGCGCGCACGTACGGTGACGCTGCGAGCCGTTGCACGAGCGCCTCCTGATCGGCCTGGCGCAGCTTGAGCGTGTCGAGCCGCTGCATCAGTGGGACGCGCCGGCCGGCCGCGTTGTCGCGATCGAGCTTGGCTCGCTCGAGCTCGCGGTGGAGCAGCCACTGCTCGGGCGTCTGGGGCATGCCAGCGCTGGTGCCGGCATCAGCGATGAACTTGTCGCTCATCGCGATCATGCGGTCGATCTCTGCGAGCTGGGCCTCAACTTCGGAGGTCTCCGTCAGCAGCTGACCCGCGCGCAGCCTGGCATCCGCGAGCTGGGTCGAGGCTTCGACGACCTTTTGATGGGTCGCCGACAACACGACCGGGCGAACCCAGGTGTGATCGAAGAAGTAGTAGACGTTGACGACGAGAAATCCGAGCAGGCCCACCAGGATCGAGGTCAGCGCCACCAAGCCCGCGACCTTGTACAGCCGGACAATCGATGGCTGGACCGCCATCCAAAACCGGGGTGTGGTCCGAGCTGGTGCTTCCATGGCCCGTCCTTACCACTTCACTGCGATGCAGGGGCGATTGATCCAGCTCATGTCGATCGCCACGCCGCCGCTCGCCGAGGGGGCGGCCGACAAGCAGCGCGGAGTGCTATGGCACGACGACAGGTTCACGAGTGGAAGCTAGTCGACTCCCAACGCTGCAAGCCGCGCAAGAGTCGCAGGTAATGCTGGCAAACTATTATGGTTCGCCGGCGAACTCAAGGCAGTTCCTACGGGTTGCCATGGTTGGTGTGATCGTCGCCGAGATTGCCGGATTCGGGCACGATCTTGACGAGGCACTCGCTTGAATTCCGACGAGTCACATGCGAAGAGCCGAACTGTGCGAGCTCGCGTGACCGCCGTGCTGGTGATCGCGTGGTTGCAGGCCAGCGCAGTCGCGGACCCAGGTGCGCCTCCCGCGCAACACCGTGATCCGAACGCCAGCACGCCAGCCGCGGGCGATCGCGCCAGCACCGCACCAGCGGAGACGCCATGGATCGATCTGGCTCCGTCGAAGGTGCTCGCGAGATCGGATGAGCAACCCGAGACCCACAAGCTCGCAGCCGCGGCCACGCTTGCAGCGATCTACGGTGGGTTCACGACGTGGACGTATTTCGCCTGGTACCGCAAGCACAAGCCGCTGTCGGAATTCCGCTGGGGCGGAGACGGAAACTGGCGGGTGTGGAGCGACGATGGTTGGTTCGGCCCGACCAAGTACGCCGGCGGGGCCGACAAGCTCGGTCACGCCTGGGCGGTGATGAGCTTGGCGCGTGGTGGCACCGAGCTGCTCGCGCAGTGGGGTGGGTATCGACGGTGGCCCGCGTCGATCGTGGCCGCATCGCTGGCGGAGGCCCTGTTCATCGGGGTCGAGGTCAAGGACGGGTTCTATTACGAGTTCTCGTGGGGGGATCTGGCGATGAACACCGCCGGTGCGGGACTTGGGCTCGCGCTGTCGAACCTGCCGCGGCTCGACGAGCTGATCGACTTTCGCGTGCAGTACTGGCCGAGCAAGGCATATCGCCGCCAGCTGTCCGAAGGCGCCTCCAAGCACAGCAGCCTCAACATCGCCGAGGATTACAGCGGCGAGACGTACATGCTGGCGTTTCATCTCGGCGGCATCCACGCGCTGCGCGACAGCAAGTGGGGTGGGTGGTCGCGCTTCGTCGACGTCGCGATCGGATTTGGAACCCGCGGCTACAAGCCCGACCCGCCCGAGGGCGCCGAGGATTATCGCCAGAGTCAGCACCTGAGCTTCGGGATCTCGCTGAACGCGCAGGGCTTGTTCGACTGGCTGCTCGACGGACGCTCGGAGGGCTGGCGCAAGGTCACGCATGGCACGTTCGAGGTGTTCAACGTGCCGTTCGGGATGGTTGGCATCGAGGCCGTGCGGCGACCCGAGGGACCGGTCTCGAGCGGCGGAGCGTGATGCGCAGGATTTGCATTTGCGTGATGATCGCCACGTGACACGCCACGCCTGGAGCATCGCGATCTTCATCGCCGTCTGCTCGCTGTACCTGGTGAGCTCGAGCCGCGAACGGGCCTACGGCGACGCGCGAGGGATGTGGGACGTCGCGAGCCGGATCTACGACGGGCGGATCGACATCGACATCCGGTGGCCGGACGACATTCCCGCGGGGCGCAACGGCAAGTATTACGGCATCGCTCCGATCGGTCCCTCGGTGGTCCACGTGCCGGGTGCCGGTGTCGCGCGATTGGTCCACGGCACCGCTCCGCGCTACGACGCACTCGCGCTGCCACTCGCGACGCATCTGGCGCCGGCGGTGCTGGGAGCGCTCGCGTGCGTGGTGTTCTTCGGGCTGTTGCGCGACCTCGGGATCCGCGCGCGAACCGCCAGTGTTTCGACCGCGATCCTGGCGTGCGCGACCACGTTGTGGATCTACGCCCGCATGCCGTACTCGGAGATCGTCCAGCTGGTGTGCTTCACCGGGTTCGTCCGCGCGGTGTTGCGCACGGCCAGCGATCCATCGCGGCGTCACGCGCTGTGGCTCGGACTATGGGCGGGTTGCCTGCTCAACGCCAAGTATGTGTTCGCGGCAGCGATCGTCGGTGGGCTCGTGGTCATCGGCTGGACGCTGCGTCACCGGCGACGCGAGCTCCTCGAGGTCACCAAGTGGGCCGCCATCTCCGGCGTTCCGCTGCTCGCGCTCGCGCTGCTCTACAACTGGGCGCGCTGGGGATCGGTCGCGAAGTCCGGCTACGAGCCGTACCTCGCCGCATACTTTGGCGGCAGCGTGTTCGACGGGGCGTGGGGCATGTTGCTGTCACCCAACAAGAGCGCGCTGCTGTACTCGCCGCCGCTGATCCTCGCCGTGATCGGCGTGCCTGCCGCAGTGCGAGCGCATCCTCGGTTCGGGCTCGCGCTGCTCACCATGGTCGTTCCGGTGTTTCTGGTCTACGCGAGCTATCGCTCGTGGAGCGGTGAGTGGGCGTGGGGTCCTCGCTTCTTCGTCTGGGCGGTGCCGGTGCTGCTGGTTCCGATCGCCTGGGTGATCGACGCGGCCACCACGCGGTGGCGCAAGGCGATCGTCGGGGCGGTGGTCGCCGCGGGCATCACGGTGCAGTTGCTCGGCTGCGCGTTGTACTGGGACCACTTCATTCGGGTTGCGATCGACGTCAAGAATCAGTGGCTCGGCCAGCCGAACCGCAGCGGTTCGTACATCGCGGAGCGCGGTCGCGGCCACTGCGACTCGTGCTTCGAGGACACCTACGAGCTGCTGTGGACACCCGCGTTTCAGCCCGTGAGCGGGCACTGGTGGCTGGTTCGCTCGCTGGCGCGCGGTGATACGCCACAGCAAGCCCAACGCGACGCTCCGTGGCGCCGCTACACCACCCTCGACGTCAACCTCGCGACCACATATCCGCGTGCCCGGATCGACTGGTGGGGCCTGCTCTGGCTCAAGGACGCTCCGCACACCCGGCTCCCCGGCATGGTGTTGTTGCTCGTGTTCGTGGCCGGCCTGGCGTTCGGGGTCTGGCGGTGGCTGCGGCTGCATCGAACCGAAGCGTGAACAGGCAAACCAGCATTCGACGCCCGACGCGCAACGCCGACGGCGACGCGCGGCGCCAACCTCGCTGACCACGGACCTCCCATTGCACTGGCCAGGGCCACCGGATACGTGTGATATGAGATCGGGTGCCTCAGCTCGTCCCCGACGCTCCATCAATGACCGCGCCGTCCAATGAGCTCCGACCGCCCGGCGACGAGCAGATCGAGCGCTGGATCTACGCGTACCTTCGCCACGCGCCGCTCTCGCTCGTGCTGCGCGAGATCAACCGGTTGATCGCGATCGAAGCCGTGGCCGGCGGCAAGGGTCCGGTGCTCGACGTCGGCTGTGGCGACGGGTTCTGGTGGACGCTGCGCGATCAGAACGATCGCGAGATCTATGGCATCGACATCTCGGCGCGGGAGATCGCGCAGGCGCGCAGCCGGATCAACGCCGAGCTGACGGATGTATCGCGCGAGCAGCCGTTTCGCGGCACCAAGTTCGACGAGATCATCGGCAACTGCTCGCTCGAGCACGTCCCCGACATCGATGCCGCGCTGCTCAACCTTCGCAAGTCCGCCGCCAGTGACGCGCGGCTGTTGATGTTCGTTCCCACCCCGCGCTGGGCGTATCAGGGCCGGTTGCAATCCTGGCTGCTGCGCCATGCACCACGCGTCGCGATGAGCGTGTCGGGCGCGCTCAACGGGTTCTTTCAGCACTGGCACCTCTACGACGACAAGGTGTGGACGCGGCTGCTCGCGCAGAACGGCTGGAAGGTCAGAGCGACGTATGGTCTGGGCTCGTCGCGTTCGGAGTTCTTGTTCCGGTTGTTCATGCCACCGGCGTTCGGCGAGTTCTTGATCAAGAAGCTCACGGGGTTCTATCCATCGAAGCTCGCGAAGATGTTGCCCGACAAAGCGCTGGCGCCGTTCGCGAAGCTGGTGAAGTGGGCGGTCACCGATCCGCTCGTGCCGGTCGACTCGGGCACTGCGTACGAATACCTGATCGTCGCCGAGCCCGACGAGGTTCCACAGCGATGAGTGGGCCTCCGACCCAGCCGAGTAGCGACTATTTCGGGAACCACGCGCGCGCTCGCCAGTTCCCGTGGACGCTGTATCACCAGCCGCTCGAGCGCGATCTGTCTCGGTTCCTCGGCCGCGTCGCCGAGGATCATCCCAGCGGAGAGATCTTGGTCGTCGGCTGCGGACTGTTACATGAGATCGACACCGCACCGAGCGGGCTCAGGTTTCACGTCGTCGATATCGATCAACGCGCGGTGGACGCGGTGCTCGACCGTCGCGATCCGCGGATCACCGGCGGAACGGTGGTTGCGCCCGAGCAGCCGATCGATCTCGGCCGCAGCTTCACGGCGATCTACGCCAAGGAGGTCGTCGAGCACGTGGTCGCGTGGCCATCGTGGCTGGTCGGATTGCGCAAGACCCTGATGCCGTACGGTCGGTTCTGGCTGTCGACTCCGAACTACGGAGAGCCGTGGTTGCCGGCGATCGAATCGACCGTGCTCGAGCTGGTCGCGCGGCGCAGCGGGTTTTCTCGTCGAGACATTCATCCGACGCGGTTCTCACGCCGCTCGCTCGCGCGTGGGCTCCGCAGCGCCGGGTTCGAGTTCATCGACGTCAAGCCGACGCAGACCCGGCTCGCGCTGACCGCCTGGGCCAGGGCACCGCGATGACGACGTATGCGCGGTTCGCGACGCGCGGGACGACCTTGGTCGAAGCAAGCCCCACCGATGTGATCTGGGGCATCGGCATCGCCGAAGATGATCCGCGTGCGCACGACCCTTCCAACTGGCGCGGGCTGAACTTGCTCGGCAAGATCCTCACCGAGCTGCGCGACGAGCTGTTGGCTGGTCCTGGGCTGGTATTCAGCACCTCAGCGGATGCTGAGCGCTGAGACGTCCATCAGTTGCTACGCCGGGATCGCGTTGCGCTCTTGATAGATCCGCATGATGTCCGCGGCGGTCTCCTCGATCGCGCGGTTGGTCACGTCGATCACGGGCCAGTTGGCGTGCTTGCGGAAGATCTCGCGTGAATATGCGATCTCGTTCTCGATGTGCGCGCGCTGTCCGTAGCTCGAGTCCCCAGGCATGCCGAGATGTGACAGCCGAGCCTGGCGGATGCGCATCAACATGTCCGGCTGGACGATCAATCCGAACACCTTGCGATCGTCCACCGACGACAGCTCCTCGGGAGGATCGACGCCGAGCACCAGCGGCACGTTGGCGACCTTGAGGCCGCGCTGCGCGAGGTAGGTCGAGAGCGGCGTCTTCGACGTACGCGAGATCCCGACGAGGACGAGGTCGGCCTTGGGCAGGTTGCGCGGCTCGGCGCCGTCGTCGTTCTTGACCGCGAACTCGACCGCCTCGATCCGGCGGAAGTAGTCGTCGTTGATCGAGTGCAACAGACCAGGCACGCCCGCCGGCGCCGCGCCGAGATACATGGCGAGCTTGCTGATCAGCGCGCCGATCAGGTCGACGGTCTCGATGTTGTATCGCTCGACCAGCTTGCCGATCAGCCCGCGTTCCTCGGCATTGACCACGGTGAACACGACCAGCGCGCGAGACTCCGCGGCCTTCTCGAGGATCTCCTCGAGCTCGCTCTCGAGCCGGACGCGCGAAAACAGGCGGATCTGCACCGGTTCGCTGAACTGCAGCGTCGCTGCGCGGACCATCCGCTCGGCGGTCTCGCCGGTGGCGTCGCTGATGATCATGACCGTCTTCATCTGAGGCCGTTCATATCACGGGCAGGTGATGGCGGGGTTTGGCCACCGGTGAGACCCGGTGATCGATCACCCGCGGGCACTCGGGGTCCGGCGCCCCGAGCTCGCCGGTCACGTGAGCCGAGACCACCTTGCATCCGCCGCGACACAGAGCGTGATAGTCGCACGACGCGCACGGCTCTGCCGCCTCGCGCCAGCGCCGAAATGGCCCAAACGCCTGCGGGCCGTTCCAGTAGCTGGCGAGCTCGTGAACCCGGGGCCGCCCCGCATCCGGAGCACGCGGAGGTGGCGGTACGGCGAACGAGCACGCCGTCAGCTGCCCGCCGGGCTTTGCACCCACGAGGAAATCGCCACCGGTGCAGCCGTACACCGCGAGCTGTGCGAGCAGGTCACGGCTGGGGCGGTGATGAGCCAGCATCGGTGTGTACGAGCAGTCCACCTTGACCCGTACGGTGTGGCGCCGCGCCGCGGCGAGCACGTGAGGAAGAAACGCCCGGTGCTGCGCGTCGGTGCAGCGCAGATCGTTGTACGCCTTCGCGCCGCGCCCCGAGGGTTTGAACCGGAGCAGCTCGAGCTCCGACAACCGGCGCTCCGCCGCGTAGTCGAACAGACCGTCGAGCTGGTCGAAGTTATGGCGTGTGACCACGACGTTGATTCCGACCTCGCGCTTGACCGCTCGCAGCGATCGAATCGCGGCATCCGCCCTCGCGAAGCCGTCGAAGCCGCGCACCGCGGCGTAGGTCTCGCCGAGCCCGTCGAGCGAGACGTTGATCTGGCCGAATCGATCCGCGATCGCGAGCAGCTGGTCGAGCCCCGCGAGGCCTGAGGTGGTCAGGTTGGGAATGATGCCTCGCGCGCGCGCGTGATCCGCGAGCTCCCCGAGCCACGGCAGGATCGCGCTCTCACCGCCGCCGAGCGCGACGTGAAACACGCCGGCATCGGCCAGCGCGTCGATCGCGCGCTTCCACTCGACGAGGCCCCATTCGTTGGGCGCGCCTTGTGGCGATGCGCCGGTGTAGCAGCCGGTACAGCCCGCGGTGCACTGATTCGTCAGCTGCAGGTGCGCCTCGAGCGGAGCTGACAGCGGGTGATCACCGATCGCGGGCTCGCTGCCCGCCCAGATCGCGGGCTCGCGATCGATCTGGATCGCGCCGCGTGCAAAGTCCCGATCGACGAACACCAGCGCGCGCGGCGCGGTGAGTTGAAGGATGGCACCGAATCGCTCGAGCCGCGCTCGACGGGGTGGGTGGCTGCGCGAGGCACGAACGCGTTCGACCAGGGCTGCACCGCTGTCCGCGATCCGGGTGACGATCCGTCGGGCGCGAGCCAGCGCGGTCATGATTCCGGCTTCGGCTGTGGGACATCGGCGCGAACCGGTCGGCGCCAGCGCAGGAGCGCGCTCACCATCGGCGTGACCGCCGCGAGCGCCGTCGCTCCGAGCAGCAGGAACGTCACATCGACCCCCAGGCTCGACGAGTTGGGGTTCATGCCCCACTTGATCGCCAGGATGCGTCCCCGTCGCATGCGGCGACTATACGCTCGGGCGAGTCTCGAGGATCGGCGTGTCGCCTCGTCGTGTTCGCAATGTTTCGAAGGATGCGCAGCCGGGAACCGTCGTAGGCTGCACGGGAGCCGACGACCTCTCCCTGATCTCGCCGGTAAGAACCGAACAGCGACGAGCCCCGTGGTTAGCAGCGTCGGACATTGCAGCACTTCGCTCGTGTTCGTATCGCGTGGATCAATCCGGACGCGAGTCTGGCGACGTCGTCAAGATCGCTCAGCTGAACGCGGTGTTTGAGCTCGGCGATTGTCTTGCCGGACAGCAGGGCTGCACGCCAGATGTTCAGCCGCTGAGCGTCTCGGGTGGCGAGCTCGAGATCAAACTGTTCTAGTGACCTGGCCCGGACCGGGCGGTCTCGATCAGCAGATCGATCAGGTCCGCGCGGATCACGGCGATATAGGCGACGGCGAGCACGCCGAGCAAGCAGGCGAGGGCGTGAGCGAGCGCGCGGGCGCGGGTCGCCCGGCCGCGCTGGCGAACCAGATCGAGCGCGGTGGTCGAGAGCCAGGTGACGGCGAGGCCGGCGAGCGAGACGGTGATGACGATCGAAGCGATCAGCGGCTGCGTGGCCATCGTCACGGCGATCACGGTCGCAGCGAGCGGCGCCAGGAAGATGACCTCGGTGGGTGGGCGTGGCGAGGGCCATCGGATGCCACCACGGAGCACCGCCTCGGCGAGCGAGCTTGCCAGGCCGAACGCAACCGCGAGCACGATGATCCACGCCGCCGCGTAGCCGCGCGCGATCAGTTGGCCCCGCTCGATCGCGGCGAACGTGTCGTCGCGGACGATGTGATCCTCCGGTGCGTCGGTCGGGAGCTGCGCTGCGAGCTCGCGGGCGAGATCCCAAGCACCGCGCTCGATCGCGGTCGCCGCACCGCTGCGAATCGCGATCGCCGCGTGCGCAGTTCCAGCCCACTGCGTGACGACCTCGGCAAACCGCCGCTGTGCTTCCTCGCGCCGGCCGGCACGCCGCAGCCAGTCAGCCACCCAAAGCGCAGCTTTCGGCGCACCGGGCCATCGCGCCTGTGCGAGTGCGTCGGCGCGCTGGACGATCTGCTCGGTCGGCAGCGAGTCGGCGGCGCCGATCAGCTGCGCCAGCTCGGTCGCATGCTGCCGGTGCTCGCCGTGCTCGCCGAGCTCGGCCTGCAACTGCTCGAGCCGGCGCTGCGAGGCGGTGGTGACGCGCGCGTCGGGTAGCTCGCGGACGATGCGCTCGTAGAGCGTCATCGCGCGCGCTGGATCGTGCAAGCGATCCTCGCAGGCACGCGCGGCGGCATACAGCGCGTCGGCAAGATCTGGTGAGGTCGGCGCGGTCTCGACCGCGTCGATCGCGGCTGTCAGTGCGGCCGGATCGTCGGTCGCGAGTCGCTCGATGAGATCATCGGCGTGGGCGAATCGACAACCGAGGACCATCAGCGCGCAGAGCACGACCCTGCGCGCGGGGCTCAATCGTCCCCTCCGCCGACGCCTTCGCCGCGATGGATCCCGAGCGCGCGCAGCTTCTTGTGCAGGTTCGTCCGCTCGATCCCGAGCGCCTGGGCGGTGCGCGAGATGTTCCACTCGAACTCGGCGAGCCGGATCCGGATGAACTCCGACTCGACCTCCTCGCGAAACTCGCGCAGGCTCTTGCCGGCATATCGACCGAGATCGATCGATCCGGACCCGCCGGCCGGGCGTGCAGCGGGCTGTGCGCGAGGCCCACCGAGATACGGTGGGAGATCCTTTTCGCGGATCACCTCGTCGGACATGATCACCAGCCGCTCGACGACGTTGCGCAGCTCGCGCACGTTCCCGGGCCAGTCGTATTGCTTCAACCGCTCGAACACCGGTTCGTCGACCGGCTTGTAGCCGAGGCCGTTCTCGTCGCAGCACTCGCGGACGAACGACTCGACCAGCAGCGGGACGTCGTCGGTGCGTTCCTTCAGATCGGGCGATCGGATCGGCACCACGTTGAGCCGAAAATAGAGATCCTCGCGGAACGTCCCATCCTTGACCATCTGCTCGAGGTCGCGATTGGTCGCGGCGACCACACGCGAGTCGGTGCGCAGGCTCTTCTCGCCGCCGACCCGCGTGAACTCGCCGGTCTGCAACACGCGCAACACCTTGGCCTGCGCGTTCAGCGACATGTCGCCGATCTCGTCGAGGAAGATCGTACCGCCATCGGCGACCTCGAACAGCCCGCGCTTCTTGGCCACCGCGCCGGTGAACGCACCGCGCTCGTGCCCGAATAGCTCGCTCTCGATCAGCTCGGGTGGGATCGCGGCGCAGTTCACCTTCACGAACGCGCCGGTCGACACCGAGCTGTTGCGATGGATCGCGCGCGCGATCAATTCCTTTCCGGTGCCGCTATTGCCGGTGATCAACACGCGGCTCCGGGTGGGTGCGACCTTCGCGATCTGGCGCCGGAGCTCCTGCATCACGGAGGCGTTGCCGAGCAGCTCCCAGCGCGCGTCGACGGCGCGGCGAAGGTCATGAACCTCGCGCCACATCCGCCGCCGCTCGAGCGCGTTGCGCGCGGTCACCATCACCCGGTTGCGATCGAGCGGCTTCTCCATGAAGTCGAACGCGCCCAGCCGCGTGGCTGCCACCGCGTCGTCGATCGTCGCGTGGCCGGAGATCATCACCACCGGGATCTCCGACAGCAGCGAGGACATGCCGTCCTCGCCGCGCGACTTGAGCGAGCGCAGCAGGTCGAGCCCGTTGTCGTCGCCGAGCTTGACGTCGAGCAGGATCAGATCCACCGACTCGCGTCCGAGAATCGCCTCGGCTTCTGCGCGCGAGCCCGCCTCGTGGATCGCGTGACCCTCGCTCTCGAGCACCATCCGCAGGGTTCGCCGGATGTTCTTCTCGTCGTCGACGATCAGGATGGGTTCACCCGAGCCGGGCGCAGCTTCTTGGTTCATGATTCGTCGTCCTTTGGCGGCTCACCGCGCGCGGCAGCGTGAAGCGAATCGGCGTCTTCGTCGGATTCCGGGTCAAACCGCTCGCGCTGCCGGCGATTCCACCAGAATGCGACGGCGAGCACCACCAGGCCGGCGCCGATGTAGATCGGACGGCGGTCGATCTCCGAGCGTTCGGAGCCGACCACCATCGGTGGCATCGGCGGCGCAGGTAGATGACTGCCATCGCTGAGCCGGGGCCCTTCCGCCGCTGGCGGATGCTCACCGACCGCTCCGGGCGGCTCGAGGACAAGCGGAGCTCGGGCCGCGACGGCGATCCGCGGTTCGAGCGTGGCGAGCTTGGCCTTGCAGTCCTCGACCGATGCAGGTGGCGCGCCGGGGCCCGACAAGCACTCGCCGCTGAGCGCCGTGAGCTGTTTGCCATCGGTTGCCAGCACCGTGCGGCGCGTCGTGGTCAGCGAGCTGGTGAGGTCGATCCATGTGCTCGTCGCGACGACGGTGTGATTGGCCGGCACGGCCGCTTCCGAGGTCTCGATGATGTTCGTGCTCGGTCCCTGGGCCGGCGTCAGCTCGTGGATCGCGATCCGCGCGGCGCGGCCAGGGCTGGCCACCTCGCCCGTCAGCTCGGTGACAAACATCGCGACCTCACCCGCGTCATAGGCCTCGGTCGCGATCGCAACGCTCGCGCCGCCGAAGTGGCGAAGCGCGCCTAGCTTGGCTGCCAGCTCGTGGGCGCGTTCGGGTTGCGCGCGCCATGGCGAGCCCGCGGAGATCAGCGGGTCGGTGACCCCGCGGACAGCCGTCATCGCGACGAGCGCCACCGCCAAGGCGAGTGCGCGGGCCATCACTTGAATGCTCCGAGCAACGGCGCGCAGGCACGCTCGCAGATCGCCGGCTCGCGTTGATTGGCAAAACACGCGAGCGCCGTCACGCGAGCGCCGGCCTCGGAGCCTGCGATGCGCGCACGAACGTGCCCGTGATAGTCACCGCGTGAAAACGTCGCCGAGACCACGCCGTCGGGCGTCGTCGGCTTCACCACGTTGCCGGTCGCGATGCTTGCTCCGGCGAGACCGGCGAGGACATGGTCCGTGGTCGATGGGCCGCCCTGGATCGCGATCCACACGGCGTAACATCCGCGCGACGTCTCGCCCCACGCCTCGGCGCCGAGCACGCTCGCCTTCGGTGCGACGGCCGCGGCGGTCACGGCCGCGACGAGCTCCGGAAGCGGTTGCCAGCCCGCAGGTGGTGCCAGTCCCGAGCTCACCGCCGGCTGAGCTCCCGCGCGATCACACGCGGCGGTCACCGCCGCGGCCAGCGCGAACCACGCTATCCGTAGCTCAGCCATACTCGGTGGCCATTTTCGACCGCCAGTCGCTGGCGCGCTTCATCGGCGATGCCGACGCTGTTGCCGTCCAGCGCAACGACGCGCGTGGAGATCGCGCGAAACTGCGGGCGAGTGCCAGCGGTCTGCACCGCGAGCACGGCCCAGGCGCGGTCGACGTCGGAGTCGTCAGCGGTGCGCACCGTGACCTCGTGCGCGTTCTTGACCACCGTGATGTCGTCGGTCTTCGCGGTGAAATGCGGTCCACCGTCGAACGGATCGATCTGCCCCGCGTATTCGAAGCCGATCCGGCGCAACATCGACTCGACCGCCCGGGTGTCCGGACCGACCTGGCCGATCACGGCTTGAACCTCGTCGGGCAACAGCTCGGTGTGGATCGGATCGTCGGGGAACAAGGCGTGGATGAACTCCTTGTTGTCCTTGGACAGCAGGTCCGCCTCCTGATAGCTCAGGCCCGTGAACTTGCGGCCGACCGCCTTCCACAGCTTCGACGTACCATCGGGCTCGAGCGGTGGGAGCAGCTCGGAGAGCACGTTGGGACGAAACAACGGCCGGTGCATGCGGATGAACAGGAACCGCACGTAGGAGAGGGCCTTGCCGAGGGCGTCGGTGTTGCGGCGGTACTCGGGAAGCAGGATCAGGCCGCCGATCTCGGTCGGCCCATCGTAGTTGTAGCCGATGCGCAGCGTGCGGTGGATGAAGTGCTTGTCGAGCGTGACCGAGTAGCGCTCGTCGTTCTCGACGCGAAAGAAGATGTGTGGCGCGCGCCGGGTGCCGTGCTGCGCGTAGATCATCGAGGTGCCGATGATCCGCTGCTTGCCGAGATCCTCGAGAACGAACAGAAACTCGCGATCAGCCACCTCGCACTCGCCCGCGAACGACCGCTCGGAGCGATCGAGGATGCGCTCGATGTGGCCCCGATCGGCGGGCAGATTGACCGTGTCCAGGTGCTCGGCAACCGCCAGCACCTGGTCTACATCTTCCCGATACGATTGACGAATCCGAAACATGGGCCGAGCGACGCAACCGTACCACGATTGGTCGCGCCGACCACGATTGGGTGGTGGTCAGGGCAGCAGGCTGGCGATCGTCCCCGGCAAGTTGCGTGCGCCCAGCGTCGCCTGGTCCACCCACGCGCTCAGCGCCGGCGAGATCTGCTCTGCCGCAAGCTGAGGCGCCTGAACGATCCGGATCGGGCGCCTGCCGGTGGCCTTGCGCCGGACGTTTTCCTGCTCGATCCAGGTCAGGATCTCGGGCAATGCGCGCACGGTGGCGGGATGGATGTCGTGAAGCAACACCACGACACGGCCGGTGGTGCGTGCGAGGTGCCAGGTGATGTAGCGCACCGTTCGCTTCGCGTTGCCGCTCCGCCATTCCTGTGGATCGAGATCCCAGTGAAAGTGGTTGATCCGCCGCTCGGCGAGCTGCGCATCGAGACTATCGCAGCGCGATCCATACGGCGCTCGGAACCACACCGGCTCGACGCCCGCCACCTTGCGAATCGCGGCGTCGCCCTCGTCGATCTCGCGTGCCGCGTCCGTGGTAGTGCGGCAGAGATCGGCGTGACTCATCGTGTGGTTCGCCACGATGTGACCTTCACGAAGGATGCGTCCCACGATCTCGGGGACCTTCTTGCGGTGCTTGGTGGTCATCTGACCGACCAGGAAGAACACGGCCTTGACGTTGTGCTGCGCGAGGATGTCGAGCACCTTGGGCGTGATCACCGCGTTGGGACCGTCATCGAACGTGAACACCACCTCGGGATCCCCCGACGCCGAGCTGCCCGCCGCCGGCGTTGGCCAGTTCCTGGCGGTCGCGCCGGACGCGAGCAAGGTGACGAGCAGGCCCGCCAAAGCGACGACACGCACTTCGTACGATCTAACACGCGCTGGGCGGTACCACTATTTCTGTTCCTCGACTCCCATCCTCGACATCGATAAGTCCGCGTGACGCGCGGCCTCGGGCCTCCGGCGCCCGTCGAGTTGTGGGTACAGTCACGCCATGACCCGACCGCTTCACCCGCGCGAGCCCACGCGCGTTCCGCTTGCCAATCAGCCCACGCGTGGCCACTGGCTGCGTTACGGCAAGCACCTGGGCGCCAGGATCTGGCTCAAGCGCGATGACCACACGGGCAGCGAGCTGACCGGAAACAAGGTCCGCAAGCTCGAGTACCTGATGGCCGAGGCACTCGCCCAAGGTGCGACCCACGTGATCACGTGTGGGGGCGAGCAGTCCAACCATGCGCGCGCGACCGCGATGGCCGCGGCGCAGCTGGGGATGTCCAGCGTGTTGATCTTGCGGACCGACGATCCCGGCCGCCCGCCACCTGCCACCGGCAACATTCTGCTGGACCGACTGGTCGGCGCCGAGTTGTCGTGGATCTCTCGGTCGGCCTGGCGCGACCGCACGCGGCTGCTCGCCGAGGCGGCCGAACGGATCCGCCTGGCGGGTGGCCGGCCGTACGTGGTGCCCGAAGGCGGCTCCAACGCGCTCGGCAGCTGGGGCTACATTCGCGCGATCCACGAGCTCGCCGAGGATCTACGCGAGATCGCGAGCTCCGAGCAGCCGGTCACGATCGTCTATGCGTGTGGCTCCGGCGGGACCGGCGCTGGCTTGATCCTCGGGGCCAAGTTGCTCGGGCTGGGTGCCCGCGGCATCCGCGTGGCGGGGATCAACGTGTGCGACGACCGCGCGTACTTCGTCGACGCGATCACGAAGATCTGCGCCGACGCCGAAGCGCGCTGGCAGCTCGGCGCCGACGTGACGGCTGCGGACATCGATATCGTCGACGGCCACGTCGGGCTCGGTTACGCGAAGAGTCGCCCCGAGGAGCTGGCGACCATTCGTGATGTATGTCGCAGCGACGGCGTCGTCCTCGACCCGGTCTATACCGGCAAGGCGTTCCACGGGATGGTCACCGAGCTGGAGCGCGACCCCCAGCGGTTCGGCAGCGCCGCGGCTTTCATCCACACCGGCGGGATGTTTGGGCTGTTCGCCGCGCCGGACAGCATTGCCCAGGTGCTGTGACGCAATGCGCGGAGCTCACGCCTCCGCGGCGTGTGGTGCGGCCATCAATAGCCAGCCAGGATCCGCGCGGTCTTCGCTATAGTCGCGCGATGCGCAGCATTCCCGTGGTCGTCGTGTTGGCGGTGGCCCTGGCGGTCGTTCCGGCGCGTGCGGAGGGTGAACGCAATCCGACGACCGGCAAGGTTCTTTCGGGCGTCGGCGCCGGTGTGTCATCGGCGCTGCTCGTGTCGAGCTTCTTGTTCGGCGATCGCTACGGCAGCTCGTACAACGAGCCGTTGTTCTACTCCGGCCTGGCGTCGTCGGTGATCACGCCGTCGCTCGGGCAATGGTACGGCGGGCAATGGGTGACGATCGGCATGGGCGTGCGGGCCGGCGCGGCGGGGCTGGCGACGTTTGCCGTGTTCGTGAAGTCCGACGAGGTCCGTTGCAACAACACCGAGCAATACGCGACCTGCAAGTCGCTGAGCGGTGCTGCGGTGGCGTTGCTGGGTGTCGCGGCCATCGCATACATCGGCGGCGCTGCGTATGACGTGATCACCGCGCCCGACGCGGTGGAGCGCTACAACAAGCGCAGGCGCGGGCTGGCGCTGTCACCCACGGTGATCCCGACGAGCACGACGCCGACGGCGGGACTGATGCTCAGCGGCGCGTTCTGACCGCGAACGCGCGACCGCCCAACGTGACCGGCTAGTTGGCTTTGCCTTGCGCGATCAGCGGCGCGAGCAGCTGCTCCAGCCGGCCCTCGCTGAGCGCGCCCATCTGCGCGAGCACTTGCTTGCCACCGCGGTCGAACACGAACGTGGTGGGCAGGTTCTGCGGATGGCGGTACGAGACCATGATGTCCGAGTTGGCGCGAACCACCGGGTATGTCATCTCGTGGTCAGACGCGAAGTTGAGCAGCGCCTGCTCGTCCTTGTCGTCGCTGGTGAGCACACCGAGCATGACCAGGCCGCGATCCTTGTACTTGTTATAGACCTTCGACAGGTCGGGAATCTCTCGCTCGCACGGCCCGCACCACGTCGCCCAGAAGTTGATGAGGACGACCTTGCCGATCAGATCCTCGCGCTTGTACACGGTCCCGTGGGTGTCGACGTAGTGGACGTCGGGCAGACAGTTCTGGCCCACCGTGCATGCCGTCGCCTTGGCGCTACCGAGGCTGATCGGCTTCGACGGCTCGGCGGACAGGTGAACGAACAGGAACACCAAGATGCCCGCCATCCCGGCGAGCAACACACCGATCAACGCCTTGGTACTCGTGCTCACGCTCATCGAAACCTCAACAACGAGTGGGCAAGATCATCGGGCGGAACGAAACCCAAAAGCTCGAGGCAGGTCGCGGTGACGTTTGCGATTCCAGCGGTCTCGGCACGTTCGGGATCGATCTCGTAGCGATCATTGCGGTGGGGGTCGTGGATCAACAATGGCACGCGGTTGAGCGTGTGGCTGGTCTTTATCACGGGTTGCCCCGATCGCTGATCGCGAAGGACGCGACCGTGCTTGTCATGCTGGAACATCTCGTCAGCGTTTCCGTGATCCGCCGTAACCACGAGAATTCCTTGAAGCTCGTCGACCACCTTGGCGAGCCGGGCGAGCTGTAGATCGACGGTCTCCACGGCAACCACGGTGGCGTCGAAGCTGCCCGTATGACCGACCATGTCACCGTTGGCGTAGTTCACGCGGGCAAATCGATGCCTACCGGTGCGCAGCTCGGCGATCAGCCGATCGGTGATCTCGGCCGCTTTCATCCACGGGCGCTGATCGAACGGCACGACGTCCGAGGGGATCTCGACGTAGGTCTCGGTTCCATCGTCGAACATGCCGCTTCGGTTGCCGTTCCAGAAGTAGGTGACGTGACCGTACTTCTGGGTCTCCGAGATCGCGAGCTGTGGCACATGCGCAGCGGCGAGCAGCTCGCCCATCGGGCGCTCGATCTCGGGGGGCGAGACCAGATAGTGCGCCGGGATGTGAAGGTCGCCGTCGTACTCCATCATGCCCGCGTACAGCACGTCCGGGCGACGCCCGCGGTCGAACGTCGCGAGCGCCGGATCATCGAACGCGCGCGAGATCTCGATCGCGCGGTCGCCACGGAAGTTGAACATCACGACCGCGTCGCCGTCGCGCATCGGCGTGGGCGGCGCGACCACGAACGCCGGCAAGTCCTGATCGATGATCCCCGGTCGCTCGCCGCGGAACGTCGCGATCGCCTCCGAGGCCGAGGTGAACTGCCGAGCGTCGCCCAGCACGTGGGTTCGCCAGCCGTGCTCGACCATCTTCCAGTCCGCCTCGTAGCGGTCCATCGTGATCGTCATGCGTCCACCGCCGGAGACGATCCGCGCATCGAGACCGGCGGTGCGCAACGCGGCGAGCGTGCGCTCGAGCCGTTCGACGTAGTCGAGCGCGCTCGTCGGTGCGACATCGCGGCCGTCGAGCAGGGCATGGACGTAGAGCCGCTTCGCACCCGCCTTCGCCGCCGCGTCGAGCAATGCCTCGAGATGCGAGATGTGCGAGTGGACGTTGCCGTCGGATAACAGGCCCAAGAAGTGGATCGCGCCGCCGCGTACGCCACGCTCGACGATCGCCCGCCAGGTCGCGCCTTCGAACAGCGCGCCCGACGCGATCGCTCGTCCGACGAGCAGCGCACCCTGGGCGTAGACCTTCCCTGCGCCGAGCGCGTTGTGGCCGACCTCGCTGTTGCCCATGTCATCGTCACTCGGCAGGCCGACGGCTTTGCCATGCGCGCGGAGCTCGGCGCGCGCGCCGGGTACCCACAGCCGATCCAGCGTGGGCGTCGAGGCGATCGACACGGCGTCGGCCTCGTCGCCGGATCCGCGACCGACGCCGTCCATCACGACGAGTACGACCGGTCCCCTTGGAGCGTGGCGAGGATGACTACGCAGTGCCATGGCCCGCACCTTAGCACTCGTGGCACGACGCGACGCAGGGCTGCCAGACCACGCGCGTGCCGAACGCAACAGGAGCGTGTCGCGCGCAGACACCGAGCTTACACAGCTCGAGCGGCACGCCGCCGCGCAGGTGATGGTTCGCGATCGACGGTCGGTTCGGCTGTTCAGCGTCGACCGTGATCACGCCGATCATCGTCGACTCGCCGCCGTTCGCCGAGCTGTCGACCGTTCTCGTTCTGGGTTCCGATGCTGCTACGGAGACGGCGTTGCACCGCCGGCCGGGGCGCCGCTGCCAGCGCCCTGGGCCTGGTTGGCGTTGACCTTGCGGTAGTTCTTCACCGCCGGGCTGTTCGGATCGAACTGGAACGTCGAGTCACTGATCGGCTTGGTGAAGTCCGGCGTGAAGAACCGGAAGTGATTCTTGTTGTCCGCGGAGTCGACGATGATCGATTGCGTGACGTGATAGTCCGCGGGGCTCACGACGAGATACAGATTCTTGTACTGCGCGGACGGCTTCTTCGGCGTGAGCTTCAAGACGATCTCGCCCTTGCTGCCGTAGCTGCCCGAGGTGTCGAGCGCGGGGGTGAACTCGTTCTTGAGATCGCCCTTGCCGTAGAGGAACGTGACCGCCACCGGCATCAGATCTTGCTGCAGGTTCTTCTGCACGACCTGCATGTTGTCGTGCTCGATGACGTAGAGGTAGGAGCCGTTCGAGATGAAGCTCTTCTTGTAGGTGATCTTGCCGTTCTTGTTCTGCACGTAGTCCCAGCGCATCTTGCCCGGCTTCTGGATGTAGACCTTGCCGTCGCTGGTCTTGGTGTTCGCGAACGTGTTGTTGGTGACCGACTGGCGAAAGCCCGCGGTGACCTGGTTGATCGATGCGTAGAACTTCTGCACTTCGTCGACGACCTGCGCGGCGGTCTTTGCGGTGGGCGCGGCCGGCCTGGCCGCAACGCTCGCCGCACTGCCGGCGCCCGGTGCCGGCGTCGGCCCTGCCGACGGACGCGACGGTTTCGCAGGCGCGTGGGTCGCGGGGGCCTGGGGTGGGCCGGCAACGGATGTGACGCTGGGGGCAACGCCTAGGAACAGCTTGATGAAGACGCCGATGAGGTCCATGAAACAGGTCTCCGAAGGTGCCCAACGAGCACCATGCGGATCAGACGCATGGTGGAGCCGGACGATTCACATGCGGAAGTGTGCAACCAGCAAGGTGGTAGCACGGCCATTGGTTGGATACCTTACTGGCTCGGTGCCAGAACTCCACTCACGACACCGCAGGGTTCGTCAGATGTTTGCCGCCTTCGCGTTGCTCGGTGCGTGCGGTGGCGAGCCGGCGCCGCGTGCTCCTGCGCCGGAGCCGGCGAGCTCCTCCCAGCAGGTGGCCGAAGACGAATACCGGCCGAGCTATGGCAAGGCTGAGCTGCAGCGCGCACTGTTTGCAGAGCGCGGCGCCGAGGCGACGGCCGAGCGGATCGTCGCGGAGCTCGAAGCCAAGCAGAGTGACACGGGTGTCGACGATCGGCTTCGGGTTGCGCGCGCCGATCTCGAGATCCGGAGGCGGTTCATCGTGGCGCTGGAGGTCTGTCAGGCGGCCGGACTCGGCTGTCCGCCGCGGCTGGACGATCCAGCATGGGCGTTCGATCCCGATCCTGACGATGGAGCGCTCAAGCCACCGCTCGATGCGCCGCTCAGGTTCGATCGCACGAGCTGGCAAACGCTCGCGAGCGAGCTGCACGGGCGCGCGTGCGCATGTCGAACGCTCGCGTGCATCGACAGCATGGGTCCTGCCATCGATTATCTCGAGTCGCGTCCGATGCCGGAGGTGCAAGGTGACGAGCTTGCGAGCGACTCGATCACGCGTGCGCGACAGTGCCTATTTCGGCTGCGCGGCAAGCGTCCGATGCCGGCCATCCCCGCGCCGCCGACCGAGTAGACCCGCCCGCCGGCGCGCGAGCCGGTTAGCGCCTCGTGTACTCGACGTGGGTCGCCTTGGCGCCATCCATGAGCTTGGGTTGCGACAGGCGGCGCCGGACCCACGAATGAATTCGAGCAATGTAGACACGAGCGGCCGCCAGCAGCGCTTGGTACCAGGGCCGCGAGATCGGCATCGTCGCGATCCGCTGCTCGGCGTCGGCCGACGGCGGAACCGTGAGCGGAATCGCCTGCGGGCGCGGGGGCACCAGCGGCTGCATGCCGAACAGCAGCGTCGCGACCTGTGGCGTGGAATGAATGGAGGCCGACCCTTGCTCCGCGACGGTCGGTTCGAGGTCGGCGTATGCGAGCTGGTCGGCGGTGGTGAGCTCGTCGTCGCTCTCGACACCCGGATTGGTGTCGTCCTTCGACCAGCGCTGCTCCGACAGCGACGCCGCACCCCAGTCGGATTCCACGTCCTCCCAGTGCTCTTGCGGTTCGGCGGGTTCTTGCTCGAGGTCGTCCATGTGCAAGGCCTCCTGGACGCGGTCAGGATCGGGTTGTTCGACGGATTCCCAGTGCGCCGCACCGACCAGCTCGTCATCGTCGAGGTTCGGCGGGTCGAGCTCGGCGTCGCATGGCGGCAGGTCGAGCGGCGCCATCTCGACGGTCGCGCGGTTATCGATGCCGGCGTCGGTGCCCTCGGCGAGCAGCGCGGGGGGGACCGGCGGCTCGGTCAGCTCGCTTGGTGTTCCCTTCGCGGGCGTCGCCTTCGCCGGAATCGCGATCTTCATCAGCGGTCGAGTGACCGGCTTGGGTTTGGGCAAGTTCTTGGTATCAACGCGACTCGTCACCAGCCCCTGCTCCTGCGAGGTACGGCCCATGGTTCCCATCCTAGTGGCGAAGGTTTGCGGCTCGCCAGGCGTCAGGTATGCGCAGGGTACCCACCCTCCCGCCGACCACCTGAGATCCGGCTCCACTGTCAATCACGATGGCGTGAGCAACTCGGACCGTTTGCGCGATTTCCATCGACCAAACGGAGACCTAACGCGCGCACGGAGATCGCTCTCACGGTGCATAAAAATGAGGCGACGCAGGCCTGCGCGCTCACAGCTCGAGGGTCGCCTGGACCACCGGGTTGCCGTATTCCTCGACGTTGGGTGGCCATCCTCCGGTTCGGACCTCGAGGTTCGGCGCCGGGCGGCACACGCCCACGCCGTGCGAGTGACCGCACAACACGGTGATCCGTTGCGCTGGATTCCGGGTCGCGTGGTCGAGGAGCACCTCGCCGGTGGCGATGCACGTGAACCACGGCAGCCACCCGGGCTCGGACTGCGTCCCGCCGTACACGCACGCCTCCGCGAATGGCGGTACGTGGGTCAGCACGAGCACGTCGGCGTTGGGTGGAACCTGCGTGAGCTTGTGGGCGAGCGCGCGCGCTTCGTTGGAGCCGAGCCGCTGGAGGGTCTCGATCCGGGTCAGGCGATCTCGCCGCGCGAGCTCTTCGATCAGCTGCCAGTCGGACAGGTCGACGGTCGAGCCGAGATCGCCGCACCGCGCATCGCCCCAGCCGTCGATCCCGATCAGTGTCGTGCGAGCGCCCACGCGCATCGGCTCAGCGGCCGGCATCCACGTCGCGCCGGCGATCGGCCGCGCGAGGGCATCGCGCACGCGCCGGATGCTCGAGCGGTAGTAGTCGTGGTTGCCGAGCACGTAGTAGACGTGCGCGCCGGTGTGGCTCGCGAGCTCGGACACGAACCGCCCGAACGAATCGGACTCCGCGATGTCGCCGGTGACGAGCAATGCGTCGGGACGCTCCGCCTTCACGCGGTCGTAGAACGCGCGCAGCGCGAGCGGCCGCAGAAAGTTGAGGTGAATGTCCGTGAGCCAGGTGGCCCGCACTCACCAAGCCTACTCAGCTCGGCGACGGCATCAAGGTAACGTCGTCCGGATCACGAACGTGACATCTCGCCCTTCGTTCTCGTTTCGCCGCGTGTGGTGGCTCACAGCCGCCCCTGCACCGTGCAGGTGCTCACCGGGCTTTGCGCGGAGCCGTTCCCCGCGAAGGTCACCGTTCGCTAGGCGTGCGCGACGAGTACTTCGCGCTTGTTCGTATGGTCCGGCGGGCTGACCACGCCTTGCTTCTCCATCTCCTCGACAAGCCGCGCGGCGCGGTTGTACCCGATCCGTAGCTGGCGCTGGACCCACGAGATCGACGCATTGCGCGTGGTCGTGACGATGTACACGGCCTTGTCGTACATATCGTCGTCGCTCTTGCCGCCCGGCATCGCGCCCATGTCGCCGCCGCCTTCGCCTTCTTCATCGCGCGGCTTGAGGATGTCGAGGTTGTAGACCGGGCGACCCTGGGTCTTGAGGAACTCGACGACGCGATGGATCTCCTCCTCGTCGACGTAGCACCCGTGTAGGCGCTGCGGCGCGGCACCACGATCCGAGAACAACATGTCACCGGCACCGAGCAGGGCTTCGGCGCCGGTCTGATCGAGGATCGTTCGTGAGTCGATCTTCGACGCCACCGAGAACGCGATGCGCGACGGGAAGTTCGCCTTGATCAGCCCGGTGATCACGTCGACCGACGGTCGCTGGGTCGCGAGGATCAGGTGGATGCCCGAGGCACGCGCCTTCTGGGCAATGCGGGCGACGCTGGTCTCGACCTCCTTCGGTGCGCACATCATGAGATCGGCGAACTCGTCGATCACCACGACGATGTAGGGCAGGCGATGAGGCGGCGCGGTGACCACCTTCTCGCGGGCATCGGCTTGTTCGGGAGTCTCGGCGCTGATCGCCTTCTCGAGATCATCCTCGAGCGCGCGCGACGCAGCGTCGGCGGCAGCCCGCAGCTTGTCGGCCTCGAGCTTCGCGAGCTGCTTGCCCACCTTGTCGTTGTACGAGCCGATGTCGCGCACGCCGAGCTGCGCGAGCAGGTCGTAGCGACGATCCATCTCCTCGACCGCCCAGCGCAGCGCGAGGTTCGCCTTCTTCGGATCGGTGACGACCGGCAGCAGCAGGTGCGGCACGCCTTCGTAGATCGACAGCTCCAGCATCTTGGGGTCGACCATGATCATGCGGACGTCTTCGGGGCTGCAGTGATAGAGCAAGCTCGAGATCATCGCGTTGACCGCGACGGACTTGCCGGACCCCGTGGTGCCGGCGACCAGCAAGTGCGGCATTCGCGCGAGGTCGACCACCGAGGGTCCGCCCTCGATGTCCTTGCCGAGCGCGAGTGGCAGCTTCGAGCGTCCCTTGTGGAACGCGGCGTCGGCGAGGATCTCCTTCAAGAACACCTTCTCGCGGGTCTTGTTCGGAACCTCGATGCCGACGGCGGCCTTGCCGGGGATCGGCGCCACGATCCGAACGCGGAGCGCCTCCAGCGCGAGCGCGAGATCGTCGGTGAGGTTGACGATCTTGTTGACGCGCGTGCCCGGTGCCGGCGCGAACTCGTACATCGTGACGACCGGACCGGGGCGGATCGCGACGACATCCCCCTTGACGCCGTAGTTCTCGAGCGTCTGGGTCAGCTTCGCCGACAGCTCGAGCATCGCGGTCTTGTCGATCGCGTTCTGCTCGGCGGCGTCGTACTTCAGCAGCTGGATCGATGGCAACTGGTATTCGCCGTCGCCGAGCTTGATGAACGTCTGGCGCTCGGCGTCGGCCTGTTTTTCCTTCGCGGCCATCGTCGCGCGATCGGCGTGCTTGAACCGGGGCTCGACGATCATCGGCGCACGTTCGCCGGACGTGCCTGCCTGTTCGGTCGGCTCGGGCTCGTCGGGGACGATCAGCGCCTCCGGCTTCTTCTCGCTGGCCCTCTCGACCACCTCGGAGCTGGTCCCCATCGCGATCCGGGCACGCTTGCCGCGCGGCTTGGCATCGATCGGCGGAACGTCATCTGGCGATGGCGCGACGACCTGACCCACTGCCGGACCCGGGACCACGAGGTCGACCTCGGTGACCTGCGGCGCCTTCTTCTTCTTGCGCGTCGACTCGGCGGCGATTGGCGCGGAGCGCTCGATGATCACGGGCTCGGAGATCTGATCTTCGTCGCTGACGTCCAGGAGCTCGTCGCGCGCGGTGTCGTCGTCCGCGGCATCGTCATCGTAATGATCGCGCTCGGGAAGAATCGCGCGGAACACCTCGCTGCAGAATCGCGCGATCGCGACGATCACAGTCTTGATCGCACCGCCAACCGAGGTCAGGCCGTGGTGGATCGCTCGCAGCACGTCCTTCATGCGCAGCGGTGTGGCGACAACGATCGCGACGACCAGGCCGATCATCGCGAGCAGCACGGTTCCGGCCGTGCTGATCACGGCGCGCAGGATCTCGGCGAGGTGCTCTCCGACCGCACCGCCTGCGCTGTGGCCGACCACCCGGTAGTTCGGCACCGCGAGGTGGATCAGCGTTGCGAGTGAGATCATGCCGATGATCGTCCCGATCGTGACGGTCGCGGGCATCGCTGGAGCGCGCTCGAGCAGCGTGCGGATCGCGGCGATCACGGCGAGCGCGATCAGCAGATATCCACACACACCGGCGAATGCGTAGAACAGCCCGGCGGTGGCGCGCCCGAACGGTCCCATGACCATGCGGCCGCCCTGGAGCGACACCATCGCGACGAACAGGAACAGCGCGGCTCCGAGCGCGATCACGCCAAGGACTTCGCCCCGGCGATCGACGCGCCCGCGCCGCTCCGATGTGTCGGGAATTTTGCGATTTTTGGCCATATGGATACCCTGGCGAACGCTCGATCTTCGCCACGCGGCAAACTGCCGACGCTCCCAGGAGTACCTTATCCTACATTCCCGGATAACAGCGGCCCAAGTTTTCACGGATCGCACCTATGTCGTGGAGACCCAGACACTTTCTCGGTTTTCAGGCAGGGTTAATTGAACATGGTCAAGGCCCGAGTCCCGCTCGACCCGGTCGCTGACCTGAAACGTCGTCTCAATCGCGAGGCCACCGAGCGCGCGCGTGCGTTCTGGGAACGCCAGCTACGAGGTCGCGGCAAGTATCGCGGCGTCTCGATGCCCAAGGTTCGCGCGTGCGTGCAGACCTGGTGGGACGACCATCTGCTCGCGCATACGCCGGCATCGGTCGGCAAGCGAATCGCGATCGCGCTGATCGAGCAGACCATGGTCGAGGACAAGCTCGCCGGGATCCTCGTCCTGCAGGAGCAACTCGGGGATCAGCTACGCGCCACCGACCTGCCGATGTTCGCGCGGTTGTTCGCCGCCGGCCACCTCGCCGAGTTCAACGCCGTCGATTGGTTCGCGGTGCGCGTGCTGGTGACGCTGCTCGAGCACCAGGCGGGGCGCGCCGACGCCGTGCGCGTGATCTCGCAGTGGCGCGGAGCCGATTCGATCTGGCAACGCCGCGCCGCTTGCCTCGCGTTCACCGGGCTCGCGGCGGCAGGCGAGGATGCGATGCCGGGACTGACCAGCATCATCCTCACGGTGTGTGCCACCGTGGTGTGGTCGCACGAGCGGTTCGACCAGACCGCGGTCGGCTGGGTCCTGCGGGAGCTCAGCCGCTCGGAGCCCGAGCGCGTCGAGATGTTCTTCCGCACCCACGCGCGCTTCATGTCGAAGGAGTGTGCACGCTCGGCGGTCGAGAAGCTGCCCGCGGCGCGGCGCAATGAATTGCTCGCTCATCACAAGCGAGCGACGACGATCCGGAGACTTTAGAGGTCGTTCCGGCTTCTCCATGGGTCCTCGACGATCCGGGGTCAGGGACTCGCAGGGTGTGGGAGCGCCGAAGGAGATTGCACTACGCGGTCTTGTACAGTGCACGCTTGACTGGGCGTGCCTTCGGCTCACTCGGTACTTCGTGGGTGCTGATCAATCCATGCCGTTTCCAGCCTTCGCTGAGCAGCCAGGTCCGCGGCGGATACACCACGAGTGGATCGTAGGTCTCGCCATCACTCCAGCCGAAGGTCCGATCGACGCGCTCTTTCCCGTGCGGGAAGTGGATGCCCGAAATGCGCGGACTGCTGGAAGCGTTTCACGAGCTCGCTGACGTGCGAGTACGTCAGCCGGCCGGAAACCAACTCGTGCGCGTGTACTCGTCTGCCGTCATGATCTGCGCGCCACGATCGTATCCGGCCGGCCGGGCACGTAGCACTCCAGCTCGGTGCGACCTCAATGAGCGTCGCACCAAGCCCGGTAACAGCCGGCAGTGGCATTGTTGCCGTACGCGTAGACCAGCAACGACTTGCCATCCGGTGCGGCTGCGCAGCTGGGGTCGTCACTTGGCGTCGCGCTCGCGTACCGCTCGCAGAACAGCGCCTTGTCGTCGGCATCGAGCGAGCCATCGTCGAGCACCCGGAACAACGTGGCACGCCACGGGTGGACCACGATGCCCTCACCCAGCTCGGTCATTTGATGAATGCTGCCGCCAAAGAAGAACTCCCAGTCCGCATCGAGCTGATACGCCTGGATGTCGTACACCTCGGCCGAGACAACGTTGCGAAGGTCATAGCCCGCCTCGGGAACCTGCCAGTCACGGCCGGGCGTCGGGTCGAAGCTCAACGCGGGCGCCTTGACCGCCACGCCGCCGAACCCCGAGATCGAGCGCTCTCCGATCGACAGGGCCTTCTCGGCGTTGATCGCCGAGGCCCCTGACAGGGTCGCGTAGTAGCCGACCAGCGCCTGGACCTTGACGTTCAAGGTTGCGGTTTCCGGGTTCAGACCGAGGAAGTCCTCGAACAACATCACGTCGTCGCCACGCTGCGCGAGCACCTCGAGCGCTCCACTGCCATCGCACGTCGTGGTCGAGTCCTGGGTCGTGCACACCCTCATCACGAGCAGGCATCCGTCGTCGCGCTCGACCGTCCGGGCGAGCTGCCATCGGATCGTGATGCCGAGGCTCGAGAGCTCGGCCTCTTCGCCCGGCAGGATCAATCCGTTTGCAGCCATGACGTCGCGAGCGCGCGCCGAGAGGTCGTCCGTCACAGGGCAATGGCTCGTGCCATCGGACTTGCCGCCGCCACCTCCCGGAGCCGGCTCGTCGGCGATCGGATCCGTTGTGCACCCGAACGCGAGCAGGCCCAGTCCAAGGGCGATCGAAAGGCGCGTCATGAACCGCAGATGAGCAACCCCTGGACCACTGCAACGGGAGTTGGCTCGTGCTCAAGCACTCGGAATGCAAGATGGATCATCGAGTGTCGATCCGCCGTCGCGGCAGGTTTCGCGGCCATGTTCGTGGCCCTGATCACGAACATGGCTTCCCACCCCGTCACTGCCGTGGAGTACCCCACGCGGATCAGCTTCTGATCGGACCAGGCCGCGGGCATGATCGATCGGCGCGTTACAGGCCGCCAGGCACGATCGGTCCCGCCCGACCGGCTGGTCCGCGGCAAGATCGCCCGCTATGCGCGCGGCGAGGACTACCACCTGGTCATTTTCGCCACGTGCCGGTCGCGCAGGCGGCGCTCGAGGCTGCGCGTGTGCACGAGACCGATTTCGACGTGATCGCGGAGCTCGACCAGGCCCGGCGCGCGCGCTGAGGTCACCGCCGGCAGGCGATTGCGGGCGGCACGCCAACGCGCTCCACGTGCTGCGTCCAGAAATGAGGAAAACGCCCCATGGCGGCGGACGCCGCCGCGCACGTACCGTGCGATCAGCAAGCAAACGCGAGCTCTCAGCGAGCTCTCACAGGAGAATCACGATGCCGAAGCTGTCGAAGACGAGCGTTCCCCTGAAGGACTTCGGGCCCGTAGCCGAGCATGCCGGAGATCTCGATGGGTACACGGTCGGGTTCACGTTGTTCCGCCACGACCTGGACCACTCTCCGCTGCTCAAGGGATGCAAGGATGATCGGTGCCAATGCCCGCACTGGGGATACGTGCTGAGGGGCAAGATGACGTTCCGGTACCCCGATCGCGACGAGACGTACGACGCCGGAGACGCGTTCTACGCGCCACCGGGACACGTGCCGATCAACAACACGCCGGAGACGGAGCTACTGATGTTCAGTCCCACGGTGGAGCTCAAGAAGACCGAGGAAGTGATCATGAAGAACCTCGCCGCGATGCAGGGCAAGTAGCTCAGTTCGGAGCGCCGCCCGCAAACCCGTGCTCGGGCAACAGGCCGTGCTGCATCGCGAACAGCGAGGCGGCGGCGCGCGTCGAGGCCTGGATCTTGGAGTAGATGTGCTCGACGTGGTTCGCGACCGTCTTGGCCGAGATGGACAGCGACACCGCGATCTCCTTGTTGGACATGCCGCGCGCCAGCAGGCGCAGGACCTCGATCTCCCGCGCGGTGAGTCCCGCGGGCCCCTCGCGGCGGCGCACGATGCGGTGCCCTGCCGCGCCGAGCACGGCTTCCACCGCGTCGGCGTCCAGGCGGCCGGCCCGGGCGTCGGTACGCAACAAGGTAGCGGCCTCTCGGGCGTCACGCGCAGGACGATGGGGACGCGGCTCGCACATTGCTTGATAGGCATCCGCGGCCGCGAGAATGCGTGCCTCGACCGGGATCGCCGAACCGCCGATAGCGCGCGGATAGCCGCTGCCATCGATGCGCTCGCGGTGCATGACCGCGATCCGTGTCACCGGCGCGAGCGCGTCGGACTGACGCAACATGCGATCGGTCAGGTAGGGCTGCATTCGCACCCGCTCCCACTCGCCGGGACCGAGCGGTCCCTTCTTGTCGAGGATCGCGTTGGACACGCCGAGCCGGCCGATCCCGTGGAGCAGGCCGGCGTGCCGCAGCAAGCGCTGCTGCGTGGGGCTCATGCTCGACCGCACCGCTGCTTCGCTCGCGAGGTCTGCCACGGCTTGCGCGTGCCCGAGAAAGTAAGGGGACTTGATGTCGACGAAGTTGCCGATCGCGACGAGGGCGCTATCGAGGCGCTCGCCGCCGAGCATGATCGGGTCTCCCGGCTCGGCCGCCATGACGCACGGCCACACCGCCAAGCTCTCGAGCTCGGCGAAGATCTCCTGCGCATGCGAAGCGACGACGGCCGCGACCGCAGGTGCGAAGTGCTTCCCGCGCCAGTCGCGCGCGAGCTTCGTGGCCTTGGCGATGCCGTCGACCCGATGGGCGACCTCCAGAAACTCGGCGACCTGCGCGACGCACGCCGCCAGCGGAATCGCCTCGCCTTTGAGCCGGCCCGGCCAGCCGCGTCCATCCCAGCGCTCGTAGCTTGCACCGATCGCGTCGAGCACGGCGTCCGCGAAACCGAGCTGCCTCGCGAGCTCTCGCGAGATCTCGGCGTGATGCTCGATCATGTGGGCGACCTCGCGGTGGCCCGACACGGCGAATTCCAGACCGATCCGGAACCGATGGAGCGGCGCGTGACCGGCCCCGATCGTCCGCAATCCCGACACCAGGCTGCGCAGGCTCCGCAGGTCGTGGTCGTACTTGCTCGCCTTGCACGTGAGGTCGTCGCCGAACCACTTCGCCTGCTCGTGGGCGTCGCTGTGGCAACCGACATTCAGGAGCAGGGCCGCGTAATAGGTGGTCGCCCGGTCAGCGGCCGGCAGGTCCAGCTTATCGGCGATGCGCATCGCGATCACGCACTGCCGCAGCACGTGCTCCATCGGCTGGCCGAAGCCGAGATCGATGCCGAGCGAGAGCGCGCCGATCAGCTCCGCCAGTCTCACCGACGGGGCCCCCACGTTCGCGGACATCGGGTGTCATCATACCGAAACCGTGGGAATGGCGGTTCGGCTGGTCGCGCCGCGTCAGAGAACCGGCTTGCGGCGCCGGCGCAGGGCCAGCGCGAATCCTCCGAGCACCAGCAGACCGCTCGACGATCCACCCGTGGCGGATACACCACGAGTGGATCGTGGGTCTCGCCATCACTCCAGCCGAAGGTCCGATCGAGCGCGCTGTTTCCAGTGCGGGAAGTGGATGCCCGTCGAGAACGGATCGAACGCCCACGTTTGCGCGCCCCACAGCTGGTCCTGCGCGTGCTTTCGCCGGTTGTTGAGCACATACGCCAGCGTGCGACGCGTCTGGCGCGGCGTCTTGATGATCTCCGCGCGTGGTAGCGGTCTGCGAACACTTGCCCGCGCCGGCGAACGGTTCGCTTCTCCCGCACGCTGATCGTGGCATTCATCAGCTTGGCTGCCGAGATCTGAAAGCTCTGCATGCCGCGCGCGAGCGCCATCCGGCTCTCGGCGACAAATCGAGGAGTAACCAATGTTCAACACCATCGAAGAATGTGATCTGGCGCTCGTCACCGGCGGAAAAAACGAGGTGATCGAGGGCGGCAAGAAGCTCATCAACAGCATCAAGAACGGCATGAAGGGCCCCGCGCGTGGCGGCATCCCAGGCCTTCACGTCTGGCAAAGCCAGGCGATCAAGAAGTGGGAGAAAGAAACCGGAATGCAGGCGGTTCCGTCCCAGGCGTAGGCGCTGCAAGCCGCAGTGGTCCAGCTACGTACCGATGCGTCGGTCGTCGACCAACGTGCGCGACGCTCTCGCATCCATCCCACCGTGCGATGTCAGGCATCCGAGAATCGTATGAGGCTTTCCGCACGCGCGTGTTACGGTCGCTCGCGATGGCGCAGAGGTTAGGCTTCCTGAGTCAGTGGGCGTTCGGCCAGTGGGCGGATCGCGAGGCGATCAATCGCAACGCCGATGACCTGGCCACGGTCGAAGCCGATGTCGGTACGCTCAAGACGATCGTCCAGAAGCAGGCCGAGGAGATCCTCCAGCTTCGGGCGATGCTGATGGGCCTCGTCGAGGTGATTCAAGAGAAGGTCGCGTTCCACGACGCGGAGCTAGAGGGCGCCGTGCGCTCGGCGTGGACCGAGCTGACCGCGCCACCTCCCGCACCCGCCACGAGCGATCATCCATATCGCGGCACGACTGCGAACGAACCATCGCCGGAAGAAGTCGCGGCTGCGAAGGCGCTGCTCGCAACGGCGCAGGACCACCACTTCAGCAAGCGGTTCCAGGACGCCCGCGCGATCTACCAGCAGATCATCGATCGGCACCCGGACACCAAGCAGGCGACGATGGCGCGTCAGCAACTCGTGAATCTGCGGACCGCGTAGCGAGGGCATTGTTGGCATCACCCGACCCCGTCGCGCCAACAAGCGTGACCCGAAGGAATCAGACTCCCCGGTCGCCGCCCCCGCATGGTCCGGCGACATCGTAGGCGACGAGGCGGCCTATACGGTCCGCGCGTTCGAGAAGCAGGGCAAGAGCGGCTTGTACTTCACGCTGACCTTCGAGCAGATCGAGAAGCGCATCGAGAAGCCCGCGCAGACCGAGCGCGCGCCGAGCGGGGATCCGCCCGAGGTCAAGGAGTGATTAGCCCGATGACACCCGTGGACCGGCAGGGAGCACCTGGCTGCGGGTGTAACCTTCTCGTATGAGCGAGGCAGACAAACTGGGGTACCCCAGCGCGTGGCTGAGATTCGGTCTGCTGGACGCCGGGTTCCTCGAGGCTCAACTCGCTCAGTTTTCGCGTGAGGATGCCGACCCCGAGCACTTCCGATGGGCGGCTTTCCTACGAGTTCTGGACTGCACCGAGATGTCTGATGAGCTCGTGGAGCAATTCGTTGAGCTCGCGCGACTGGATCCGTCCCCTAGTCTGGCCACGAGTGCATTGATCGCACTCGTCGAACATCGATCACTGACCGAGGAACAGTTCGCGCGTCTCAAGAAGATCGTCGACGGTAACGAATCGGCCGAAGCACGATATCGCCGTGCAGAATTTCGGCGCCGACTGACTGCGAACCGGAATGATGTGAACATCGTCGACGACTGCGCGCGGAGGGGAGACGCCAGTGTTCAACGAGAGGTCCTAGGGCTATTCGAGCCGTCATCGACGGCGCTGGAGCACTTGAAGGCTCACGGCAAAAATCGCGCGATTCGCAACACGGCCGCGATGAGACTCCGGCAGCGGCGTGCGCCGAAGTGATCGGGCGACTTCAGAAGTTCGAGTGGGCGGGACGTAGGCTTGTCGAGCGTAACTGATTCGCTGGTGACCGACCCAGCCCGACTCTCACGAAGGCTGCACGGTCGATACAAGCTCCTACGTGTTCACTGTTTCAAGCTCGACCGATTCGGGCCGCACGGCGTCGCCTTCGGCCGCTACGACGTCACGCTGCGCGTCGGCAAGCTCCGCGACGTCAGCGGGGACAAGCCGATGCTGCCGGTCTATGGCAGCGTGAGTGTCGATGCGAGGTGGTAGGTGGCTCCGAGCTCGAGCTGCCAAAGCCGTGCCCGGCCGCGTAACGCCGTTGTCGCAGCCTCGCGTGCCTCGCTCAACGAGCATTTCTGCTGCGCCGCTTTGAAGTACGAGCCTCAACCGTTTCGCTCCATGTATGATCGTCGTCATGGACGACCAGCCCTGGCGGTTCGATGACATGAGGGCCCGGCTTCTGGACACCGTTGAGGCCTTGAACTCTCACATTCGAGATGTGGCGCATGCTCCTCCTTCCGTCTCTGCGCACAACGGCGACGACGGCATCGCGCAATGGAAGCAAGAAGTCACGCGGACCATTGGCATTCTCGAGGCAGCGAAGAAGGTGATCCTGGCCAGACTAGGTGGTCACCGCAGCGTGGGCAGCGAGTGACGTCGTCGCCGACGATCTCGCGGTCCCATGTCAGGCTCGACTCCGGACCGCCGGCACATGCGTGCGTGAGCCACGCGCGGGCGAAGCCGTGGGACGCAGCGTTCGGGTTCGCCGGTTGCGCGTCGATCGCACGGATCTCGGCGGCGCTCGGTGCGGCGCGATTCGCCCACCCGATTCGCACGAGCAGCGCCATCGCGCCGTCGTAGGTCGAGGCTTGCGACCACAGCGCGGCGCAACCTGCAGGATGAAACTCGATGATCGTGCCAAAGAACCACGACTCGACCCCGTTGCCACTGGCGTACTCCTCGACGCGATAGCCGCTCGTGTGACGGCGAACGATCAGCTCGTGCCCCGCTTCACTAGCGCCCGGTTCGGGAAATCCCGGAACGCTCGCCGAGCTGTGAAAACACTGGTTCCAGGCTGCAAGCGAACGCGCATCAAGCGCTGCGGGTCGCGACCACCGGCCACGTGCCCGAGGTCGGCTTGCTCGTGACGTCGGGGCCGGCCGCCGAGCTGGCGCGCAATGACTCGTTCCGCACGGCGTATCTGGGCGTGCATTGAGGCGACGCCTTCAGGATGGGTGATCGCTGGCTGGCGATCGCCGGCCGCAGATCACACGCGAGCTCGCGACATGTCCCACGTTCTGGCCATCGCGCGATTTATCGTGAGCCGAACGCAAGCGCTACTCGGTCCTCCGACTACACGCACCGCATGTCGCGTTGCGGAACAAGCAAGGACCACATGAAGCGCAGACTTGTGACCGCAGCCTCGGCCATCTTGATCGCTGTGCCGCTCGGCGCCTGCAGCACCGAAACCGGTTCCCAGGGGAGCGACGCGTCGTTGCTCGCAGCGGTCCCCGATCACGGGTTCACCGGCGGCTCGACCAGCATCGTGCTCAGCGGCAGTGGCACCAGCTTCACCAACGCGAGCGCGATCGATTTTGGCGAGGGCATCACCGTCACGTCCGTGATGGCGACGAGCGGCAGCAACCTGCTCGTCGAGATCACGACCGCGACCGACGCACCGCTCGGCCCCCGGACGATCACGGTGGACGGCCACTCGCTCGAGAACGGGTTCACAATCGCCAGCCCGATCGAGATCGAGGTACTCGGCACGACGGGGAAACCGGCCCAGGGCTCGGTCTCGACGATCATGGTGAAGAACCTCGACATGAGCAGTCCCTTCGACGTGACTACCGACGAACAGACCGGAACCCTCAAGAACCTGACGGTCAGCTACTCGGGCGCAGGCGGCTCCGTGATTGTCAATGACGCGACTCCTTTCGAGCTCGAGATCGCCCTGTTGCTCGGTCCCAACGCAACTCCCGGAGCCGCGACCATCGATATCGAACGTGGCCCGGCAGCGACTGCGCAGCTGTTTCAGGCGTCGGTCGAGGTCGTGTCGCGCACACCCATTGCGCTCGGCGCAGGCGGAACCATCACCGGTGCACTCGCGAACGGGTACGACAGCGTGCTCTACGAGCTGTCCGCCGCGCAGCTGACCGCGGTGCACATCCCGGTGCCCGCGACGGCAGGCGCTGCCATCCTGGTCCTCGGACCCAGCGGCTCGGTCGAGGAGCCGATCGGTGCTGCGTATGTCCACCCGGTGTTTGGCCCGATCGACTTCTCCAACAACGTCACCGCCGGCGCGAAGATCTACGTCATCTTCCATGCCGGCGGCGACCCCGCCGGGTTCGACTACTCGTTCGATGTCGACCTGCTCGCGGCCTCCACCACGATCGCCCACGTCGAACCGAACAATACCAAGGGCACAGCCCAGGTCGTCACGGCGCCAGGCGCCGTCGTCGATGCAAGCTTCACGAGTGACACCGACGAGGATTGGTACGCGGTGCAGGTCGCCGCCGCCGACGTTGGCAAGCCGATCACCGCCGTGACCGGAGGCTACGGCGGCGCCAACACGGCGATTCAGATCTTTGCGCCGGACGGCACGACGTCGATCAGCGGCGATGGTCCCACGGATGTCCGCCTGTTGGATCGCGTCACCAGCGCCGCAACTACCACGGCCGGAGCTCACTACGTGAAGGTCACGCAGTCGCACCGAGCGATGACCATGCCGGATGACTCGGAGTACACCGTGGTGATCGCGCTCGACTAGCGAGCGCACGCACCATCGTTCAGCTCCGCGCTTGCCTTCCCGCCTCGGGACGGAGCTGGCAGTCCCCCTCGCGTGAAGCTCCTCGCAGGTTGCGAGCCCGTGACACGGCTCACCCTCCTGCCTCGCCACATGTGCGGAGATCGCGGTGCGCTGCGATTTTGATTGAGCCGATCGCACGGGATTGCTCGGTCTTCACTACATCGGCACGCACGTCGCGCTGCTGCTTCGCAAAAGGAACATATGAAGGTCGCAATCCCCACCCTGTTCTCCGGCGTTTTGCTCACGGTTGCGCTCGGCGCCTGCAGCTCCGAGGGCGACGCCCAGAGTGACGGCGCCGCGCTGGTCACCGCCGTCCCCGATAAAGGGTTCGCCGGCGGGACGATCAGTATCGTCCTCACCGGTGAGGCCACCAGCTTCACCAACTCGAGCGAGATCGATTTTGGCGAGGGCATCACCGTGACCTCCGCGAAGGCGCTCAGCAGCACCAGCCTCGCCGTCGAGATCACGGCAGCAGCGAACGCACCGATCGGCCCGCGCACGATCACGGTGGACGGCCATTCGCTCGCGGACGGGTTCACGATCGACAACCCACTCGCGGTCAACGTACTCGGCACGACCGGACAGGTCGCTCAGGGCTCGATTACCACGGTGGTGGTCACCAACCTCGACATGAACAATCCGTTCGACGTGACCACGGACGAGACCGGCGCCTACAGCAACCTGGCGGTGAGCTACTCCGGCGCAGGCGGCTTCTTGCTGATCGAGCACGCAGCTCCGTTCGAGCTGGAGGTTGACTTGTTACTCGGGCCCAATGCGGCCACGGGCGCCGCCACGATCGACGTCACGCGTGGCCCGCTTGCCGCGCCACAGGAGTTTCATGTCCCGGTCGACGTCGTCGCGCGCACCCCGATTCCGCTCGGCGCGGGTGGAACGTTTACCGGTACGTTTGCGAGCGGTCTCGACAGCCAGCTCTACGAGGTGTCGTTCGCGAAGATGACCGCCATGTACATCCGGACGCCCGTCCCCGAAAACGCCGCCATCCTCGTGCTCGGTCCCACCGGCTCGATCGAACAACCGATCGGCTCCGCCGGCACCCACCCGTTCTTTGGCCCGCTTGCGTTCTCGAACAACCTCGCCGGCGGCGACAAGGCCTACCTCATCCTGTATCAGTTCGGCACCGACCCCGCCGGGTTCGCGTACTCGTTCGACGTCGACCTGATCGCCACGTCCAGCACGATCAGTCACGCCGAGCCGAACAACACCAGCGCTGCGGCCCAAGCCGTCACGGCGCCTGGCGCCGTGATCGATGCCAGCTTCACGAGCGAAACCGACCAGGACTGGTACTCCGTCCAGGTCGCCACCGGCGACGTTGGCAAGGCGATCACGGTCGTCACCGGCGGCTGGGGCGGCGCTGATACCGCGATCCAGATCTTTGCGCCGGATGGCACGACATCGATCAGCGGCGACCTTCCCACAGACGTTGACTCGCTCGATCGCGTCACCAGCGCCGCGACCACCACGGCGGGAACCCACTACGTAAAGATCACGCCGTCGCAGAAACATGGGCCGATCATGCCGAACGACTCGGCGTACACGGTGGTGATCGGCGTCGAGTAGGGACCGTCTGCCGAGCGCGGATCACTTCGCGGTAGCGGTGCAGGCCTTACGATCCGCTTCGACGGGCTTCGCCGGCGGATTGGAGATCACGACCGCGCCATCGCACGGCGTGATCAACAACCCGCTCACGTCGGTGCTTCTCAACCTGCGGTCGATACGCAAGCAGCTGGTCCACATCACCGAGTCGAGTCGGCCGCCGGCGATGCGCTGTCTCGAAGATCTGGTTGCTGGCTCGGAGCGAATCGCCGATGGCGTGCGCGCCCTGTAGATGCTGGCGACCCGAAGCGCACGCCAGGACGTCGATCTGGCCGCCGTGGTCTCGTCGACGCTCCGGCTGGCGGCGCCGACCCTCGAGCCACGGTCACGCGTGATCCGTGGCGGCGACAACAACTATCCCTGAGTGAGCTCTACGCTCCCGGCGGCACCTATGACACCGCGAGCGCATCCGAACGCAAGCGCGATGACGTTGCGAAGCAGCCCTACCTGAGGTTCGCAACCGCCGTGCATGATCCGCATTGCGGTTCGACCCAGTACATCTCCTTCGAGGATGAAACCTCGATTGCCGACAAGGGCGCGTTCTCGGCGGCGAACGGATACGGCGGGATCATCGTGTGGACGCTCAACGAGGGCTGGTTGCCGCAGAATGCGATCGGCGGGCGCCAGCGCAATGCGCTCTTGAAGGCCCTACGTACGAGCTTTCAGTAGCTCGGTTGTTCCCGCCAACGTTCATTGAACGCCCCCGCGTCGGCTGACCCGTCGCCGAGCCCCTGGGCCGAGGATCGGTTCATCGTCGAGCCTGTACATCAACGCTTTGGCGTCGAGGCGCGCCTCTCCGTAACCATCGATCCAGGTGGCATCGAACAGTCCTGCCCCGAGCAGCGTTGGATCCCCCTGCATGGGTGACAGCGGGAACTCGTCGGGCAGCTGGGGATAGGTGATCTGATCCGACGGTGGACCCACGATCAGCCATTGATTGGGCACCTGCCCCTGGTTGTATCCGATGCGCACCGCCATCAGATCCACGTCAGCCGTGACTCCTGTGGTGATCGTTCGTGACGCAACGTCGAGCTCCGGATCGTCGAGATCGGGTAGCTGGTGCGCCGTCACGTCGAGTTGCACCGATGCTTCGTCCCCCGCCTTCCCTTCGGTGATCGATTTGTTGCGACCGTCTGGGAACTGCCAGGCGTACGAGTACTCGGCTGTGGCAGTTGCCAGCGTCGCGAACGTCCTGGTCGCAGTCCCGCCGACCACATTGCTCGTGATCGGTGGGTCGACGCCGGCTCGCGGTGCGGGGCCGGATCTCCGCGTGTACACGATCGATGACGCGCCGTCGGGAACCCCCGTGAAGGTGGCTGTCACCGCGAACGGTTCCTGCCACGTGTTCGGCACCGTGACGCTGCCGCCCTCGACGTAACCGACGTCGACGACCCGTGCGATCGCCGCCTCGCCCTGATTTGCGCCGAAGCCAATTGCGACGACGCGAAACTCGACCGGAGCTGCTGTGCATTCGTCTGGAACCACCAGCAGCTCGGATGACGAGCCCGGCGATCCCGACGACGCCTGCGCGCAGGGTCCCGTGATGTAGCTCATGAACTCGCCGGGGTATGGCGTGAAATTGACCGTGAAGAACCCGTAACCGGTTAGGACCGGACCGCCTTCGCGGATCACGATGTCCTCATCCGGTTGGACGTCCAGCACCGTGATCAGGCTTGGCGCATAGGCATCCTCATCGAGATTCCAGTCACCGATATGCGTGACACTGCCTCCCGGCTCCAATTCGCCGCTTGCCCAGCCGTCGCCATCGGCATTGGCGACGCTCACGACACCGCCCGCGTTGTCGTTGAAGACGACGACACCTCCAACCACCGGTTGGTCCATGTAACCAATCACCCGGACGCGTACTGCACCTCGTTGAGGCTGCTCTGCATCGCTCAAGCGGTCTCTAGAATGATCGCCGCACGCAGCACACGTCACGATCCCCACCACGACCACAAGCCACGTAGTCAGGTACTGCATCACTCCACCGTATCATCGTGAGCGATTGAACACTGCGGCCATCAATTCCTGAAATCCGCCACACGACACTGCGACGACGCCGTCGGTCGTCGCGGCGACATGTCGTGATGCCCTACTCGCAATGCCCGATCGACCGCACCAGCGCAACCGCGTCGAGATCATCGCGGAAGTCGCGTGCCGTCGCTTGCCGGGGCCCTTACTACCGCCTCGCGCGGTGCTTCTTGCAGCAAGTCGCCACCTTCTTACGAAGCTTGCTGGTGGCCTGCACCCAGCTCGGCTGTGAAGGGTCACGCGCCAGCAGGGCTTCGGCGCGTTCCAGCGCACGACCGAACGCCGCCGCTGCTTGCCCCGCCTCGCCGCGTTCCTCTTGCGTCTCCGCGACGTTGGTAAGTGCCTCGATGAGGGCCTGCTGCGCGTCCGAGTCCTTCGAGTCTTGTGTGGCTCTCTGCTCGGCGATGTCGAGGGCCTTCCGGTAGTGCTCGAGGGCTCGGACGAGATCTCCTCGCTTCTTCCAGGCATTCCCGAGATTTCGGTGGGCCACTCGCAATCGCGCCTGCCAGCTATTGTTGGTCGGCTCTTGGTCGGCCAGGGCCTGGGTGGCGCTCAGGCCTCGCTCGAACGCGGTCATCGCAGTCCACGTGTCCCTGCCCCAAAAGGGCGGTTCCTAGTTGTCCCTGCAACGCTGGATACAATCCCCGCAGCACGATGTTGCTGTTGTCGTTGCGCAGCTGTTTCTCAACGATCTCGAGCGCAACGCGATAGTGCTTTTGTGCGGCTTCGAGGTGGCCCAGCTCTTTCTCCGCGAATGCAATGTTCATGTGCAGCTGTGCACTGGCGGTCTTGAGCTGGGGACTTGCAGGATCTTTCACGATCAGTCGCTCGTTGATTTCAAGGGACTTGAGGGTGTGAACCAAGGCCTGCGCGGGATCGCTACGATTGAGGAGCACGGTCGCCATGCTGTTGTGCTGTTGCATGAGCAGACGCAGCGCGAGGGCATCCTCCGGATCCGCAGCCAGAAATGTCTCGGCCAAGCGAAGCGTCTCTCGGTGCTCCGTGAGCGAGTTGGTGGTGTCTCCCAGAGCGTTGAGGATGCGGGCGATGTCCGCGTGGGTATTGATGACATCGCGCGTGCGCCTGCGATCCGAAGGCTTGAGGGCGACGAGGCGCTCTCGTAACTCGAGAGCTCGTCGCTGTTCGCGCAGCGCTGCGGCCTGATCCCGCCGGGTTTCATGGTGCAAGTCGCCGACCATGGAAGACACCTGGGCGAGTTGCTGGATTGCGCGCTCGTCGTCTGGCGACGCCGCAACTAGCTTCTCGTTGATCGCGAGGGCGCTCTGATACGCCGCCAGCGCCGACTCTTGTTCGCCACGGCGGCGTAACGCCTCACCGACGGCCATGTAGCTCAACGCAAGGTCGGGCTCCCGTTTCGGATCACTCGCGGCTAGCTGCTGGTGGATCGCAAGTCCGGCCTGGTGTTCGGCCAGCGCGGCTGCGGCTTGATTCTTTTCGGTCAGCACGTCTCCAACACGATGGAGGGCTACCGCGCGGCGATGCTGCTCGTCGGCCGTCGGCGCGTCTGGTTGATCGCGATAGTAGTCGCTCGCTTGGCTCGCAACGCTCTCGAGCAGATCGAGCTTACCGATCGGTTTGAGCTTGTCTCCGAGCTCGACCAGCATGAAGTTGACCAGCTTCTCGGCCTTCGCGTGATTATCCTCGGCCTTGCCACGTTGCAGCTCGGCCGCGTGTCGCGCTTGCTCGGCCTCGCGTTGTTCACCCACGATCCGGGCGAAACTGACCCCGCCGAGAGTCGCGAGCGCGATCGCCGCGGCGGATGCAACGATCACCGAGGCTCGATGCTTGCGCAGCCAGCGCCGCACGAGCTGCCGGCCAGTGTAGCGATGCGCGCCGACCAGCTGGCCGCCATGAAATCGCTTGAGGTCTGCCGACAGCTCGGCTGCGGTCACGTAGCGATCCTCCAGCTTTGGCGCCATCGCCTTGTCGATGATCGCGGCCAGATCGGCTGGAACGCCCGGCGCCCGCGTTGCGATCGGTGGCGGCGGCTCGCTGATCACGCTCGCGAGCACGGAGTTGACCGATGCCCCCTGATGCGGCGCGACACCGGATAGCAGGTGATACAGCATCGAGCCGAGCGCATAGACGTCGGCGCGTTCGTCGACCGCGTCGCCGAGCGCTTGCTCCGGCGGCATGTAGGCTGGGGTTCCGATCACCTCGCCGCCGGCCGTCTCGCCAACCGCAGTCCCGCCGCGATAGGGACCATCGTGCAGCTCGGGAGTCACCGCGCGAAGGTCTTTCGCCAGCCCCCAGTCGATCACCACGGTCTCGCCGTACTCGCCCACCAGCACGTTCGCCGGCTTGAGATCGCGATGGACGATGCCCTGCGAATGCGCGTACGCGATCGCGTCCACCGCCGCCAGCCCATGCGGCAGCAGCGCCATGCGCTCGGCCAGGTTGGTCGCACGCGCGAGCGCGCGGTCGAGGGACTCGCCCGTGACCAACCGCATCACGTAGAACGGCTTGCCGTCGGGCCACGTTCCGCCGTCGTGGATGCTCACGATGCCTGGGTGCTCGAGCCGGGAGGTGAGCGAGAGCTCGCGCTCGAACCGCGCCAGCTGGGTCACGGTCGGCTCGATCAGCTCCTTGATCGCCACCCGACGCGATAGCCGCACATCATCCGCAATCCAGACGCGCCCCATGCCTCCACGCGCCAGCTCGCACTGAAGCGTGTAGCGACCATCGGTCGTGCCGTGACGGTACTGGTCCAGGACCACGTGATCCATCGCAAGGGCGGACAGTGGTGCGTCGGGCGTCGTCGTATCAGTGGGGTCTACGTGGGCGCTCACGCCCGTGCGTACTTAAACGGAGCGGGGTGTCGGGAAGCGCAGACTGCTCGACGACAAACAGCGAACGCGGAGCCTCACCGCCGCTGACCTTGCATTGTCATTTAACATCGCAGAATTGGCATTCGCGACGGCACGGCCCGCTCCCGGCCCGAGGAGCCCAACAAGACCGAAGGATAGGCGGAACAAGCGGGGATGTGGGAGCGCGGGGTGGAGCCGGCCGCGGACGACGCGCAGGCAGGCGGGCGAACAGGGCAGGGCGTGCATGGCTAGTGCCCGACCGTGTGATTTTGATCCCGCCCGGGGTGCGAGGCGCGCCGAGGGCGAGGCGCGGCGACGCGGCGCTACTAGCGGTGCAGTCGATCGGCGTGCGTTCCTTGCGACGTACGCCTCCGAAGCTATCGCGGAACCGCCAACACCACAGCTCGTCCTCGGCGTCACGTGGCGCGAACCGGATCGCGAGCTGCGCGGCCTCCATCTCGACCTTCATGCGCTTCTCGTCGACGGCCGGGAGCTGGAAACGACCACGCTCGAGCCGCTTGAAGTACACGACGTAGCCGTTCTTGTCCCAGAATAGGATCTTGATCATGTCGCGTCGCTTGCCGACGAAGACGAACAAGTGGCCCTCGTTCGGATTCCGCTTGAGCACCTGCTCCACGATCGTGCGCAGCCCGTCGACGCCGTTGCGCATGTCGACGAGAGCCGTCGCAAAGTAGATGCGCACACTTGGTGGAAGTCCCAACACGTCAGCTGCCCTCGAGCAGTGCGACGACGCGGGCGAACGCTTCCTCGTCGAAGCCACGGCCGACCGTCACGATGTGCCCGCTCCGCAGGTAGACGGCGACCGGCTCGCCGCGCTTCGCCGGCGCCGATTCCGTCACTTGCACTGGCAGCAGCGCGAGCGGCGACTGCGAGCGCACCAGCGCCGTGCTCGTGCCCTCGAGCTTCGCCTTCCACCAGCGGATTCGCTGCGGAACGATGCCGCGCTCATTTGCGAACCGCTCGAGCGACTGGCCGCTCTTACGCCATGCGCTCAGGACGCCGCGCGCCTCGTGCTCGGACCACTGACCTCGATGTGCCATGCGGGACGAAGACGATCGCCGAATTCAGATCCGAGCGGCAGGATCGTTCTTCGTACGGTTACCTTTCCGCCGCACGCGGTTTCTTGCCGCCGAGATCGTTCGCGAGTGCAGCCCCGTCGTTGACGTTTGCAATTCTGGAGGTATGCGCTCATCTTGCCGGTCCGCGACGGCGGAGCGCTTGAGTTACCGCCGGGCGCGAGATCCCGAGTCGCCGCGCAAGGCTTGCTCTGCTGAGGTTCGGCTCGGCATCCAGCAACGCCTGGTACTCGTCTCCACGGAGCCGAGGCACGCGTGGCGGTGAGCGCTTGGTTGATCTCCGAAGGGATTTCGAGAACTTCGAGGCGATACACACAGTTCGAGGTTCGAGCGCTCTCGGGAGCCCATCGACAACGATAGCGAGAACCGCGGGCTCTTCTCCAAATGCGGGGGCAGGGCCGCTTTTGTTCGGTCTAGAGCCCGTTGGCGTTCTTGCGAACGAAGGCCGCACGAGCCCTGGTCGGATCGTCCTTGAGCTGCGCCAAGAACATCGAATTCAGCTTCGAGAAGTCGGCGTGGCCCACGAGCGAGGATCTGTCGATCGCCGAAGCCGCCGTCTTTGCGCTGGCAACGGTCTCTGCAAGATCACTGCGACCTAGGCTCTGATACGCCGCCACGGCATCGGTGCTCGCACCGATGCTTCGATTTAAGAAGTACTGGCCGAAGCCTCCGTTGAGGACCTCGTTCTCAAGCTCGACGGTGATCAGCACGGTGGCCGCCGCCTTCGAGGCCTTGCTGCCTTGCTCGATGGCGCGGAGGTGGACTTTTCCAACAATTTGCTGATCAGTGAGGCCCTCAAGATTGGTCAGAGACTTGGCGCTGTTTGCGTCAGACGCGATGCCGCTGGGTTGCCACACGGACGCGAGATACTTATCGGCTTGATCAGGCTTGATGAAGCCTTGGGTCTTGAAACCGGACACGACTACCTTGAGAGCGCCGGACGCGTCCACGAGCCACATGAAGTCATGGGGCATGGCCATCTTGTTCACCTCCTTGGACGAACGCAGCAGCTGATCCACTGCGAAGGCCAGATCCTTGGCCGAACCGTCCCATCCCATCCTCGCCGTCGAGAGCTTGTCCGCAGCGGCCGCGACTTCATCCGCCTTGCGGTGCCCCTTGAAGTAACCAAACAACGTATCGAGCGAGCCGCCGATCGTGGTTCGCTGCTCGCCTTGCAGGTCCGAAGCCCGCAGCGCCTCTTGCAGGAGCTGACCGACGGCCGCAACGATGCCGGTTTGAGAGATGCCCCCGGCCCGGGCAACCCAAAGGCGGACGAGTGGATCGTCACATCGTTTCCATGCGTCGTGAAATTCTCCGGTGTGGCGCTTGGCCCAACCGAGCACGTTGGGCGGAGCATTCAGGTCTTCCAGCTTCTCTTGCCATTTCGATGTGGCGATCACGGGATTGACTCCTGCTGGCGCTTCGCTCCGCGCACGTGTCGCCACTGCTTGATCCGGCTTGCCGCAGCCGGACCACAGCACGGTCACCAGCGTCGAAGCGACACGGAAGTACGAGTCTGTCGACATGGCGCGAGCGTATAGCATCTGGCCGTCGCTGAACCCGTTCGTCCGATCGCATGAACGGGCCGCTCGGCCTGCTATCCATCGGCTTTTGCTCTGTGGTCTAGCCGGGTCGTGTGAACGCGACTATGCTCGGCCTGATGGTGCGAGAGGTCGTTGCGCTGCGGCTCGCGGCTTCGGCATGGTGCTGGATAGCACTCGCGCTCGCGTGTGCAGTAACCGCGCTTGCCACCTGGCCGCTGCGGAGCGCGCCGTCTCCGACGCGGTTCGCCGTCGCCGTCGAGCCCCGCACCGACGATGAGCTCGCGATCGTCACCGCGATGAGCCTCGATACGTGGAGCGAGCACGCCGGCGCGGGAGAACCGATCGTCGTCGTGCTGACGCGTGACGGCATCGAGGCTCTTGCAGCACGAGGGATCTCGCACGAGATCGTGGTTCAGGACATCGCCGCCGCCGCGAGCAAGGAGCGCGACCGACTCGCTCACCGTTCGAGACTCGCCAGCTCGGACGAGTGGTTCTCGGACTATCGAGATCTCGAGGAAGTGACCGCGTACTTGGATCGGCTGGTTGATCGACACCCCAGCCTGTCTGCCAAGCGAGACCTGGGCGCGTCGGTCGAGGGTCGCTCGATCGCGGCGCTCGAGATCGGGCGCGGTGGGAACCAGACGATCGTTCTCAACGGTGGTCAGCACGCCCGCGAGTGGGTCTCGGTGATGGTTCCCATGTGCATCGCCGATCGGATTCTCGAGTCCCACGATCGCGATCCTCGGCTGCGCCGGATTCTCGACACCGTTTCCTTCGTGATCGTACCGGTGGTCAATCCCGACGGGTATGTCCACACCTGGACCGTCGATCGCTACTGGCGAAAGAACCGACGCGGTGGCTACGGCGTGGACCTCAACCGCAACTACGACGTCGGGTGGGGCGGAGCGGGCTCGAGCCCGGATCGATCCTCGCCGAACTATCGTGGGGAACATCCGTCCAGCGAGCCCGAGACCCAGGCGATGCGATCGCTGTTCGAACGGGCGAACGTCGCCGCCCATATCGACTTTCACAGCTACTCGCAGGTGATCGTCTACCCGTGGAGCTACCAGCGAGCCGAACCGGACGACCGGACAGCGTTCGAAGCGATCGCGGCTCGGATGAGCGAAGCACTGGAAGCTCGGCAGGGCCAGCCCTACGCGATTCGCCCCGGCTCACAGCTGAAGACCGGCGCGGGTGGTACGCTCGGCGACTGGGCGTACGGCGCGACGGGGGCGCTGTCGTTCCTGATCGAGCTTCGCCCGGCGAACGGCCCAGGGGGCTTCGTGTTGCCCCCCGAGCAGATCGTTCCAACCTGCGAGGAGAGCCTCGCCGCTGTGCTCGAGCTCGCCGAATCGATCAGCGAGCAATAGGATAACTCCACGTGTGCGGGCGGTCGTATCGCCCGTCGTGGCGGACCCCTTCGTTCAGCGCTTGTTCTTGTCGTCCCAGGCCATCGGTTCCCACAGCTCGACCTTGTTGTGGTCGGGATCGAGAATCCAGGCAAACTTGCCGTTCTCGTGTGACTCGGGACCCTTGAGGATCTCGATGCCAGCGGTACGCAGCTGGGCGAGCAACACATCGAGATTGTCGACGCGATAGTTGATCATGAAGCTCGACTGGCTCGGGCTGAACCAATCGCTATCCGGGCTCGCGACGTGCCACACCGTCAGCCCCTTGTCGTCGCCGTGATCGTCCGGCCACTTCAAGATCGCGCCGCCGAACGATTCGAGCTTCATCCCGAGGTGCTGCTGGTACCACGCGACGAGCTTCGCGCTGTCGGACTTCGCTTTGAGAAACACGCCGCCGATGCCGGTGACTTTTGCCATGGGCGGCGCAGCATAGATCGCGTGCCACCGACCGAGAACGTCATTGCGTGGTCTTCGCTGATCGTTGCGTGAACGGGACCAGGCGGTAGCGCCGGGTTGACCGCTCGCGACGCTTTCGCTATCAGGTCGCTGGTGAAGCCGACGCGGCCCGCAGCGAAGCAGCAGGAGGTGCTCCCTCACACGGTGCAGCGAATCGTCATCGATAGCGTGGAATCGAGCTTCGAGTTTCTTGGCGACGACGATGGGTCCGTGGTCAAGGACGACGGTCCATTCGCGCGCGATCCTGGCAAGTTTGCCAAGAACACGGTCGCGACGCTCGCCGACGAAGTCGCCGCTCTGCTCCGCCGCGTGTTCGGCGACGATGTCACCCACTGCTCGCGCTGCGGTGACCACCTCCGCGTCCTGGCGTTCCTCACCGATCCGGCCGTCACCGCTCGTATCCTCGATCATCTCGGCGTGCGCCCCGAGGTCCCGCCGGTCTCGCCGGCACGCGCACCACCGGACGCGCAACCGGATCTGGACGTCGGCTGTTAACCTCTCCGAGCTGACGCCGGCTCGACGACGGCACCGCTCCGGACACCCTCCACCGACGCACGTACGCCGCGTCATCCTCTTCACCTTCCAAACCTCCAGCGCGACCGCCTGCCTGCGCGTCGTCCGCGGCCCGCTCCACCCCGCGCACAAAAACGCCACTTGTTCCGCCTATCCTTCCGGCAACTCGCGTTGACTCAGGAAAAGTTGATCCATTTCAACGCGACGAACCACGCATCGCGTGTCTGTCGATTGCGAGCACCGTCGCGACCGTGATCGCTGCCGCGGTCATGTTTCACCTCGGGCGGCAACCTCAGTGAGCGTTGGCTGGGGAGCTGGCCGGAGGACACCCGCCTCACTCGGCACGGTGTCGTCGGGATTCCGTGGCTTCGCTGCTGCCACCTCCAGGGCAGCTGCCTGCCGTGAGTCACGTGTCCGTGCCGGGGACGCGGCGGCGGCGGCGAGCTGCGATCAGCGCCACGATCGACCACAGCATCGAGCCGCTCGCCGTGGTGGCGGCGCATCCGCCGGCTTCATCACCCGGTTGGCCGCGACCCGGATCATCGGCAGGGCTGCACTCGGGAAGATCGGTGCCAGCGCAGTCATCGCCGTCGCAGCACTCGGTGACCGGGCTGCAGCCGAGGCAGTCTCCGGCCTCGTTCACGAACGGGTCGATGAAGTCTTCGAGGTAGCGATCGATGCGGGTGCCCGCGCCGTACACCGAGCAATACGGATCGCCGTACGAGGTCACCGCAGCGACGACCTCCTCGCCATCGCGCTCGATTAACAGCGGTCCGCCCGAATCGCCGCCGCAGGTGTTGGTGGTCGCATCGCCGTAGGCAATCCGGTCGGGCGAGATCGCTGCGATCCGAGACATCGCCGTGCGCTTCACCCCGGTCTGCGGATCGTCGACGGATGGCATGCCCCAGCCGACCATGCGCAGCGGCGTGGTCTCGAGCCCCTCGAGCGGCTGGTCGCTGAGCGACTTCGGCTCCATCGACGCCGGCTCTAGCAGCTCGATCAGGCCAATGTCAAAGCCCTTGGTATCGACGTCGGAGTCCGGGTCGAACATCGGGTGCGCGGCGGCGCGCTGAACGTTCTGGGTGTCGATGTACGCGGGGTCGTGCATGCTCAGGTGCGGATACGCCTCGGGTGTAGCGACGGTGCCGAAGTACACCGCCTTCACGGTCCAGCCCTTCACGCAGTGCCCCGCGGTCAGCACGACGCGCGGCGAGATCAGCGTCCCGCTGCACGTCATCCGGCGCCCGGATTGCTCGGTCACCAGCATCACGACGTTCGGATCGCCGGCATCCGGGGTGCCACCGACAATGGTCTGCTCGGCCGACTGGAGCTGCTCGGGTGCGGTGCACGCACCGGCGAGCATGACGACCAGGACGGATGCGACGAGCGGACAGCGCACGCCTCGAACCACAGCAGGTTCCGCGCCGCGATCGCCAAGGGTCGCACGCAGCGCGCTGGGCGTGATTGCGTGCGGTTGGACGTCAGTCGGATGGGAGCCCGGTCGCCAAAGGCGGCGGGCCGCAAACCGGCCACCAGGCTATCCGTTGCCTGCCGCGCTACAGCGCGGCGATTCGCTGCCGCTTGAGCGCGATCAGTTCCAGGCTCGAAGGAAGGATGCAGGGTGACGCCGATGTTTGCCATTGTTCGCCCGTCGCGCGCGATGGCAGCGTCGACCCATGGCGCGATTTTTTTCGTCGTGGTGATCGTCGCGAGCACGCTCGCGGGTTGTCGAAGCGTTCCGGATCGGTGGGCCCCGGTGGGCGCTGCAACTCGATCATCGACCTGTACAAGGTTGGCTGTCCCGACGGTGACGTCTCCGTATACATCGATGTCTACATGTGCGCGGCCGATGAGTCGTTCCCGTAGGAACCGACCGGGTTCGGCCGATGGTCGCGAAACCTCGTCGGGACGGCCATCACGGCGATGACTGGCGCTACGCCCCGCGACTCCGCCGGCGGCGCAGGGTGCCGAGGAGGGCGGCGAGTGGGAGCAGGCCGAAGGAGCTGGCGAGCCCGCCGGCGTTGCATCCAGCGCTGGCGGCGCCGTCGTCACCGCCGTCGTCGGCCTTGCCGTCGGGCTTGATCGCGCCGCCCTGGACCTGGATGAAGATGACCTTGCGGGGATCGGCGCTCTCGATCTGCATCTGGTACAGACCTGCAGGGAACTTTCCAGCCTGCGCGGCGAGGGCCATGAAGGCGCCCTCGTCCTCGGTCGCTTCTGCCTTGAATGGGATCACGATCGGCCCGGTCCTGGTGATCCGGCTCGCCCGGCTGCCGCTCCCCACCCCCGTCGGGCTCGCGATGATGGCGACCGGGCTCGCGATCGCGCTCGGCTGTGCCCGCGGACCCTGAGCCGGCGACGTGTTCGAGCTGCTGCCGGCCATGGTCGCGCCGCTCGTGATCTACGCCGGCGCGTACGCACTCGGGCTACGCCGCGAGCGGTAGCTCCCCTCGACCGGACCTACTCGAGGACGCAGGTGCCGGCCTCGCATCGCGCGCGCTGGGATGGTTGCGGGCAGGCGAGCGGGTAACAGGTGCGGGACGAAGCCCTCGAGCAGATCGCGATCGCGCGCGCGGCCCACGACCGCGCCACCGCCGTGACCTGACACGACGGGCAGCACACGTAGGGTCCGTCGACATGAAACGGGACCACCGCGCAGTCGGCGGTGGTCGCGCACGCGACATCGATCGGCGAGAGCATCAGAACAGCCGAGCCACGCGCCCCGTTCTCGTCTGCGGACGATGCCCTGGCGTCGAGCACCGATGCCTCGGGCAAGGGCGCTGGCGCGCCATCGAAGGATGAGGCCGGTGGCACGTTCGGCACGCCGACCCGTTCGGTCGTCCCCTTGCAGCTGCTCCCGGCCACGACCACTACAGCCACTGCCACACGTGCCCTCGCGAAGCGCATGGCGCATTCTACGGATCTCGGCCGCCATCGATCTGATCTGGAGGTGCCAACTTGATCGAGGCTGTGGATGGCGATTGCGTGCCCGAGCTTGGCGCTCACGCCACGGAGCGAGCGGGTTCGCGACCAGCTGTGATCCCCAGAGTGAGTGGTACGAGCACGTGCACCCGGTCTCGGCCACGATCCGAGCCCTACTGGTTGTAGCGGCCGTTGATGATCGTGATCTAGCGCATTCGACTGGGACGCTCGACCCCAGCACGGCGCGCTCCGGCTAGTGCTGTCCGGTACCAAGCCGATGAGATCGCAACGAGTCGCCCTGGCACATGAGTTGCTGTTTCATCCCGGATGGCCCGACGCACTCGATGCCCGCGAGACGTATCGCCGGGAGCTTCGTCATGGTCTTGGATGAAGCGCTCGTTCGTGGTTCTCGGATTCGCGATGGTCGGTGTCAGTTGTGGAACGACCGACAACGCAGCGGATCCTGATCATCCGCAGTGCGGCAATGGCGCGATCGATCCCGGCGAGACCTGTGATGGCGACGAGCTCGCGGGGATGACTTGCGCGGCACTGGGTGCACCTGGCGGAGACCTCGCATGCTCCGCCACCTGTGATGGCTTCGATCTATCGACATGCGACGCACCTGCATCCTGCGGCAACGGTGTGCTCGATGCTGGTGAGGCCTGCGATGGCGACGTTCTCGGCGGCACCTGCCAGAGCCTTGGCATGGGCAGCGGCACGCTGGCATGCCGGCCCAATTGCCTCGAGCACGACACTTCGGGGTGCGACGAGACGGTCGAGCTTGGAACCCATTTCGACGATGCACAGAGCTGGTCGCTGCCCAGCGCTGCGTTTATCCGCGAATACGGCGGAGCAGAAATGTACGGTCAGGAGAGCTGGTCGATGTTCGACATCGATGGGGATGGCCGGCCGGATCTCGTGGCTACCAATCACCTCGTCGACGATGGATTCGGGCCCCTCGTCCGACCGTTCGGCGATAGCTCGAATCCGCACTGGCGGGTGTACCGCAACACCGGCGCGGGATTCGCCCCGGCAATCCAGTGGCTGCTGCCTACCATCGGCGGCACGATCGGCGTCGGATTCCCTTACCAGGGCTGGAACGCATACCAGAATGGTGATGAGAGCTGGTCGACGTTCGATATCGACGGCGACAACCGTCCCGATCTGGTAGCGACGAACAAGCGCTACGGCAATGGCTTCGTCGGCGTGTTCGGCTTCGATAGCACGCCACATTGGCGGGTCTACCGGAACACCGGGACTGGGTTTGCCTCCCCAACGATGTGGCCGTTGCCGCCCGATGGGGGCCTTCCTGGCGCGAGCTTTCCGATGCTCAGCCACGACGTTCAGGCCGTGAACGAGGAGAGCTGGTCCTTGCTCGACATCGACGGCGACGGACGATCCGACCTGGTGTCGACCAACAAGGGCTACAGCGGGGAACTCATCGGCGTGTTCGGCTTCGATACCACTCCGCATTGGCGCGTTTATCGGAACACGGGGACCGGGTTTGCCTCGGCGACGATGTGGCTGCTGCCCACCACGGGTGGAATTCCTGGCGGGTCGTTTCCGACGCTGTCGCTCGACGCCGCCGCACTCGATTGGGAGAGCTGGGTCACGCTCGATCTCGATGGCGATCGGCGCCCCGATCTGGTGTCGACGAACAAGGCGTACGAAAACGAGGTGCTTGCCGTGTTCGGGTTCGGCTCGATGCCGCACTGGAGGTTCTATCGAAATACCGGGGCCGGATTCGCCCCGGCTGCGGTGTGGCAGCTACCGACGGCAGGTGGCATCCCAGGCGCAACATTTCCGTTGATCACGCACTCAGCTCAAGTGAGGGATCACGAGAGCTGGTCCTTGTTCGATATCGATGGCGATGGTCGATCCGACCTCGTGTCGACCAATCACGCTGTGGACGAGCCCACCGGCGGGGTTCTGCGCGTGTTCGGCTTTCCATCGAATCCGCACTGGCGAATTTACAAGAACACCGGCGACCGGTTCGCAGCTGCCGTGGAGTGGTCATTGCCAGCCGCCGGCGGGGCGACCAACGGAGCAGGGTTCCCGCTCCGGGACTACGCCGCGCAGTTCATAGGTGATGAGAGCTGGTCGATGCGCGACATCGATGGAGACGGGCGCTCCGACCTGGTGTCAACCAATCAGGCCGTGATCGATGGAGACATCGGCGCGCTTCGTGTGTTCGGTCACGCGACGGCATCGCCGCACTGGCGCGTGTACCTCAATCAGCCGTGAGCTGACATGGTGCGACTCTTCAGTTCGTACGTCGGTGATCAGCGCTTTAGTGATGAGCAATGGCTTGGGAACAATAGCCGAGCTGTCACATCAATCTCCAGCGGCGATCAAAGCGTCACGCCCCACGAGGAAGGAAACCGGGCCCCGTCCCGGCCCGTCCTCGGTTTCGTCTGGCCGACGCAGTCGCGCTCGTTGACGAAGTGTTAAAAGTACACTCTCAAGGAGAGATGCCGCTCGACCTGATCGTGCGCCGCGAGTACGACCCCGCGGCTTTGCTGGCGAAACATCCGCCGAAGCTCAAGCACCCGCACAAGCGCCTGGTGTTCGAGCTCGCGTGCCCACCTCACGCGACCCACCGAGGTCCGGTAACGGTCACGCGCTGGCGTGCTGCGGCGTTGCCCGCAAACCTCGAGCTCGCTCGCGTCGAGCTCATCGTGTCCCGCGGCTACTACGACTACCGCGATTCCGGGCCTGGCACCTGGCACGTCAACTTCGCAGACCCGCAGCTGTTCGTCGCGTACGGCTCGAGCCTGCTCGCACAGGACGAGCTTCAGGCCGCCGAGCACCCCGTGCTTGGCTCGGTGCGTGAAGCGCTGCTGGCCGAGAAGCTGCCCGCGCAGACCGAGGAGAACCTCGAGCCCACGCCGGTGCTCGTCGCCAACGTCGAGCGCCGGTGCGAGATTGCAACGGCGCCCGATCTCGATGCCGGCAGGCCCTATGGACTGTACGGCAACCGGTTCGCGAGCGCGACCGCGGAGGTCGTGCGCAAGGCGATCCGGCTCGTCGATCCCCCGACGATCAGCAACCTCATCGCGATCGCTGCACCGGGTGGCGGCCGGGGTGCGTACTTTCGTCGTGATCTCGATCGCATCCTCCTCACCGCGTACACCGGCTTCCTCGCGGCGGTCTCCGAATCGCACCGGTCGTCGCCGGGTACCACGGTCGAGATTCGCACCGGGTTCTGGGGCTGCGGTGCGTTCGGCGGGAACCGCCACGCGATGACGCTCTTGCAGCTGCTCGCGGCCCGGCTCGCCGGCATCGCGCGGCTGCGGTTTTACGCGTTCGACGACAACGGCGAGGCGGACGTCCGTGCCGGGGTCGCGGATCTCGAGCGGGTGCCCGGCGCCGGCCGCGTGGGCGAGTCGCTCGACGACCTGATGGAGCGCATCGCGGATCTCGACTACGAGTGGGGCATCAGCGACGGCAACTGAACACTCGCGCCTGATCCACACGCGGACCAGACCAAACGGCTCGGCGGCAGATGCAATTTGCGCCACTAACTGTCCGGCATTCAGACGCGGATCGTGTCCGGGTACCTCGCTCTAGCGAACACGTGCGAAATGTCGGCCAAGACCCAGGTGTCGAGCTTCGCACACGCACCGAAATCGTGGACATGAATTCCGGTTTACTGGTGACCGTCGAGCACGCGCACTTGCTCTGAGGCACAGTTGTTGCTTTTCGCGGGTCGCAACATGTCCACACACGCGCCGCGATCACCTTGCTCAGCCAGAGCCCGCGAGGTCTGGATGATCCTTTGCTCGTTTCTCATCGCGTGCACCTCTTCTGGCGCCGTACGCAACCCCGTAGCCCCATCGACTTCTCCTCGCAGCGTGGAGCCAGCGGCGTTCGCGCGATTGCCACGACCATTCGCGCCCCTTCCACCCGGTGCACTGTTCAGGGTTGGAAGCCAGGCGTTTCATCACGACGACTACGTCAAAGCCGTCACGTACTCGTCGGACGGTGCGTACCTCCTCACTGCCGGACGCAACGAGGTTCGGCTCTGGGAGGTCGCCAGCGGCCAATGTGTAGGTCCCAGGGATGGCTCGGAGGCACCATCGCGATAGGTTCCGTCCGACGAGAATCGGGCGGTCACGGTGAGCACGATGGGCTTGGCGGCGTGCGACGAATCGGTGGCGAGCGCTTGCGCGTAGCAGTTCTGGATCGCACCACGGGATCGCGCAACGGCATCGATGAACTGCTGCGCAGCCGGTTGAGCCGAGCGGTCAGCGGTCGACCGCCTGGCCGTTGGTTTCTTGGGTCGTTGTTCAGCGGCGGGAGGGACGGGCTGCTCCGCCGGTGGCGCTGTGGCCTCGGGTCGCGGGTCATGATCGACGGGCTGCTCCGCCGAGGGTGATACGACCTCAGGCGTAGTCCCGCGGGCATTCGCGATCGACGCCTGCGGTGAGGACGGTGTGGCGCACCCGGCCGCGGCGATCACCAGAGCGAACATCGGGCAGCGGCGACGGAACGACGTCATTGGGCCGCGGCCTTGGTCTTCGCTGCGCTGTAGGCCCACTGGATCGTGGTGGTCAACGACGCGCTCGTACCATCCATCATGGTGTTCATCGCAACACTGCTCGTTCCGGACACGAACTGGTGGCTGTCCACATCGAAGTAGGTGACGGACTTCCCGACCAGCGACCCGCTGTACTTCCCCTCCATCCCCTTCGGGAGATCGAGCTTGGAAACATCCATCACCGAGTCGATCCGGGCACAGACCTTTCCGCCGATCACCACGAATCCGGTGAGGGTGTTCGTGATCGTTCCCGTGATCACGAGGTTCGAGCCACCGTGGGCGATCGGAAATGCCATCGGATGATCCGCTGACTCGCCCGGTCGCAGCGGCTTCGCCGACAGTGGGAACAACATGAGCAGCAACGCGGTGCGTTCGTCCGGCGTACCATTCCAGCCTCCGGTTTCCGCCAGCTCGTTGATGGTCATCTCGTTGGCAGCGCCTCCCGGTGATGGCATCGTCCTCCCGTTCACCGTTGCGCGATCGATCGTCAGGGTGAGCGCCCCCTTTCCCTGGGCAGTTCCGCGCACGATCACGGTCCCTGCGGCATCGAGCTTGATGCTGTCCGGTTCACCCGCTCCGCCAGGGGCGCCGAATTTCGTTTCCATCTGCTGCGTGTAGTCGAAGCCGTACACCTTGTCGGGTGACGAGAAGTCGAACTTGAGGCTGATCGGGTTCGCAGGCGGAGGTGCCGATGGATAGGTCTGTGTTGTTGGAGGCTGTGGCGTATCGAGGCTTGGTGCCGGCGGCCCCTTGGGTTTGTCATTGCATCCGAACAGGATGACCATGAGTGCGGTGGCAAACAGCCTGATCGTCATCGATGTAGGGAATCCGTCATGGCTAGGTAGACGCAGTTCTGCGCCGCGTGTCGCGGTTGCGGGCTCGAGGATGACAGCCACACCGACGAACGTGCCAGCCAGCACGGCGTAACACGCCCACGATGCCGGTGGTTTACGGGCGGATCGAAGCCGGGTCGCCGACCAGCATCCGCTCGAGGCTCCTGGCCAGCGCCTTCGCCGTGACGCGACGCTGGGGAACCACGAAGATCGTATCGTCGCCGGCGATCGTCCCGAGCACGCTATCGAGCCGGGCCTGGTCGACCAGCGCAGCGACCGCGGGCGCCACGCCAGGCCGGGTGTGGATCACGACCATCGCCGCGCCATCGTGCACGCCGACGACCATGCTGGACTTCGCGGCGAGCTGAGCCGTCTCGGCACCGGTGCGCGCGCCAAAGCCATCGAGCTCGTAGGCGGTGCCACCGTCGGCACCCGAGACCCGCCGGGCGCGCAGCTTGGCGAGGTCGCGCGACAGCGTTGCCTGGGTTACGTCGAACCCACGCTCGCGGAGCAGCTCGCGCAGCTCGGCCTGCGTGGCGACATGGCGCGTGCGCACGATCTCCACGATCGCGGTCCGCCGTGCGCGGGTCTCGGACTCGGCCACCATCGGCTATGCCTCCCCCGCGCGAACGATCGTGCCGACGCCGCGGTCCGTGAACAGCTCGGCCATCACGTTGTGAGGGGTTCTGCCGTCGATCAGGTGCACGGCCGACACACCGCCGGCGAGCGCATCGAGGATCGATCGCGCCTTGATCTCCATGCCGTCCTGCACGACCCCGGCGTCAAGCTTGGCGCGCAGCGTCGTGGGCGTCAGATCGGTCACCAGCTCGCCGGCATCGAGGATGCCCGGCACGTCGCTCAGATAGATCAGCTTGTCCACCCCGAGCGCGCTCGCGACGCCAGCGGCAACGACGTCGGCGTTCAGGTTGTAGCTCTCACCATCGGTGCCCAGGCCGATCGGCGAGATCACCGGGATGTACTGCTGGGCCAGCAGAGTCTCGAGGAACTGACGGTTGACGCCGGCCAGCTCGCCGACCTGGCCGAGATCGCGACCGTCGCTGCGGACCAGCTTGCGCGCGCGAAACAGCGCCGCGTCCTTGCCGGACAGACCGATCGCGTGGGCGCCGCGGCGATTGAGCTGGGTCACCAGCTCGGTGTTGATCTCGCCGAGCACGTTCTCGACCACGCGGAGATCATCGGGGCGAGTTACCCGCTGACCCTCGATGAACTGCGAGGTCGTGCCACGCTGCTCGAGCGCCCTGGTGATCTCTGGCCGCCCGCCGTGGACGACGATCGGCGACAGCCCGACCGAGTGGAGCAGCAGCACGTCGTCGCAGAACGCGCGGGTCTGGGCCTCGCGGACCATCGCGGCGCCGCCGATCTTGATCACGCAGCGCTTGCCGCGAAACCGCGAGATGTAGCCGAGGGCCTCGACCAGCACCGACCGCTTGAACGCCGGTGTGTAGTTGCCGAGCCGATCGTCCTTGGCGACGCCGCCATCGGCGGTCTCGACGATCAGCGACGTGTAGTCCGCGTTCAGCTTGACGTAGTCGTAGGACAGGTCGCAGCCAAGCTGCGCCGCGCGCTCGGCCAGCGCTAGCCTGGCTGTCCTCGTTCGTCAGTCAGCGCCCCCGCTGTTCGCGCGCGCCCACATAGAAACCGGGGACGGGCCCCGGTTTTCCGGCCGTGTCCGGCCGGATCTCGGACGCAAGGCCGAAGGATAGGCGGAACAAGTGGCGTTTTTGTGCACGGGGTGGAGCGGGCCGCGGACGACGCGCAGGCAGGCGGTCGCGCTGGAGGTTTGGAAGGTGAAGAGGATGACGCGGCGTACGAGCGTCTGTGGAGGGTGTCCGGAGCGGTGCCGTCGTCGAGCCGGCGTCAGCTCGGAGAGGGTTCGCAGCCGACGTCC
>JBFWXW010000037.1:0-64785 GCA_050187075.1 Kofleriaceae bacterium | reverse complement strand
TCAGCGAGGTCATCATCGGCGACCCCTGTCGAGTCACCGGCACAGGCAGCAAACGACAGGCAGCAGCTCGCCACGGCGATCGAGAAGCGCATCCAGCCCTCCGCAGCAACGTCCATGCCGGAGGTGTCAGGTGACTTTGCGCAACGATCGTGCGGGGTGCTCGCGCGGCCGCGTGGCTGTCGCCGCAGCCTGGCTCGTCGGGATGCTGCGTGACCAGGTGAGCAGTGCAACCCGATGTGGGCGCGCAACGCGATTTGCCTGCCGGGAACCGTCCAGCGTCATGCCGTCGTTCGGCGCCCGCTGATCGCTCGTGCGATTGCTCCGGCGCCCCCTAGGCACACCGTCCTCCCACGCCGGGCCTTGGCTGCTCAGGCGTCCGTCACGTGTCGGAAACGTAAGCAACGCTCCCGTGACGGAAGCGCGCGGATTCGCGGGTTCGCGCCTGCAAACCCGCGGCACGAGCGTTGCTTTCGTGGAGCGGATGCGGCGCGTGCTCCCGGTGGTCCTGCTCGCGGTCGTGCTGGTGGCGTACATCGGCTACAAGCGCTACCTGGCACACAGGCCGTTCGAGTGGGCGGGCACCGTCGAATCTCGCGCCGTGACCGTGGGCTCGCGCGTCGGTGGCAGGATCGCCGAGATCCGGGTGCACGAAGGTGACCTGGTCAAACCCGGTCAGGTCTTGATCGTGCTCGAGCCGGGTGATCTTCGCGCCCAACACGCGATGGCGACCGCGCAGCTCGAACAAGCGCAAGCTGCGCTCGACAAGCTGGAGCGAGGCGCGCGTCCGGAGGAGATCGCACAAGCCAATGCGCGCGCGGCGCAGGCCACCGCCGCACTTGCGGAAGCCAAACACGGCGGTCGAGCCGAGGAGATCGCCGCCGCCGAGGCCCGGGTGGCGCAGGCGCAAGCCGCCGCGGACAAGGCACAGCTCGATGCGGACCGCGCTCATCGGCTCCTCGCATCGCAGGCGATCGCGCGGGCGGAGGCCGACGCGGCGGACCTCGCGCTTCGCACGGCGAAGGCGCAGCTCGTGGCCCAGCAGAACGTGCTCGCGCAGACCCGCGCCGGCGCGCGAACCGAGGAGAAAGCCCAGGCAGCCGCACGCGCCACCGAGGCCAAGGCAGCCGCGCAGCTGGTCAACGCCGGACCGCGGGTCGAGGATCTGCGCGCGGCGGCAGCGCTGGTCGCAGCCGCCAAGGCGCGGGTCGATCAGCTCGAGGTGATGCTCGGCGAGCTCGAGATCCGTGCGCCATCGGTGGCGCGCGTGGAAGCACTGGACCTGCGGCCCGGCGACATTCTCGCGCCCAACGCGCCGGCGGCGAGCCTGCTCGAGGAAGGGCAGCTGTACGTCCGGATCTATGTGCCGGAGACTCAGATCGGGAGAGTCAAGGTTGGCGACAAGCTACCGATCGAGGTCGACTCGTTTCCAGACCGCGCGTTCGAGGGTCGTGTCGATCATGTGAACGAGCGCGGCGAGTACTCGCCCCGGAATCTGCAAACCGCCGACGAGCGGGCCGACCAGGTGTTCGCGATGCGGATCAGCGTGCTCGACGGCCAGCACGATCTGCGCGCCGGCATGGCCGCCGTCGTCCACGTGCCACGATGACCGCGATCAAGGTCGACGGCGTATCGAAGCGGTTCGGCGAATTCGTCGCGCTGTCGGACGTCGAGCTCGAGGTCTCGACCGGGATGGTATATGGCCTGCTCGGCCCCAATGGCTCCGGCAAATCGACGCTGATCCGGATCTTGTGCGGCCTGCTCGCGCCCACGTCGGGCACCGCATCCGTGCTCGGACTCGACGTCGTCGGTCAGAGTGCAGCGATCCGCCGTCAGATCGGCTACATGAGCCAGAAGTTCGCGCTGTATCCCGACCTGACGGTGCTCGAAAACCTCGCGTTCTATGCACGCGTCTACGGGCTTGCCGGCGCGAGACTGCGCGATCGCATCGATGCGGCGATGAACCTGACGCACATCACGCCCTATGCGAGCCGGCGCGCAGGTGTGTTGTCGGGCGGGTGGAAGCAGCGGCTCGCACTCGGTGCTGCGCTGATGCACGAGCCGAAGGTGGTGTTTCTCGACGAGCCGACGGCCGGGATTGATCCGGTTGCGCGGCGCGAGCTGTGGGATCTGCTGTTCGCGCTCTCCGCGCAGGGCATCACCCTGCTGGTCACGACGCATTACATGGACGAAGCCGAGCGCTGCGGCGAGGTCGGCTATCTTTATCTGTCGCGCCTGCTCGTGACCGGCACGCCGGATCACCTCAAGGAGCTGCCCGAGGTCAATGCGCCGGGTACCCGACGCGTCGAGATCGAGACGCCTGGCTCCACGCGGGCGCTCGGCTGGATCCGGACCCAGCCGTTCTGCCGGGGTGCCACGGTGTTCGGCCAGGCGGTGCACGCCGAGCTCGACGCCACGATCGGCGACGACGAGCTGACCCGGCGGATGCGCGAGGCCGGGTTCGCACCGTCGATCCGCGCGATCGTGCCCTCGCTCGAGGATGTATTCGTGGCGCTGACCGAGCGCGCGGCCAAGGAGCGCGGTGCCATGCCGTCGGTGAAGGCATAGCCATGTGGAATTCGTTCGTCGCGGTGCTGCGCAAGGAGTTCAAGCACATCTTTCGCGACCGCAGCACGCTGGTGCTGTTCTTCACGCTGCCGATCATGCAGCTCACGCTGTTCGGGTTCCTCGACCAGACCGTGCGCGATCTGCCGACCGTCGTGGTCGACCAGGATCAGACGCAGTACAGCCGCGAGCTGCTCGACGAGCTGCGCGCGACCAAGACGTTTCAGATCACGCATATCACCAACAGCTCGGACGAAGCGCGCACGATGATCGCGCGCGGGGAAGCGCGGGTGGGTTTGATCGTGCCGCCGGACTTTCACGATCGGCGCGTGCATAACCAGAACGCGCAATTTCTGGTGCTGATCGACGGCTCGGACTCCAACGTCAGCGCGCAGGCGCTCGCATCGATCAACGGCCTCGTCGCACAGGACAACCTCGACGCAGCCCGCGCGGCAGGCGCTCCGCCGAGGCTCGCAGCGCAGCCGATCATCCTGTTCAATCCCGAGGGCAGAACTGCCAACTACATCATCCCCGGGCTGGTCGCGATCCTGCTCCAGATCGCAGCCATGGTGCTCGCGTCGGTGGCGATCGTCCGCGAGCGCGAGCAAGGCACGATGGAGCAGCTGCTGGTCACGCCGATCGATCCGGTCGGGCTGGTGCTCGGCAAGCTGGCGCCGTATCTGGTGATCGGCCTCGTCGAGATGGCGCTGATCTTGCTGATCATGCGCTGGGGGTTCGCGGTCCCGATCGAGGGCAGCTTGTTGTTCCTGTTCGCGACCGCCGTGGTCTATTTGTTCGCGTTGCTCGCGCTCGGGCTCACGATCTCGATGCGTGCGCAGACCCAGATGGCGGCGCAGCAGATGGCGCAGATGCTGCTGCTTCCATCGATCTTTTTGTCCGGCTACATCTTCCCGGTCGCGGGCCTGCCCAAGGTGCTCTATCTGATCGGTCGCGCGCTGCCGGCGACGCACATGATCGACGTGATGCGCGGTGCGGTGCTGCGCTCGGCCGGACCATTCGACATGGTCCCGAGCCTGTTGGCGCTGGCGGCGATCAGCATCGTGCTGGTGTGGATCTCGGTGCGCCGCGTGCGCAAGCTCACGGCCTGAGCACGAGCTCGGGAACCTGTTCGCCGTTGTGTTGTCGATCTCGCGATGCGTCGCATCGTGCTGGTCGGGATCGCGGTGGTCGGGTGTTTTCGTCCGGATCCGCAGCGTGCGCCAAGCGCACCGTCGAATCACGTGCACCCTCAGACGCGGCGATTCGAGGGCGTCCCGCCGGGGATCGTCGCACACGGCAGCGTCGTTGATGAACAGGGGGATCCGATCGAAGGTGCACGCGTCGAGTTATGCGCGAGCATTGTGGATCCGGCGGGCACCATCAATGCGCCGATCACGCTGTGCGAGGAGTCGCTCGCTCGAGTCGAGACCGATCCAGATGGTGAGGTCGAGATCTCGTGGAGGCTGTCGGATCAGAAGCGGGCGTTGGCGCGTCCAGTCGCGATCGCGATGGTGATCGCGGCAGACGGTTACACCGCGGTCGTGCTGCAAGGTAGCGAGCTTCTCGACACCACGGCCCGCGTTGACGCCGCGATCGTGTTGAGCCGCGCACCTGACATCCGCGCCCGGCTGATGACATCCGCGTCGATCTCGTACCCGATCGAGGTCGGATGGTTTCGCGACCTCCCGGGTGGCTTACAGGTTCGGCACGCGTTCTACACGGGTAATCCGGGGACGCCGCGCTTTGACCTGGTGCCTCCGGGAACCATCACGTTTTATGCATTCGATCGATCAACCAGGCGCTACGGTCTCAGCACGCAGACGATCTCGCCGGCTCAGACCACCACCATCCCGCTCGCCCTGGATCAGCCACTGCTGGCGATCCGAGGGTCCATCGTGGATCGTCATGGACAGCCGTTGAGCTTCGTCGAAGTCGCCGCGACGCCCCTCGACGGCACCACGCAGACCATGTTCGACCGGGCGCTGCGCGACGTACAGTCCGCGTACCCCCGTGTCGACCTCGATGGAACGTTCGATGTTCTCGTTCACGGCACCGGGCGGTACCGGGTGCAGTTCTCGTCGAAGACCTGCGAGCACTGCGGTGGCGGGCTTCAGCCGATCGCCGACCTGGTGGCCAGTGCATCCACCAGCGGATCGCTGTACACGGTCGCTCCAGGGGGCTCGGCAGACGTCGTGCGCTGTCGTCTCGTCGATGCGACGGGTACACCCATCAGCATTCAACACGCGTCGATCTCGTGCATCGAGCCCACCGTTCATCCCGAAGGAGGGCACAGCGGCGGCGAATTTTCCAGCACGAACCGAACCGGGGCGGTGGTTCATTCGTTGAGCTTCGTTTGGCCTGGTGGCGCGCAACGGATCGGAGTGTCGTTCCTGGGCAGCGCGGGACAACGCGGATCGATCCAGCTCACCGACGCTGCGAGTCCGTGTGTCGCAACGCAGGTCGCGTCGCCGTAGGGTCCGTCGGCTCGCGGGCGCCGGGGGCATCGTCAGCGCGACGCCGCGCGATCGCGCTTCTCGGGCTTCGAGATCACCCACAGATACACGGGCGTACTGGCGACATGTGCGTGCTCGACCGGCTTCCAGTCGCCCATGCTGAACGTCTGCGACACGATGCGAGCACCGTTGCGTAGCTCGCGCTGGAGCTTCGGGCGGAGCTTGATGTTCAGACTGTCGAGCAGGTACAGCGTGACCACGGTGGCAGGCGACGTGTCGACCTGGAACATGTCGGCGTAACGAACCTGGATCTTGTCCTGCAGGCCAGCGCGCTTGACGTTGGCCTGAGCCTCGCGAATTCGCGCCGGATCGATGTCGACGCACACCCCGGCTTTCGCACCGAAGTCGCGCACCGCTGCGATCGGAATCCTGCCGTCACCGCAGCCGAGATCGTAGACCACATCGTCCGGACCCACCTTCGCCATCGTGAGCATCTTGGTCACGACCGGCTCGGGAGTCGGCACGTAGATCACGTCAGGCTTCCGAGTCGGTCCACTCTGGCGATCGTCGGCGAACGTGACCTCGTCGCACGCCGCTGCCACGACCACTGCAACAATCCCGATCACGGGTAGACACCGCTTCATCGCTAGCCTCCTTCGTTGTCCCAGCTCTCGACCTCTCGGTTCACGCTGGCGCGTTGCACTGCGTATGCCTTGCACTGCTCCACTCGGATCTCGCGTCGCGCCATGGCCCCAGAGCGAGCAGCGATCGCAGCCTCGAAGCCGCGAGCATCCCCGCACGCCATTGCACGTCCCCCGTGCACCGTAGGCGCGGGATGGGGTCAGACTCAATTTACGCAACTTCGTGAGCGACCAGCCGATAGCGGCGGGCCATGCCCAGGACCATCCGCGCCTACATCCCCGGATCCGTCTATCACCTGATCGCGCGCTTTGTGAACGAGCAGTGGTTCATCCAGTCCGCCGAGGAGCGGCGTAGGTATCTGCACCTGCTCGGAGTGGCGTTGTCTACGTCGGACTGGCGTTGCCTCGCCTATGCGGTGATGAGCAATCACATCCATCTCCTCATGATTGCCGGTGCCACGGCGCTATCGAGCTGGATACGTGCGGTCCACTCGCCATTTGCGGGATGGATCAACTACCGCAGCGGCCGCATCGGGCCCGTGTTCGTTCGAGGTCCCAAGGACCACGGGGTCGAGCCACACAACGTTGCGAAAGCCATCGCATACCTTCACAACAACCCGGTTCGAGCGGGCACCGCGCGCCGCGCTCGAAACAGCACATGGACCAGCCACCGTGCATACGTTGGCCTGACCGCCACTCCGGCGTGGCTGGACGTCAGCGGCGGCCTGGCGAGATCTGGGTTTTCGGACCCCGAGGAGTTTGAGCGCTGGCTCGATCACGCGCCCAGCGAGCGTCCCGATATCGATCTGTCGAAGATCCGAATTGCGGCCCGCCGCCACGGTGCGATCGAGCTCGGCACGCCGACAGCCGGAGAGACGAACAAAGCTCCGTTGCTGGCGCGGCGGTGGGCGCATTTGAGGATTGACCCCCGCCGCGTTGTGGAGGCGACAGCCGCGGAGCTCCAGCTCTCGAGGCTCGAGCTGTGCTCCCGGCGTCGAACCCCGGCCTTTGTTATCGCCAGGGTCGTTGTTGTGCATTGTGGCATCGCGCTCGGCCTCACCGTCGCGGATCTCGCCGCCGCGCTGGGAGTGTCGCACCAGGCTGGGTCTGCGATGCTCCGGCGCAAGATCGAGGCCCCGAACCTCATCGCTGCGTATGAACGCGTGTATGCGCGCCTGGCGGCCGAGATCGGCGCGTAAGTTGCGCAAATTGAGTCTGACCCCATCAGCGCTTGATCCGGGTGCTGTCCGGATCGAACAGGGGCCTGAGCGAAGCGATGGCCGGATAGAGCGTACCGGCGATCTCGACGGTCCAGCTGCCGCTGTCGATCCACGCCTGGTCGATCGCGCGGCCCTCGGGGGCCTGGATCATCGCGAGACCGACGGCGCCGCCGAGCGTGTGTCCATAGGACGCGGCGCGCACGTATCCGAGCGCCACGCCGTCGCGGCGGACGATCTCGGCGTGAAACATCAGTGGCTGTGGATCCTTGATCAGGATCTGCAACAGCCGCTGGCGCAGCGGCCCGCGCGCCTTGAGCGCGACCACGGCCTCCTTGCCGAGAAATCCGTTCGGCTTGGTCAGATCGACCGCGAACCCGAGCCCGGCTTCGAGCACCGAGTCGGTGTTGTCGATGTCGTGGCCGTAGTCGCGGTAGCCCTTCTCCATCCGGCAGCTGGCGAGCGCCTTGAGCCCCGCGTGCACGAGGCCGAGCGGCTCGCCAGCTTCGACGATGCGATCGTGGACATGCAGCGCATGCTCGACGGGGATGTACAGCTCGTAGCCGAGCTCGCCGAGATACGTGATGCGAACACACAGCACGCGTGCGAAGCCGATGTCGAGCTCGCGCGCAGCGCGGAACGGGAACGCCTGATCGGACAGATCCGCCGAGGTCAGGCATTGCAGGAGCTCGCGCGCGCGCGGCCCCTGGATGTTGAGCTGCGCGTAACGTGCCGTCTGGTCCGCGATCTGAACGCTCGCGAGGTCCGGAACGTGACGGCGCATCCAGGTCTCGACGTGGCGGTGCGCGGTGTCCGAGGCGATGACCCAGAACACATCGTCGTCGAGCTTGGTCACGGTCAGGTCCGCCTGCAGCAGTCCTGCTTCGTCGAGCCACTGGGTGTACGTGGTGACGCCCCGCGCGCCATCGACGCGGTTCGCCGAGATCCAGTCGAGCAAACGACCGGCGTCCCGCCCCTCGACCACGAACTTCGACATGAACGACATGTCCATCGCGACCACCGCGTCGCGACACGCGCGATGCTCGGCGGCCCACGCATCGAACCAGTGCGGCCGGCCCCACGTGTGCTGATCGATCTTCGTGTGACCAGGCTTGTACCAGTCAGCCGCTTCCCAGCCGCTGACGTCGCGAAAGTATGCGCCGCGCGCCGCCAGCCGATCGTAGAACGGCGATCGCTTCGCGCCGCGTGCTGTCGTCATCGTGTGGGTCGGGTAATGGCACTGATAGACCATCCCGAGTGACTCGACCGTGCGCGTGCGGCGATATGCCGGCGTCGCCTGATAGGGTTGTAACCGGTCGATGTTCATTCCCGTCACGTCGACATCGGGACGACCGTGCATGATCCAGTGCGCCATCACGCGCCCCACCCCACCGCCGGTCAAGATGCCGATCGAGTTGAGGCCCGCGGCGACGAAGTAATTCTTGAGCTCCGGTGCCTCGCCTAGACACGGCCGCAGATCGGGCGTGAAGCTCTCGGGTCCGCAGAACAGCTTCTTCACGCCCGCGGTCATCGCGAGCGGCACGCGCGCCATTGCCTTCTCGAGATACGGCCCGACGCGATCCCAATCAGGTTGGATCTCGCCGAACGCGAAGTCGTCGGGGACCCGGCCCACGTTCCACGGCGCGCAGATCGGCTCGAACAACCCGATCATCAGGCCGCCGACTTCCTCGCGAAAATACCCGTACGAGCCCGGATCCTCGAGCACCGGCCAGTCGTTCGCGAGCTCCGGGATCCGTTCGGTGATCAGGTAGTAGTGCTCGGCCGCCTGCAGCGGAATCGAAACGCCAGCCTGTTCACCGAGCTGTCGCGCCCAGATGCCAGCGCAGTTCACGACGTACTCCGCTGCGATCGTCCCATGTGGGGTGACCACACCGGTGACCGCGCCGCGGCGCTTGGTGACGCCGGTGACCGGCACCCGCTCGATCAGCTTCGCGCCTGCCTGGCGCGCGCCCTTCGCCAGCGCCATCGTCACACCCACCGGATCCGCTCGACCGTCGTGTGGAACGTAAAACCCGGCGAGCAGATCATCGACCTTCGCGAGCGGGAACAGCTCCTTGATCTGAGCCGGCGAGATCTCATGAACCTCGACGCCCAGATGACGATTGAACGCTGCGACCCGACGGTACTCCTCCAGCCGATCGCGATCGGCGGCGACCTCGATGAACCCGGTGCGGCGCAGCCCCGTCGATTGCCCCGTCTCCGCCTCGAGCTGCTCGTACAGATCGATCGAGTACTGGCGCATCCGCGTCGAGGTCTCGGACGTCGAACCGAACGTCACCATCAGCCCGGCGGCGTGCCACGTGGTCCCGGAGGTGAGCCGATCGCGTTCGAGCAGCACGACGTCGCTCCAGCCAGCATGGGCCAGGTGATACGCGACCGAGCAACCGATGATCCCGCCACCGATGATGACGACGCGAGCGCGCGCTGGAATGTCAGGAATGGCCATGCACCGACGTCGAGGATAGCCCGGCCATGCGACCCGACCAGAGCTCCGCAGTCCACGTTGTTCCGGTCTCCCACCTACCCGCGACGTAGCCGACTGCGACCGTGGCGAAACCCCGGCATGAAGCCCGCGTGAATGCTCGCGTCGTGGTTCGACGCTCCGCTAGTTCTGCATCGTGGTCGCTCGCCGTCGCGTTGCCACCCTCACTTGCCCGGCTTGTGCTCGGCGAGAAACTGCTCGATCGTCGCGAACAGAAACGCCGGCGCATCGAGCATGATGAAGTGGCGAGCCTGGGGTGCCACGACGACCCGATGCACTGGAATCGTGCGGATCTGGTCCTCGTAGCGCGCCGTCACCGCGCGTCGCGACGCGTCGTCCTTGGCCTCGTCTCCTGCCGCGATCAGCAGCACCGGCGCGCGAATCGAGCCGATCTGCCCGCGAAGATCCGTCGTCATGAGCTCGTGAACGGCCGTTGCCACTGCCTTGGGATCCGACTTGCTGCTCGTCGCCGCGATCCGCTCGACCTCGTTCGGGTCGGTGATCATCGCGGCCAGGCTGGCACGATTCTGCGCGGCGAACTGATCAGCGGTCATCCGCGCCAGCATGTCGTGCATGGCTTGCGCGGGTGCTCGGCTGCCCTCGAGCGTCGCGGTGGGGTCCATGAGCGCCGGCAAGAACGGCACGCCATCGACGGCGATCACGGGCCCGACCGCGTCGGCGGCGGTCGCTGCGATCCAGAATGCGAGGAACCCACCGATGCTGTGCCCGACGATGATCGGATGATCGAGCTGGTTGGCCCGGATGTACGCGATGACATCTGCGCGGACTCGATCCATGAAAGGTCCATCCACCGAGGGCTCGCCGGCGAACCCCGCCAGCGTGAACACGTGCAGCTGGTAGCTCCCCCGAAAGTGCTCGATCGTCGACTGCCAGACGTCGTCGCCCGAACACGAAAGCCCGGGGATCAACAGCATCGGCCGGCCGGTGCCTTCAACTCGAACGCGGAAGGCGCGCGGCGTGGCGACCGGCGGCGTGCTCGCATGCGATGCCTGGGCGGGCTGCGGAGCGTCAGCGCCACCGCGGGGAGCCGAAGCACAGCCGAACCCGATCACGAAACAGACCAGCCAGCTCGAACGGCGTTTCATGGCGTCCGCCTGGTCTTGACGGCGCGCGTGAGCAAGTAGTCCTGGCGCAGGATGTTCTCGGTCGGCTCGAAATATTGTGCCGTCAGCGCATCGAGCTCGCGGCGGAACTCGGCGAGGCGCGTCGGCTCGTTCGCGAACGTCTGCACGATCCGCATCACGGGTCCGACGTTGCGTTCCAGGAACGTGCGGACGTGTTGCACGCTCAGAAAGGGCGCGCACAGCGTGCCGCGATCGAACACCAGGTCGACAACGGATGCACCGAGCCGCTCGCGGATGACGTCCGGCTCGCCCCACTGCGCAGGTGGAGAGATACCCGGTGGCGGTGGCAGGTACTTGCCAATCACGGAGAGCGTTCGGCCGGTGAACAGCTCCGGCGGCCAGGTCGCGAACGCGATGGTTCCGCCTGGCTTCAGCACCCGAAGCAGCTCGCGCGTCGCCACGTCCGCGCGAGGCGCAAACATGTGACCGAACTGGCTGACGACCACATCGAAGCTCGCGTCCGCGAACGGAAGTGCCTCGACATCGCCTTCATGCCAGTCGATCTCTGCGCCCATGATCGCCGCATTTTCGCGGGCATGCGCGAGCAACGGGGCCGTGAGGTCGAGGCCGGTAACGCCGGCCCCGGCCCGCGCCGCGGCAAGCGCGACCACGCCCGTTCCACACGCAACGTCGAGCACGCGTTGACCGGGACGGATCTGCGCGAATGCGACGAGCCGGGCAGCTGGTCGAGCCGTATAGACCTCGGTCGGCGCGAACGTTGACCATGCCTTCTTCTGGTTGTCCTTGAACTGGGCGATCGGGTCCATGTGTCCTCTCTTGTTGGCTTGGCAGGCCAGGTGCGAGCAGCTTGCTGCAGCCGCCGCGCTGGTGGTGTTATCCACCTCTCCATCGGCCCGCGCGAGGGCCGCGCGGGGATAACTCGCGCCCTCACGACCAATCCGTCTCCGGGGCTCGGCGGCGCTCGGCGGCGCTCGGTTGCTCCTCGGTCACATACCGAGGGTATGCGTCGCTCGTCGCGCGTCGCCCGCGATCATCGATCGACTTCTCCATTCGAGGCGGTATGCCCGCACCTGCGACTGGTTTCAGCGATCCCGGTCCAACGACCGCTCCGGAGTCCGGCCGCGTCCGCATTTCGGACGCGATGTCGCGGGTTTCGGGATGTCGGAGGGGCCTGATAGGGTCGCTTGCGATGCTCAGCGAGGCCACCACAGCGCGTGAAGGGGGCGGCGATCCAGCCGCGGTCCTGTCGCGCGCGCTCGCCGCATTCGGACACACCACGCTGCGCGCGGGTCAAGCGGAGGTCATCGCCGATATCTTCGCGGGCAGGCCCGTGATCGCGGTGATGCCGACGGGTGCCGGCAAGTCGCTGTGCTATCAGCTACCGGCGATCGTGCTGGGGGAGCGCGGTGGCGTCACCTTGGTGGTCTCGCCGCTGATCGCGCTGATGAAGGACCAGGTCGACGTGCTCACCGCGCGAGGGATCCCGGCGGTGGCGTTGACGTCGGCGTCGGGCGCAGACGAGAAGTCGGCGATGCTCGATGGCATTCGTGCGGGTGCGTACACACTGGTATACGTCGCGCCCGAGCGATTTCGTAGCCCGCGCTTCGTCGAGGCACTGCGCTCGCTCGGCGATCGACTCGCGTTGATCGCGATCGACGAGGCACATTGCATCTCGGAATGGGGACACGACTTCCGCCCCGATTACCGGCGCCTCGGCGAGCTGGTCAAGGAGCTCGGAGCACCGCGAGTTGCGGCATTCACGGCGACGGCCACCCCGGAGGTCAGGCGCGACATCGCGGTTCAGCTCGGGCTCGAGGCGCCTCGGCTCCACGTGCGCGGGTTCGATCGGCCCAACCTGACGTACTCAGTGGCCAAGGCTGGTGGAGCTGCCAACAAGACCCGCCAGCTGATCGATCTGGTGCGCACGCGAGATGGCGGCGTCGCATTGGTCTATGCGGCCACACGCAAGAATGCGGAGGCCTACGGACAGGAGCTCAAGCGCGCGGGCATGCGCGTCCGGGTCTATCACGCGGGTCTCGAGGGACAGGTCCGCGAGAAGGCCCAGGACGTGTTCATGGCGGGCAAGCTCGATGTGATCGTCGCGACCAACGCATTCGGGATGGGCGTCGATAAGAGTGACATCCGGCTCGTCGTTCATGCCGATATTCCGCGCAGCCCCGAGGCGTATTATCAGGAGGCCGGGCGCGGCGGCCGCGATGGCAAGCCGACGCGATGCGTGCTGCTGTTCAATCACGGCGACATCCGGCTACAGGAATTTCTGATCGACGCGTCGTATCCCTCGCCCGACGTCCTGCGTGGGTTGTGGAAGCTCTTGCGCGATCGCCCCGAGCTCGGCGAGCTCTCGAGCCCGCGCTCCGATGATGAGCTCGAGACCCGGCTGCGCAAGCAGATGCCTGGCGATGTCTCGGGCGCGGCAATGGGAGCGGCCCTACGGATTCTCGAGCGCCACGGGATGCTGCTGAGGGATGACGAGCGCGTGGCTGCGGCGCGGCCGGCACCTGGCGCGTTCCCGCCGCTCGACGTCGAGTCGCTCGTGCGGCGGGCCGAGGTCGAACGTCAGAAGCTGCGCACGATGGTCGAGTACGCGTATCACGTGCGTTGCCGGCGCCAGTTCGTGCTCGACTACTTCGGCGATCAGGACTGGAGCAGCCGTGATCGCCGATGCGGTGCGTGTGACAACTGTGAGGCCATCGCGCAAGGCCGCGTCCCCACCGGCGGACTGTCCGAGGCGGAGCAGAACGCGATCCGCGGCCTGTTGTTGCTCGTCGGCAATCTCAACGGTCGATTCGGTCGAACCCGCGTGGCTGCGATCGCGACCGGCACCGATGACGATCATCGCTTCGAGGATCTCGTGGAGCGCGGCTGTCTCCGTGGCTGGGCCGATCGGCAGGTGCTCGATCTGTTGCGCTCGCTCGAAGGCGCCGGACTGGTCGAAGCCTCGCGCGGCGAGTACCCCACGATCTCGACCACGCGTAAGGGCGATCAGGTCGCGGTCGGAAAGTTCGACCTGAGCGAGCTCGCGATCCAGATGCCAACGCAAGGCAAGTCGAAGGGCGCCAAGCGACCGCGCGGCAAGCCGTGGTTTCGCTCGCGAGGGAGCTGATCATACAAGCCGCAGGATCCCGCCCACGATCGCCGTGCGCTTGCACCGGTGATCGCCGCACAGGACACGCAGTTCACGGGGTGGTTGCTTGCCGATGCCAAGATCGATCTGACCATTGGTGTCATGACCGCGCGCCAGAATGACACGCGCGTGGAGGGCCGCCGGTCAGTTTGGCCGAACCCACCGCGGCGTCGCGCGTCGCACTGCGACAGCGCGAGCAATCGCGAGCGTTCGTGCGTGCAGCGCAGTACGCTCCGCACTCGATGCTACGCGCTTGCCTGTTCGTGGTTGCGATCGCGCTGGCGGGAACGCCGGCGCTTGCCGATGAGCCCGCTTACAAGCCTCCCGAGTTTCTTTCGGTAACACCGCCGCTGCCACCAGGCCAGGACGCAGCCAGCGTCTGGCGGCTCGATCTCGCCGAGGCGCTACGGATCGCCGTGCGCCAGAACCTCGACGTCGCGCTCGAGCGAAAGTCTGTCGAGGTCGCCGCTCGAACCGTGGACGTCGCCAACGGGGCCTACGAACCCACGGTGACTGCGGGCTATCAGCATGGCTCGAGCGACACGCCATCGCGAACCGTGCTCGAGGGCAGCGCCGGCGTCATCGTCCACAGCATCACCGACACCTGGAACCTCGGGATCAACAAGCTGTTCTCGACGGGGACACGTGTCGACCTCGAGCTCGCCAACAGCCATCAGAAGACGACCGCCGGATCCGCAGTCGAGCCGCGAATCTTCGACTCCACCGCGACACTTACCATCGTCCAGCCGATCCTGCGTGGCTTCTCGCTCGACCTCGCGATCCCGCGGGTCGAGTTGTTGCGCGCCCGGATCGCATCCGAGCGCGAGCGGCATCAGTTGACGATCGCGATCACGACGATCGTCGAGCGCACCGAAGCTGCGTACTGGGATGTCCTCGGCGGGCTGTATCGCTACGACCTCGCGGTGAGGACGCAAACGCTCGCCGACGAGCAGCTCGCGTTGACCAAGCGCCAGATCGCCGCCGGAACCCGACCGCCATCCGACATGATCGGCGCCGAGAGCACCGTCGCGCAACGCCGACTGGAGCTGCTTCAAGCCGAGCAGGAGATCCAGCGTGCCTGGGATCAGCTGCGATCCGTGCTCAACTTGCCTCGCGACCAGTGGGCGCGGCCGATCCTGCCGACCGACGTACCGAAGTATCAGTCGACCGCATCGACCGCCGAGGACGCGCTCGCGATCGCGCTCAAGAGTCGACCCGAGCTGTCCCAGCTCGATCTCGATCTCGCCGCCTCCGAGCTCGCCGTTCGCAAGGCGGACAACGACCGGCTGCCTCAGATCGATCTCGGAGTCGCCGGCCGGATCGACGGCCAAGATAACAAGTACAGCGAGACGATCGCCGAGCTCGGAGCGATCGATGCCCGCGGTTGGAACGTGTTCGTCAACCTGACGTGGACGCCGCTCAACCGCGCGACCGGTGCCGCCGCCGAGATCGCGCGGATCCAGCGCGACCAGACCGCGGTGACCCGGCAGCAGCGCGTGCAGGCGGTCTGGTACGAGGTCCGGGAGGCGGTGCGCAACCAACGATCGGCCGACCAGCAGGTTCGCGCAGCCGCGCGGTTCCGCGAGCTCGCGACGCAGAGCCTCGAGGTCGAGCAGCGGCTGTATCTCAACGGCACGTCGGATCAGATCACCGTCGCGCAGCGCCAGGACGCAGTGGCGCGCGCGCAGCTCGCGGAGATCGATGCGCTGATCGCGCACAACCGCGCGGCCGCGTCGCTGTTTCGGGCGACCGGCCGGCTCTTGCCCGAGCGGCACATCGAGCTGGTCGGACGCTAAACTGCGCGGAACTGCGGGGGACCGGCGTCCCACGGCCCGATGATCTCGCGTAGCGCCGCCATGTAGTCGTTGCGCCGCCGTGATCCCCAGTGCCCCCGATCGCCGGCCATGCCGTGCCCTGAGCTGAGCTGAGCTCGCCGTTCTGCGAAGACAGAATGGCGTCCCGGGCGCGACCTCGATCGTGTCAACTCGTCCGGGCATTCATGACGTGGAAATTCATGGTAGTCGCGCTGTCTGGTTTTCTCTCCGTGGTCGCCACCGGATGCGGAGGCAACGACTGCGAGAAGCTGTACGAGATCGAGAAGAAGTGCGTCTCGAACGACAAGGCGGAGGACTTCCCGAGCAAGGAGCTGTTCGTCAAGGCGTGCACCGAGTTCCGGAACAAGTCCAGCGCCAAGGACGAGATCGCGAGCCAGATGTCGTGTGCCAGCGAGACCACGTGCGAAGGTTACGCCACCTGCAAGAAGGCCAGGGTGGCCAAGCGTCGCGCCAAGGACGTCACGAAGGCCGTGGCCGAGCAAGACTGGAAAGATGTATTCACGACGTGCACGCTGAACGCGGAGTACTACGCCGACGAGGCGTTCAAGGCCGAGTGCAACAAAGCGTTCGCGTCCGTCCCCGATGACCTGAACGACGACGCGGTGTCCCGCCTCCAGTACTCCTGCAAGGATGAAGAAGTCGCGAAGCTCACCCCCGAGCTCGGCAAGGCGTGCAGCAAAATAATCGGCGGCAAGTTCAAGGCGCTCGCAGCCACGGCGCGCGCCGACCGTGATGCCGGCAAGGGCGAGTACAAGACCTGCCTCCAGCTCACGAACCTGGCGGAGACGGTCGGCGACGGCGCCATGGCGGAGGCCAAGGTGCTGTGCAGCGAGATCGATGCGGCTGACGATGCCAGCAAGGCGATCGCCAAGGCGCGCGCGAACATCGCCAGCAAGGACCCGAAGGTCCCGCACGAGTGCGGCTGGGCTATCGAGAAGGTAGGCAAGGTCCAGACGGAATGGGGCAAGAAGGCGCTGACCGACCTGCTGAAGACCTGCTACGTCGATCTCGGCATGATGGTGTACCAGTTGAAAGGGACGCCCGCCGAGGCGAAGTACAGCTGTCCTCTGTACGTCGAGCGCGTCTCGGAGGCGATCACCAAGTACGAGCTCGCGGCCGCGTACCCGGAGATCGTCGAGGCCCAGAAGAAGCTACCCAAGACCTGCGCGAAACGATCCTGACGGAGCTGGTACCCGACGGCGCGAGCAGACAGCGGCACGTCATTGCTGATGCTCGACCGTCGGCGCTGAATCAGCGGGCGCAGGAGGTATCGGCACAGCCGCTCGAGCCCGGCGCGGTCGCCGGCGTCGACGACGATGTCGGCCATTGTGAGGCCCGTGCGGATCCGGCCGATCTGCTTGCTGTCGCGCGGCCTCGATGGCGACGCTGCGCGGTTGCGCGAGCGTTGCGATCTGTTCGCAGTGCCATGTCCGGACACGGCAATCCTAAGCGCTGGCCTGTCGATTCGCCTGTGACCCTCGCGCGTCTATCGACGCGAGCGATCGAACGAATTGCGACGGGTTCGGACGCAGCACGACGCTTGCACTGACTCGCCTCCTCAACCCTAGCCTGAGGAACATCATGCGTACGTTTTGCTTCTCTACTGCTCTGTGCTCCCTGTTGTTTGCATGTGGCACCGTCGAGCAAGCCGATCTCGGCGGCGACGATCCCGGAGGTAAGGGCGACAAAGGCGACGAGAGCTCGCCGGACGCCGGCGTCGAGCCCACCTACGAGGGCAGGGTTGCGCTCATCACCCACACGAACGCCCAGGCTTCAAACCCCCAGACGTTCGTACAGGCGTCGTTCGGCCAGGGCGCTCTCGGTCTCGGTCCAGTGCTTGCCGAGGCGGGCGGTTGCAGCCTCACTGCGTTCGCAGATCCACAAGCTGCGATGCCCGCGGGCGACCTCGAGGTGACTGGCGGATCTCAACCGATCACGATGCCGTTTTTCCTGGGCGCGTACAACTTCATGGCCGAGCAGGCCGTGTTCAGCGTGGGATCGACACTGACGGTCTCTGCGCCGGGTGACGTGGTGCCAGCGTTCACCGCCAACGTGGACGTGCCGCCGCGGCTTGGTGCGGTCCCGATCCCTTCATCGATCTCGCGCTCGGCGGGAACCACGCTGACGTGGACACCGGGTGGTGCGTCGACGGCGTTCATCAGCATCGTCTTCAAGTCCAGCGGCGACCTCCGCCTCCTGCGCTGTCTCACCACCGATTCGGGGTCGTTCGAGATCTCGGCGCAGGCGCTCGCGCTGGTGCCGGCTAACGTCCAGTCGGCTCAGATCGCGGTCGCGCACTACAACGAAGTGATCGTCAAGCCGAACCCGAGCTGGTCGATCGCCATCCAGGCAGGCGACCTCGACGTTCCGGCCCCGACGATCATCAGCATCGTTCCGTAGGTGGAGCCCGCGGACGACGCGCAGCGCGCGCGCAGTCGATGCGCAGCAAGCCGATCGGCCAGCGACGCTCCTCGTCGACAGCTCGCTGATCGCGGGTTTCGATCTAACGGTGGAATGATCGCGTGCTATCAGATGGCGAGATCGAGTCCGCGACCGAACGCGAGCGACCGAGACCGAGCGCGACCGCGATACACAGATCACGCAGCGCGAGTGCTTGCGGTCACAAAAGGAACCGAGCCGTCTACGCGCGCGACCTGTGACTGGTGGAAGATCCGCGCGAAACCTCGCGTGATCTCGAAGCGGGGCTCGTCGAGGCGCGACGATTCGCCCCAGGCGCTCGAGTACCCTGATAGCATCGACATGCGTGCGGGTCCTGATGATGATCGTGCTCGCGACCGTTCCAGCGTGCGGTCGGATCTGGTTCAGCTCGACCGGCGTTGGCGCCGACGCCGATTCGACCGGGCTCGCGGATGGCAGCACCGTGGACGCCCCGATGTATGCACTCGATGCTGGCGAATGCCCTCCGGGCTACACCGCGCGAGGCACGAGCTGCTATCGGCTGGTGACCGCGCCGGCGTCCTGGCTCGTGGCGGAGAAGGCGTGCGAGGCAGATGCCGTCGGCGCTCATCTCGTCGTGATCGACGATGGCGTCGAAGCCACCCTGATCGACGACAACTTCGCTGGCGATGTCTGGGTGGGCACCAGCGACCGCGTCGATGAGGGCGCCTACCTCGTGGTCACCGGCGGCCCCGCGCCGTGGGTGGACTGGGACGGCGGCGATCCGGACGGCGACGACGAGGACTGCTGGTTCCTCGACAGCACCACCGAGATCGCGGATCGACAATGCGTCGAACCGAATCGGTACCTGTGCGAATTCGATGGCGTCGCCGCCCAGCCATCGACGTATTGAGACACAGCCATCGGCCGTGGTGAGCTCTCGACCTCGCCGAGCAGGTTGCGCGCGATGCAAGGCGGCGGCTGTACGACAGCACCACCCGCAAGTTCGTGATGCCGTTGAGCGCGCCGTCGATCGTGCAGCTCGCGGGACGAACGCAGGATCGTCGATGAAGCGCCGCCGGATGCGGCCAAGCGGTTAGCGATCACGCTCGACGAGGCAGAACATTCGGTGGCATGGCGATCACGATGTCACACTACGGGACCTCGAGCTGCTTACCGAGGCGCTCGGCGATGCGCTCACCCGGCTCGCGCGGGATTGACCGTTACCCCGAGCTGCGCTTGCCCCACAGCCGCGACCACAGCGAGCGTCGCGCCGGCGGTCGTGGCGGCGGTGGGAGGACCGGCTCGGGCGCCGGTGGTGTATCGGTCGCCATCAGGATCTCCGCAACGCGCTCCACGATTCGTTCCATGTGCGCCCGGTGCACACGCCGTGACACCAGGAACGTCACCGCGAGGCTGCGAAGGTCGCCCAACAGGCCCGGACCAGACAGCCGTACGACCAGCGGACCACCATGGTGCACCGCCGAAAATCCCTGGTCATCGAGATCCTCCACGAACGTCCCCCACAGCTCCTCGTACGGCTGATCGCGCGGCACGATCGGCTCGCCCTCGGCTACCAGCTGGGCGAACAGCTGATCGAGCGCTGGCCTCGCGCGCGCCAACCACGCGCGATAGGGCGCGGACTCGCGTTCGAAGTAGCTCGGGATCGCCGAGCCATCGTCCCCGGGCGGAATCGCGACGTTCACGATGATGCCGCTCCCCACGAACAGCTCGTAATACTCACCCTGGATCGATGCTCCAGGCTCTCCGCTCACCAGCCCATCCTACGCAAGAAACGGCGCGGCCTGTCAGTGGCTCCGCCCCAGTTGAGCGCATCGAGTAGCGCAAAGCTGTACGCCTGCAGCTGCCGGCCGCTTCACACTACGCAACGTGTTTCGATCGCTCCGACATTGAGTCGGTCACGTCCGGCGATGAGATTCGTCGCATGCTTCGATCAACCTCGATCATTGCCCTAACGTTTGCGTTCGGATGTTCCAAGCAGGCGGCCATCTCGACGACGCCACCCCCCGGCGGATCCAGCGCCGGTCGCCGCCGCTGAGCCGGAGGAGCCGGAGCCCGAGGTCGGGCCGGTGGTTGCGCAGGAGCCGAAGAACCTGGAGATCCAGAAGAACGTGATCCGCCTCAAGCCAGGCATCAAGATCGTGTTCGAGACCAACTCCGCGGCATTGATGCCAGCCTCCAACGAGATCCTCGACGAGGTGGCCTCGGTGATGGATCAGAACGCGCGCCTGCGAGTCCGCGTCGAAGGTCACACGGACAATACCGGCAAGGAGACCGCAACAAGGAGCTGTCGACCCAGCGCGCGGCGTCGGTGATGGCCTATCTGTCGAGCAAGGGCGTCGCGGCGGACCGGCTCGACAGCACCGGCTGTGGCCAGGCCGTGCCGGTTGCCGACAACGCGACCGAGGATGGCAAGCAACAGAATCGCCGCGTCGAGCTCGTCATCCTGCGACGGCGCCGTCAGGTCGAGCCATGCCAGGTGTACAAGCCGCGCGAGCATCGTCGTCGCGACCGTGACCGCGGTGGCGCGGACGCTGCCGCACCGACTGCGACCCCGTAGACCCAGACCGAGTGAGCGAGCGCCGGGTCATGCGGCTGCTTGCGACGGCGCCGCGGGGAATCGACAACGCAGGTCGGGTGCTCGCCGTCGAGCCGTCGATCGACATCCGCAGCTGGCCACCAGGCGGCGCCTGGGCGTGTCGGTGGAGGGTCGCTCGATCGATGCGATCGAGATCGGGCGTGGTGGGGAGCACAAGATCGTCCTCGACGGAGGCCAGCACGCCCGTGAGTGGGTCTCGGCGATGGTCCCGATGTGCATCGCGGATCGGATGCTCGAGTCTCACGATCGCGATGACCGGCTGCGCCGGATCCTCTCCCGTCAGCGCTCGATCTGAGAATCGATCACCTCGGCGGGCTGCTCGGCGATCACGAAGAACCCGGGGAGGCCCGGGGTCTCGAACGTCCCTCTCGGGTTGTTTCGGGTGATCGAGTCTCTGATCGTGATCGAGCCGGTCATGTTGTTGCTGACGAAGAACACCGCGCTGCCACCCTCGTTCGCCGTGTTGTGCTCGATCAGGCTGCTCGTGATGTCGAGGACGATCTCGTTGCCGTCGTTGTAGATCGCCCCGCCGTTGCCGCCTTCGCCGCTGTTCGCCCCATGGCCGACGGCGGTGTTGTAGGACAGCCACGAGTTGAGGATGTTCCAAGACACTCCGATGCTGCTCAGGGCGCCACCGTTCGCGCACGAGTTGCCGAACCCCTGCGCACCACCGAACGTGCTGTTCACGATCCACACCGGGCGGGCGGGACCAGCACCGGGCGCGATCAGGTAGTCGAGCTTGCGAATCGCTCCACCGCCGACGTCGGAGCCAAGCTCCTCGCAGACGTTGTTGAAGAACCGCGCGTTGACCACCTTGAGGCTGCCGCCCTGCGCGTAGATCGCGCCGCCGCCGCCGCGGTTGTTGGTGTCGCCGATCCCCTTGGCATTGCCATCGACGAACGTGATGTTCTGAACGACCAGCTGAACGCCGGGGTTGGTGTTGCAGTCGCCTGGACCCGGTGGATAGACCTGCGCCTGGTCGCACGTCGCCATGTAGAGGATCCGGATCGCATTGCCACCGCTCAGCGTGACCTTGTTCCCGCCGTCGATGACGAGCTTGGTGCCCTTGTTGTTGAACACCTTGGCGGTCGAGCTCAGGACGATCGTGACCGGATCCGGACCGCAATCGAAGGTGATGATTCCGCCTTGGGCCACGGCATCCACGACCGCGTCTCCCGTGCAGCTCGACGGATCACCGGTTCCGATCACCGTCGTGGGAGACGACACGTCCTCGGCCTGGCCTTCGGCCGGGATCGCTGCGTCACCATCCGCCCAGCCGGCAGGTGGGCCCTCCTGCGGGTTCGTCGCCGGGCGGTCGGGATCGGAGCCGCATGCAACGAACAACCCCACCGCAACCAAGGTCGAGCGCATCAGCGAATGGTATCGCGAGCTGCGATCGTCCAGCGCCACAACCAACGAACGCGGTGGTCGTCACGCCGACGCTCGGCGCGGCAGACCTTCATGTGGGATGCCGCCGAACTGCGCAGTGATCGCGATGGCGCGACAACGCCGGCGTGGCGACAGCGCGAGGGATGCGAGCGGGAGCTGAACAGCGATGAACAAGCTGTGGCGTGCGACGCACGCCGCGCCGCTCAACGCGTGCAGGTGAGCAGCGCGGTCGCGCCGCCCGCTGGGTCGACCAGCTGCACACTCATCATCGTGATGGCGTCGTCGCGCACCACGTCGGGCGCGACGTATGCCTCGGGACACGCCGCGAGCGCGCTCGCGGATGCCTCGAGCTCGCTCGACGGCGAGCCGCCGCACTGGACTCCGAGCTCGCCGCCGTCGTAGCGATTGATCTGGACCCGCTCCGCGCCAGGGCGTTCGATCGCGACGAGCTCGAAGCTGCGCGTGGTGCCATCCGAGGTCGACGTACCGGTGCCGAGCTCGATCTCCGCACAGGTCGTGCCCGCGACGGTGAGCGTCGTCGACGACGGGATCGGCACCGTGCCGAACGGATTGTACGAGAACGTCGAGAACGCCACGGTCAGATCCGCTCCTGTGCAGCCCAGGTTCTCGACGACGCCCGAGTTATTCACCGGCGTGCCCAGCGCGAGATCCGGCGTCGCAACGCATGCGCGCAGCGCCGCAATCGCGTCGGTCAGGCACTGGGGGACCTCGTCACCGCAGCCAAGCCCGTCTCCACCCGAATCACTGCCACCGCATCCCGCAAGAATCGCCGCCGCGGCGGCCACGATACGCTGCAAGCCACGTTGCACGAACCCAGCGTATCATCAACCGATGCGGCCTGAACGTGCGAGGCACGGCCACGGATGGCAGTTCTCGGTCGATCGTTCGTCCGAGCCACGGACAACGTGAGGAGTGGACGCACCTATCGGCAGGCCCCAGCTCGCTCGGTTCGAAGGTTGCCGTCGAATCCTTCCACCGCCAGAGCACGCGCAAGTAGCATCGAGCCAGTGCCGGAGTACGTATCGTCATGGGCGAAGTTGGCCGCGCCCGGTACCCTGATCGTCGCGCTGGGTGCGTGCGGCAGCTCGCGCTGCCGATCCCGCTGCCGCTGCTGATCCTGCTACCGCTGCTGCTGCCGTCGCTGATCCCGCTGCCGATCCCGCTGCCGCGGCCGCGGCGGCAGCAGCGGGCGCTGCAGACCGTGCTCAGTGCGTGAGCGTCCACAGCATCGCGCGAACGTGATCGAGCGCGGCGTCTACCTGGGCGTGCTCCGCGGCGGTGATGTAGCCGCGTGCCCTCGCGATCCGCAGCGCCGTGGTGAGCTCGGACGCCGATCCTGCGGCTCGACGGAACATGTCGGCGCGGTCGAGTCCAGCGCGTAGCCGCGCCTCGCTGACGTTGAGCGCGATGCTTTCAGAGGCGCGGTCGATCTCGTTGGCCAGCGATTTCCTGCGCTGGCGAATCCGAGGCTCGAGCTTCGCGAGCAGGTCCAGAACCGTGAGTGACATCTCGAGTGCGTAGAACGGCATGGCATTCTCCTTTGTGGGTTACGCGCCCTTCGGGCGTCGTCGTCTCTCACCCCGAGCGCCGTCGACGCGCACGAACCGTGACGAGCGCGGGCAGGCCTCCCTGCGCTCGCACCCAACGACAACGGTGCGGCGGCGCTTCGCGCATCACGAAACTCCCAGCGCTCGGCGCGGTACGGTGCGCGGCAGGCGCGGTGCGACGACGACGCCCGAAGCGACGGTGACCAAGGAGAGGACGGGCTACTGCGACACGAGGGGCCGCGGAGACCGGAACAGTAGCGGCTGCGGCATCGGGAGCTGCAGCGGTATCAGGAGCGGCATCAGGAGCCGCTGCCGCCGCCGATCCCGCGGCCGCTGCCGCTGCCGATCCCGCTGCCGCTGCCGATCCCGCTGCCGCTGCTGATCCCGCTGCTGCTGCCGCTGCTGATCCCGCTGCCGCTGCTAATCCCGCTGCTGATCCCGCTGCCGCTGCCGTCGCTGATCCCTCTCCCGCTGCTGGCGCCGTTGCTGATCCCGCTGCTGCTCCCGCTGCTGATCCCGCTGCTGCTGCCGCTGCCGCTGCTGATCCCGCTACTGCTGCCGTTGCCCCTGCCGTCGCTGCTGCCGCCGCCGCTGCCGCTCTACTCCGCGTGCAGCGCCTGGATCGGATCCAGCCTCGCCGCTCTCACCGCGGGATACAGCCCCGATCCGACGCCCACAGCGACCGAAACTCCCAGCGACAGCGCCACCGACCACATCGTCACCACCGTCGGCCAATCCGCGTACGCGGCAACCACCCGCGCGATCCCCAGTCCCATCGCGACACCCAGCAGCCCGCCGATCATCGCGAGCGAGAACGCCGTGACCAGGAACTGGAACCGAATGTCGCTCCGCCGTGCACCCACCGCGCGACGCACACCGATCTCGCGCGTCTGCTCGAGCACCGTGGCGAGCATGATGTTCATGATGCCGATACCGCCGACCAGGAGCGAGATGCCCGCGATCAACCCCATCACCAGGTTGAACAGCCGCTGGGTCTCGCGGCTGTGCCGCAGCAGCGCCTCCGGCACGATGATCTCGAAGTCGCGCGTGCCTCCATGCAGCCGATCGAGCAGCGTCCCGATCACCGCGCCGGTCTCACCCGCCGGCGCCGACGTCTCCAACCGGATCACGATCTCGCTGAACGGCGACTTCAAGGGATCGCGGTCCAGCTTGCGCAGCGCGGTGGTGAACGGCATGTAGATCTCGCGTTCCGTCGACGACACCGCAACACCCTGCACCGCGGACGTATCGGACTCGTCGCGCGAGAACACGCCGATCACCTCGCACCAGACGTCGTTGACCTTCAGATCGCGTCCCACCGCCTGATCACCACCGAACAGATCGCGCCGCACGCCCGCGCCGATGACACAGACCTGCGCGTGCTCTCGCTCGTCGCGAGCATCGAACATCCGGCCCTCGGCCAGCGAGATCGGCGTCAGCTCGGCATGGCGATACGAGATCCCGAACACCTTGGCCTCGGTCTTCGCCGCGGCCGCGAGGATCTTGTACGGCTCGATCTCGATCCGGGGCGCGGCGAACGTGACGCCCGGAACCGCTTCGGTCACGGCTTCGAGGTCGCGCGTCGCAAGCCCCAGCGACTTCTTGCGGATCTCCGCGAGCTCCGTCGGCTTGTACTGCTTGGCGCGGACCACCACATTGCGCGTCCCGAGGCGCTCGATCAGCGCGAGCGCCTCGCGCTCTGCACCGGCGCCGATCGATAGCATCGCGACCACGGCACCCACACCGAACATCATGCCGAGCATGGTCAACGTGGTACGCAGCTTGTGCTCGGCAAGGCTACCGAGCGCGGCGACGAACGCGTCGACGACTCGCCTCATTTCGGCCCTCCCGTGCCACCGCCACCGCCAGCTGGCGCGGCCGGCGCCGCGTTCGCAGGATCACCGCTACCCAGCGTCTGATCGAGCGTGCGGGTCGGATCGCGCAGTGCGATCCGATCACCGGCCGACAGACCGCTCTTGACCGCGACGCGCCCTGAGGTCGCCGCCCCGAGCTCGACCGGCACTTGCTCGAAGTCGCCGCGCGCGGTCTGCCGGAACACGAAGCTCTTGCCGTCCTTGTTCGTGATCGTCTGGCGTGGCACGACGAGCGCGGTCTGCTCATCGATGGTGATCGTCGCGACCACGCGCTGCCCGGGCTTCATCGCCGCCGGATCGGTCTTGTCGAGCGCGACCACCACTTCGAAGTACTGCACCGGCGTGCCGTCGTTGCGCGGCTTGGCCAGCTTGTCGACGAGCCGGACCTTTCCATGATGGACAACGCCCGGCCGCGCCTCGATCGTGACGTCCGCCGGCTGGTTCTCGGCCAGGCCGCTCGCGTCGACCTCGAGCACGAACACCTCGGCCTCCATGGTCTCGAGCAGTGGGATCTCTGCGACCTTCTGGCCCGGCCACAGCTGATCGCCCGTCTTGGGCAGCTCGCCGCGCCAGCTCCGCTGCAGGATGAACAAGCCATCGTGGGGCGCCCGGATCTCCATGCTGTCGAGCGCGGTCTTGGCGTGGCTGATCGCGAGCTGTGCGCGCTGTTTCTCGACCGCGATCAACCCCGCGTTCGATCGCGACAGGTTGCGCTCGATCTCCCTGGTGCCATCGGCGTGATCCTTGCGCGCTGCGGCGAGCTTCTCGTCGATCTGCGACTCGATGATCTGATTGCGCGAGAAGATCTGCTGGTCCTTGGCCTGAAACTGGCGCGTCTTCTCGAGCTCCTGCACCGCCAGCGCCGCCGCCGCGTCCCGGCCTTCGACCTTGGTCTTGCCCTTGATCTGCTCCGCGCGCAGCCGCGCTTCGGCCGACGCCAGATCGGCTTGCCCATCGCGCAGCTGCTTCTCTGGCGCGGTCGGATCGAACCGCACCAGCACGTCACCCTTGTTGACCTTGCCGCCGTCGGGAGCGAGCCACGCGATCTTCATGCCGCCCCATTCGCCCGCCGTCCGCGGCACCGAGATCGGCGTCGCCTTCACCGCGCGCAAGTTGCCCTCCGCGCGCACCTTGCGCACCAGCTTGTCCTGGACCACGACGGTCGTGGGGACGCTGTTCGACGCGGTGTCGTCGTGTCGGCGCAGGTACCACGTCGCGCCGACTGCCGCGCCGGCGAGCATCGCGACGATCGCGATCGCGCGGATCATTTGGCCCTCTGCGCCGGGTCGCGCCGCGACACCCGGTCACCTGGCGATAGCCCCGCCTTCACCTCGACCATCGTCGCGCTGCGCCGCCCGAGCGTGAGCTTCACGCGCTCGGCACTCGCTCCCGATGCCCGATAGGCCACCGGCCCATCGGGCGACACGAACACGGCGTCGATCGGGATCAACACGACGTCTGGCAGGCGCTCGATCTCCACCTCGCCACGAAACCGCATGCCCGGCCGCAGGGAGGCCTTGGTCGCGCCGAGCGCGAGCTTGATATCGATCACCTTGCTCGGATCGGTCTCGGACTTCGACCGCACCGCGGTCGCGATCGACTGCACGTGGCCCGTGAGCTGCACATCGGGCAGCGCGTCGAGCCGCAGCGTGACCGGCTGGTTCGGGGCCACGCGCGCGATGTCGACCTCGTCGACCGCGCCCTTGCCGATCATCTTGTCGAGGCCGACGACCTGAAGCACCGTCTCCATCCGCCAGGCCTGGTCGCCGACCTTCTTCTTCTCGCCTTGCCAGCCGGTCGGAAACACCACGGTGCCGCTGCGCGGTGCCTTGACCTGCATCTTGGCGATGTTTTGCTGGAGCAACTCGGCCCGATGCGTCACGTACGTGAGCTTGTCGCGCAGGCGCGCCAGCTCCGCCTCGTCCGTGCGGCGCTGCTGGATCGCCTTGTTGCGCGCGAGCTCCTGACCGATCTTGGCGGCTTGCTCGTCGAGCTTCACGGTCTTGAGCTCGATCGTCGCCACCAGATCGCCGGGGGTCGTTGCCTTGAGCGTCGCGCGGCGCAAGCTGGCCTCGGCGTTCGCGATCGCGAGGTCCTCCTCGCGGCGTGCCAGCGCGGCGTCGTCGCGCTTCTTCTCGAGCTTCTTCTTCGCCTCCTCGACCTCGTTGAGGACGTTCTCGAGCTCGCGCGCCTGATCCGATGCATCGAACCCGACCACGACAGCTCCCTCCTTCACCTCGGCGCCGTCGTCGGCCAGGCTAGCGATCTTGAAGTTCCACATGTTGACCGCGGGCGGTTTGATGTCGGTGGAATCGACCGCTTCGAGCTCCCCCGTCACCACCACGCCCACCACCAGATCGCCGCGCTTGATGTCAACGAGCTGGAGCTGCTCGGCCCCGCGGCTGCACGCGACGATCCACACGACCATCGCGACGATCGCGAGCAGCGCCCTCACCGGGCACCTGCCCGGACGGTGTCGCCCTCGGCCAGGCCACGTTCGATCGCGCAGCGCTGCGCGTCGCAGGCACCGATCGTCACCTCCCGGCGATCGCCGCTGGCGAGCCGGACGCTCGGCTTGTCACCAAACACGACGGCGTCGCGCGGGACAACCAGCACGTTGTTGCGCGATCCGGGCCCCGGCAGCTCGACCTTCACCGACATCCCGGGCCGCATGCGCTCTGCGTTGGCGTTTGATAGCGATAGCACGACGCTGAACGCGCGGCGCAGCGACTCGCGCGCGGGCGTGCCGGCGACGGGCGCGAGCTCGACGACTTCGCACGGCGTTGGCTCCGCCGAATACGCATCGAGCGTGCACGTGCCCTTCGCATGTACGGTGATCTGACCGTCGTCGACATCCGACAGCTCGGCGCGCACCTTCATCGGCTGCGATAGATCGGGAAACGTCACGATCTTCATCCCCGGTTGCACGGCATCGCCGGTCCGAAACCGGCTGCCGCGCCACGGATGATCGAGCACCAGCATCACGCCGTCGCGGGGAGCCTTCACGACCAGATCCGAGATCGTCTTCTCGGCGCTGTCGATCGCCCGTTTGGCCTTCTCGAGCGCGATCCGCTTCACCTCCTGGTCGAGCCCCGCCGCCTGCTTCTCGCTGTCGAGCTCGTGCTGCGCCTTGGCGACGGCGACCTCCGCCCGCGCCTTCTCGAGCAACCGTTCTTGCACCGTGCGCTGCGGCAGCAGATCGGCCGGGACGTCTGCGAGCACGCTCGCTTTCTCGAGCGCGATCTTGTTCTGCGCGAGCTCGTGCGCCTTCACGTCGATCGCCAGCTGGCTGATCTCCCGTGCCGAGCTGAACGCGTCGGCTGCGTCGGCCGCGGCGATCCGCTTCTCCTCGAGCCCGCTGGTGAACTGCGAGTTGTCGAACTCGAGCACGCGATCGCCCGCCTTGACCACCACGCCGTCCTCGGCGAGCCAGCGGATCGTGAGCTGCCAGGCCTCGGTCATCGGCACGACCAGATCGATCGCGCTGCCTGCTTCGAGCTGACCGGTGAGCAGCGTACGCTGCACGATGTCGCCTCGCACCACCTTGACGTCGCGAACGCGCGAGTGCTCGCCGGTCATCTGGGCGGCGTCGGTGCTACAGCTGGCGGCGATCGCAAGCACCACCAGCGCCGTGCCCGCGGCGATCGCCAGGATGCGCGTCACGCCGAGCGCTCCACCGACACCTTCGCCGAGCCACCGCCATCGGTGACGGTGTCACGGACAGGGTCGGCCACGGCCTCGAGCACGGGGACCGCAGCGCGCGCGACCTGGGCGCCTGGTCCATCGGCGATGATCTTGCCATCCGCGATCCGGATCGCTCGCGGACATCGCGCCGCGATCGTCGGCTCGTGGGTGACCATCACGATCGTATTGCCTTCGGCGTGGAGCTGAAGGAACAAGGCCATGATCTCCTCGCTGGTCGTGGAGTCGAGGTTCCCCGTGGGCTCGTCACACAGCAACAGCGATGGCTCGGTCACCAGCGCGCGGGCGATCGCAGTGCGCTGCCGCTGGCCGCCCGACAACTGAAACGGCTTGTGATTCATCCGCGCCCCGAGCCCGACGCGCGTCAGCGCCTTCATCGCCAGCTCGTTGCGCTCGCGCGCGGCGATCCCGCGATACACCAGCGGCAGGGCGACGTTCTTGATCGCGGTCGCGCGATGCAGCAGCTGAAAGCTCTGAAACACGAATCCGATCTTGCGATTGCGCGCATCCGCGCGGTCGTCGTCGGAGAGATCCTGCACGTCGCGACCATCCAGCCGATAGCTACCGCTCGACGGCGTGTCGAGACAGCCGAGGATGTTGAGCAGCGTCGACTTGCCCGAGCCCGACGAGCCGATGATCGCGACCAGCTCGCCCGGTGCGATCTGAAAGCTCACGCCGTCGAGCGCGGCGATCCGCTCGTCGCCCATCTGGTAGTAGCGCGCGATGTCGGTCAATTCGATGACGGGACTCGGCGCCATGACGCCCGAAGCGTACTGATCAATCATGCAACGATCGAGGGATTTCGCGTGTCCATTCGCTACCCACCACACCACCACGTCATGCGCTGCGTCGTCGACATCGGCACGATCGACGGCTGTGCCAATCTGCGTCCACGGCGCGATGGTTGGTGGTCAGATTGTCATGCCCGCGACGTCGCAACTGTCGCAGGGATCACGCGCATCGACGCCGGCGTGGTAACCATGGTCGGTGTCCAGCGACGAGCCTGACGACCGGAGCGAGAGTGACGAGGCGCATGGGGCGCTGCGCGCCGACATCCAGCTCGGCTCCGTTCCGCACACCGCGGGCGGAATGTCTGCGCTGTGGGCGACGGTTCGGCACTTGAGCCGAGATCCGGGCATCGTGCGCGGCACCAAGGCGCTGGTATCGATGAACCAGCCCGACGGCTTCGACTGTCCGGGCTGCGCGTGGCCCGAACCACAGCCCCAACATCGCTCGCGATTCGAGTTCTGCGAGAACGGAGCCAAGGCGCTCGCGGAAGAGGCCACCACCGCACGAGCGACGCCGGAGCTGTTCGCCGCGATCACCGTCGACGAGCTGCGCAAGCTATCCGATTTCGAGCTCGGCCAGCTCGGCCGGATCACCCATCCGATGGTGCTCCGAGGCCGTCACTACTGCCCGATCAGCTGGGAGGCTGCGATCGAGCTCGCGGCAACCGAGCTGCGCGCCGCCGGGCCGGCGGCGAGCGCGCTCTACACGTCCGGACGCACCAGCAACGAGGCGGCGTTCCTGTATCAGCTGATGGGTCGAATGTTCGGCACCAACAACTTCCCCGACTGCTCCAACATGTGCCACGAGTCGAGCGGGGTCGCGCTCGCCGAGGCCGTGGGTGTCGGCAAGGGCACGGTCTCGCTCGGCGATTTTGACAGCTGCGATCTCGTGCTGGTCGTCGGGCAGAACCCGGGCACCAATCATCCGCGCATGCTGTCGACGTTGCGCGAGGTGGCCCATCGAGGCGCCACGATCGTCGGGATCAACCCGCTGCGCGAGCTCGGCTTGACACGGTTTGCGCATCCGCAGAAACCGCTCGACGCGTTCGGAGGCGTCGCGCTGTGCAGTGACTTCGTGCAGATCCAGATCGGTGGCGACCAGGCGCTGTTCCTGGGGATCTCGAAGGCCGTGCTCGAGCTCGAGACCCAGCGGCCGGGCGAAGTACTCGACCACGAGTTCCTCGCGACGTTCACCACCGGTTTCGCCGAATGGCGCGCCCACGTCACCCAGATGTCGTGGGCGGCGATCACCAGCGGGTCCGGCGTGGATGAGGCCACGATCCGACGGCTCGCCGAACGTTACGCCGGCGCGCGCAGCGTGATCACCTGCTGGGCGATGGGGCTGACCCAGCACAAGCACGCGGTCGCGACGATCCAGGAGATCGTCAACCTCATGCTGCTGCGCGGCAACGTCGGCCGTCCGGGCGCGGGCTTATGTCCGGTTCGCGGACACTCTAATGTCCAGGGCGACCGCACGATGGGTATCGACCATGCTCCGCGACCGGCGTTTCTCGATGCGCTGGGCACGGCGTTCGGGTTCGAGCCGCCGCGTACGCCTGGGCTCGACACCGTCGAGACGATCCGCGCGATGGAGCGTGGCGAGATCCGCGCATTCGTCGGGCTCGGCGGCAACTTCGTGTCGGCCACACCCGACACCGACCGAACCGCGCGGCTGCTCGAGACCTGCGCATTCACCGCCGGCATCACGACCAAGCTCAACCGCACCCATCTGTATCCCGGCCACCGTGCGTTGATCCTGCCGTGCCTCGGCCGCAGCGAGCGCGATGTTCAGGACGCCGGACCGCAGTTCGTCACCGTCGAAGATTCGATGAGCATGGTGCATGCGTCCCAGGGTGTGCTGGCACCTGCGAGTCCCGAGCTCCGCAGCGAGCCCGCGATCGTGGCCGCGCTCGGACAGGCGCTGGTCGGCTCGCATGTGCCGTGGCTCGAGCTGGGGAGCGATTACGATCGGATCCGCGACCTGATCGCGTTGATCATCCCCGGGTTCAACGACTTCAACACCCGCGTGCGCGTGCCCGGGGGGTTCCAGCTACCCAACGTCGCCCGCGACCGCAGCTTTGCGTCGATCGGGGGGCGTGCGCGGTTCTCGATCGCGGTGCCACCCGATCTCTCGCTACCGCCCGGACGGCTGCGGATGATGACGATCCGCAGCCACGACCAATACAACACGACGATCTACGGTCTCGACGATCGCTACCGCGGGATCCGCTCCGAGCGCCGGATCGTGTTCGTGCATCCGGCCGACATGATCGAGCTCGGATTGGTCGATCGCCAGCTCGTCGATCTGATCTCCGAGTGGCACGACGGCGAGCGCGTCGCCGAGCGCTTCATCGTGGTGCCGTTCGAGCTCCCGCGCCGCTGCGCCGCGACCTACTTCCCCGAGGCCAACGCGCTCGTCCCGCTCGACAGCGTCGCCGATCGCTCGAACACGCCGACCTCGAAGTCGGTCGTGATCCGGATCCAGGCCCGGACGAGCGCGCTCTAGAAGTCGATGCGCACGGTCGCGCCGCCGCCCTCGGGCGACACGATCGGAACGATCGCGACGGGCGGCTTGCGCTTGCGACGAGTGACCGTCGCCCCGGGACTCACGGCCTCTTCCTCATCCTTGCTGAAGAACACGAAGTAGCCGCTGATCGCGGCGGCGATCACACCAGCACCCATGGCAAGGCCGCCGTACACCGTCAACTTGTGGGCCGTACAGAGCTCCTTGTCGGTACCCGCTGGACAGGACAGGCTTAGGCCGCTGTCGATGCCCTTGCCGGTCGCTTTGTCTTCGCGCGCCACACCCTTGCGCCAGCCGTAGACGGTCACCGCTGCCCCGGCAAGAAACACCGCGCCCGCCGAGTACAGCACGTATTTCGGTGCACTGGACCGCTCTGACGACTTCGTTCCTGTTCTCGTGTGATCGATGGCGTGCGGCTCGGTGCCGGTTACCTGCGGCTCCTGCATGCCCGCCTGCTCTTCGAGCTCGATCTTGCGCGTGAGGTCGCCCGACTTGGTCATCGTCACCGTGGTCTCGGTGCGCTTGAAGCCCTCGGCCTCGATCGCGATCCGATAGGTACCCGGCCCCAGGCCCTGGATCGTCGCCGTACCGGAACGGATGGTCCCCTTGGGATTGCCGTCGACCAGCACGGTCCCGCGCTCGACGTTGGTGGTGATCTTGAGGACCGGAGCCTCGCCACCGCCCGTGATCTGGTTGTAGATGTTGCGCGCGATGCCACCGAGCGACGATGGGTCGCGCTCGTTGGCCTTGATCGTCACGGTCGCCTTCGCGCCCTCGAGCCGTTGCGCCTTCACGTCGAGCAGCGCCAGCGTCAATTGGTGCTCGTTGCCGGACTTCTCCAGCCGGCCGTAGAGCAAGAAGTCGACCTTCATGCCCGAGCCGATGCCGGCCATGCAGCTGAGCTTCTCGTCGTCACATCCCGCGAGCAGCTTCTCGTCGACGAGCTCCTTGTCACCGCCTCCGAGACTGTACTTGCCACCTCGCCGCGCCGCGGTACGCAGGCCATCGGTGAGGTTCTTGGCCATCGTCGTCGAGGTCTGGTCGATGTTCCCGCTCGGATCCGACACCTCGAGGCCGAGAATTCCAACCTGAGGCTTGGCCACTGCGACCGCGCTCGTCAGCACGACCAGCAGAAATCCGAGGGTCACGACCCGCCAAGGTGAGCTATTCATAAGGCCCTATCGCGCGAGTATACACACGGAACGCAAGCGATTGGGCCGGAACATGGCTTGCAGGAATCCGACGCGATACGGTGCCGGTTAGCTACGCCATGCGAACTCTTTCAGCGCGAATCCTCCTCGGTTTTGCCGCGCTGACCGTCACGTTCGCGGTGGTCACTGCCACCGTGGCATTCAACATGGGCCTGGTTCAAGACCAGGTTCAGCTCATCACCAGTGGCTACTACAAGCTTGCGCTGACCGCCGGCAAACTGCGGCTACAGCAGGAACAGCTCCAGGACCATGTGGAGGACATCCAGACCCACGCCGAGGACCTGTGGCGCGATGGGGTCGCCGGCACGGTCACTCGAAGCACCCTTCGACGGGCGAGAGACGTCCGCAATCGCCAGGTCAATCAGATCCAGACCGATCTCAAGTCGATCGAGAAGTCCGTCGACATCGCCGCGAAGCACTTCGCGTCAGATCGCCCCAAGATCGAAGCGCTCCAGCAAGCGGTCGCCAACACAGCCTCGCTCTACACGTCGGCGCTGACCGTCCCCAAGCCGCCACCAGGTCCCGACGCAGCCGCGCAGCTCCTGACCAAGCTGCGCGCGGCGGAGTCCGACATCTCGGCAAAGGCGTCGCAGCTGGCCAGCTCGCTCGAGACCAGTACGCGGAGGAAGACCTCGCAGATGGTCGAGAACGTCGACACCGTTCGCACGGTGACGATCTATCTCGGACTCACCGCGGTCGCGCTGGGGCTATTGATCACGATCTGGGTCGTCATCACGCTGCGGCCGCTTCGCAAGCTGCGTGATGGCGCCAAACGTGTGGCCGCCGGCGATTACGCCAGCCGGATCGAGGTCAAAGGCCCCGCTGAAGTGGCCGATCTCGCGCGCGAGTTCAACGCGATGGGGCATGCGGTCCAGGAGCGCGAGCGCGAGCTCAAGCGCTCGGAGCAGCTCGCCGGCGTCGGCAAGATGGCCGCCGTGGTCTCTCACGAGATCCGAAATCCATTGTCATCGATCGGCCTCAACACTGAGCTGATCGAGGAGGAGCTCGGGACCTCGGACGACACCCGCGAGGCGCGCAGCCTGTGCCAGGCGATCCACCGCGAGGTCGACCGACTGACCACGATCACCGAGGAATATCTGGCGTTCGCGCGACGACCCAAGCCCAAGCTGGCGCCGGAGTCGGTGAACGGGATCGTCGATTCGCTGGTCGTGTTCGTGCGCGAAGATCTCGCGGCACGCGAGGTGGCGCTGTCGACCGACCTCGCGAGCGATGACCCGATCGCGATGATCGACGCCGCGCAGATCCGGCAGTGTCTGATCAACCTCGTCCGCAACGCAGCCGACGCTGTCAACGCCAAAGGCAGTGGCAAGGTCACGGTACGGACGCGCAGCGGTAATCCGGTCATCATCGAGGTCGCAGACGATGGAGTCGGCATCGCACCCGGTGACCTACCGCGGCTGTTTGACGCGTTCTTCTCGACGAAGGAGGGCGGCAACGGCCTGGGGCTCGCGCTAACCCTTCAGATCATTCATGACCATGGCGGGACCATCGACGTCGAGAGCACCGTCGGACAGGGGACCACCTTCACGGTTCGGGTACCCCGCTACATCCCGGCGGCAGCGGTCCAGCCTCCGACGACCCTCGCGCGATGACGGTCGATACCTTGCCATCCCGCCATCGGCCTGAGACCATATTTGTCCGGGGATGTCTGACGACAAGCGGCGGGACAACCGCGAGTCTGTGACGCTCTTCGTCGAGTACGAAGGCGCGGAGGACCTGATCGGTGATTACACCGAGAACCTGTCGAGCGGCGGCACGTTTGTCGCGACGAACCGCGAGCTCGCCGTCGGAACAAAGATCCAGCTGGTGCTGGGGTTTCCCGGGTTGCTGGAGCCGATCGCGATCGAGGGCGTGGTGCGCTGGAACCGCGGCGATAGCGAGCAGCGAGGCGCCGGCATCGAGTTCTTGCCCGGCGCCGCGCGCAACCAGCTCGCCGAGATGATCGAGCGGATCCGCAAGCGCGATCCCAAGATGGTCTCACGGTTGTTCCGGGTGCTCGTCGTCGACGACAACAAGCACGTCTCGCAGCTGATCCAGGATGGCCTGCGCGGCTCGCAGCGCCGCGACCCAGGTGGCATCTCGTTCGTGTTCCGCGATGCGATGGACGGCCGTGCCGCGATCGAGATCCTGCGGCGCGAGACGTTCGACGCTCTGATCATCGACGTCTATCTGCCCGTGATCGATGGACCCAAGGTCATCGCCGCCGCGCGGACGGAGCTCGGACTGGTGGATCTGCCGATCATCGCGGTGTCCGCCGGCGGTGACGCAGCTCGTCGTGCCGCACTCGAGGCGGGCGCCAACCTCTTCCTCGATAAGCCGATGCGGCTGCGCCAGGTGCTGGAGACCATGCAGCGACTGCTGCACTGGGGCGAGCCCCGGCCACAGCTGCCTCGCGTCCCTCGTCAGACGTCCTCGACTACTTGAGCTTCGCCTTCAGCTCGATCAGCTCGGCGTTTTCGGGCTCGGTCTTCGCCGCCAGCGCCACCGCCGCCTTGGCGTCCTGCAGATTGCCCTGAGCGAGCAGCGCCTTGGCGCGCCCGATATGCACCAGCGCGGGCCGGCGCGGCGCCGGTGACAGGAGCAGCATGGTGTCGTAGGCGAACAGCGCCTGCTTGCCGTCGCCTAGCTCGAGCGACGAACGGCCGAGGGCAGCGAGCACGTCGGGATCGGACGGCGCGATGTACGTCGCCATGTCGGCATAGGTTCGCACCTTCGACCAGTTACCGAGCTTGCCGTACTGAGCGATCAGCTCCTTCAGCGGCTTGATCTCCATCTGCTCGAGGAACGCGTAGTGCTCGAGCTCGACGAGCGCGCGCGGCACCTGACCGGTCTGCATGTAGAGCTCGGACAGCTGCTGATACGGAAAGCTGCGCTCGGGATCGAGCTTCTTGGCCGCGCACAGCTGCTTCTCCATCTCGGCGACGTCGCGGCGCATCTCGGCGAGCTGCGCCAGCCTGGTGCGGAGGTCGTAGCTGTCGTGGCCGTCGCGGATCAGCCCCTCGTAGATCCCCCGCGCCCGCTCCGCCTCGGACTTGTGCAACGCGATCTCCGCGCTCAAGTAACGGGCGATCGGCTGCTTGGGATCGAGCGCGAGCGCGGCCTGCACCGCGGCCGTGGCCTTGTCGGCGTCGCCGGCGTAGTAGTGGCCGAGTGCGACGCGCGCCCGAGCTTTCGCGTCCCTGGGCGCCGCATCCGCGGCGACCTCGAGCTTGGTGATGTCGTCGAGACCACGCGTCGGAAGCTTGAACGTGCCGGCGTATGGCTTGAGCCGGATCTCGAGGTACGCGCGAAACTCGGTGTCGAGCTGCGCGACCGTCTTGCCGGTGATCGCGCGCAGCACCTCCGGAGTCTCCTTGCCCTTGCCGAACAGCTTGAGTGCCTCGACGATCTTCGGAAACCCATAGGTCTGGATCAGGTACTCGACGGTGACCGCCGATTGGTAATACGCCACCACGACGGCGCTGGTATCGGGCTGGACGAACTCGGAGTTGAGCGCGGCGATCGACGGCAACACCCCATTGACCATCGCGCCGTACAGATCGGCGTCGTTTTCGCGCCGCCACGACGGGCTCGCGATCAACGTCTCGTACTCGCTGAGGCCCTCGGTGAACCACCGCGGCACGCGTGAATTCGAGAGCTGGATCGCGAACACGTGCGCCAGCTCGTGCCACATCACCATGCCCCAGTTGATGTCACCGGTTGCCGGTGACATCGCCGTGATCACCTGGCCGAAGCACACGCCGAGCGCGCTGAGGTCGGGTAGGCCGACCGTGCGCACCGCGTAGTCCGTGCGATCGGCATAGAGCTCGAGCATGATCGGCAGCTTCGGCGTCATCCCGTAGCGCTTCACCATGTCGGCGAACGCGCGCTCCATCGTCGGCTCGAGGAACCGCGACAACACCGCCTTCTCATCGTTGTGATAACGGATCGAGAAGCTCTTGGTCTTCGCCGTCGAGTACTCCTTGGGGATGGTCTGGCGGAACAGATTGCGGGTGTTGAACGTACGGACGTTGTACTGATCGCCCGCCCACGACTTCTCGATCCACTCGAGGCCTTCCTTCTCCATCCCGAGCCGGAGGTATCCGAGGCCCACGCCCGCCATCGCCTCGTAGAAGCTGGGGCGCAGCTTCACCGCCTCGCGCTCGAGATCGATCGCCTCGACGTAGCGATGCTCGCGGATCGCCGATCGTGCGACGATCCGATACAGCTCCGCGTACATCGGGTTGACCTGGAAGGCACGCTGGCGCTCGGCGTTGTACGTCGCGAGGTCGTCTCGCAGCCACGCTACCGTGGCCTTCATCGCGATCGCCTCGAGATCCTGCTTGTTCACGGCGAGCACCGCATCCAGGGTCTTGCGCGCGAGATCCCACTCGCTCTGATCGATCGCGATCGACGCGCGTACCTTCAGCGCGCGCGCGTTCCTGGGATTCACGGCGAGCGCGGCATCGACGTGGTGGCGAACCGCCGCCAGGTCGTACTTGGTATCGATGATCACCTCGGCCATCGCCGCGTGCGCATCCGGCTGGTTCGGGTTGACCTTGAACACCTCCTCGAGCGTCTCCTCGGCGTGGGCAGCCGAGTATTTCTGCAGGAACAGATCCGCCCATTCCACGCCAGCGTCGGTCAGCTTGGGATTGAGCGAGAGCACCTCGCGAAACGCGTCGTTGGCGAGCTGAAACTGCGACGTATAACGCGCCGCGATCGCCAGCTGGAACATGTGATCCGGATCGTCGAGCTTGAGCTTCTGATCGTCGGATTCCTTGATCGTCTCGTCGAACAACGTCTTGGCACCGACCAGGTCGCCCTGGGCGTAGCGAACCCGAGCCAGCGCGGTGCGCACCCAGCGATCGGTGGGCCGTTCCTTGAACAGCGCCTCGAGATCCTTGCGGGCATCGGCGATCCGCCCGGTCGCCTGGCGCAGCTCCGCGAGCACGATCCGGGCATCGGCACCGAGCTGGTCCTTGCTCGCGGCAAGCGCGGTGAGGTTCGACTCGGCTCCGGCCAGATCGCCGGTGTCGACCTGTGCGCGGGCCAGCGCGAGGCGGGCCGCTGATCGATCTTTGCCGGTCACCTTGCCGAGCTCGCTGATCGCCCGCTTGTAGTCGCCCGCGGTCAGCTTCTCGAGGCCGGTCCGGAGATCCGCCCAGGCCACCGAGCCGGACCCGAGCAGCACGATCAGCACCGTGACCGCGAGCACCGAGGTGGGTCGCGACCGACCGCGCGTCATCGTCATCCCTCGAATCTGTGCGACCCAGCTACCCCTGTCAAACCGAAGGGTAGTGGTATCCTGCGCCTGTGTCCGAGGCTTCCAAGGAACAGGCCGCCAGCGCGCAGGGTATTTACAGCGCGTTTGACGCATTTCTGAAGCAAGCGATCCGCGAGTACTACGACCGCGGCTGGACGACCCGAAAGGGCAACTTCATCGCGCTGCTCATCGCGTCCGGGACCACGTCGTTCGCGATGGCCAAGGATTCGGTCGTCGATGGGTCCGGGACCAAAAAGGTCGCGCTCGGTGCCGGGCTGTTGCTCGCGCTGCGGATCGGGCTGAAGTACGCGCTGGGCGGGCCGCTGGGCCTCGTGCTCACGGTCGCCGCAGGCGCGTCCATGGTGTCGTACTTCGTGCGCAATCAGAAGGACATCATCAAGAAGGTCTCCAAGTACAAGAACGTGATCTCCGAGAGCACGGCGCGTTATGATGAGATCCAAGCGGGCTGGCGCGACGGGAAGTATCAGGTCACCGACCGCAACCTGATGATTGATGGCCTGATGAAGCAGTTCATCACCCAGATCGACGAAGCGTGATTCGCACGACCATCACGAACCCCAGATCGAACCTGGCGAACCTGGCAGCGGCGGCGATCGCAGCGGCGATCGCGTTCGTTCCGTGCGCCGCGTTCGCCGGCAGTGGCGGCGGTAAGACGGCTCGGAATGGCAGCAGCGATCCCGCCGAATCGCGCCGGATGATCGGCATCCTCGACGTCCGCGTCGATGGCGTTCCCGACGATGTCAAGGCCGACTTCGAGCGCGAGCTCGCGAAGCAAGCAGGCAGCGAGCACTACTGGCTCGCGAGCCGCGCGCAGATGCGCGACCGCATGCGGCCGTCGACCAAGTGGACCGAAGGCTGCTTGATCGGCAGCTGTTTGTCCGAGGTGCGGACTCAGACCAACGCCGAGCTGGTCGTGCTGGCCTCGCTGACCGGCTCGGGGACCAGCTTTGGCTACGTGATCACGCTGGTTCGAACCGACACCGGCCGCGTGCTGTCCCAGAAGGCCGAGCGCTGCGACGTGTGCACGGCATCGGAAGCGATGCACAACGCGATCTTCGCCGTGGTCGGCTTGATCAACGAGGCGCCGGACCGGCTGCCCGACGCTGCGGGCGACCAGGGCGCCGCGATCGATATCGCGGTCGGCAAGATCTCGCACGATCTGACCAGCCTCAAGCGCGCCAAGCGCCGCGCCGGGATCACGCTCAGCGTGCTCGGCCTGCTCGCCGCCGGCGCCGGCGTCACGCTCTACCTGGTCAACGACAAACCCGACTATGCGCTCGGCATGGCTGCCGCGGGTGGCGGCATGCTCGCCAGCGGCGTGGTCGTGCTCAGCTTCTGACCGCTTCCACGTCGCCACCTCGCCACGATACACGGCTCCGACCGCCCCGGTCGAACACGCGAGCCGCCGACGAAAATCGCCGCTGGCCTCGTCGGCCTGATGCTACGCTGGAGCCCATGCTTCGCACGGGGGTGGCTGCGCTGTGCATGCTTGCGGCGTGCGGCGACTCCGCGACCACCGCGCTGTTCACGCTGCCGGCACCCACAGACGATTTCTACGCGCTGCCGTTCCCCAACGACGTCTATCGCCGTGACGACGGGACGCTCGACCTCGCGCGCGTTCCGGCGAACGGCACGATCGTTCCGCAGATCGTGGCGGCTGCGGAATCGCTCGATGGGTTCGGGCTGAATCAGGCGATGTTCGCGCGGTTCGACGGCGCGCTCGACGCAGAAAGCCTGCCGACTCCTTCGGAGTGGCTGGACGACGACGCGTCGATCTATCTCATCGACGTCGATCCTGAGTCCGCAGAGCGCGGCCAGCGCGTTCCGATCATCGTGCGGTTTCGTGTCGATCCCGGCGAGACGATCGGCGACAACAGCCTGGTCGCGCGGCCGTTCCCCGGCTTCGGTCTGACCGAGGGAACGACCTACGCGCTCGTGATCACCAATCGCGTGCGCGATCGCAGCGGCGAACCGATCGCGGCGTCCGACACGTTTGCCACGCTGCTGGGCAGCGGCGGCGACGACGCGATCCGCGCGGCACGTGCCCGCTACCAGCCCCTGCTCGACCTGCTCGACCAACCCGGCGGCGATGATCGCGATGACGTGGTGTCAGCTGCGGTGTTCACGACCCAGCGGTTCAGTCGCGTGGTCGCGGGGATCCGATCGTCGATCTTCGCGCTGCCAGCGCCGATCGCAACCAGCGTCGAGTCCACGACCAGCAACCCGACCTACAGCGTGTTCGTCGGCGCGTACCAGGCACCAAACTTTCAAGCCGGCGCGGTTCCCTACACCAACGCGCCGAGCGGCGAGATCCGGCTCGATCCCGCCGGGATGGCGATCATCGAGCGCATGGAGCCGATGCGGTTCGCGCTCACGGTTCCCGCCGGTCCTGTACCCGCGGGCGGATTTCCGATCGCGATCTGCCAGCACGGCACCGGCAGCACGTTCACGTCGTTCATCTCCGATGGCACCGCGGCGGCACTCGCGGCAGAAGGCATCGCCACGATCGCGACCGATCAGGTGCTGCACGGCCCGCGCAATCCAGGTGGCAGCCCCGAGATCGCGTTCTTCAACATCGCCAACATCTACGCCGCGCGCGACAACTCGCTGCAGGGCGCCGCCGATGGATTTTCGCTGCTGCGGCTCGCCCAGGGTCTGTCGATTCCCGACGACGGTCGAACGATCACGTTCGATCCGGCGCGCGTGTACTTCTTCGGCCATTCCCAGGGTGGGCTCACCGGCCCCGGGTTCATCGCGTTCGAACCGTCGGTTTCGGGAGCGGTGCTGTCGGGGACCGGCGGGTTGCTCTACCTGAATCTGTTGCACAAGACCCTGCCGCTCGATATCTCGTCGCTGGTGCCATCGCTGCTCGACGACAGTCCGGTGAATGAGGACAACCCCTCGCTCGCGCTCGCGCAGATGTGGATCGAGCGCGCCGACGGCGTGAACTACGCGCCGCTGATGGCACGCCGGCCGCTCGCCGGGCTGTTACCACGCAACGTGCTGCAGACCGAAGGCTTCACCGATCATTACTCACCGAACATTGGCATCGAAGCGTTCGCGACGGCGCTCGGCGCGGACGTGGTCGCGAATCCCGATGCTCGATCGGTCGAGGGGCTGATCTTGCGGGGCCGCGCGACGGTGGCACTGCCGGTCACGGACAACGTCGGTGGTGCCACGGTCGCGCTCGCTCAATACGCACAGCATCCAGACTCGGACGGTCACTTCGTCGTGTTCGATGTACCAGCCGCGCAGCGCCAGGCTGCGGCGTTTCTGGGCAGCCTCGCGCGCACTGGTCAGGCGACGGTCATCGAGCCGTAGTACAACGTTCTCGATGCGCAAGAAGCTGGGGGAGCTGCTGATCGAGGCGGGCGCGATCGATGCCGACGCGCTGCGCGCCGCACTCGGAGATCAGCGTCGCTGGGGGCGGCCGCTGGGGCGCACGTTGGTCGAGATGCGGCTGATTCGCGAGGACGAGCTGGTGCGGGTGCTCGGTACGCAGCTCGGGCTGCCGAGCATCGACCTGGACAGCGTGGCGATCCATCCAACCGTGATCGCGCTGGTTCCGGTCGAGCTCGCCACCGAGCATCAGGTGATCCCATTCGCGCAGCCGATGAAGTTCCTCGACGTGGCGATGCTCGACCCCACCAACCTCGGCGTCGTCGACGAGCTCCGGATCCGCACCCAGCTCAACATCCGGCCCTACCTCTCGGGACCTCGCATGATCGAGCGTGCGATCGCCAAGTACTACGGCGGTGAGGTTCACGAAGACCTGTCGGTGGACTACCTGAGCACGATCGAGCCGAGCCGGTCGTCCGGATCGTTCCGCTCGCTGCCGCGTCGCACGGCCAGTCCATCGACGGCGCCACCGGTCAGCGCCAACCGCGATGCCGAGATCGACGCGCTGCAGACTCGCATCTCCAAGCTCGAGGCGCTCGTCGCGCGCGACGAGGACGTGCTCCGCAAGTTGCTCTCGCTGCTGATCGATCGCGGCATCGCCACGCGCGAAGAGATCCTCGATCGCCTCAAGTAGCGCCTCGGTCGAGCTAATCGACGTCGCCGCCCTTGAGCCCATGCCGCTTCAATAGCTCGCGAAGGTGATAGCGCGTGAGCCCGGCTTCCTGCGCCGAGCGCGTGATGTTGCCGTCGTTGCGGCCCATCAGCGCGGTGAGATACGCGATCTCGAACGCATCGACGACCGTCTGCTTGGCTTGCTTGAAGCCGAGCCCGGCCTTGAGCAACGCGGCGTCGAAGATCGCGGGGCCGCTCTGCGCCGGCATGTCGACGCCGGCCAGTTGCGCAGCCGCGCGTTGCGCCGCCTGTGCTCCAGCCTGCGCGAGATCGTGAGACACCAGCAGCGACGGGCCCATCTCCCGCCCGAACACCAGGTCCGCGCGCGTGATCACCGGGCCATCGGACAGCGCCGACGCACGCTCGACGACGTTGCGCATCTCGCGGACGTTGCCGGGCCATGAATGGCTCATCAGCGCGGTCATCGCGTCCTGCGCAAACGACATCGTCATGCCGCGGCGGCTCGCGACGTCGCGAAGGAAGTAGTTCGCCAGCGTCGGAATGTCCTCGCGACGCTCGCGCATCGGCGGCAGCTCGACGTGGACCACCGAGAGCCGGAAGTAGAGATCCTCGCGGAACGTGCCGCGGTTAACCTCTTCGCGCAGGTCGCGGTTGGTCGCGGCGAGCACGCGCACGTCGACCTTGTGCGTGCGATCGCCGCCGACCCGCTTGATCTCGCGTTGCTCGAGCACGCGCAACAGCTTGGGCTGCAGCGAGATGTCGAGCTCGCCGATCTCGTCGAGGAAGATCGTCCCTCCGCTGGCCTGCTCGAAGCAACCGACGTGCTGCGCGACCGCGCCGGTGAAGCTGCCCTTCTCGTGACCGAACAGCGTCGATTCGATCAGCTCGCGCGGGATCGATCCGCAGTCGAGCACCACGAATGGCTTCGACTTGCGCGCCGACGCGTTGTGCAACGCGCGCGCGACCATCTCCTTGCCGGTGCCGGTCTCGCCGGTGATCAGGCACGTCAGATCGCTGGGCGCGACCTTCTCGAGGTGCGCGAAGATCTCGCGCATCGCGGGCGACGCGCCGAGCATCGCATCGAACCGATCCTTCTTGGACAGCTCGATCTCGACGACGTCCTGCAACGTCTGAAACTGGATGTTGGTGTGGCCGATCCGGAACACCGTGCCCGGACGCAGGAACACCTCGCGGATCCGCAGATCCCCGACGTAGATGCCGTTGCGCGAGTTGAGATCGCGCAACCGGTAACCGTCGTCGCGCGCGGAGACTTCGAAGTGTGTCCCCGACACGGCTTTGTCTTGAACGACGAGGTCGCTGATGATGCTCCGCCCGCCGGTGACTCGCGGCTTGGAGATCTCGATCTCCTTGCCCTGGTCGGCACCATTGACGACCACGAGCTTGCCTTTGCGAAGGCGCCGGACCGTTGCCCACTCGCCCTCGAACAAGGTCGTTAGCCCGGTACCAGAATCAAACTCGGGGCCGTCCTGTTCCATCGAAGCCACCGTATCACGGGTGATAGGGGTGCTGTCCCGCCGGCGGCTGACGACGAAGAGACAGAACTGCGAGATCGTTTCTGACGCCGATTCCGTCACCGACCGCGCTCATGTGCCCCACGCGTCGCGAACGTGAGGCCGAGCGTGAGGTCAGTTGAGCCACTTCTGTTTTTCGTCGCGCTTGCCGGCCGACTTGCTCTGCCCGCCCTGCATCACGGTGAGCTTTGCCCGTGCGCGCTGGATCCGCCATTTCCGCCACGCCAGGGTCGGGCTCCACTTCTTCGAGGTCAGCAGCGCGGCCGTGATCATCGCGGTCGCCAACCAGACGCCTTCCTCCCACTTCTGCTGGAGGCTGATGTAGAGCACGAGGAAGCCGATGAACCCGTACATCAGCTGGCGGCCGGTCAGCGGCAGGACCCCGAAGAACCGGACCGGCTGGCGGGCGTACACGATCCCGAACGCGACGATCGATCCGTACAGGAACGGGTCCAAGCCGTTGAACGCCAGACCCAATTGCCCGGTCAGGTACGCCGTCGTCACGCCGCAGATGTTCCCGACCACCGAGGTGATCGCGGCAAACGAGAGGAACCGCCGGGTCCCCCAGAACCGCTCGAGCGTCGGCACGAACATCCACAGCAACAAAGCGTTGAACAGCAGCTTGAAGAAATCGATCTGGAACGCCGTGGTCGTCACCAGCGTCCAGACCCGCGCATGTTCGAACACCGTGGATGGTGTGGCGATCAGGTAGTCCGCAAACCTCGCGCGAGCAGCGTCGTTCAGAAACACGAACAGCGCCGCGCCCGCGACCTCCAGGCAGAGCAGAGCAAACGCCCCGCGAGTAATTTGGGCATTGCCAAACAACCGTTGCCGCGCGCTCACTCACCGAAGGTAGCACACGGCCGCGTATCGGCTGGGTATCGGCCGCGGCCAGGCCCGCTCGAGTGCCGTCGATGTACGCGCTCACTCGACCGGGATCAGCACGGTACCCAGATCGGTCACCGGGAGCTCGCGGTTGATCACCTGGTCGGTGATGTCGGGGGCCACCGCGATGGGCGCCTCCCCGGCGCCGAGGGCGGCGACCGACACCGTGTACGTACCCTCGAGCTGTGGAGCCGACAGCGCGTAGAGGTCTCCACATGGAGCGATCGCAGTGAACGACGAGGTCGCGCTCGTCGCGGTCGCCTGGACGCTGACCACGTTGGCATCGGCACAGCTGATCGGCACGTCCGTCATCGCGTCGCGCAACTCCCAGCGGAGCTCGAGGTAGCCGCCGTCATTGAGCACCTCGAAGTCCACGGTCGCATCGCGATGGGTGATGTCGGGAAACTGCGCGTAGGACCGCGCGTACAGCGAGACCAGATCGTCGCTGCGGATCTCGAGCCACGTCTGGTACGGGCCCGGAGTGAGCGCGAACGTCTCGCCACCACGGTCATCACAATCGAACTTGTCCATGATCGGCGCACCGATCGGATCGCCACTGTCGGAAAGCGGTTGCGACATCAACACGGCCGTCGTGAACCCCGACGGGCAGATCGTCGTCGTGCCCGACACGTCCCTCAGCTCCCAGTACGCGGTGATATAGCCGACCTCGGGCTGGTCTCGACTCGAGATGATGCAACCGGTGAGCTGAGACCCGGCGAGCCCACCGAGCCCGATGAGCGTGGCAAGGCTGACGTGCTTCATGGCGATCCTCCGATGCAGACAGATTGCCAACACGGCTCGCCGTCGACACGCTGCTTCACAAAATGCAATCAGCGCGCCTGCGGCGTGTGATCCACCGCAAGCTCGAGCGGAAACGGCGTGCAGATGCACGGTTGACTGGCGCAGTCCGCTACTTCCAGGACCAGCTCGACGGCGCCCATGCTCACCGTATCGCCGGTCACCACGCGACGGCGCTCTGGTGCCGGTGCCGTGTAGGTGTTCGGCGCCGCCGGGCCGCCAGCGCACATCGGGACGACGCTCAGCAGCGCGTCGCCCTCGGGCAGGTCGAAGCCCGTCACGCCGGCGTTGTCCTCGCAATCCCACGAATCGGTGCCCGCGACCTCGCCCACGACCCAGTCGAGGCGCATGCGCTCGATCCGCCCGGTACCCGCAGGGCTACAGGACAGAAATCGTTCGTCGGAGGCCCCGGCCGGCCGGAGCTTCCACGACAGCTCGACGGCGCCTCCGTCGACGGGCTCGCATCCGAGGAGGACCAGCCACGCGGTCGTGACCGCGAGCAAGCGTGCCGATCCCGCGAATCTGGCGCGTACCGCGTCGCCTCGTTGGGCCACCATGTTCGCCTCCATCATGCGACGACCCTGCATTTGACCAGCACTCCTGTGCGTGTTATCGAGCAACAACTCGTGATGCCAGGGTTTTCCGCGATCTCGACGCTCGCCGCAAACCTCAACATCCAGCACCTGTTCAATCAGGCGCACTGGATTGTTCAGGGGGTGATGGTTCTGCTCGCCGTGATGTTCCTGATCGGCCTGTACATCATCATCTACAAGAGCCTGTACATCGGGCGTGCTGCCGGCGAATCGGCGAAGTTCACCGACTCGTTCTGGCGGTCGCGCGACATCGAGCAGATCTACAAGCAGGCACAGGCGCTCAAGCACAGCCCGATCTCGCAGATGTTCGTCGCCGGATATACCGAGCTCGCCAAGCTCGCCAGCGACGAGAACCTGCGCGACGATCGCGAAGGCAACCTCGCCAACATCGAGCGCGCACTGCGGCGCGCGCAGACGGTCGAGACCACCAAGCTCGAGTCGGGTGTACCGTTCCTCGCGACCACCGGCTCGGCCGCTCCGTTCATCGGCTTGTTCGGCACCGTCATCGGCATCATGTTCGCGTTCGTCGAGATCTCGAATTCAACGCAGGGCGCAGCGTCGCTCAAGGTGGTGGGTCCACACATTGCCGAGGCGCTGTTCGCCACCGCGATCGGCTTGGTGGCAGCCATCCCCGCGGTGATGGCGTACAACTACTTCACGCGGCGCATCCGCGTCCTGCGCTCGGAGATGGACACCTTCGAGCAGGACTACCTGAACATCATCAAGCGCCACTTCTTGAGGTGATCGAGCACTACGATGGGCATCTCTGCGGGACGCGGCAGCGACGACCTGAACGCCGAGATCAACGTCACCCCGATGGTCGACGTCATGCTCGTGCTGCTGATCATCTTCATGATCACGGCGCCGATGATGAACACCGGCGTGGACCTCGACCTGCCTCAGGTAACCGCGCAAAACGTCGAAGATCCCGAGGGTAAGCTGGTCCTGTCGATCGCGAAGAACAACACGATCTTTCTCGGCGGCACCAAGGTCACGTGGCAGGATCTCGAAGCGAAGCTCAAGACCAACGAGCGCGTGCAGAAGGAGAGCGCGCTCTACATCGAGGCAGATACGTCGCTCCCGTACGGCGTGGTGGTCACCGCGATGGCGGTGGCAAAGAACGCCGGCGTGACAAAGGTGATGATGCTCACTGAACCCACCGATAACCTTCAACCACGACTCGGCGAGCTCGATCAAATACCAGCGCCGTGACGTGCGTCTAAGTCATCATGCGGGACGGTGAGATGCACGCAGTTGCAGCGATCGGCACGGTGTGGCTGGCCGCGGCGCTCGTCGTCCCATCGGTGATGTTTGGCCGCGCGAGCGCCGAACAAGGTCCCGTGCTCGACGACATGGTCGTGATCGAGGCGTCGCTCGCCTACAAGAAGCCCAACGCGCCCAAGCAGCCGCAGAAGCCAAAGAAGACCAACCCGGAGGTCAAACCCGAGGGTGTCTCGCGTGACGAGAACAAGCCGGTCGAGGACAAGAAGGACAAGAAGGACGAACCCAAGAGCAAGAACGAGGATCCGCTTCAGAAGTTTCGGCGCGAAGAGGACGACTCCACGGGCACGGCAGAGCCGGACGTCGGCGCGTTCGATGGCAGCGAGTTCGGATTCGCCGACGAGACCAAGGGCGATCCCTACGTCGGACGGATCGTCGCGGACCTCGCGCGGCAGTTCAACCCACCGGAGCTCGCCCGCGAATCGGGCACGCCGCCGATCGGCTGCATCCAGCTGCTGGGCGACGGCACGATCAAGGACACGACGTTCAAGCAGGAGAGCGGCGATGACCTTCAACCGTCCTCGGAACAAGCGCTAAAGGCTTTGGTCAAGCTTCGCAACCAGAACCCGATTCCTGTGCCCACCCACCTGCTCCGGCAGCTAACAACGAGATGGCTATGCTTCAACTTCAAGACTCAGCTCGCAAAGTAGCCCTGCTCGTCGTCGGTCTGGCGATCATCGCATCGGCGCGCGTAGCGCCGGCGGACGACGTCGTGGTCGACGTCAGCGGCGTGAAGAAAGGTGCCTATCCGATCGCGCTGCCTGCCTCGATCGATGCAGATCCCGCGGCCAAGGAAACCGCGATGGTGCAGGCCTTCGATCTCGGCGTCGCCGGCGTGTTCAAGGTGCTCGATCCGCAGTCGTTCCTTGCCGACCTTCGCGCCGAGGGGATGGGGATCGAGCCGCAAAAGTGGAAGGACGTCGGCGCGTTTGGCGTCGTGAAGTACAAGGTCACGCCGACCGATATCGAGTTCCGGCTGTTCGAGGTCGCCAAGGGCGGCAACGCGGTGCTCACCCGGAGCTACAAGCGCGCGGGCACCAACACGCGGACGCTGGTGCATCGCTGGTGCAACGAGGTCGTCAAGTACTACACCGGCGAGCCTGGATTCTTCGGCTCGAAGATCGCGTTCACCGCAAAGTCGAAGACCAGGAGCGCGATCTACGCGATGGACTTCGACGGCGCCAACGCCTACGCGGTCTCCAACAACAGCTCGACCAACATCCTCCCGGCGTGGTCTCCGTCGGGCGGGCAGATCGTCTACACGTCGTTCATGCGGAATAACCCCGACCTGTACATCACCGGTGCAGGCGGTGGTCGGCCCAAGAAGCTATCGGGGCACATGGGCATGAACACCGGCGCGTCGTTCTCGCCCGACGGCACCAAGATCGCGCTCACGCTGTCGAAGGACGGCAGCAATCCCGAGATCTACATCATCAGCGCAAGCGACGGCTCGATCCTCCGCCGGATCACCAACGACAAGGCGATCGACACGTCGCCGGCGTGGTCGCCCGACGGTAGCCAGCTCGCGTTCGTTTCGGATCGCAACGGCGGCCCGCAGATCTTCGTGGTGTCCGCATCGGGCGGTGCGGCGCGCCAGGTGTCGTTCAACGGCAGCTACAACACGACGCCGACGTGGTCACCCGATCGCAAGAAGCACGTGATCGCCTACACCACGCGCGATGGCGGCAAATACGACATCGTGACGCTCGATCTCGACACCAAGCAGATGGTTCGGGTCACCCAGAACGAGGGCAGCAACGAGGAGCCGTCGTTCTCGCCGAACGGCCGCGCGATCGCGTTCGCGCGCGCCGGTCAGGGCGTGTTCATCGCCAACGCCGACGGCACAGGCAAGGCGGTAAAGGTGTGGAGCGGCTCGGCGACCGGCGTGGATTGGGGTCCGGCGCCCAAGGAGTGATCCGGCGTCGGGCGGCCATCGTCGGGCTTCGGGTATCTGCCGTGCGCATGCGCTCGATCGAGCGGCGCGGAAACCAGGGGGACAGCCCCTAAAGCAACGGCCCGCCCTGGAGTGGACGGGTCGACAGCGGCAGCGTCGTGAGACCGAATCCTCTCTGCCCCGCGTGCGCGTCACAAAACCAACGTTCGCCTTCGGACTCCTGACGAATCTGCACGCACGCCGGGCACTGGGGATGCGCTTCGACGAGATGGCCTCCGAGCCGGACAACGAGGGTCGGACACGTGGTCCGCTCGAGCACCTTGTCGCAAATCGATCCATCTCCGTGGGTGCCGAACCGTCCGATCACCAGCAGGTCCGCGTCGAGGTCGCCGGTGATCTCGGCGATCCCGTCGACGGGCGACCCCGAGATCAAGTGAAGCCGCGTGGACCAGTCGCGATCGATGCCGTGAAAGCTGTCCAGCCCGTCCAGCACGATGCTCGCTAGCCAGCGCTTGGCGGCCTCGGCGCGCTGGTCGGGTTCGATGACGGTCACGAAGTGAAGGTCGAGCCCCTGATGTCGCGAGGCCTGGTCGAGCGCGTGCTCGAGGACGATCTCGGCGTATTCGGACTGATCGAGCGCGATCACCATGCAATACCGGCGCAGGATCGGCGTCTCCGTCGTCTCCGTCGTTTCCGTCGTTTCCGTGCTCATGACCTGTCTCCGTGCAGCCCCCATGCCGCGGACGCTTACGGCCATGCGTGCAGGTCCTGCGCAGCCCGCAATGTTCGCGGTTCTGGACCGATCGGCCGTCGCGGTTCACACCGAACGACGCCATGCGTCGTCAGAGCTGCGCGCGCACCGCCACGGCGATCGACTCCGCCACGCAGATCTCGTTGGTCGCATGCGGGATGGTGTTGCATGTCACGATGCCGCGCGCGCCGGCGGACACCAGGGCCTCGTGGACGGCGTCGGCGAACACCGCATGAATTGCCACGCACACCGGCGCCGCGCTGCCGGCTGCCCGCAGCTGGCGCGTCGCTTCGATCAGCGTTCGTCCGGTCGAGACGATGTCGTCGATCAACACCGGCGTGTGGCCATTCCAAGGCCGATCGGGGGACGAGACCGAAACGTCGCGATCGCCCCGCCGAGTCTTCTCGAGGATGACGTACGGTGCGCCGCAGCTCTCGGCGACCGGAGCAACCCATTGCGCGCTCTCGGCATCCGGACCGACCAGCACCGGCTCCGACACCGTCGAGCGGATCCAGTCGGCGATCGCAGGGGCGGAGCGCGCGATCGTCGTCGGAATGTCGTACACCGCGCGCAACGAATCGAGCCGATGCAGATGTGGATCGACGGTCACCAGCCAGTCCACGGCGCTCGAGACCAGCCGGGCGAAGTACGTTGCGGTCACGCCTTCGCCTGCGCGAAACGGTGCGTCCTGTCGCAGGTACGCCAGATACGGTGCCACCAGCCCGACCTTGCGCGCCCCGAGATCGCGGGCCGTGCCTGCCAGGAACGCGATCGACAGAAAGCTGTCGTCGCGGACGCTGCCGACGATGGCCACGTCGCATCCCGATAGCGGGGCGTCGATCCGCACCAGCAGCTCACCGTCGGGAAATCGCCGCACTTCGGGAACCACCATCGACCCACCAAGCCGTGCGGCGAGCCGCTCGGCATGAACCTCGTTACCTGGTGCTGCGATGACGAACACGAGACCATCGTAGCAGAGCGCGGCCATGGTTCGTGGTCCCGTGCCGCGATCGCGAGCCGCTCCGCGACGTGGGTCACGCTCGACGAATCGTGATCGCAACGAGCGCGGTGTGGCGGATCAGCCCGCGAGCGGCGCGAGCGGCGTCACGCGCAGCAGCATGGGAATGACCTTCCGGCTGGTCACGATGCCCATGTGATCGTACTGCGAGCGGATGTAGAGCAGCTTGGCACCGCGCTCACGTCTGGTCAGCTCTGCCGCCGTGGCGGGCATGCGCTCGCGAACAACGGCGAACTTGTAGCGATGGGCGAAGCTCCGCGATTCTTGATCCGTGCTCGCCCCCACCACGATCAAGCGGTGAGCCTCGGCGCGCTTGCCACTCCGGATGTACGCATCGAACGCGCCGGTCCCGGCGTACAGCGCGTCGAGCAAGATGATCTTGTCGACGGCGCGATGGTCGACCCACTGCATCACCGTGCGAAACGCACCCGAGTGCCCCATCACCACGACCGGACCGTCGGGCAACTTGATGTTCGCGCGGGTAACCGCCCGGCGCAGGTCGGTCAGCGCTGGCCACCGAACGGCATCACCGTTGCTTGCCGGGGCATCGGGCACCACGAACATCGCGTTCTGGCGGCTCGCCTTGAACTGCCGGGCAAGCGCGTGATCGCGCCACGCGCCATCAGCATCGGTGTGATAGCCGTGAACGTAGATGACGGTGCCCGCGGTCGCACGGTCATAGCCCGCGGGGATCCACACGTGCACGGCGCCTTGCTCGGTGCGAATCCTCCAGTGCGTACCGCCGAGCACGGTGTCCTCTTGCTTCTCGAGCCGGCCGGTGGTGACGCGTGAACGCCCACGTCGCCTGGCTGGTGGCTGAACCTCGGGCGGCGTAGGCTCGGGCGTGTCGATCGCTGCGACCTCGGCGATCGGCGCCGGCGGCTCGACGAGGTCATCGGCGTGCGCGGTGGAGAGCGTGCATGCGAGCAGGATCGCAAGCGATCGGTTCATTTCTTGGGCTCCCGGGGCGCGGTGATCATGAGGTGGACGTGCTTCTCGGAGTCTGGGTAGCCATACCTGAACGGCAGCCTGCGACGAGGTTGAGACGCCCACATTTCAACCATCGCGTCGCTGGTCTCGACCGGCGCATCGCCGAGGAACGCTCCGCTGAACGCTCCGTAGGTGGTCTGGCTGAACCCGGCCCTCTTCGCGATGTTCGGCGGGATCCCGGTGGAGTCCGACGCCATCCACGCCATGTTGCTCAACAGGTAGGACCGGATGTGCTGGAACGCCGAGCTCCACAGCAGATAGCTCGCGGCCTTGGTCATCGCCGCGACCTTGCCCTTCGCGAGCAGATACTTCTCGAGCGGCGAGTCCTTGAAGGACTTGTTGGCGAGGTTCGCCGCGATGTGGCGATGCACGATCACCGGGGCGGAGGGATCGCCCGCCTTGCGAAACGACAGCTCGAAATTGGTGTAGGCCTCGGAGAAGTCGGTGTCCACCCACCCCTTCTTCTTCTTCTTGGCTTTCTTTGGCTGCAGCGCGACGATCTCGGCCTGGGTCAAGTAGTGGATCGTGCCGTCGGGCGCCAGCGTGAAGAACTTCAGCGCCACGGGCTCGAAGCCGAGCGCGGTCATGCCGGTGATGTGGAATGACAGCTGGCCGGGAATGCCCCCCGTTTCGAGCTTGCGCATGTTCTCGCTCGTCGAGTCGTTGAGCGACAGCAAGCCCGCGACCGCGGCGCGATAGTCGGTGAGCGATCGACGCAGCCGCGCGTTCGATAGCCCCGCCAGCCGGGTCGGATCGCCGGCGTGCTCGAGCGAGATCGTCGTGATCTCGCGGGCGTCGGGGTAGGTCACGAGGGCGCCGGCCAGATCGCCGCCGCCGAACGGGTACACGACGCTGGTCGGCAGGTTCGCCGGGCGCTTGGCCGCAAAGAACGCGCGCGCCGGCGTGATGTACCTCTCGGTGAACGATGCGTAGCGGCGGGCCATCTCGACGCAGTGCGCCTCGACGATCTTGGCGTCCATCGCCGCAGGCAATGGGTCGGTGCCTCCGCACGCGACGACGCGATAGAACAGCTTCGCGTCCGCGATGAAGTCGGCGGCATCCTCCGCGTGGGCCGGCGTGGCGGCAACGCACAGCGACGCGACCACCGCGCATCGCGAAACCCAATGTCGAGCAAGACCACGTAGGTCGATCATGCGGCCCCCCAGAAAACGTTTGGCGCGAGGTCGACCGACGTCAGCATCCAGTCACCTCAAGAACAAATAAGACGCTTCGATGTGACGACGCTATTTCTTAGCCGATTCAATGGCGGATGCGGATGGGGACCTGCCACGTTCGTCAAGGCCCCGGGCCCCGAGCTCGACGAGGGTGACACCGTCCATCAGTTAACCTCAGCGCGCTCGTCCGTGGCGCTCCGTTTGGGGCCGACGATGCTATGGATCAGCACCTCGGCGACCCGGTCGCCGTTGGCGTCTCGCACCTTCACCGGCACGTCGTACTGTGCGCGCGCTGACGTGCGGGGAACGGCCGGCTCTCCGATCGCCACGATCGTGCCCCTCGCCTTCTTCAAGTAGTCGATCTCCATGCCGCTCACGATGAACCGGCCGTCGTCGGGGAGCGAGTAGGCCAGCGCGAGGTTCCCGGCCAGCTCCGCGAGGTTGGCGATGGCGATCGCGTGGATGCACTCGAGGTGGTTGCGTACGCCCCGCCGGTCCTGGAGCTGGACCTCGGCATACCCCGGCCGGAGCACGGCGACCGTCGCGCCGATGCTGCCGCTGTACGGCGCCATCCGGCCGACCAGGCGTGAGAACACGACCTTGCCGCCCGGGATCACCGATAACAGGTCCCACGCATCGCGGAGTAGATTCCGATGACCATCGAGCTTGGGCACGGGGAACAGCCTGGCAAGCGGGCCTAGGCGCTGAGTGAGGGCCATCACTCGATCTAACCCCGGGGACCCGGCGAACACCAGGCAGGTGAAGGCCGGTTCCGGATCTCCACCGCAAACCGATGCGCGGTTTTCGTGCAATGCATCGGGCCCCCTGGTACGTCGATGGGGGTAGGATGATGTCACTCATGGGGATGACTCGTTTCGCGAGCGCTGCGCTCGTCGCCTCGGTTCCGCTGTTCGCCGGATGCTCGAGCCCTGCGAAGAAGCGCCCGATGACGGTGCAGGAGATGATCGTCGCCGATCCCCTGCCGCTCGCAAAGGGCGCGAAGTGGACGTACCAGGTCACCGTGAAGCGGTTCGATCCGAACACCGCGCAGGAGACCACGAAGACGCTCGACTGGACCACCGAGGTGCTCGACGCGCGAGAGGCCAACGGCGTCACCGCGTACCGGGTCAAGGGCTGGCCTACCGACCTGGCCGAGTTCGAATCGTCACCGGTCGCAAGCGAGAAGACCCTGCTGCGATCGGGGAACAGCTTTCTGTTCGGTGCGACCGCCGAGCCCTCCCTCGACGGGGCGGAGGGCTGGTTCAGCTGGCCCGTGATCGACGGCCAGAAGATCTGTCCGAGCGCGGAGATGGTCTACTGCTGGAATGTCACCGCGGTCGAGACCGGATACGCGTTGTCGTTTCAGACCGGCCCCGACGAGCAGACATTCGAGCTCGAGCCCGGCACCGGAATCTCGCGATTCCATTATGCGCACCACGGCACGACCAACGAGGTCGAAGCCAAGCTCGTGTCGTTCACCAGCGGCAAGTAGGGCACGGCCACCGACCTCCCCGATGTGGCAGTGAGAGCCGCGCGCGGTTGCGCGTGGTTGGTCGCGCTCGTACAGTCGGGCTCATGAAATCGATGACGATCCCGACGATGAACTACCTGGTGCCCACGGTCATCGAGCAGACCCACCGTGGCGAGCGTGGCTGGGACATCTTTTCGCGCCTGCTCAAGGACCGCATCATCTTCCTCGGCACGGGGATCAACGATGACATCGCGAACGTCGTCATCGCGCAGCTGCTGTTCCTCGACTCCGAAGACCCGGAGAAGGACATCATGCTGTACATCAACTCGCCGGGCGGTCACGTGAGCGCAGGTCTCGCGATCTACGACACCATGCAGTATCTGCACTGCGACGTCGCGACGATCTGCATGGGGCAGGCGGCGTCGATGGGCAGCTTTTTGCTCGCGTCCGGCACCAAGGGCAAGCGCTACGCCCTGCCGCATTCGCGCGTGATGATCCATCAGCCGCTCGCCGGGTTCCAGGGTCAGGCGACCGACATCGAGATCCACACCAAGGAGATCTTGAAGACGCGCGACACGCTCAACGAGCTGTACTCGAAGCACACCGGGCAGCCCGTCGACAAGATCAAGCAGGATACCGACCGCGACAACTTCATGTCGTCGATGCAGGCCAAGGAGTACGGCATCATCGACGAGGTGCTGGTCACCGCGAAGAAAAAGCCCGACGAGAAGAAGTAACCGCCGCGACGGATGTCGCGATCGGCAGTGACGTCCAACCGTGGTGGACGAACGCACTTCGTCCTCCATCGGGGCTGTCCCGATCGTGCCCGCGTTCTGACGGCGCAAACGTTGTGCTCGTCGACGCGATCCGCGGTAGGCTGAAGGCCGACCGATGCCCATCGAAAAACGTGACGGCGCGTCTCTGACCTGTTCGTTCTGCGGCAAGGCGCAGAAGGAGGTCAAGAAGCTGATCGCCGGGCCCACCGTGTACATCTGCGACGAGTGCATCGGCCTGTGCAACGACATCATCGCGGAGGAGATCGAGAAGGAGGACCAGAGCTACGGCACTGGCTCGATCCCCAAGCCGGCGCAGATCAAGAAGGTCCTCGACGAGTACGTGATCGGTCAGGATCGCGCGAAGAAGATCCTCGCGGTCGCGGTCCACAATCACTACAAGCGCATCGATCACAAGCAGGGTCAGAACATCACCGGCGGCGGCGGGCACGAAGACGTCGAGCTGCAGAAGTCGAACATCCTGCTGCTGGGGCCGACCGGATCGGGCAAGACGCTGCTCGCCCAGACGCTCGCGCGGATCCTCAACGTCCCGTTCGCGATCGCCGATGCCACCAATCTCACCGAGGCCGGTTACGTCGGCGAGGACGTCGAGAACATCATCGTCTCGCTGCTGCAGAACGCCGATCACGACATCGAGCGCGCGCAGCGCGGCATCGTCTACATCGACGAGATCGACAAGATCGCGCGCAAGAGCGACAATCCGTCGATCACGCGCGATGTCTCGGGCGAAGGCGTGCAGCAGGCGCTGCTCAAGATCATCGAGGGTACGACCGCGTCGGTGCCACCCAAGGGCGGCCGCAAGCACCCGCAGCAGGAGTTCTTGCAGGTCGACACCACCAACATCCTGTTCATCTGCGGCGGCGCGTTCACCGGCCTCGAGGACATCATCGAGAACCGGATCGGCCAGAAGCTGATCGGGTTTGGCGCCGGCATGAACAAGAAGGTCGAGCGCAGCCAGTGGGAGCTGATCCAGGAGGTCGAGCCCGAGGATCTGCTCAAGTACGGCATGATCCCCGAGTTCATCGGGCGTCTGCCCGTGATCGCTCCGCTGCACGAGCTGTCCGAGGAAGCGTTGGTCCAGATCCTGACCCAGCCCAAGAACGCGCTGGTCAAGCAGTATCAAAAGCTGTTCGAGATGGACGGCGTGAAGCTCAAGTTCGGCAAGGGCGCGCTGACCAAGGTCGCCAGCATGGCCGCCACGCAGAAGAGCGGCGCCCGCGGGCTCCGCGCGATCCTCGAGAGCGCGCTGCTCGACATCATGTACGACACGCCCGGCCAGTCGGTGTCGGAAGTGATCATCAACGAAGACGTGATCGAGAAGCACGGCACGCCGCTGATCACGTACACCAAAGAGTCGAAGACCGCCGAAGCCTGAAGCACGGTGACGGCCCCGCCCTCATCGGTCCTGCCACACGGTTTGGCCTGATCTCGTGACCGCACGGCGTTCCGTTTCGAGCCCGCGGGTGATCGACGGGAGATCCATCAGACCCGGCGCGGTCTGCGGATCGCGACCTGGTTGTTCGTCGCGTTCGAGAGACCCTGTGTTGACTACGAACGCCGAAGCCCGACTCGCCGAGCTCGCCAGATCAGATACGTCGCCAGCGCGATGAAATTGATCGCGCAGACCACACCGAACCCCGGAGACAACGACTCCATGTAGCGGCTCGTGGTCTCCTTGCCGGCGATCGCGAAGCAGATGCCTGCAAAACCAGTCAGCATCATCATCGGCCAGAGCAGCAGCAGCGGCACGAGCAACCAGCACCGCAGGTACGTGCGTCGCACCTGGCGCCACCGGATCGGCAACTCCTCGAGAATCTCCACGGTCGCCCTACCGCGCGTCAGCGTGTCGTTGATGCCAAGCATTCTCATTCGCACCGTCGCGAGCGGAATGATCGGCAGCATCATCGCGACGACGTACCGGGTGGCGACGTAGCTGCCATCGTCACGGGAATCGTCTTTGCCGTAGTAGAACGTGCCGAATCCGTTGAAGGTGCTCATGCAGGCGCGGGGACGTTAAACCGAGGCCATCGAGGGCCAACCGTGTGGCGATGACATGTGCTCTCTGCATCGATGGTCTACGTCCGCCGCACGGGGCTGGTTTGACCTCAAGTCCAGCGACGTCACGCGTGCTCTGCCGGTCAATGCCGGGAGATCACATCGGATCGTGCAATCGCGCGGATGCTCACCATGTGCTGTCGTGGATTCGCGCTCTGGTGGTCGTGGCAATCTGCGGCCTCGCGCCGCCGGCAGTGGCAGAGCCAACGTCGAAGCCGGTGTACGGCGTCATCGCGGGTCACCTCGCACTCGGCTCGCCAGTCGGCGGCGTCGGACTCGAGGCGGGTATCGGTTACAGCTGGTTCCAGGTCAGCGTCGGAACGGGTGTGGGTTTCAAAGGCCACGAATACGCCGTCATGGCGCGCGCGGTCTCCCAACCACTTCCTCGCTCGCGCGGGATGGCTCGTGCATGGGGAGTCGGGTCGGGAGTTTCGCGAGGCCCGGCGCTGACCGATCTCGATATCGATCGCGATCGATCGCGACTGCGATGCCCGGACCGAGTCGACGCTGAGCGATCCCGAGCTGCCCGAGCTGGCGATCCCGTGCTCGATCGTGCATCGCGAGCGATTGCCTTCGGCGCTGCCTTACGTGGGGTTCGCGGTCGGCGCACGTCTCGACTGAGCTGCCTGCGCGCGAGCGCGCGACTCACGAGCGCGCGCTGGTGCACTACGTGCGATGCAGATAGCGCGTGAGCTCGTCGAGCGCGTACAGCTCCTCCAGTCGTCGTGCAACGCTGGTGGCGAGGGCATCAGGCGCCAGCGCGTCGGCCCGCAATCGTGCGTGACCCTGTTCGATGGTTTCTGGCTCGAACCGGACAGACTGCTACGAACGTCCTGGACCCTTCGGTCGCTTTCTCTCGTGGCAATGTCCAACCTCGTGCGGCGCGGCGTTCTCGTCAGGTGATCGGTTTCACGCTGCCGCACGCTTCACGCACAACTCGCTTGTTCGTTCGACCGCGCCGAGCGTAACGCTGCCGCATGACTCATCCGATAACGGCCCGCGAAAAGATAACTCGCTCGCCCTCGCGACCGATCCATCCCCGGCGGCTTCGTTGCTCCTCGGTCACGTACCGACGGGTATGCTCCCTCGTCGCGACTCGCCCGCGGGGCGCCTCGGCCGCGATCATCGATCGATTTATCCATTCGCGGGCCCTAACCGTTTCGATCATGCTCGGAGTCTTGGGGGTTGGTGCGTGTGGTGGCGATGGCGGCACCGATCTCAGCGCACGCTGCTCACTCGAGGGCAAGGCGTACGACGCGTTCTATGGCGCAGACGGCCCTTCGTGTGGCGGAGAAGGGTTTGGCGACTGCCTGGCCGGCGACTCGTGTCGCGAAGATGGCGTCTGCGAGATCGTCGGTTCCGCCCCCGCGGACAAGGTCTCCTGCGCGGCGCTCGCGATGACCTACGACTCGTTCTACGGTCCAGATGGACCGGGCTGTGGGGGCGAGGGATTTGGTGACTGCTTCCCCGGCGATCACTGCGCCAGCGACGGCGTCTGCGAGATCGTGTTGTCGGCCAAGAACGGTTCACCACACCCACAGCTGATCGGTAGCCACTACGACTCGTTCTCCGGCGCCGGCGGCCCGGGATGCGGCGGCGAAGGCTTCGGAGGCTGCCTCCCAGGTGATCACTGCGTCGAGAACGGCGTTTGCGAAGCCGTGCTGTCTGCGTTCGGCGGGATCGTCGATGAATCGAAGATCGGCGATCACTACGACTCGTTCTCCGGCGCCGGCGGCCCGGGATGCGGCGGCGAAGGCTTCGGAAGCTGCTACCCGGGCGATCGCTGTGTCGAGGACGGCACCTGCGAGATCGTGTTGTCCGCGCGAACCGAGTCGTGAGGCACAGCGTCGCATCGCGATCCGCCTACGTTGGGCTGATCGGTCGCAGGATCGCCTATTCGTTGCGGTCTCCGTAGCTAGGAGCGCTCGGCGAATGCTTCGTTGACTGAGATTCGCGCTGCGTGACCGTCGGACGCCATGACGACGGCAAGCCGATCGCAAACGTCGATCAATATCGGGTGGCCACCGAGTTGTTCGGGTTCACGCTTCCGGACAACAACGTGATGGAGCAACTGTGGGGTGTCGAGAACGCGCCGGCGGGAACCTACGACGCACAAGCGGTGGCGGATGGCCGGTGGCTGATCTTCAAGCCGTTGCCGAAAGGCGAGCACACGCTGTACTTGCACGGCGTGATCCCGGAAGGCACGTCTGCACCGTTCGGAGCATTCGAGACCGACGTGACGTACCACTTCACCGTCGAGTAGCCGCCATTGCGTGCGACGGACCTGCACGCAAACAAAAACGCCCGGGACAGCCCGGGCGTGGCGTTCAGCAAAGCGAGCGTCAGAACCAGTTGATGCCGACGCCGACGCTGCCTGCGGTGATCGTGTTGTCGATGCCCTCGTAGGCACCGCTCAGCACGCGGCCTTGCAGGTCGACTGACATGTAACGAGCCGAGTAGACCTCGAACCCGATCGCGCCCATCAGCGCCATGCCGTTGTCGAGCTCGGCGCTGTCATAGGAGTCGCTGAGCTGCAGGTGTGCCAGGCCGATGCCGCCCTTGATCCAGAGCTGCGGCATCACCCAGTACTGCGCGGCGAACATCAGCGCGCTCTGCGTCAGGTAGATATCCTCGTCGACGAACTCACCGATCTCGAGGGTCTGGACGTTGGCCTGCAGCTCTGCCATGAGACCGAGCCGCGGGTTGAGCATGCCGCCGATGTGGCCGGCCACCTCGCCGGCAACCGTGCTGTACGCGCAGTTGACACACTCGATGTCACCACCGCGGTCGTGCATACCACCGATGCCGAGGTTGAAGCCCCACATGACGCGTCCGGTCCGATCGTGAAATCCACCGGGAACCGGAGGAGGAGGCTGCGAGTAGTAACCACCGCCACCGCCGGAGCCAGGCGGCTGCGCGAGCGCGGTCGCCGGGGCGAGAACAGCTGCGAGCACGAGAAGTGACTTGATAGGCTTCATGGATCCTCGAAGGGCGGCGGATGCCGTGGAGGTAAATCTTCGCAAGTCTGGGGCCAGCATGCGAGGCACCAGTCCCACGAGAACACGCGATGTTAGCTGGTCCGACCAACGAAGAACTGTGGTTGTCGCTCACGATGTGAACGACTGTTCCGGTGGGAAGGTGGTTCGGTGGCGCCTATTCGACGATGAGCAGCTTGTCCACCGCGGCACGAGCTCGACGGGCGTCACCATGGAGCGTGATGCACGGAACGTTGCGTGCTGCAAACAACGACTCGACCCAGGTCGCAGATACGTCCGGCGTGAGCCACGCTCCGTCGATCACGGCGGCATCGACGGGCCGCGCGTCACCGCCAGCGAGCTGGACGAGCGCTCCTGGATCGGAGCCGCTGGTCACCGCGTAGCCTGCTGCTGCGAGGCCGGCGTGCAGCTCGGCCAGCCGCCCCGGCGACGCACCGATCAGGACGCGCTTGTCACCGCGCTTCTCGATCCGGCGCAGAAACGCCAGCCAGCGTGACCGATCGATGCTGCTCATCTCCACGATGCACACGCCATAGCCGACGGTCAGCCCGCACGTGCGTGCCTCGAACTCGCTGATCTGACGAACCACCTTGCCGCGCCCGGCGACCGGCGGACCACCGTCATCGAGCACACTCGAGAAATTCAGCGTGCTGTCGAGGGTCAATGGGTTTGACGGCCGGATGAACATGCCATCGCGCGATACGTCGAGCGCGTCCGAACGCACCGCGCCGCGTAGGGTCCCGAGATTCACCGGCCATTCGACCGGGTAGCGCCGCGCCGTCCGCGGCGGTGGTGGCTTGATCGTGACATTGGCGGCACGTGCTGCGGTGAGCAACGCGGTGAGCTGGCGGCGGGCCACGTCGTCGAGCTGGAACGCCACGCTGAACGTCGACGCGCCACTCATCGCGGCTTCCTGCACCGATGACACCTTGCCGACAGCTCCACGGACCAGCGCGCGGTGGTTACCGAACGTCAACGCCACGTCGACCTGGTCGTGGACGCGCGGCAGCGCACCGGTCAGCAACGCGGCGCCCTTGAGGCTGAGGGTGCCGATCCGGCTCGGCACCCACCGTCCTCCACGCAGGAACCGCGCGTAGATCGTCGTCGGCAGGTCGCGCGTGCCCTTGGGCAGAAACGGTTCGGCGACGAACTGGTTCGCCGATTCGCCGGCCGACGCGGGGAGCGGCGAGCGGCCTTCGGCGATCCGCTGTGAATACTGGGCCGACGCTTCGACGGTCTTCGCGCGCTCGGGCGGGCGCGCGATCACGTGTTGCGACGTCGTGCGGAGCTCGTCCGGACGGCTCAGCCGCGAGACCTCGCGCCGCGGCGCCGGCGGCTCGAGCGCTTCGATCGGCTCGATCGGCTCGTAGCGAGGCCGCGCGAGCTCCTGCCGCGGCCGCTCCAGCGGCTCGATCGGCTCGAACCGAGGGCGATCGAGAGGCTCGAGGTCATCCCGCGTACCACGCGCGTTGATGATGCTCGGGTCGTTAGAGGGAAGCCGCTTCGAGCTCGTTCGCGCGATCGGAATCGGTGGGGGCGATGCCTGCGTGCGAGCGATGGGAGGAGCCGAGGTCGCGCGCGGCTGGGACGCGGCTCGGGGACGGGCGGGTATCGTCTGGGTTCCGGCACGAACGTCGCGAATCCGGCGCACGAGCTCGGTCAGCGCCGAGGTCACGCGACGCTGGTCACCGACGAAGATCGTGCAGCGCTGTAGTCGCTCGCCGAGGAATCGGCGGCGCTCGCCTTCGCTGAGCTCGGCCGGTTGGATCATGCCGGCCTCGGCGAGCAGGGCGATCTCGATCGCGAACGCGATCCGGTTTGCGTCCAGCGCGAGCTCGTCGTAGCGCAGCGCGATCAGCGCCTGATCGACGGTCGGGTCGTAATACGCCGCCACCATCGCGAGCGGCGGCGCGCTGCGGTCATCGAGCGGCATCAACGCCTTGGTCCAGTAGCCGATCCGCTGACTGGGCTGCTCGAGCACCAGATAGACTTCGATAAGCGGGGTCGGGGTGGCCCGGGACATGTCGCGACGCTGGGTGAGCAGTAGAGATGCCATCGGGCTCCCCCGCAACCCTGGTTACGCTCAACTGCGGATCGTCTGGTGATCTTTGGTGGTTAGCGCAGGCGTTTCAAACGGGAGCATGGCCTGATTGCCATGGCCTACGTGGCAAGTTTGCCGCGATGGCATCGGTTTTCTTGCGCAAGTCCTCGTACCACCTAAAGTATCGTTCGATGAAATCCGACGAGCGCGGGCCTCGTGTAGCTGGCTATCGCCTTCCTCTCCTCCCCCTTCGGGACATCATCGTGTTCCCGTACATGGTCGTCCCTCTCTACGTCGGGAGGGACAAGTCACTCTCCGCGCTCGAAGAGGCGATGGCCGGCGATAAGCAGCTGCTGCTCGCCGCGCAACGCAAACCGAAGACCGACGAGCCAAGCGAAGAAGACATCTTCGAGATCGGAACCGTCGGACACATCATTCAAGTGCTGCGGTTCCCCAAGGGACCCGTGAAGGTCCTCGTGGAGGGCCGCGTGCGCGCTCGGATCAAGAGCTTCGTGCAGCGCGACCCGTTCTTCGTGTGCGACGTGGAGGACATCGAGGAGGCGGACGATCCGGTGATCGAGCTGCAAGCGCTGATGCGCCAGCTCCAGGACGTGTTCGAGGACTACGTCAAGCTCAACACGCGGATCCCGGCCGAGATGCTCGTGAGCGTTCGAACGATCGAAGACGCGAGCCGGCTTGCCGACACGATCGTCGCGCACGTCGCGCTCAAGTCGAAGGACAAGCAAGAGCTCCTCGAGACCACGTCACCCGCGCGGCGCCTCGAACAGCTGATCGAGCTGATGCAGAAGGATATCGAGATCCAGCAGGTCAAGAAGAAGCTGAACTCTCGGATCAAGAAGCAGATGGAGAAGCAGCAGAAGGAGTTCTATCTCAACGAGCAGATGCAGGCGATCCAGAAGGAGCTCGGTGGGGAACGCGACGAGTTCAAGAACGAGCTCAACGAGCTGGAGCAGAAGATCAAGCAGAAGAAGATGAGCAAGGAGGCCAAGGATCGCTGCCTCAAGGAGCTCAAGAAGCTCAAGCAGATGTCGCCGATGAGCGCCGAGGCCACCGTCGTGCGCAATTACCTCGATTGGGTGATCGCGCTGCCGTGGGAAGACAAGACCGAGGATCGCCACGACATCAACGAGGCCGAGAAGATCCTCGAGGCCGAGCACTACGGGCTCAAGAAGGTCAAGGAGCGCATCCTCGAGTACCTCGCGGTGCAGGCGCTGGTGCCGCGGCAGCGCGGGCCGATCCTGTGCCTCGTCGGACCTCCCGGCGTCGGCAAGACCTCGCTCGCGCGATCGATCGCGCACGCCACCAACCGCAAGTTCGTGCGGCAATCGCTCGGCGGCGTCCGCGACGAAGCCGAGATCCGCGGCCACCGGCGCACGTACATCGGCGCGCTGCCGGGCAAGATCATCCAGTCCCTGAAGAAGGTCGGCTCGCAGAACCCGGTGTTCCTGCTCGACGAGATCGACAAGATGTCGATGGACTTCCGCGGTGACCCGGCGAGCGCCCTGCTCGAGGTGCTCGATCCGGATCAGAACAACACGTTCAACGATCACTACCTCGATCTCGAATACGACCAGTCGGACACCATGTTCATCACCACCGCGAACCAGCAGCACGCGATTCCGCAGCCGCTGCAAGA
>JBFWXW010000036.1:0-65725 GCA_050187075.1 Kofleriaceae bacterium | reverse complement strand
CATGTCCAGCTCTCCGTACGTGGGTGGCACGCGTGGTCGCCGTGGCGCCGGGTGGGGGGGGCGCGAGGAGGGCGCGCACGGGCGGGGCGCGCCGGCCGAGCCACGAAGCCAGCGGGGATGGATCGGCGGCCCAGCTGGTCACGAACGTACGGTGGGCTGTACGTAGGTTAGCCAGAGGTTGACGTTGCGCCTCACAGACGCGTTCTGCGGCTGGCTCGCCCATCCGCGCAGCTGGTTCGAGCGGCGCGAACGCAATCACGTGCCACACGAGCCTCGCCCTGCCGGTGCATCGCCGCGGGCTGTGCGTTAGAACGGGGCATGCGCGCGCTGATCCTCGCGATTGTTTGTGCTCCGCTCGTTGTACGAGCCGAGCCGCCGAAGCTGACGCTCGAGCAGGTGATCGCAAAAGCGCTCGCCGGTCCCAAGGCGCGCATGGCCGAAGGCGATCGCGATGCAGCGGCAGCTCGGATCGCTGAAGCTAACGCCGCTCGCCTGCCGAGGATCAAAGGCACCGCATTTGGAACGGTGAGCCCCAAGATCACGTGCATCGACGCGGGCTGCACGCAGACCGATCCCCAGAGCTTCGCGCTCAAGTTCGACGGTGTGTTCGGCGGTGCGCAGCTCGACGTGACTCAGCCGCTGTACACGTTTGGCAAGATCGCGCATGCGCGCAACGCCGCACGCGCGGGGCTCGAAGCGCAACGCGCGCTTGCCGACGAGACCGCCGGCGATCTTGCGGTCGACGCCGCACGCGCCTACTGGGGCGTGAAGCTGGCCCGCGAGCTCGGCGCGATGCTCGACGACGGCATCGACGAGATCGGCAAGGCGCTCGCTCGCATGGAGGAGCGTTCGAAGGATGGCAAGTCGGAGATCTCGATCCAGGATCGCCAGCGCGTCGCCGTGTTACTCGCCGAGGCGAGGTTTCAACGGGCCGAAGCCACGCAAGGCGAGCTGTCGGCGCTCGCCGGTGTGAGGGCGCTGACGGGAATCGCAGATGCGAACCTCGATGACGAGGTGCTGGTCGCCGTGGAGCGCGAGGTTCCTCCCGCGGCCACCGCCGATCGCCGGCCGCAGGCGATCGCAGCAAAGTCGGGCGCGCGCGCGGCCGCCGAGCTCGCTGAATTCGCAGCCAGCTACTACTGGCCCGATCTGGCGCTGGTCGGCAGCGCGATGGTGTCGCGCGCCCAGGGCGTCGACGATCCGCCGGGAGTGTTCGCGAACGATCCCTACAATCGCGCGGGAGCCGGACTGGTGCTCGCGCTGCAATGGACGCTCGAGCCTTGGACCGTGAAGGCACGCGCCGATCGCGCCCGCGCCGAAGCCGCCAAGGCGCGTGCACAATCCGACCTCGCCACGATGGGTGCGAGCTACGACGCCCAGGTCGCACTCGCCGAGGTCTCCGCCGCGCGCGCCAAGGTCACGGCCGCGTCCGAGGGCGAAAAAGCGGCACGCACGTGGCTCGCATCGGTCCTGCAGGCCGACGCGATCGGAACCGCCGAGTCCAAGGACCTCGCCGATGCCTACATCGCCTGGTTCCAAATGCGCGCAAGGTGGGCACAAGCCGTCTTCCAATGGAACGTTGCCGTGGTACGCCTGGATCGCTCGGCGGGTGAATTCCACGCGCCGTCGGGCCGTCCCTAGGAGACCCACATGCTGCGCCTCGTCATCCTGATCCTCGCGCTCGCCCTGCCCTCTGCTGGATTCGCGGCACCGGAGCCCACCGGCCCGGGAACCGCGGCAGTCAAGCAAGCCAACGACGTCATCTCCGGCCTGCTCAAGCAGAAGGTCGCACCGGGCTCCAAGGAAGAGAAGGAGCTCACGGCCAAGGTGACCACGAGCGTGCGGGGCTTTCTCGACATCGATCAGCTCGGCAAGCGCGCGATGGCCGACAACTGGAGCAAGCTGACGAAGGCACAGCAGGATCAGTTTCTTCAGCTGCTGCGCTCGCTGATCGAGGACAACTACGTCCGCGGGCTGCGCGCAAACTTGAGCTACCAGGTGGAGTACGCCGGTGAGACCACCGACAAGGATGGCAACATCGTGGTCACCACCAAGATCAAGACCCAGCGCAAGGGCCGGCCGTACACGATCGAGGTCGCGTATGTCCTGGTCAAGGAGGGCGGCAAGCTCCGCGCGTGGGACGTTCGCACCGATGGCGTCGGGCTGGTCGAGAACTACCGCGTGATGTTCAACAAGATCATCGCGAAGGAAGGCTTCGACGGCCTGATCGCCAAGATGAAGAGCAAGCAGGCGTCGAGCGGTACCTGATGCAACTGTGGCGCCCGCGCTCGCCGCCGCCGTCGGTGATCCAGGCGCTCGCTGAACGGAGCCCACGCGGCCAGGCTGGGGTATCGTTCCGCCGATGCCGCTGTTGATTCCCGCCTTTGAAGCCGCGCGAGCGTGGCTTGCCCAGGATCCCGATCCGATCACGCTCGAGGAGCTCAAGGCGCTGCTCGATGCCAGCGACCGCGGCGACGAAGCCGCGCAGCGCGAGGTCGAGGAGCGGTTCACCGGCATGCTCGAGTTCGGCACCGCCGGATTGCGCGGGATCCTCGGGGCCGGGCCGCAGCGCATGAACCGAGTGCTCGTGCGGCGGGTGTCCGCAGGGCTTGCGTTGTACCTGATCGAGCACATTGCAGATGCGCGCCAGCGCGGCGTGATGATCGGCCACGACGCGCGCCGAAACTCGCGCGTCTTCGCCGAGGACACCGCGCGCGTGCTCGGCGGTGCAGGGATCAAGACGTATCTCGCCCACCGCCCGTGGCCGACCCCGACCACCGCGTGGGCGGTGACCGACAAGAACGCGTGCGCCGGCGTGATGGTCACGGCGAGCCACAATCCCCCCGCCTACAACGGCTACAAGGTCTACTGGGGCAACGGCGCGCAGATCATCCCGCCGCATGACGCCGGGATCGCCGCCGCAATCGCGAAGGTCGGCCCGGTCGACAAGCTGCCAATTCCCGAGCTCGACGAGCTGCGCCGTAACGGGCTCGTGAGCGATCTCGACGAGTCGCTGCACGACGCGTACATCGCCAAGGTCGTGGCGCTGCGCGTCCGCCCCCAGATCGACGGTAAGCCGCTGGTCATCGCATATACACCGCTCCACGGCGTTGGCGCCGCGTCGGTCGAACCCGCGATGAAGCTCGCCGGGTTTCCTCAGATCCACACCGAGCCGTCCCAGCGCGAGCCGGATCCAGAGTTTCCGACGGTCGCGTTTCCCAATCCCGAAGAGAAAGGCGCGATGGATCGCGTGCTCGCGCTCGCGATCGACAAGAAGGCGGACCTCGTGCTGGCCAACGATCCCGATGCCGATCGGCTGTGCTGCGCGGTGCCCGATGGCGCGGGATACCGCGTGCTCACCGGCGATCAGGTGGGCGCGCTGCTCGCCGACTACTTGCTCGAGGTCGACCGGCGCCCTAACGACAAGCGCATGGTCGCGACGACAATCGTCTCGTCGCAGCTCCTGGGGTTTCTCGCCAAGGCGACCGGCGCTGACTACGGCGAGACGCTCACCGGCTTCAAGTGGATCGGCAACGCGGCGATGGACTACGAAGCCAAGACCGGCGGCCGGTTCGTGATGGGCTACGAAGAAGCGCTCGGCTACAGCGTCGGGCCGCTGGTGCGCGACAAGGATGGCGTGTCGGCCGCGGTGATCTTCGCCGAGCTCGCCGCATGGAATCGCGCGCGCGGCAAGACCGTGCTCGATCATCTCGACGATATCTACCGACGCGTCGGCCTGTTCGTGACCGAGCAAGTCTCGCTGACCCGGCCCGGCTCCACCGGGATCGCCGAGATCCGCGCGGCGATGGCGAGGTTTCGGGCAAGCCCACCCAAGGAGCTCGCCGGCAGCGCGATCGAGAGCGTGATCGACCTGATGCGCGGCGAAGGCGGGTTGCCGGCCAGCGACGTGCTGATCTTCAAGCTCGCCGGCGGCCGCCGCGTGATCATGCGGCCCAGCGGCACCGAGCCCAAGCTCAAGAGCTACTACGAGGTCCGCGTCGAGGTCGGCGGCAACGAGTCGATCGCCGACGCGCGCGTCCGCGGCCTCGCGGATCTCGCCAAGCTGCGCGATGTGCATCAGCGACTGCTCGCGCCCTAGGGTCAGACGCCACCTGGTCAACTTTCACATCTAAATGCCCGGAACTTGGGTTTGCGTGGCCACAAGTTTACTAGCTGGCGTCTGACCCTAGTGCACACCCCCAACCAGCTGGGCGTTCCCAAGAGCGGACGTTACGAGTCGAGGTCGGTAGCAGCGAGACGAATTGCTGAGGCAGTGTGCGCGATGTGCTGAGCGACTGTTCGCGATTGCGATTCGGTGGACTGGTGTTACTTGCGGGCGCGCTGATCAGCGGGGTCGTCGCCGCATGCGGGCCGGCGAACCAACCGAGCGCTCCAAAAAGCGAGCCGGCGCAGCCTGCTCCGTCCGCAGGCTCACCGACGGCTGCCCCGACCGCACGGCCCGCCAATCCAGCCCCTCACCTCCGCGCGCTCATCACCGATGTGGGCGGACTCGGGTTGTTCGCTGCCGATCGATCCAAGGCCGCTCGATCCCTCGCTCGTTGGGCGCGCAGCCGCGGCCTCGAGATCGTCGAGCCCGATCGAAGCGAGCAGATCTTCGAGCGGGCAGCCATGGGTCAGGACGTTCGAACCGGGCAGGCGTGCGGCCGGCCCTTGCATCGGTTCACCGCGATCGATCGCTGGCGTCAGGAGCTCGGTGGCAACGGGGGCATCGAAGCTCGCATCGATTGCGAGAACAACACCTGTACACTGAAGGTCGAGGTAAGGGACCAGCCCCAGTTGGGTCGCCGAACCGTCGTTCGGTATGTCGCGCCATTCGACCGAACCAGCCCATGGGACGTCGCGCTCGATGCTGCGCTCACCGCACTCGTCCCAGATGAATCCACCGAAACGGCATCCGGTGGGTTTGGCTTTGGGGGCCTGGCTGGCCACGCACCCGATCAAGCGGTGGTTGCCCGCCCGGAGTCACTCACGCTTGTGTTCACGATGTCCTCACGAGCTCCGTACACGAACATGGATCGCCGTGACGTGCTGGCTGCGGCGCCGGCCGCGTCGCGACAAGGGCTCAAGGCATGCCTGGACGATGCGCCAAGTTTGGAGCTTCATGTGAACGTCACGGACGCTGGCGCGATCACCCAGTGCGAGGGGCGCGACCGAGCCGAAGCGAGCATGGCGGCGTGTGCATGCCCGCTCCTGACGATGCTAACGCTCCCTGCCCCGTTCCGAGGCACCACGCTATGGGGAACGCTGTCATGGGAACGCGCCGATGTTGTCACGAGCGACGTGTACGTGATCGACGCTCACGCTGATGCGATCCTCGAGAGCTACCAGACCGACGATGGGAAGACCTTGTACCGCCACTGGGTCAGCGATCGCAGCATCGCCGGCTGGAAGCCACCGGCGGACTCACAGCTCGCGCCCTGCTTCAAGAACCGGATCAAGAGGCACGCAATCGACCTCGCTGGTGAGCTCACGTTCGACCAGGATGGCAGGGCCGTCAGTGCGCAGCTCACTCCGGCAACGGCGGCGCTGTTGTCTCAACGCGAATCGGCGTGCGTCAACGCAGAGATGCTCAAGTCCCACGCCCCCTGCCCCGAGGCTGCAACCTCGACCGCCGCGTTTGCGGTTTCGGTCAAGTTCGCGCCCACCAAACGAAAGCGCTGAGCGTCCGGGACGTCGCGACTGCACGGTCACCGCAGCAACCGTGGCAACCGGGGATTGGACTGGCGGCGCCACAGAAAGCCGTCGAGGATGTAGTGAGTGAGCTGGGGCACGGCGAGCAGCGGCGCGAGGATCGCGACGCCGATACCTAGATCATCTCCAGACCCGAACAACCAGCTCCGGTCGTGCCACACGCCACGATCCCAGAGCAGCTCCTCGACGTATGCGATGAGCCACAGCGTGGCGACGAACACGACGATGCCACGGCGTCGACTCACCACGCGAGCCGCGACACCGCCGCGAGAAGCCGCCTCGAGCGACGCGGCGCGGGCGTACGCGAACACGAGCGCCATGTACGGCACGCCGTGGATCACGACGTTGGTCACCGTGAACGCGTAGTCGTTGTTGGTCGCGACGATCCCGAGGTACCAGCACGCAACCGTCGTGGCGATGACCAGGTGCTTGCCCCACGAGATCGACTGGCGTCGAACGACTCGCATCGCCGCGCGTACCAGCCACGCTACGAGCAACAGGAGATACGCGACCAGCGCGAACGACCCGATCGTCGCTGGGAGTCCGGTGATGAAGTCCCCGTCGCTCATCCACGCAAACTCACGCGGCAGGTGGAGGTGCCACCAGATCACTGGATAGAGCGTCGCGGCGTAGATCACCGCGCCGTCAAGCCACCTGCCCCATCGATCATGCTCGCTGTTGCGCGCGCGATACATCATCACCCAGCCGTACTGCTGGCGGATGAAGTGAAACACCGCGAGGTATGCGATCACGCGCCAGAACGCGGCTTCGCCGATCGCATACAGCGCGACGCCGCCGACAAAACACGCGATCGGCACGCCGGCATACAGCGCCGGTCGCCGCCGCCACTCGCCTGGATCGAGATACACCACGAACGCCGTCGACCAGACATGGGCAACGTCGATCAGCAAGATACAAGCGAGCCACGACCACTCCGGCAGCGCGTCGCCGGGCGCGATGATCGGCGCCAGGGCCAATAGCCCGAGCGCCGTCGCCGCGCTGCCACCGAACACTGCGAGATCGGTCCGCGCGGAGAACAGCCACCTGTTCACGCGAGCGCTCCTGCGACCTCTCGGGCCGCCCGCACACCATGGTCCAGCGCCTCTTCGAACAGCGCGAAGCCAGACAGATCGGTGTGCGCGAAGTGGGTCGTGCCGATCGGCGCCATCCGCACTTCCCGCGCGTTCCCCCACAGCACGCCGGGCCGCGGCCGGATCATCCCGTGCCCCCAGAAACCGACCTCGATGCGCTCCACCTGCTCGCGCAGATCGGGGTGCGCGACCTCGAGATCCGCGAGCACGACCTCGGCCCACTCTTCATACCCGGCGCCTGCCAGCTTGGCTCGCACCGCCGGGGCGTCGTCGTCGGTGAACGGGTAGTACCAGGTCCACACCGTGGGACCACGATCGCGACCGCGCTGATGGGTCGCGGTCACGTAACCCAGGCTGAGGCTCGCATGAAGCACGTTGTCCCACGCCGGCGGCGCGCCTCGTCCGGGACGCGGACGATCGCGCAGATGAAGGTTTGCCACGGCCCACGCGCCGTAGTCTCCCGCGGTTTGACCTCGCCGAGCCTTCACGATCCGATTCGCGACGAACGTCGGCGTTGCCACGATGATCCGCTCGGCCCGGATCACGAAGGCCTCGCGATCGGATCTACAGACCACGCGATCGCCATCGATCTCGACGACCGCGACGCCGCGCTCGATCGTCTGGCCGTTCGCGAGCTGGCGGATCAGCGACGCATTGCCATCCGGCCACGTCACCACCGGTTCGGCGTCGCTGCCAGCATGCCGCTGGCGCGAAGCGAAGTAACAGACACCAGCCCACGCGCTGGTGGTCTGGGCCGTGAGCGCGAAGTCGTCACGGCAGGCGTAATCGGCGAGCCAGCGCACCCGTGGCGAGGTGACCCCGAGGGCATCGAGCCAGCTCGCGAACGATTGTCGATCGAGTGCGAGCGGCGCTGGATCGGTCGACGCTCGCGAGCGCGGGATCGTGAACGCTCTGCGATTCTCGCGATCGCGCCAGGTGACCCAGCGATCGATCTCCTTGCGAAACCGCTGAAGCTGAGCGCGGTCGTCGGCGCTCGCGCCGGCGTCGAGAAACAGCCCTTCGTACCAGCGCCCGCGGTAGAACACCCGCTCTTCCGGCTCGCGGCAGCGCAGCGCCTCGTCGACGATCGGCGTACCGTCGGCGGCGACCGATTCGATCGCACCCATCTCGGTCAACAGCGCGATGAGCTCGGTCTGCTCCGGCTGCGGCGCAACGATGTAATGCGCTCCCCATGGGTAGCCTGTCACCGAGCTCTGCCCGCCCCGCGCCGTCCCGCCGATCCGATCGTCGAGCTCGAGCACCACGATGTCCTGGATCCCGCGTCGCCGCAGCTCCCACGCTGCCGCCAGGCCGCTCGCACCCGCACCGACGATCACCACGCGATGCCGGCGCTCGATCGTCGGCGAGATCGGCGCGCCGTCGCGGACGAGCTGATGCGCGCGCTCCATGCCGGTTCCGACGATCGTCCCCGGCGGGATCACCCGTTGTCCGCGGCCGCGGCACGCCGCTGCGATCGCCGAGCCCAGCATGACGGCGACGAACTCGCGGCGCGTCGTCATTCCCATCGCCGCCACTCGCGTTCGTAGTAGCGAACCAGCACCTGGTTATCGAGCTGGTTGATGCCGACCGGCACCGGCATCATGTCGGCCGAGATCTCGAACATCGCCGCGAGCGCGGCATCGTTGAGGAACCGCAGCGCCACCGGCGGCGCGTGACGCGGTGGATCGAACGCAGTGCGCCTCGCGAGCGCGAATCCCCACACTCCGAACGACGGCACGGTCACCTGATAGGGATGAACTTGTAGCCCCGCGGCACGCATGGTCTCGACGATGCACCAGTAGGACCGCCGCGCGAACAGCGGTGAGGTGGCTTGGACGCTCACGGCGCCGCCCGGAGCCAGCCTCGCGCTCAGCCGGCGATAGAACAACTGGGTGTACAGCTTGCCGAGCACGAACGTGTTCGGATCGGGGAAGTCGACGATGATCACGTCCCACTGGCCGGGGTGCTCGTCGAGCCAGACCATCGCATCGTCGTTGGTGACGGTGACCCGGGGATCGGCCATCGCGTTGCGCGACAGCGCAGCGAGTGGAGGGAACTTGGTCGCGAGCGCCGTCATCGAGGGATCGAGATCGACGAGCTGGACGTGCTCGACGGAGGGGTGGGCGAGCACCTCACGCAGCGCCAGGCCGTCGCCGCCACCCAGGATCAGCACGCGTGTGGGCGGCGCATCCGCGCTCACCATCGCGGGGTGCACGAGCGCCTCGTGATAGCGATATTCGTCGGCGGAGCTGAACTGGAGATTGCCATTCAAGAACAACTGCCAGCCCGCTCGGCCGCGCGTCACCAAGATCCGCTGATACGGCGTGGTCTCGGTGTACACGATCGGATCGGCGTACATCTCGTCTTCGGCCCATCGGGTGAAGCGGCCTGCCATCGCGATGCCGGCGATCATCATCGCCAGTACGAGCACGGCGCGCGCACGAAGCCCGGCGACGTGCTTGATCCGCGGCGCAAGCAACCAGGTTCCCCACAGCGCCACCGCGGCGTTCGCGGCGCCCATCAGCAGCGACGATTGGACCAAGCCGAGCTTTGGCACCAGCACCAGCGGGAACATCAGCGCGGCTGCGAGCGCGCCGATGTAGTCGAAGCTGAGCACCCGCGACACCAGATCTTTGAACGCGACCTGGCCTTCGAGCAGTCGCATCAACAGCGGTAGCTCGAGGCCGACGAGCGTCCCGATCGCGACAACGAATCCGAGCAGCACGATCTGAAAGTGCGCGACGTTGCCGAACGCGATGAACAGCACAGGCGCGGACGCGCCACCCACGATGGCGACGGCGAGCTCGACGTCCAGGAACTTGCGAGCCAGGTCGGCCTCGAGCCGGCGCGACAACCACGCGCCCACGCCCATCGCGGACAGGTACAACCCGATCACCAGCGAAAACTGGGTGACCGAGTCGCCGAGCAGATAGCTGCCGAGCGTGCCCGCGAGCAGCTCGTACACCAGCCCGCAGATCGCGACCACGAATACGTTGATGTACAGCGCACCCGCGGGGATCGGCGACGGCCGATCCGCCGAGCGATCCGGAGGCCTATCCGGAGATGGCGGAGCTGATGATGAGGCTGACACCGATGATCACTCCGGCCATGATCACAGCCAGCGCGACGTTCTGATCGTCCTCGATCTCTTTCTTGATCGAAAACGGAGCGAGACGAGTCATGAGCCAGAACGCAACGCCGAACACGACGAGGCCGATTCCAGCAAACACCGCCGAGGACACCACCGCATCGCCAATGTTGCCGAGCTTCATCTACTTTCCTCCATGATAGCCACCATGCCAGAAGTGATAGGAGCGGTACCCGCCGGGTGACGATCGGACGCTCGCGGGAATCTCCTCGCGCTCGATCTCGGGAAGCTCGTGCTGCGTGTACGCCATCGCCGAGTAGCCCCCGACAAGCACGACGCAAAACACCAGCATCACGATCGCGAACAGCGACCGGCGCGGCCTGGGGACCGACGGACGATCCGGTGGTCGGTCAGTCGCTGTCGTCATTGGAAAGCATTGCCTTGATCAGCGCCCACGCCACCACGAACACCGCGCCGACGACCAGCAGCGGGAGCATCGTCAGCTTCACCGGCGGTTTGCCGGTGTTGCTGTTTTCCCATCGCGACCGCTCGCGCGCGTACGAGATTCCGCCGATCAGTCCCATCGGGATCGCGAGGATGCCGAGCGCCCACAACAGATACTTGCCGCGGAACACGCCCTGCTTGACGACAGCCGAGACGGCGAGGTCGGTCGATCCGCCCTGTTGTCCCTCGAATCGGAGCACATACGTCCCCGCCGGCTGTGGCCCCAGGTAGACGACGGTTCGTGGATCTCCCTCCGACCACGACTCGCCATCCTCGACACCCGAGTACGACTCCATGCTGCCATCCGCGCTGACCAGCTGCCCCGTCTGCTCGTTGACCAGGTCGATCATCACGTACGCCCAGTTGTTGGCGAGCCCGGTGGCGGCAAGGTCGATCTCGATGTTCTTGCCGCCATCGAGCGAAAACGGGTCCGAGAACTGGACGTTGCCTGCAGGCTCGGCGGGAGGGTTTGCGGGATCGCTCGACGACGACCAGTCGACGGTCCGCGTAGCCGGCGCAAGCACGACCGAGACGCGGGCTTTCTCCTTGACGCTGGACGTGACGGCGAACCCGAAGCCGGCGAGCAGCAACATGATGAGCCCGAGCCCCAGCACCTTGCTGACACCGTCGAGAGAGTTGGGTTGGTTGGCCCCGAAGCCGTCACTGGGGGGCACCTGGATGTTGTTGCCAACCGCAGCCTGGACCTCCGACCGCGTCAGGTACGTCGATAGCGACCAGGTCTCCTCGGAGTCGCTGCGCTCGCACGACACCATCGCCGGTGGCGCGATGAAGTCCTCGGCGTCGACGCGCTCCCCGACCGTGACCCGCCAGTAGAGCTCGCCCAGCACTTGATCCACCCGCAGCGGCGAGCGCTGGTACGTCGCGAACGACACGCCGTCGTAGCGCGCGCCACTCCCTACACGCTCGACCGCGCCCGGCGCGATCGGCTGGACGTAGCTCCAGTGGCCATCCGACGACACCAACCAGCGGAATCCGACATCGCGATGGTGGAGCAGATACTCGTCGAATGGCCACCACTCGTCATCGATACAGGCGCTGCGCCGCACGTAGCCGATCACCGTGAGCTCGCCGTCGAGAAATTGCCCGGTGGTGCCAAGCGGAATCGTTGGCGTTGGCTTGGTTGCCAGCTGCTCGAGGATCTGGAGTTGCCCCGCCGACGTATCGAGCAAGGTGTTGCAGTACGCACACACCAACCGGAGCGTTTCGCCGGGTGCGCGCAGCTCCACCGTGCCATTGCAGCTCGGGCAGGCGAGCCGCGCCGTGCTCAGCGTCGGAGTGGGAGCGATCGGCTGCTCGCCGCCGTGGATGCGAAGGTCTGCGAGGGTGAGCTGCTGGCCGAGGTACAGCGTCGGAGGTTCGCTGCCGTCGCCGTAGTCGATCGTTGCGAAGTTGCCGGCGCCGTCGGACAGATCGCCGAACGAAAACGGCCGGCCGGGCTCGAGCCGAAACGGCAGCTCGCCAGTCGCGGTCACATAGCTCGCCGTCCCCACTTCACCGACGGTGAACAGCCGCGGCGCTCCGTTGACCGGCAGCGCGAGCTGCGCGCCCGGCGCAAGCCAGCTGCGCGGCGGAAGCTGAACGCCGGTCTGCTCGAAGGTCAGGTAGTACCGGCCTTGCGCTTCCGCGAGCCAGCCCCACTGGCCGCCGTCGAACTTGCCGTACCACTCCTGCCAGATCCCACCGCCGGCATGTCGAAGCTGCGCCATTCCGACCAGCAGGAACGTTCCGGTTCCGTAGCTCCCGCTCGCGAACAACCGCAGCGGTGATTCGATTGGCGTGAGGTCCGCGACCTGACCGAGCGACTCGATGCTGCGATCGGTTCGCAATAGCGTATTGCGGCAGTGGCCGCAGACCCGGACGAATGAGTCGTCGTAGCGAAACTCGACCTCGGCGCCGCAGTTGGGGCAAAACGCCTTCATCGCGGCGCTCCTCGGCGAACCTCGGTGACGACCACGTCGCGCGCTCCGAGGCTCTCGCTCAGCAGCATGCGCCAGTCGGTCGCCGGTCTCGGTTTGCAGCAATACGTGTTCAGCGTGGCGACCCCGGTCTCGGGGAACGTATGAATCGTGAGGTGCGACTCGGCGAGCAGGTACATCGCGGTGATGCCCGCATGGCCGCCGAACACGTGCACCGACGTGGTGACGACGTGGAGCTCCAGCTCGTGCACGATCCGATCGAGCAACCCGACCACCGCGGCGCGGTCTCGAAGTCGCGTGGGAGCGCAGCCGCGCGCGTCCACAAGCCACTCGATTCCGCCGTGCATTGGCGTGACGCTATCAGAGTTTTTCGGGCTACGAAGAAGACCGCGTCGAGATCGGCGGGCGTGAATCGATCTCCGACGCGCATGCTCCCTGAGGTCGATCGAGCTGGCGCGTGACGTTCATCAGGTCTGCGCGTGCCGCAGATCACGCAGGCCGGCACGGCGCACGCGCAATGCATTCATAGAACTTCACCCAAGCTTCAGACCGCGTCATGGACACGCGCGTTACCACGCCACCATGAAGCAAAGGACGATACCGGTGGTGATGTTGGTGAGCCTGGCGGTTTCAACCGGGTGTCCGCCGACGTACGACGTACACTACGCAGGCGAACGACGCGATCGGATCGAGGAGGCAAAGCGCGAGGCGGTGAAAGTGCCCGGTCCGCGTCAGGTGGTGGCCCTCGCGGAGGCGATCGAGCTCGCGTTCGCGCGTGAAGATTACAAGGACACGCCTGCGCTGCTACAGAGCGACATCGCATTCGCGATCGCGCAGATCGATCGCGCGATTCCCAGTGCCGGGCTCGATGCGTCGATGCTCGTCGCGTGGCGCGCAAATCTTCTGCTCTACGCGGGCGATATTCCAAACGCGATCAGCGAGGCCGAGCGCTCCATGAGGATGGGACCGACCAAGATCGCTGCGATGATCCTCGTGACCTATTATGGACGGACTCATCAGCCGGCGAAGGTCGGCCCGATCTGCGCAGCTACGTTACCCGCACTCAACACGGACGACGATCAGATCTTCCTGATCGATTTGTGCCGCGAACACAGCAACGCAGCCTCCGAGGACGCGGCGCTCGCGTGGATGTCACCGCAATGGCGGACCTGGTACGACAGCTATCGCGCGCGCGAGCGCGACGCTGAGGTGGAGGAGTCGCGGCAGCATGCGATCGCGCGAGCATCGCAGCAACGCTGCTGGTCATCGTGCGAGGTCACGCGTCTGCAATGCCAGAACGATTGCGGGCGGCGCCAACACTGCCAGAACCGCTGCTTCGAGATCGAGCGGGCGTGCAACAACGGGTGTTGAGGTCGACGCGGATCGTCACATCTGCGAGGGCCGCGGTGGCGGCTGATCGGCGAGCATCTTGAAGAACGTGTCCATCTGCGCCTTCTGCTTGGGCGGCATGTACTCGAAGTTGCGGCCGCGGTCGATGACCTCCCAGAACTCCTTGGACTCGACCTTGCCGAGCTGCTCGCGGACCGCCTTTAGCCGCGCCTGATCTTCGCCGGCCATGTCGGCGGCGATCTTCGCCGCGCGATCGTCGGCGCCCACCGCCAGGTAATAGCAGGCGAGCTTGAGCTGGGCCTTGCGGATCCCCTGCAGCCCCGCCTCCTGGCGGCGGACGCGCAGCGGTTGATCGAGCTCGAGGAACATCGCGAGCAGCCGATCGTCGAGGTCGCTGCCGTGCTTCTGCGCGTGCGACAGCTCGCACAGCGCCGAGACGTCGTAGGCCACGGTCTCGGTGACGAACCCGAGCTGCATGTCGTAGCTCGTGCGGCCGTAGTAGATCATGTGGCGCACGCCCTCTACGGCGATGTCATCGGCGCGGCTCTTGATCATGCTCTCGACGAGCAGCCGGTACTGGTTGAGCACGTTGTAGGCGGTGCGCACGGCGCGCGCGTTGAGCGCGGCGCGCAGGTAACTGTTCATGAACCGGAACGCGAGCCCGACCACCGCGCGATCACCTTTCGCGAGCGCGGCCTCGCCGACGTAGCGGGTGTCGATCGCGATCAGATAGTTGATATCGGGCATCTCGCTCTGTGCCTCGGCGTAGATGCCGAGGTACTGGCGAAGCGCCTTCCACTCGAGCCAGGTGTGCTCCTCCTCGAGCTCGCGGAGCGACTCGGGATCCATCGCGACGAAGTCGGGGTTGCCGCGGATCCCGGCGCCGATCTTGAACCACGACGGCTGGGCGCGCTGCTTGACCTCGAGATACGCGATCGCGAAGTCCTTGATCGCGTCCACCGCGCGACTGGCGATGATCTTGTCCTTTCCAGAGATCGAGTTCGACGTGATATCGGTGAGCTCTTCGAGCGCGGCGAGCGCGGGAGCCTGACCACTCGCGATGGTCTCTGGGTCAGTGCTGGTCGCTGCCGACATCACATCGCCCGCGACCTCGCGCTGGATCCGAGCGATCAGGTTCACCGGCTCGAGGAATCGAAACACGTATGCGAAATACGGCAGCATGATCACGATGCCGAACCCGGTCGCGATCATCATCACGAACACGGTCGCGCGCGGCACGAAGCTGGCGTGCAGCGCGAGGCTCAGGAACACGCCGACGACGCAGGTGATGACGTAAAACGCCATCACCGCGACGTTGGTGCGGTCGCGCAGGAACATCCGCGCCACGCCGGTGTAGCGATCGGAGGTCAGCTGCACGAGCAGCGACACCACCGTGATCACGATGCCGAGCACCGCGGCCGTCATGCCGGCGAGCCCGGACAGTGCGTCCGAGATCAACGAGGGCTCGAATCGAACGAACTGCTGGACCGGGTTGCCGGGCGCGGTGGCCGGGGCGCCGCCCGTAACGTAGTGATCGAGCAGGTAGAACGCTGCAAATCCGAGCATCGCGATGCCGCCGAGGATCGCGATCGGGACGAGCCAAAGCCCCAGACCGCTGCGATGCGCGCGACGGCGGCGACGGGAGCTCATCGCCGTGACATTACCTCAGCGTGGCAGCACGCCGCAGCACGGGACGGGCGGTTCGTGCGATGACGAAATCGCCGATCTGGCTCCCTCGCGGGCGAGATTTTCTGTAGGTTGGCGGCTTCCAAACCACTGCCCCAAGGAGCCGTCGTGAGCGAAGTTACCCTCGAAGATCGTGGACGCGCGCTGGAGAACCAGTTCTACGAGAAGGAGAACCAGCAGAAGCTTGCGGCGATGAAGCAGAAGCTCGACTCGCAGAATACGCGCGAGGAGCTTCGCCGGGCGTCCGGCATGGCGGACGATGCCGTGCTCGACAAGCTGGTCGCGCTCGGCCTTCGCGCCAACACGATCGCCGCGTTGTCGCTGGTGCCGCTGATCGCCGTGGCATGGGCGGACGGAGCGATCCAGGACAACGAGCGCACCGCGATCCTTCAGGGCGCGCACGGCAAGGGGCTCGAACGCGGCAGCGATGGCTACGAGCTGTTGCAGACCTGGCTCGCGAAGAAGCCGTCGACCGAGCTGTTCGACGCGTGGGAGTCGTACATCAACGCGCTGGTGGGTCAGCTCAACGCCGAGCAGAACCGGCTGCTGAAGAACCAGATCCTCGGATTTGCCAAGATGGTGGCGACCGCGGCCGGCGGCATCCTCGGCATCGGCAAGGTGTCGGGCTCCGAGGAGAAGGTCCTGCAGCGGATCGAGGGCGCGTTCCCGAAGTGACATGCCCTGGTTAGGAACCACCGGCGTCAAGGTCTCGCGCCTCGCGCTCGGCGCGATGGCGTTCGGTGGCGATGCCGACGAAGCCGCCGCCCGCGAGATCTGGGCGGCTGCGCGCGACGCGGGCATCAACTTCGTCGATACCGCCGACGTCTACACCGAAGGCCGGTCCGAGCAGATCGTCGGCCGGCTGATCGCCAGCGAGCGCGACAGGATCGTGCTCGCGACCAAGGCGTATTTTCCGACCAGCAGCGATGACAACGCGCGCGGGTCGTCGCGGTTTCACCTGGTGCGTGCCGTCGAGGCGAGCTTGCGCAGGCTCGCCACTGATCGCATCGACCTGTTCTATCTGCATCGGTTCGACGATGTGACGGACCTCGGCGAGACCCTGCGCGCCCTCGACGACCTGGTGCGCGCCGGCAAGATCCTCTATCCGGCGTGCTCCAACTTCGCCGCGTGGCAGGTCGCGCACGCACGCGGACTGGCGGCCGCATCCGGGTGGGCGCCGCTGGTCGCGATCCAGCCGATGTACAACCTCGCCAAGCGGACCGCGGAGATCGAGATCTTGCCGATGGCGCGGTCGCTGGGCCTTGCCGTGATTCCGTACAGCCCCACCGGCGGCGGCCTGTTCACCGGGAAATACGGCCTCGGACGCAAGCCGGCGTCAGGCCGGATCGTCGACAACAAGATGTACCAGGTACGCTATGGCGATCGATCGCTGTACGAGCTCGCCGATCGGTTCAACGCGCTCGCCGCCGAGCTCGGCCATGCGCCGGCGACGCTCGCCGTTGCATGGGTGGCATCGCAGCCCGGCGTGACGTCGGTCTTGATCGGCGGCCGAAACGTCGAGCAGCTCAAAGCCACGCTCGCCGCGAGCGAGCTCGTGCTCGACGACGTCACCCGCGCGCGAATCGCCGAGCTGACGCCCGCTCCGCCGCCCGCCACCGACCGCAACGAGGAGACGTCGGCGTTCAATTACGGATCGCGTTAGATGGGGTCAGACTCAACTTACGCAACTTCCGATCGGCGCGCCTCGCGATTTCACATGGTTGCGAGACGTAAGTTGCGCAAATTGAGTCTGACCCTAGAACGTACCGAGGTCGACGTAGGCGTGGTCGGCCATGATCACGTACGGGCGATCCTGGAAGCTGAGGCCGCCCTTGCCGTCGTGCTTGACGATCTGGAGGAGGCCCATGCCGTAGCCCATGGGGCCTTGCGAGTAGTAGTTGATCGATAGGCGATAGGGCCCTGCCTTGGCGGGGCCCTGGATCGCGAAGCACTCGGGGCCGTAGCCGGTGGTGATGTCGGCGTAGAGCTCGCCGCCGGAGGCGAGCTTTGGCGCGCTGTAGAACGCGTGGCCGCCCTGCGCATCTTGAATGTGAAAGTCGACGTCGTTGGCGTCGGTCTCCCAGTACAGGATGAACCGCGTGGACGACCGGGTCGCGAGCTTGGCATTGCGCTTCGCGAGCGCGGCGACGACCTCGGCGCGCTTGTCGGGCACCGCGGCGACGTACGCCGCACCGATCAAGCCGGCATCGTCGGTGAGCACGCGCTTGCCGCCGGCGAATCGATCGTCAGGATAGCGCTGATCGAGACCGGCCAGGATCGCCGCAAATGCCTCGGCATGGCGACCGTCGCGCACCAGGGCGTATGCGAGCAGCCGGTGCCCGGTGAGGTGATCGGGCCGGTCCTCGACCGCTCGCCGATAGGTGTCGATCGCGAGCGACCGCGAGGCCGCGCCGATCCGCTCGAGCCGCTCGCCCGCGAACCGGCGCAGGTCGGCGCGCGCCGGGAACAGATCGATGATCGACCCGTACATCCGCGCCGCGGTTGCGACGTCATGCGTGGCCTCGAGCGCTTCGCCCATGCCGATCAGCGCCAGCACGTTGCTTGGCTCGTTCGCGTGCCACGCCCGCGCCTTGGCGAGCGCGGTCGTGGTGTCACGGCGCCGAATCGCGCGATCGATCGCGGCGAGGCGCCCGGTCAGGGCGGCCGGTGCATCGCGCGGCGGCCACGACTCCCGGCGCTGTTCCGTCACCGTCAGATCGGCCTCCACCCCGGCGGGCATGCCTGCCGCGATCCGCGAAGGTTCGGGCGATGGCCGAGCAACCGACCGCGGTGACGGCGGCGGCGCTGCGGGCGAAGGTTCAGACGCGGCGGACCCGGCGGCCACCGACATCTTGGCGTCGTCGGAATCCGGCTTTTCCTCGAGCATGTCGGCCGTGTCTGGAGCCGCACGTCCGCCGTCGAATCGGTCGGACGTCGCACCTGGCGCTTCGGCCCGCTTGCCGGCCATACCCTCCTCGAGGTCGGCCACCTTGTTCTTCGACCGCTCGCCGCCCGCGGCCTTATCGGCGGTGGCGCTCGGCGCCGTGCGCGGGCGACGCGGTGCACGTGATGCCGGGCTCGCGATGACCTGCTTGCGACGAGTCTGCTCGAGCCCGTTGGCTCCGACGACCAGGATGTCGGCGAGCGCGTTGCGATCGATGTGGTAGCGCGCGTAGTCGGCGTCCGATTCCAGGACGAGCATCGCGGTCTGGCTCGACACGACGCGATGGGCCACCGACGCCGTCGCGATCTGCTTGCGAAGCTCGGCGCGCGTTGCTTGGTCGAGCGTCGGGACGAGCAAGCGCTGCTCGAGCTCAGCGAGCTGGGCCACTGCGACGGCGCGCTCGACCAGCGCAGGCACGCCGGCCACCACGCTGACGTGGTGTGGTCGGCCACCGACGGTGATGTCGATCGTCTGCGTCGGCGCAGGCAGCCGCGCATACACCATGGTTCGTGTGCTGGCGCGCGCGGTCGCGATCGTTCGCGGATAGACCCAGGTCGCACCCGCGACGCTGACTGGAACGTCGACCGCGACCCGCTCGCCAAGCCCCGCAACGACATCGCCGACGCTCCGAACGAGGTCGAGCACCGCTCCCGCGTCCGGCAGCCCAGCGTGCACCAGCGTGGTTGCGAGCTGCTCGTCGCGGATCCCACCGGCGAGCACGACGTCGAGCCGGCGAACCTGCTTGGCGGCGAGCTTGGCGACGGCCGTCGAGAGCTCCGCATCGCGGGCGCCCGCCGTGAACACACCGTCGGTGACCAGCACCACGCGTGCGTGGCTCGCGTCGAGCTTGCTGAGCGCGGTGCCGAGGTCCGAGGCACCCGCGGCACCGCGCGTCCGCAACGTCGCGAGCTGAGCGTCTCCGAACCGACCGGCTGGGCCCGCATAGACCTTCTGGGTATCCTGGTCGAACGCGATCACATCGATCGGCAGCGTGGCGCCATATCGCGCGGCGAGCTGCGCGATCAGCTCGCGGATCGAGCCGAGGTAACGCTCGAACCCGAGCATGCGGGACGCGCTGGTGTCGATCAGCACCGTCATCGATCGAGGACGATCGACGTTCTGCGCGTTCGGATCGAGTGCGGGCAGCTGAACGGCGACCAGCGGGCCGGCGGCGACCGCCTCGGCAGCGGTGTCTGCCGTCGACACGAAGTCGTGATCCGGCTGCCACGCGTGCTTGCTCAGCAGCTGTTCGGAGCGCGTGCCGTTGGCGTCGGTCACCGACAGCCGGACGTCGACGCGCGCGATCGTCGGCAGGCCACGCAGTGGCAGCACGTAACGTGCGCCCGGCAGCTCCTGACTGAACGAGATCACCAGGTGCTTGTCGGCGCGCGGCGCGATCGGAAACACCCGGGCGGTGAACTGGTTGCCCGCGGCCTTCTCGAGCAGCGCCGGGTCCTGCCGGCGGTGAAGGAAGTCTTCGTAGGCGCGGCGCGCCAGCTGCTTTTCGACCACCTCGGCCTCCATCCACTGGCCTTGGTTCTCCATCGCAAATCGCGACACCGCTGCACCCGGCGGCAGGGTGATCGCGAACGTTCCCTCGCGGATCCGTGGTTCGGGATTGTTGAAGTAGAGGTGGAGCTCGGTGAACGCCAGCGGGCCCTCGAGCACCGCCCTGGCATCGACGCGAGTCACCACGAGGCCACTGCCGTCCGACGCGGTGAGCGCGAACGGCGCCGCGATCTGATCACTCCCGATCGCGACCGATGGCGCGAGCGTCGGCATCGGTACCGCACGGGGCCCGCTAGCGACAGCAACCTGCGGCGGAGCCAGCGGCGCCGCGCTCGAGGAGTGGATTGGCGTGATCCGGTCGAAAGATGGCGGCGGGCTCGACGAGCACCCGAGCAGGCTCAGGCCGAGCAGGACAGCCGAACGGCGAAGCAGCATCCCGCTGCTAACGCACGAGGGCCGGGATGGTGTCTGGTGGCCCCGGGCTCACGTGGCGAGCTTGATCCCGTCCGCCCTAACCAGCTGGATTCCATGAGGCGCCGCCAGGTCTCCCACCAGCGCGAGCTTGCCGCTGAGCCACTCCACCCACACGGTGCCGATCACCTCGCGGCGCCACGTGGCGAGCGCCGGCAGTGCGGCAGCTGCGTCGAGTCCCCGTTCGTCAACCACCCGTGCAAACTCGTCGGTGTCACTGCGCGTGGCGAGCACGCGAGGCGGCAGCTTCGTGCGTTCCGCGACAAGCTGAACGATCGAGAACAGCGGTTCGGCCCAGCGCTGAGCGCGTGCGCTCGGCGCACGGCCGGCGAGATACACCGGCGCGGTCGAGCCATCCGCACTCGCGATGAGCTTCACGAGCTCATCGGCACGCGTGCGTACGATCGGCGAGACGCCCTTGACCGAACGTAGCGCACCGGCCGAGCCAGGACGCTGCCGCGCAAGATCGATCAAGACCTTGTCGTTGAGCACCTGGCCGAGCGGACGATCGAGCTCGATCGCGATCCGCTGGCGCCACGCGGCAAGGTCGATCGCCGTGGCCAGCACGATCGGGGGTAAGCCGCGAAGCCCCGAGATATTGCGCCATGCGGTTGCCGGGGTGACCTGGGTCGCTGCGACGGCCTCACTCGCGATCAGCGTGCTCTCCGCACGCGCCCAGGCGATCCGCTCTCCCAGGCGCTTCGCAAGCCGCGCATAGATCGCGGGCAAGTGCCGGACATCCGCGTCGGCATAGGTGAGCTGCGCATCGGATAGCGGGCGCGCAGCCCAATCCGTCCACTGCTGATCTTTGTCGAGCGAGATCCCGAGCAGCTCCCGCGCCAGCGACGCGAACCCGACCTGATCGCCAAGGCCCGCGAACGCGGCCATCAGCTGAGTGTCCAGCACGTTCGGGAGCGCGAGCTTGAACCGTGCGGCAATCAGCCCCAGATCCTGACGCGGCGCATGGGCGACCACACACGCGTGGGCGGCGAGCGCCTCGAGCACAGGCCGCACATCGACCGCCAGCGGATCCAGCAACACGACCCGGAGTGTCGACGCGACGATCGTGCCCGCCGCCTCATCCAACGCGTCATGTCCGTCGAGCCAGGCGACCTGAACCAGGCACAGGCTCGGGATCAGGCGGTCCTGCGACAAGAATTCGAGGTCGAACGCCGCCAGCCGTGCACCGGCCACCGCGGCAGCGACCGCCGAGACCTCCTCCGGATCCGTGATCAGCGGCGGCACGGCTCACGATACCACCGCAACGGGGCGTCCTCGTCTCGACATCCTGGTAGATTCCGCCGCGAGGAGCACGACGATGACCAATAGCTTCGGAACCAAGGCACAGATCGCGGTTGGCGCCGCAAAGGTCGAGCTGTATCGGCTCGACGCACTCGTCAAGGCCGGCGTCGGTGATGTTGCAACGCTGCCCTACTCGCTCCGCATCCTGCTCGAAAATCTGCTGCGGTACGAGGATGGCAAGACGGTCAACGCCGCCGATGTTGCCGCGGTAGCCAGCTGGAATCCCAAGCAGCGCGTCGAGCACGAGGTTCAGCTCCAACCGGCGCGCGTGCTGATGCAGGACTTCACGGGTGTACCGGCGGTGTGTGACCTCGCGGCGATGCGCGATGCGTTCGTCCAGCTCGGCAAGCCCGGCAGGGCGATCAACCCGCTCAAGCCCAGCGACCTGGTGATCGATCACTCGGTCCAGATCGATGAGTACGGCACCAACGCCGCGTTCCGCCGCAACGTCGACCTCGAGTATCAGCGCAACCGCGAGCGCTACCTGTTCCTCAAGTGGGGCCAGCAAGCGTTCGCGAACATGCGCGTGGTCCCGCCCGGCACCGGCATCTGCCACCAGGTCAATCTCGAGTACCTCGCAAAGGTGGTGTTCACCGACACGATCAACGGCGTCACCACGGCGTACCCCGACTCCGTCGTCGGTACCGACTCGCACACCACGATGGTCAACGGTCTGGGCGTGTTCGGCTGGGGTGTCGGAGGCATCGAGGCCGAGGCGGTGATGCTCGGACAACCGATGGCGATGTTGATCCCCGAGGTCGTAGGTTTCGAGCTGACCGGTCGGCTGCCCGCCGGTGCCACCGCGACCGATCTGGTGCTCACGGTGACCGAGATGCTGCGCAAGCGCGGCGTGGTCGACAAATTCGTCGAGTTTCACGGCGAAGGCATCGCGGCCTTGTCGCTGCCCGACCGCGCGACGATCGCGAACATGGCACCCGAGTACGGCGCCACGATGGGGTTCTTCCCGGTCGATTCGGAGACCCTGTCGTACCTGCGGTTCACCGGCCGCAGCGACGATCACGTTCAACTGGTGGAGCGCTACTGCAAGGAGAACATGTTGTGGCACGAGCCCCGGCACAAGCTGCGATTCGCCGACGTGCTGACGCTCGACCTCGCGACCGTCGAGCCTTCGCTCGCCGGGCCGGCGCGCCCGCAAGATCGCGTCCCGCTGCGCACGTCACGACGGTCATGGCGTCGCTCGGTGGGTGCGATCCTCGGTGACAAGTGCGGCGCCGACGCCGCCGCACTCGACGCCTGGTCGAACGAGGGCGGCCACACCGATCCAGCGCCGGGCAAACTGTCGGTGACCAAGCAGGTCACCACCGACCAAGGCACGTTCGAGCTCGGGCACGGCGCCGTCGTGATCGCGGCGATCACGAGCTGCACCAACACCTCGAACCCATCGGTGCTGATGGCTGCAGGCCTGTTGGCGCGCAAGGCCGCCGCACGCGGCTTGACCCGCAAGCCGTGGGTGAAGACCTCGCTCGCCCCTGGCTCGCAGGTGGTGACGGACTACCTGGTCGAGGCGGGCGTGATGGCCGATCTCGAGAAGCTCGGGTTCTTCCTGGCGGGATACGGCTGCACCACCTGCATCGGTAACTCTGGCCCGGTGCACGACGAGATCGCCGCGGCGGTCAAGGACGCCAACCTGGTCGTGTGCTCGGTACTGTCGGGTAACCGAAACTTCGAAGGCCGCGTCAACCCGGTGGTCCGCGCGAACTACCTCGCGTCTCCGCCGCTGGTCGTTGCATACGCGATCGCCGGCACGATGAACATCGACCTCGATGCGCAGCCGCTCGGAATCGGATCCGACGGCAAACCGGTGTTCCTACGCGACGTGTGGCCCAACCCCGCCGAGGTGGCCGAGGCGATCCGCAAGGCGATCAAGCCCGAGCAGTTCCGCCAGCGCTATGCGCACGTCCTCGATGGTGACGCCGACTGGAAGGCACTCAGCGCCCCGAGCGGCGACACGTTCAAGTGGGACGATAAGTCCACGTACATCCGCAAGCCGAGCTTCTTCGATGACCTCGGTCCCAAGCCGGCGCCGCTGACCGACATCTCGGCCGCGCGCGTGCTCGCCGTGCTCGGCGATTCGGTCACCACCGATCACATCTCGCCGGCGGGCAATATCGCCAAGGGCAGTCCGGCCGCGCGGTACCTGGAGTCACACGGCATCAAACCCGCGGACTTCAATCAGTACGGTGCGCGCCGCGGCAACCACGAGGTGATGGTGCGCGGCACGTTTGCCAACATCCGGCTCAAGAACCTGATGCTCGCCGGCGTCGAGGGAGGTCTGACCAAGTACTTCCCACGCACCGGCCAGGCGGAGCAGATGTCGATCTACGACGCCGCGATGAAGTACAAGGCCGACGGTGTGCCACTCGTGGTGATCGCAGGCGATCAATATGGCACCGGCAGCTCGCGCGACTGGGCCGCCAAGGGAACGCTCCTGCTCGGCGTGCGCGCTGTGATCGCCCGGAGCTTCGAGCGGATTCATCGTTCGAATCTGATCGGCATGGGCGTCATCCCGTTGCAGTTCGAACCCGGCGAAGATGCGAACAGCCTGGGTCTCACGGGAGAGGAACAGATCACGATCGCAGGAATCGCCAACGGTCTGACGCCGAAGAAACGGTTGACCGTGAATGCTGGCCTGGTGTCATTCACCGTGACCGCTCGGATCGATACGCCACAGGAGGGCGAGTACCTGCTTCACGGTGGAATCCTGCAGTACGTGCTTCGGCAGCGCGCCGCGGCTTCGTGACGTCGTGATCTAGCCGTTCTTTGGCGAGAGCGGAAATCGTCGCGGCGGAAGCAGCCCCCAGGCACGCGCGCGATCGGCGAACGTCGACTTGGGCATGCCCAGATGGTTCGCCGCCGCGCGGATCGTTCCGTGCGTGGCAAGCGCCTGCTCCATCGCACCGCGCAGCAGCGACTGATACAGCGCGAGCGGCTCGGGCCCGCGTGTCGTAGGAACCGGAGTCGCACCGATCCGGCCGAGCCGCAGCTCGGGAAAGAAATCCGCAGGCCCGAGCTCCGAGCCACCGAGCGCGACCGCGCGCGCCACCGCATGCCGCAGCTCGCGAACATTGCCAGGCCAGCTGTATGCGGCCAGCGCTTGCCAACCCGGTTCGGAAACGATCCGTCCGCGCGCATCCCCGACGAGCTCTTTCAGGGTCGCCTCGACGAGCGCCACGAGATCACCCATGCGCTCGCGTAGCGGCGGGAGCACGAGCACCACGGTCGCCAACCGGTGGTACAGGTCGAGCCTGAGCTTCGAGGCCTCGGTCCCGAGGCCTTCAAGCCGGTTGGTGGCCGCAACGATCCGAACGTCGACAGGTTGCTCGACCGTGGTGCCGACGCGACGTAGCCGGCGGGTCTCGAGCACGCGCAGCAGATGGGGTTGAAGCTCGAGCGGCAGCTCACCAATCTCGTCGAGAAACAGCGTTCCACCATCGGCGTCGACGAAGAACCCGTCGCGGTCCGCCAGCGCCCCGGTGAACGCCCCCTTCTCGTGACCGAACAGCTCCGACGCCATGAGCTCGCGCGGGATCGCCCCGCAGTTCACCGCAACCAGCTTGCCGGCTGCTCGGCGCGACGCCTCGTGAACGACGCGGGCGAGCAGATCTTTACCGGTGCCGGTCTCTCCCACGATCAGCACGGTGCAATCGGTCTGGGCGGCACGCAGTGCCTGGTCGATGGTCGCGCGCAGCGCCGGGTCATGTCCGCACATGGCCTCGAGCGCTCGCCGGTTGGTCGTGCTCTGATCGCTCATCGCCAGGAACGTGGTCTGGCCGATCGACAGATACGATCCTGCGCGCAGCACCGCGCTCTCCACCGGGTTGCCGTCGATCTGCGTTCCATTGCGGGAGGCCCGATCGCGCACGACGATCACGCCCCGGGGACGGCGCTCGAGGATGCAATGGACCTGCGAGACATACGGATCCGCGACCACGACATCGCAACTGTTTCCCGAGCCGATCACCCAGCGCCGCGTGGACGGGGCGAGCGTGAATTCGGACCCATCTCGGGTCGCGCGTAGCCCGATCACGGTGCCGCTGCGGCTCGGATTCAGCACGAGCGATTCGGTGTGGCGTTCGATGAACGTCATCGACGGTATCCTCCGGGCGGACCTATCGACCGCCGCGTCACGTGGTTGCGAGATGTCGGGCTGCTATCGCGAACCGCGTGCCGCACTAACCCCACGAAACGTCTACACCGTCTTGTCCGGTTGTCCGGATGACCGCGCCTTGCCGGACAGACTGTTGTCCCCAGCGGTCGAAACCGGGGCCCGTCCCGGGTTTTTTTGGATCGACGCCGACGTGCCGTGCGCGCCGGGGCCGAAAATGCGAAAGGCCGGCATGCACCGGCCTTTCCGTGTCAACTCAGCTCGTGACTACAGGAGCTGGTGGCGCGACATCTTCATCTGGCTCTTCATCGTGCCGATGCGGATGTCCTGGTTCAGGTTGTTCGTCCGCGAATTCGACTTGAAGGTCGAGTTCCCGATCTTGTAGCAACCCCAGTCGTTCGCGTCGTCGAAGTTGCCCGGCGTGCCCGCGGATGGCGGCGGCAGATCCTTGCAGTTCGGGTAGCCGGTGTCCGGCTGCATGTTGCCATCGCTGTCGTACTGGAAGAACGCGATCGCCATGCAGACGCCCATCGTGTCGGCGTAGTTCATCTCGAACGACGGCAGGAGCGTACCGTCGTCGTTCAGCACGTACTGCCACATGAACCGGCAGACCGAGCTCTGGTCCGAACCCTTGACGCCCTGCGCGCACGTCGCGTTGCCTGCGACCGGAGCGGCTTCCAGCGGCAGCTTGCCGAGCGCCGCCGCATCACCCTTGGCGTTCGCCGCGGGCTTGGTGTTGTCGCTCTCGAGCGCCGCGCACAGACCCGAGCACAGGGTCTTCATGGAGCCGGTCATCTCGAAGAAGATCGGCATGAAGCCAGGAGCGCAGCCGTTGAGGTACGGGATGCCGTTGTCGGCGCGCGGGACAGCGCGGTCGGTCAGCGGCCAGCTGGCCGAGCCGGTCGGAGCGCAGCTGTACTCGTCGAACCCGTAGCAGCCCTTGTTCGGCATCGCGGGGTTCGTCGAACCACACGCCGGCGAGTTGTCCATGTCCTTGAGGTTCTGGGTCAGCGGATCGCACGCCGGGTCGCAGACGCCAGCGATCGTGGTGCCACCGACCTCGAACAGATCCGAGTAGCGCTCGCAGGAATAGTTGCTGTCACACATGGGGTCGCCGCCGCCGGTGTTGCAGATCGTCTTGCACTCGCCGGCGATGCAGACCGCGCCCTTGACGCACTGGTCGTAGCCCATCGGGCCGGGGGGACCTTCGGTGCAGGCGTCGCCGACCGCGATCGTTCCATCCGGCACGCAACCGACGTGGCCGATCGGGTTCGGCTCCTCCTGGTCGGTGATCCAGGTGCACTTCTCGCCGGCCTGACAACCGGTCTGAGCGTTGGGGTTACAGGCCGCCGTCACCGGTGCGTCCGGCGTCGTCGAGCTGTCGATCAACATGATGTCGTTGTTGTTGTCGTTGTTGTTGTTCTTGTCCGACTTACTTCCGCCGCCACCGCAGGCGGCGACGAGCCCGACAAACAGGGCTCCCAAAGCTAGCTTCTTCATGTGTTGCACTCCTTGCTTCCTGCGTCCTTGGAAGTTTTGCCGCTTGGGAATTCCCCTAACTCACGGCCGGTAAAATGTTGGCGGACCCTATCGATGTTGTTGTTGGGGGTCAAGCCCAATTCACGAACGTTGATCCGCGGGATGATCCATCGGATCGAGTAGAAGCTCGTCGACGATTCTCGACGATGATCTCTGTCACGAACCCGGAGGAATCGGGGCTAACATGCGCTTCGGTACTGAGACGCGTGGTCGCGGAGTCCCGTCGCCATGGTGACTGCCGCGGAAAAATGGTGCCTGCACCCCCAGTCTCTCGCCCTCGCGTACGAGCGCTCGCGCCCGGATTCCTCGTCGCATTTCTGGGGGGCAGGCCATTGGTTTGTGGCAATTGGGCTGCGTTCAGTTAGCCCGCACTTCCTGCACAAACCGCGGACTGATCGACGGAAACCTCGTAGCAGCGCCGGTATGTGGCCCAAGCTTCGCTAGAATGGAGGGCGTGTCCGCTTCCGCCGAGGGCGGCATCCGGTTTGGTCAGTACGTCCTGCTACGGCGAATCGCGCGTGGTGGGATGGCCGAGGTGTTCTTGGCCCAGCAACGCGGCCTCGAGGGCTTCGACCGCCGCGTGGCCGTGAAGCGGATCCTGCCGCACCTCTCGGACGCACCGGACTTCGTCCAGATGTTCCTGGGCGAGGCGCGGCTCGCCGCTCAGCTGAACCACCCCAACATCGTCCACATCTACGACTTCGGAAAAGTCGAGAGCGACTACTTCATCGCGATGGAATACGTCGATGGCGTGCACGCCGGCCGGCTGTTCAAGCACGTGGAGCAAGAGCGGCTGCCGCCGGTGATGGTCGCGCGGCTCGGCGCCGATACCGCCGCGGCGCTTCACCATGCCCACGAGCTGCGCGCCAACGGCAAGCCGCTCGGCCTGGTCCATCGCGACGTGTCGCCGGCGAACTTGATGGTGTCGTTCGACGGTGTCGTGAAGCTCTGCGATTTCGGCATCGCGAAGGCGGCCGCGCTCGGCGATCAGCTCACCAATCCTGGTCAGGTCAAGGGCAAGTACGCGTATATGTCCCCGGAACAGACGATCGCGGCGCCGCTCGATGGTCGCAGCGACGTGTTCTCGCTCGCGATCGTGTTGTGGGAGCTGATGGCCGGCAAGCCGATCGTCACACGCGGCGATGCGGTCGAAGCGATGCGCGCGATCCGCGACGGACGGCTGCCGCCGATCTCGCAGGTCGCGCCGTGGACGCCGCCGCCGCTGGCCAAGGCGATCTCGTGGGGCCTCGAGACGCATCGCGAGCGTCGCGCAACCGCGCTTCAGCTCGCGCACGCGCTGGAGGCATTCATCAAGTCGTCGCCCGAGCTCGCGACCCCGCTGCAGCTCGGGGCATGGGTGCGCGCGCGGTTCTCGCCCGATCAGAGCGCGCAGGAGATCGCGCTGCCTCTGTCACCGGCGGAGCCGGGCACGATGGCCGCTCCCCCAACGATGGTGCCGGGCACCGTGCTCGCCCCCGGCACGATGATCGCCCCGGGGACCGTGGTGCTCACCCCGCCCCGCCCACTCACGCGCACGAGCGAGCTTGCACAGCCCAGCGCCATCGCGGCGCCACTTTCACACGCACAGGGCGCACCGCAGCCGGCACCAGGGCCGGCATCGCTGCCGCCGCCATCGCTGCCATCGCCCGGCGTACCGAAACCCTACGCGCCGGCTTCGCTCGACCTCTCGATGAGCGGAACGATCGAGCGCGCGAGCGAATCCGATCTCGCTCGCACGATCGATCTTCAGCCCACGGTCTACACCGGCGATGAATCGACGGTGGCAACGCCGATCGATCTCGGCGCGATCGACGCCGGCCACGACACGGTGCTCGGCCCACCGATCCACGATGCCGATGACGATGCGCAGACCTACGACAACTTCGCGCGCGGTGCGCAGCGCCCGATGACCGTCGATCTGCCGGCGCCGACGGTCGCGGCGCCGCCGCTCCTCGATCCGCTGCCCAGGGTGCCGGTCCCCCCGCTGGTCCGTACGTCGGCTCCGCCGCGACCCGACCCGGTACGCGCGCGCGAGCCGGTGTCTCGGGTCACGCGCGCGATCACCGAGAGTCCGGCGGAGCTCCGCCGTCGCATCAATCGTCGCAACATGCTCGCGGTCGGCGGCCTGGTGGCGCTTGCTGGCGCGAGCTTCGCGATCGCGCTCGCCGCACGGTCGTGCGCGGATTCGCCGGCGATGGCGATCCTCGCCGACGCGCCAACCACCGATGGCGGGGCCGCAGCGCTGCCGGCGGTGCCCGCCGATGCCCCGGTGCTCGACTGGGCCTCGCTGAGCATCACCACGACGCCCCCGGGCGCGACCATCCGCGTCGGCGACAACTCCGGGACCTCGCCCACCAGCTTTCAGCTGCCGCCCGGCACGTATCAGATCGTCGCGACGCTCGACGGCTACGAGCTGGAGCAACGTGCGGTGTCGGTCTCCACCGTCGACACCAGCCAGCACATCACGTTCGCCCGGCCGATCGCCGACCTACCGCGCGGACGATTGATGGCGAAGACCACGCCAGCGAGCTTCGTGTGGAACGGCGCGAGACGGCTGGGCCAGACACCGATCGAAATCGAGCTACCCGCCGGCGACTACACGCTGACGTTCCGTCATCCGCAACGTCCGGTGGCGATCAAGCAGGTGACGATCAAGGCCGGCGAGACGACCAAGCTGACGTTCGCGCTGGAGCGTTAGGGGCTCCCCCGATTCGCATCGCCGGCTGCGACCGTCGCATTTTCGGGCACCTCCGGCCACACGGCCGTTGCTCGCTCGCAACGATTCGGATCGAATCGGACCGTCGGGTCGCGAGAACCGGGGACGGTTGGACGGTTACGACTCCAATCCCGTCGCCCACGAGTACTTGGGCTTGGTGTTGAAATGGTGCGTGGCATTGATGACGCGGACCGTTCCTGATTTCGACCGCATCACGATCGACTCGGTCTTGGCGCCGTGGCCAAAGAACCGGACACCATCGAGCAAGTAGCCCTTGGTGACGCCGGTTGCCGCAAACATCACGTCGCCCTTGGCGAGCTCCTCGGTCGAATAGATCGTGTCCTCGGACTTCACGCCCATACGCCCGGCGCGGGCGCGCTCCTCGTCGTTGCGGAACCGCAACCGACCCTGGAGCTCACCGCCGACGCACTTGAGCGCCGCCGCCGCGATCACACCTTCGGGAGCCCCGCCGGTACCGAACAACACGTCGATGCCCGACTCCGGGTTCGCGGTCATCACGGCACCCGACACATCGCCGTCGCCGATCAGCCGGATCCGCGCACCGGCCTGACGTACCTCGCCGATCAGATCGGCGTGACGATCGCGGTCGAGGATCACCGCGGTGCATTCCTCGACCTTCTTGCCCTTGGCCTTCGCGATCCGCTGCAGGTTCCAGGTCGCCGACTCGCGCAGGTCGATCACGTGGCGAGCCTCCGGCCCCACCGCGATCTTCTGCATGTACGTATCGGGCGCGTTGAGGAACTGACCATCGTCGGCGATCGCGATCACGCTGATCGCATCGGGCGCTCCGGTGGCGCACAGGTTGGTGCCCTCGAGCGGATCGACGGCGATGTCGACCTTCGGGCTGTCGGCTCCCTTCCAGCCGGCGCCGACGGTCTCGCCGATGAACAGCATCGGGGCTTCGTCGCGTTCACCTTCACCGATCACCACGGTCCCACGAATGTCCATCGAATCGAACGCGCGCCGCATCGCCTCGACCGCGACGTGATCGGCATGCTTGCGATCGCCGCGACCCATCAGACGTGCCGACGCGAGTGCGGCGGCCTCGGTGATGCGGACCACTTCGAGGGCGAGGTTGCGGTCTTGCATGAGCTGAGGTGTACCGCTGGCCGATGGCTGCACGCAACCGAGCGGCCGCGCTCACGATCCGATCGCCGGCGCCAGCACCGTCCGGAGCGCATCCGGCAACCGCTTCGGCCGGCCGTTGGCTCCGATCACTGCGTGCCGCGTGAACCCCTCGGCGAGCAGCTCGTCACCGCGCAGCACGCGATAGCTGAACCGCAGCGAGGCCGATTCCAGCTCGGCCAGCTCGATGTCGATGGTCAGCAGATCCTCGTAGTGCGCCGGCCGCCGGTACCGGCAGCTTGCCTCCACCACGGGCAACGCCACGTCCCACGCCTCGAGATCCTTGTACGACTTTCCCAGTGACCGGAGGTACGCGGCGCGTGCGCTCTCGAAGTACCGCAGGTAGTTGGCGTAGTAGACGACGCCCATCTGATCGGTGTCGCCGAAGATCACACGGACCTCGTGACGCATCAGCCCTCGATCCTGATGACGCGTACGGGCTCTCGCACGACCGCCAGGCGATCGATGTCTGCGAGTGCCGCTCGGACGTTGCCTTCGCGTGCCGTGTGCGTCAACACCACGACCCATACGACGCGGTTCGAGGGATCGATCGGTGCACCGTCCTGGACGACCTGCGCGATCGAGACCTCGTGCGATCCCAGGATCGTCATCAGCCGGCCGAGCACGCCCGGTTGATCGATCACGCCGAACCGCAAGTAGTAACGCGTGCGCACATCGGCGAGCGGCACGAGCTGGCGAGGCGCGACCGGCCGTGGCCGGCGCGAGCTCGGGCCCGCGGCGCGCGCAAACATGTTGCGCCCGATCTCGATCATGTCGGACACGACCGACATCGCCGTCGGCAGCATGCCTGCCCCCGCACCGTAATACAGCGACGGTCCAAGCGCGTAGCTGTTCACGTAGACCGCGTTCTTGGCCCCGGCGACGTCGGCGAGCAACCAGTTGCGCGGGATCAGCGCCGGATGAACGCGCGCCTCGATCGCGCCGCCGTCGGCTTCGCGCGCGATCACGAGCGGCTTGATCACATAGCCAAACCGGTCGGCGTATCCGAGATCGATCGGATCGACCACGTCGATGCCGTCCGTCGGAATCGCCGCGACGTCGACCGACGTGCTGAAGCACAGGTTGATCAAGATCGCGAGCTTGTGAGCGGCGTCGCCGCCGCCGACATCGAGCGTCGGATCGGCCTCGGCGTAGCCGAGCTGCTGGGCATCGCGCAGGATCTCTGCGAACGGACGCCGGCTCGCGGTCATCGTGGTGAGGATGTAGTTCGAGGTTCCGTTCACGATCCCGTGGATCGCCTCGATGCGGTCCGACGCGAGTCCTTCGCGCAGCACGCGAATGATCGGAATGCCGCCGCACACGGCGGCCTCGTAGTACACATCGACGCCCACCTGCTCGGCCGCGGCGAACAGCTCGGCGCCGTGCTCGGCAAGCAGCGCCTTGTTCGCGGTGACCACGTGTTTGCGCGCCGCGATCGCTTGGTGGACGGCGGACTTCGCGAGCGTGGTGCCGCCGATCAGCTCGCACACGATGTCGACGTCGTCGCGGCGGATCGCGGCCTCGAGGTCGGTGGTGAGGAGATTGCGATCGACATCGACCACCCGGTTCGCCTTGTCGGGATCGCGCACGGCGATCGTACGCACCTGGATGCGTGCACCCAGCCGGGCCTCGATCGCCACCGCGTTATCCTCGAGGAGCTTGACCACGCCGCCTCCGACGTTGCCGAGCCCGAGCAGTGCAACTCCGATCGTGCGCGTCGGCGATGTGGTCATGGTTGCAACTTGTACGAAAAATGTTCCGCGACGATGAACCAGCTCAGCGGGCATGGCCCGGAGCAGCCGGTGCCCTGCTCGATGCTTCGCAGCATCATGGTCAACGCGCCGGTCTCGGTGACGGTTGCGGCGCCATCGGTCAGCTCGCGGGTCATCGTGGCAACCACGATCGCGGCGTCACGGCCGACCGGCATCACCTTCACATCCTTCATCCGGATGTGGATCTCCTTGGCGCGCGCGAGTCGATCTTTGATCACCGGCGCCACCGCGGTCCAGCCGAGCTGGAGCACGCCGTTCTGCACCACCGCGACGTTGCCGTCGGGAGCGTAGACCTTCTCGAGCGCTTCGAAGCTGCGCACCTCGTTTGCTTGCTGCCACAGCTCCACGGTCTTGGTGACGCCGGATGAGAGATCCGCAGCTCCGCGCGGAGTGGTCGTTGCGGGGGCCCCGCGCGCGCAGCCGACCGCGAGCACGACCAGCATGACCCGGGTGGCGATGTTGACGGTACGGGCGACTCCGCTCGCTCGCATGCGCGGGGTGTAACATGGGCCCCGGTCGTATTCGAAGCGGCAGGTTACGTTCTGTCGCGACGTGGCGGAGTCGAAGCCGGTTTCATGCGCGCGCGCGCGCGGCGTGTAAGCTGACCACCACGCGTGATCGAAGCGGTCGGTTACGTTAGTGTCGCCGCATGACGGAGATCGTCTGGCTGCATGCGCGCGAGGTTCTTGATTCACGTGGCAACCCGACTGTCGAAGCCGAGGTCGGGCTCGAAGGTGGAGCGCTTGGACGAGCGATCGTCCCGTCTGGCGCCTCGACCGGCGAGCACGAGGCGCTGGAGCTGCGCGACGGCGACGCGGCGCGCTACCTCGGCAAGGGGGTGCTGCGCGCGGTCGATCACGTACGCGACGTGATCGCGCCGACGTTGATCGGCATGGACGCCACCGACCAAGCCGCGGTCGATGCGGCGTTGATCGCGCTCGATGGCACGCCGCTCAAGAGCAACCTCGGCGCGAACGCGATCCTCGCGGTGTCGATGGCGACGGCTCGCGCCGCGGCGCTCGAGCACGAGCTGCCGCTGTACCGCTACCTCGGTGGCGCCGGCGCGGTGACGCTGCCGGTGCCGCTGATGAACATCATCAACGGTGGTGCACACGCCGATAACAACCTCGACATCCAGGAGTTCATGATCGCGCCCGCCGGGTTCGATGCGTTCGACGACGCCCTGCGTGCCGGCGTCGAAGTGTTCCATCACCTGAAGAAGCTGCTCGCAGCGCGGGGCAAGGCCACCAACGTTGGCGACGAAGGTGGGTTCGCGCCGAGCCTCGATAACGCGGAGGCAGCGCTGTCGCTGATCCTCGAGGCGATCGGCAAGGCGGGATACAAACCTGGCGAGCAGATCTCGCTCGCGCTCGACGTCGCAGCGTCGGAATTCTTCGACAAGACGAAGGGCACCTACGACTACGAAGGCAAGCAGCGCTCGGCTGCCGAGATGGTCGATCTATACGCGAGCTGGGCGGCGAAGTATCCGCTGGTCTCGATCGAGGACGGCCTGGCCGAAGACGATTGGAGCGGCTGGAAGACCCTGACCGACCGCCTCGGCTCGAAGGTTCAGCTCGTCGGCGACGATCTGTTCGTGACTCAGACCGCGCGGCTCAAGCGCGGCATCGACGGTGGAATCGCCAACTCGATCCTCGTCAAGGTGAACCAGGTCGGTAGCCTGAGCGAAACCCTCGACGCGGTGCGCACCGCGCAGCACGCTCGCTACACGGCGGTCATCTCGCATCGCTCGGGCGAGAGCGAGGATGCGTTCATCGCGGATCTTGCGGTCGCCACCAATGCGGGACAGATCAAGACCGGCTCGGCCTCGCGCTCCGATCGGATCGCGAAGTACAACCAGTTGCTTCGGATCGCAGACCAGCTCGGCGAGCAAGCACGGTTTGCGGGTGCCGGGGCGTTCCGGCGATGATCCGCGCGCTCGTCGCGGTGCTTGCGCTCTCGGCGTGTAGCTCAGCACCGCCGAGCAATCCCAAGGCGGCCCCGACGTCGGACGACCGGAACTCCTGCGAGTCGGCCGATGACTGCGTACTCGTCGAAGCGTGTTGCGGGTGCTCCGGCGGGGGACGGCGCGTCGCGATCCGCAAGGACGCCGTCACCGACTACGATGCGACCCGCGCGAAGCGCTGTGCAGACTCCACGTGCACGATGGCGATCAGCACGCACCCCAGTTGCGACGCCGAAGCGATCTGCGATCAGGGGCATTGCCGCGTCGCTCCGCATCTCGGCAAGGCCAGCGCGTCGCCGTAGCGGCGCCTGCGCGCGAGTCCACCACCACGATCCGGGCCGGTTTCGGAGCGGGAGTGGGTGCGATCAAACGCACGATTCCTGTATTGAGGATAAATTTACACCGGGTAAAACAACCATAAGACCAATGGTTTAGCTGTATGTATGACAATGTAAATTACAATTATTGATGACGATGAAAACACTCTCGCTGTAGAGTTTTATTCGTACCGCAACGGATGAAACATCCAAGGAGCCCGTCAATGAGCGAGAAGAAACAGTCTGGCGCAACGATGATCAGCATCCTCGTGGTGATGGTGGTTGGCCTCGGGGTCGCGTTCTGGAAGCTCGCAACCTGAGCCTGGTCCGGTCCGATTCGCTTCCGCTTCTGTGATTGACCCTCGTCCCTGGTTACTCGTACTCCCCACTTCTGTACCTCTACGCACTGAGCACGAGCCCGACTGCAAGAGTCCTGGGCTCGAGCTAGCAACCTCGCGAAGTCAGCCGGCGCGACCAACTCGAGTCAGGGCCGCGACTTCGCGAGGGAGCAGCAGCGCGGGATAGATCGCCAGCATTCCCCACGGAAAGATGCCGAGCTGCAAGGTGGCCGCAATGCCCAGATGAAACGCGGCTCCCAGGCCCAACCACACGAACCGAAGACGATAGCGATTGCAGAACCGGCGCGCCCGCCCCGGCCGGTCGGCAGTCTCGGCGAAATAGACCAATAGCAAATACACCGGCGCTGCGAGCTCGAAGAGCATCGTGAGCGCCGTGGCCATTCGCGCGACCGGATCGATGAGCTCGACCCACCCGGACGAAAACCGCGCGAGATGTGGATCGGTCAACGCGTTGCTGAGGGCCGCGAACCCACCGTCGGGCCGCCACTCCGCGCCTGACTTGTTCGAGCCACCTGAGAAGTAGATCCACACCAGCTGCAACATCAAGAGATAGCGCGGCCACGCAGGCACCTCGTCGGGCATCCGACGGCCTAGCCACCGCCACACCCAGCGATCGACCGACCACACCGCGTTGCAGCGCGAGAACGCGAGGATCGCCACGAACACCCGCAACATGACATCGATCCCGCGGTCGCCGCTCGGCGCGGTATACGCGAGCTGCGCGGAGACCAGCACGAACACCACGCACGCCACGCGCGTCGCGGCACCGACGACGAGACACCCGGCCGCGATCGTGGCGGCCAACCACAACGCGAACGCAGCGTGTGGACCGGTGCCGAGCCAGTCGGCTGCCCAGCCAGTGTGGGGCATCGCGAAGCCGTCGGGCGGCAACGCAAACAGCGGCGTGATCAGCCCGAGCCACGCGATCGAGAGCAGGTCGTACAGCAGTACGACCCCGAGCGCGATCCGCACCGCCGCGAGCGCCGCTGGTGATTCGCGGCGGTCCCACAGCGCGACCCAGGCGTTCCACAGTCGCCTCACATCGCGTCCCTTCGCACGCCGAGCTCGAACACGAATTCGCCGAGCCCGCTCACCTGGCCAGGGGAGAGTCGAACCCTCTCGAACCGCAGCCGTGCCGCGTCGAGCTCGGGATGATCCTCGAGCACCTTCACCGCGAACCAGCGAGCAAACTTGAGGTACTGCGCGGGTGGCTTTCCCGATGGGTTCCACGCGCCGCGCACCCGCCGGTATTCGAGCAGCGCCTCGTAGTCGTCGAGCGCTGGATCGCCGGCCCGGTAGAACACCCGGGACCATTCGCCGCTCGACGCGCCTGCAACGGGCAGTCTGCCCTCCACCGTGAGACGAAATCGGTCGGGCGTCACCGATTGAAACAGCGCCCAGCGCTGGCTGAGTCGCAGATCGCGCGAGATCCAGCGGAACGGCCGGAGCAGGCGATTGCGCGCGCGGCGGATGGGGGTGGCGTACCACTCCTGCCACGCGAGCGTTTCATCGGGCGGCGGAATCGGGCAACCGTCGATCATGGCGATCGTGATCGCCAGCGCGATCAACCCAGCGCGAATCGCACGCCATCTGGGCGCCAGCGCGATCAACCTGTCTCGAATCGCACGCACCACGTAGCGAGCCTAACACTCGGTGCGACTGCGACGGTGACGGGTACGCTATCGAGTGGGGTCGAACGAGGTCACCCGGCGCAGGAACGACGCATCCAGGTACTCGCGTTTGATCACCTCGGCCATCTCACCGGCGGTTCCGAACCGCTCGTAGTCGACCCGGATCACGGGGATGACCTTCGAGATGCTCTCGACGAACTCCTGATAGCCCTCGTGCAGCGCCTTGAGGTACGACAGCTCGATCTTGGACTCGACGTCGCGGCTACGCATCGCGATCCGCTGCGCCGACGATTCGGGTGATACGTCGAGGTACACGATCACGCTCGGCTTGCACATGAAGTTGCTCATGTTGCGAAACAGATCGACGTACGTGCGGTAATCGCGCTCGTCCATCAGGCCGGTCTTCGCCAGCATCTTCGCGAAGATCGAGTCCTCGTAGATCGTTCGATCCTGCACCGCCGAGCGCCCGCGCCAGATGATCTCCTGATGCTGCTGGAACCGGCGATTCAACAGATACACCTGCATCGCAAACGAGTAGCGATACGTATCGCGATAGAAATCCGCGAGGTACTCGTTGTCCGCGACGGGCTCGTAATAGGTGTCGATGCCGAGATGCTGACCGAGGGCCTTGGCCAGCGTCGACTTGCCGGCGCCGATCATGCCGGCGATGCCGATGAAGATCTTGCCGAACACATCGTTCGAGCTGGTGCGCGCTGCGGGCTCCGCCGCCGTTGGACCCGAGCCGTCGGCGAGCGGAGCCTGTGGCCCCTGGGCCCCCTGAGGGTAACTACGCGTCGTGGTGATCGAGTGAGGGTCGGCCTGCACGATCGGGAACGTGCCAGAAGGCTCTGACATCGCGGCCGCGCCACCATCGCCGCCCGAGCTGGCTCGTAGGGCGGGTCAGCGCCGGCCCTTGTAGCCCATCATCCCCTGGATCACGCCTTCGCTCGCCTCGGCGATCTCTCCCGCCTCGCGCAGCCGATCGGCGCAGTCCTCGCAGACCTTACGGGCTTTGCCGGCGACCTTCACGGTCACGAGCTTGGTGACATCGTCATTGCACTCTTTGCAGGTCGGCATGCCCCGAGTGTACTCGCGTCACCTGGTTGCCAACAGATTGCGCGCGATGATGACGCGCTGGATCTGGGAGGTGCCCTCGTAGATCTGGAGCAGCTTGGCATCGCGCATCAGCTTCTCGACCGGATACTCCTTGGTGTAGCCGTAGCCGCCGAAGATCTGGACGGCGTCGGTGGTGCACCGCATCGCGGCGTCGGCACCGTACGCCTTGGCGTAGCTCGACGTGATCGCTGACAGATCGCCGCTGTCGACCTGGGTCGCGGCCTTGTGCGTGAGCAGGCGCGTCGATTCGTACGCGATCGCCATCTCCGCGAGCATGAACTGGACGGCCTGATGCTGAGCGATCGGAACGCCGAACGTCTTGCGCTCGAGCGAGTACGCGCGACTCTCGTCGAGCGCGCGCCGGATCACGCCCGCCGCGGTCGCCGCGATCCATGGGCGCGATCGGTCGAACGTCTTCATCGCGATCTTGAAGCCTGAGTCCTCGGTGCCGATCAGCTGACTCTTGTGAACCTTGCAGTCCTCGATGATCAGGTCGCAGGTATTGGATGCCCGCTGGCCCATCTTGTCCTCTTCGCGGCCAGGTCGAATTCCCGGCGTGCCGGCGTCGATCACGAAGCACGCGATGCCCTTGTGCTTCATCGCCGGATCGAACGTGGCGAACACGACGTAGAACCCCGCGAGCCCGGCGTTGGTGATCCAGCGCTTCTGGCCATTGAGCACGTAGTCGTCGCCATGCCGGGTGACTCGCGTGCGCATGCCGGCGACGTCGGACCCAGCGTCGGGCTCGGAGCACCCGTACGCGGTGAACGAGTACTCGGAGGTCAGCCGGGTGAGATACTTCTTCTTCTGATCCTCGGTGCCAGCGACGATCAGCGGCGTGGCGCCCAGACAGTTGGCGGCCATCGACGTGTTGATGCCAGCGCAGCCGTACGAGACCTCCTCCTGGACCACGCAGTTGTCGAGGCACCCACCACCCAGCCCTCCGTACGCCTCGGGGATCTCGATGTTCATCAGCCCCGTCGACCAGGCCTTCTTGAGGATGTCGTGCGGAAACTCGCCGGTCTCATCGTGATGTTTCGCGCGCGGAATCACTTCGCGCCGGGTGAACTCGCGGGCGGTTTGAACGAGAGCCTCTTGCTCGGGCGACAGGTTGAAGTCCATGGCGCGGACTCTAGCTCGATGACGAGACAATAGTGAGTAGGCAAGCGGAACCGCGACCGTGAATTTGCTGCCACGATCGCCGGCATTCACGTTCTCGGCTCCGCTTCACTATTCTCGATTTGGACGCTGCATACTGATCATCCACCGTGGAGACGTTCGGCACCTGGCGCCTCGAATCGCTGATCGCCGTCGGCGGGCTCGGCGAGGTCTGGCGAGCCAACCGAGAAGGCACGACCGCAGCGGTGAAGCGCCTGCACACGCATTTGATGCGCAACGAACAGGTGCTCGCTCAGTTCGCCACCGAGCGGCAACTGACCACCACGCTGCCGCATCATCCACATCTGGTTCACGCCATCGACGCCGGCGATGTCGATGGCCGGCCGTTCATCGCGATGGAGCTCGCGCCCGGCGAAGACGTGCGGCGCTTGCTCGCCCCGGCGCCGAATCCCAGAGACGGATCGCCCGCCCCGGTGGTCTTGCCGAGGTCGCGCGCGATCGCGATCATGGTCGCCGCGTGCGAGGCGCTCTCGCACCTTCATGGCCACGGCTGGGTGCACGGCGACCTCAATCCAGGCAACGTGATCGTCGACGATGCCGACCACGTCATGGTCGTCGACCTGGGCGTCGCACGCGCGATCGGCGAGGCCGGCGAGGTGCGCGGCACGCACGCGTACATGGCTCCAGAACAGATCCGCGGCGAGCGCTGGACACCAGCTACCGACGTGTTCGCGCTCGGGGTCATGTTGTGGGAGCTGATCGCCAATGCGCGGCTGTTTCACCGTGGCCCGCCATGGCTCACCATGGCCGCGGTCGTCGAGGCGCCGGCGCCTCCGCTCGCCGACCCCGCGCTCGACGCGATCGCTCGCGCGGCGCTCGACAAAGATCCAGTGACCCGCACCCACTCGGCCGCGCAATTGCGCGATGCGCTGACCGCGCTGGCCTGAGGAATCGTCGAGCTACTTGCCCTGCTGCTCGGCGCGCTTCGCCGCACGAGCTGCCTTCGCGGCGTCGCGCTCCTCGGCGCGCTTGCGCTGAAGCTCCATCTGATTGCGCGCCGCGCGCGCTCCGAGGATGAAGCCCACGAACATCCCGACCATCAGCACGCCTGGAATGAACAGGAGGTGGCTCGAGGTCATTTGGCGGCCGCGTCGAGATCGCGACGTAGCTGGGCAATCTCGGTCTTGAGCGCCTGCTGCCGGCGCCACAGATAGATGACGAAGCCTGCGGCGATGATCCACATCGCAGCGTACGCCCACAGCACGTGACGCTGGTTCTTCCGCACGTGAAGGTCCGCCGCCTCGTGTGCAGCGATCGTCGCCGTGTCACGCTCCGCGGCCGCACGCTGATCGGCGATCTCGAGCACCTGCTTCTCGAACGCAGGATCGCTGTTCATCGCCTCGCGGCACGCGGCGAGGCGAGGATCGGCGCCTGCAGCGGGAGGTGCGGTGTCCGGTGGTTGTGCAGGCGGCGGCGGTGCAGCCGACCCAGGTGCGGGTGGTGGTGGCGCATCGCTACCTGCCGGCTGAGCGGCGACGACCGCGACGAGTCCGAGCACGAGCACGACGACAAGACCACCAATCGTTCGCTTGTTCATGACAGCACTCCCAGATCTAGGCCCCGCTCGCGCAGCTCGCGAACCTCGCGCTCGGCGCGCACACCTTGCACGCGAAACACCATCAGCGCGATGAACCAGCACAAAAACGCAGCCACGCTGATCCAGAACGGACCGCGCATGCCTTCGCCGAGCGTCGCGACCACGCCTTCCTTGCCGGCCTGCGGATGCGAATCGCCTGCACGCACCATCGTGTAGATGAACGGGACACCGATCATCCCGAAGATCGCCATCCCCGCAGCGATCCGATCACCGCTGGGGCCCGCGAACCGCCGCACGAGCACATAGCCGACGAGGATCAGCCACAGTAGCAGCGACATCGTGAGCCGCGGCTCCATCTTCCACCACACGTCCCAGGCCGCCTTCGCCCAGATCGAGCCGGTCACCAGCACCACCGCACCAAATGCGACCGCGACCTCGGTCGACGCGCTCGCGATGTCGTCCCAGCGCGGGTTGCGAGTCCGCAGATATGCGATCGAGGCCACCCCGGAGACGAACACCGCCATGAACAGCCAGAATGCGTGGGCGACGTGGAAGTAGAAGATCTTCTGGTTGAAGAACAGGCTGTTGCCTTCAAGGACGCCGTTGGTGACCTGGTACTGCAGCGGTGCCTCGATGAACACGAGCTGGACGCCCAGCGCGATGCCGGCGGCAGCGAGCACACAGAACACGGGGACGGCGAATCTGCTCATTCAATCACCAGGGATTCGAATACCCACACCGACACTACCAGGAACACGGCGTCATAGATTCCGAGGAACTGAATCCAGTACCACGCGTTGTCGAAATCGACCGGTGGCGTGATCATCGACATCGTCGCCTTGGTGCCGGCGACGAACACCGGGATCAGTAGCGGATACAGGATGACCGGCAACAACACGTCGCGCGAACGGACCTTGAGGAGGGTGGCGGCGAACACCGTGCCCGTGATCGCGAACCCGATCACACCGAGCACGATCGCCAGCGACAGCTGCCCGATCACGTCGAACAGCGGTGCGTCGAGAAACACCACCAGCATCGGCACGACGACCACCGCGACGCCGAACACCAGCACGGAGATCGCAACCGCCTTGCCGAGAAACACCGCGAGCCGCGGCACCGGCGCGAGCAGCAGCGCGCGCATGGTGTCGTTCTCGCGCTCGCGGTCGAACGCCCGCCCCAGGCCGATCGTGCCCGCGAACGCCAGGGTCACCCACAGCATCCCCGGCGTCGAGCCGAGGATCGCCCGATGGTCGCGCGGAAACGCGAACGCGTAGATGACGACGAGCAAGAACCCGAAGAACGCCATCGTGTAGATGATCTCGCGGCTCCGGAGCTCGATGCGCAGCTCCTTCGAGGCGATGCGGCCGGCTTGACGGAGGAGCGAGATCATCAGTTGGCGTAGCGATGATAGATGTCTTTGAGCTGGTCGTAGCTATAGCCGGTGGCGCGATCGCCATCGCCCCGGCTGGCGGCTTGCTCGTGCGATCCCTCCCACCGATCCTCGTGCACCAGCTTGCCGCCGCGAAGCACCACCAGATGGTCGGCGCGGGTCGCGATCGCCTCGAGGTCGTGCGTCACGACCACGACCATCACGCCGCTGGTGCGCAGCTCGCCGAGCTCCGCGCCGAGTGCCAGTGCGCCGTCGCGGTCGAGCCCGGTGAACGGCTCGTCGAGCAGGACCAGCGATGGCCTGGTGAGCAGCGCGCGCGCGAGCGCCAGGCGTTGCACCATGCCGCGCGAGTAGGTTCGCGCCGGCCGATCGCGGGCTTTCCGGTCGAGTCCGACGCGATCGAGCATCGCGGTCAGGGCGGTGGCGCTGCCATCGACTTCGTACAACCCGGCGACCAGCGCGAGGTTCTCGTGCGCAGTGAGCTCCGCGTAGCATAGCGACGCGTGGGCGAGCAGGCCGATCTCGCGACGAACCTCCACGCCGGACACCTCGCGTCCGCCCGCGCGGTACACGACCGAGCCCGAGGACGGACGCACCAGCGTCGAGATGATCCCGAGCAGCGTCGACTTGCCGGCGCCATTGTGACCCAGCACCGCGCACATCGAGCCCGCCTTGAGCTCCATGGTCACGCCGGCGAGCGCGCGCTCCATGCCGTAGCGCTTGGCGAGCTTGGTGATCTGCACCTGGTCGAGCGCGGGCACCTTGGTACCTACGACACCCAGATCTTTTCGAGCTCGGCGATCAGCTGTTCCTTGCGCTTGCCACCCTTGCCGGCGTATTCGAGCTCGACGAGCTCGTCGAGTAGCTTCGCCTTGCGCTCGGCGATCACCTCGGCCACCGTCTGCTTGCGCCGCACCGCGAACACCACACCGCCCAGCAAGACGCAGATCACGAGCACGCCGAGCGCGATTCGCAGGTACCCACGCCACGCCGGCTCGGAGGGCAGACCGGCGATCGACAGGCTGATCGACGTGCCAGGCTCGGCCTTGACCGGGACCACATAGATCGGCTCGCCACCCTGCGTCTGGCCTTCGAGGATCTTCACGTCGTCAGGGACCTTGATCGACATCTCCGCCGACTTGGGGAAGCGAAGCTCGCTGTTCCTGGTGCCATACGGCAGGTCCATGCGCAGGGAGACGGTGCCGTGGTCGACGGGCAGCGAGAACTTGCCCAGGAATTGATAGCCGAGCGGCGGAATCGGCTTTGCGATCCGGAACCCCTGGCCTTCTTCGATCGTCACCCGGTCCTTGGCCTCCTCGGCAAGCACGCCGCCCAGATGCCGCGGCGGCAGTGGGATGCTGTACCCGTCCGGGCTTGCTCGATAGGGCGCCCACGACTGGTTCGAGATCTCCCAGATGCCCTGGATGGCGAAGAACTCGTCCTCGGGAAATCCCGACAGCCGGAACCGGAGCACGCTGCGCTCGACGGCGAACACCGCCGACGCCGTTCCAGCCTCTGGCACCGTCTGAAACGGCAACGAGCGGAAGGTCCCTCGGTTATCGCTGGTCTGCGCGTACAGCACCTGACCCGGCGCGTACGGAACATCGAAGACCACCTCGGGGCGTGCCGGTGGCCAGTTGATCGTCACGACCATCAATCCGCCCGCATCGGCGAGCCGCATCGACCTGGTGGCGAGCTGCTTGCCGTTCATCGACACGACCGCCATCACCTCGTCCGTGACGGTTGTCATCACCCGCGCCATGCCGTCGGCGTTCGTCGCCGAAATCGCACCTTCGATCAGGCGCTGATCGGCGGGCGACAGGAGCTTGATCTCGATCCCGGACAGAGGATTGTTTGCCGATCCCGCACCACCGATCGCCCTCACCCCGAGCGTGCCCTTGGGGAGCTGGTCGCTGTTCTGAAACTCGACATCTGCCTTGGCCTTCGACGGGTCCGGTGCCGCCGCCGGCGTCGGCAGCGATGCGATCGGTTTGGCGGTGGCAGCGTCGATCAGTGAGACCGGCGTTCCGACGCGGGCGCCCGCGACGAGCACGCGAACCTGGCCAGCCGGGACCGGGACACCGTCCGACGGCAGCAGCTTCTCGTAGTCGTTGATCGCGGGTGCACTCGAGCTACGCTTGTCGCCCGACAGGATCATCCGCACCCCTGACTCGCCATCGAGCTGAACCGGTGCGGCGATCAACCGGTCGGTCGCAGTCCCGCGTGACAGCTGGGACAGCGCGTAATACGCCGTCGAGCTGGTGCGATCGAGCCCGGTGAACTGAACGATGCCGCGCTCATCGACCGCGCCGGACTTGAACGTCACCTTGTCGTCCGTCGTGTACCCAACCAGGGCAACGGGCGCCCCCACCGGCGGCGCGGGATCCTGGATCCCAGCGGCCGGATCGGCGATCAGCTCGTTGTAGGTGACGCGCACGGTGATCGTGCCGGGCGGATCATTGCGGTCCGGACGCGGTATTCCGCTCATCGCGCGCGGCTCGGGCATCCCACCCATCGCCGGGCCGCCGGTCATCGGGCCGCTGCCCTTGAACGGCTTGCGCGACAGCATGACGCTGACACCGCCCTGGCTCGGCACCGGGAACGTCGTCGAGCTCAGCGGATTATCCGAGGCGTCCTTGATCGTCGCTTGCACATTCGAGCCCGGCGGGATGCCCGCAAACGTGGCGCGCCCGGACGCGTCGGTCCTTGCAGTGCGAGGAGCGCCGTTGACGGTGAGCGTGACGTCAGCGCCCGACACCGGCGCGGTCACGCTACCGTCGATCACCCGGACGCTGATCGTGCCGATCTCGAGCTTGGAATTCGGCAGCGGCTGACCGATCGCCTCGGCGGGCTGTGCGTGAACGATACCTGTCGGCGCCGCGACTGCGACCAGCAACGCGCCAATGATCGCGCCAGCGATCGCGGTTCCGTGGTGACCGCGGATCATTCGGCCGCCTCCTTCGCCGGTGCTTCGGGCTCGGACGGCGGCGTGGCGGTGGCGACCGGCTCGCTCGCGTCAGCTTCCCGGTCCGCGCGTGCAGGCGCCGTGGGTTCGGAAGACGAGGGCTTGGGGTCGGATTTGCTCTTGGAGCCCTTACCTTTGGCTTCGCCCTTGCGGCGCAGCTCGACCCGCGCCTTCACTTCGCGCTCGATCTGCTCGCGCACCGTGCCCGACGACTTGCCGTCGATCCGATCGATCTCCTTGATCAGATCGATCGCCTTGGCGCGGTAGCGAGCCGTCATCTCTTCGGCATCGGCCTTCGACAGCTTGCCCATCTCGAGATCGAACTCGGTCTCCTTGATCGCCTTGAGCAGGATCTTCTTCTCGCGCTCGAGCTCGGCGCGCTCACCGATCGGCCGGCCCCAGGTCGAGTCCGGTGAATCGTCATCGTCCGATACCGTGGCCGCCACTGCACCTGTGCGCCACAGGTTGTAGACGGTCAGCACGATCGCCAGCCAGCCGAGGTCGGCGAACACCACCGGCGCGGTGGCGTTGAAGTTGTTCTGCCAGGAGATGAACAGCCAGCCGACGACGATGAAGCCCAACGCCACCGTACGCCGGATCCATCGCGTGGAGTCGGTTGCCATGGCTTGGGTCCTAGTCGGTCTCGGCGAGCTCGTCATCGAGCTTATCGGCGGCTGCGGTGTCTTCTGGCTGGATCGTCGCTACCGGCGTGGCAGCAATGGCGGCGTTGCTCCGGCCGATCCAGCGGCGCGCTGAGGTGAACATCAGGACGAGCCCACCGATCACCGCAAGGGTCGGGATCAACCAGGTCGAGCTGCTGCGCGGCGTGGCAAGCACTTGTTCGCCACCGGCGAGCTTGACGAAGTTGGTGAGCACCGCATCGTACGCGGCGGCCTTGCCATCGGCGCTCTGCATGTCGAACACGAGCTTGCCGGTTGGATCCGTCTGACCGAGAAACGCGAGCACGCGGCCGCGAAAGTCGGCCGCCGCGTCACACTTGCAATCGAAGATGCTCTCGCGCGTGCAGCCGCACATGCACAGCAGCTCCTTCATCGCGCGCTCGGCCACGGTGTTGGGCTGCGGACGATTCATCGCCGCCGCACCCGGACTGGTGGTCATCCCTCCACCGGTGCGAATCGACTCATCCTCGTGCTCCGCCGGCTGAGCGTGAGCTTGCCCCGAGACACCAGCCACGAGTGCGCCTGCGAGCAGCAGCACCAGCCCGGAATCACCAGCTCGACCGACGCGCCCATAGGAGGGACCGGCGCTCATCATGTCGACGAGCCTCTGCGGGATCAAACAGATCAGCGTGCCGAACGCGAGGATCAAGAACCCGACCCACACCCAGCTGATCAGCGGATTCACGAACACCCGGAAGTTCGCCATCTGGGTCTGGGTGTCGTAACCGGTCAGCACGACATAGATGTCCTCGGAGAACCGCACCTTGATCGCGACCTCGGTGGTGGCTTCTTCCTCGCACTTGTACTTCCACTTCGCGGGGTACACCACGCCGAGCCGCTCGCCGTCCTGCCAGATGCTGACCTGCGCACTCACCGCGTTCTTCTGATCGTCGGACGTGGTGATCAGCTGCTCGTACAGGAATGTGTAGTCGGCGAACTGAAACGCGGCAGCGCTCTTCGCCGGCAACTTGGCGACGGTGCCGTCGCCGTTGAGCGGCATCGAATCGGCGAGCGCGGGCCGCTCGATCGTTCGATCGAGCATCCTGTCGTAGACCTTGCCGGCGAACCCGATGAACATCACGGCGATGCCGAGATGGACGACGTAACCGCCGTACTTGCGCCGCTTGGACACGACGAGCCCGAGCAGCGCGGTGAACGGGTCCGAGCCGCTCTGGCGCATTCGCACGGCGGTGCCGCGCCAGAACTCCTGCACGATCGAACCGAACGCGAACGCACACGTCGCGAAGCAGATCAGCGACATCGGCGCCGGGATCCCCTGGTTCTCCGGGCTGCGCGGGAAGATGTTGCTCAGCGCGGTCACATGCGGGCGGAGGATCAGCAGCGCACCGATCGTCAGCGCGGAAAACGCGCAGGGGAACAAGAACTGGCGAACCAGGCGCTCGCGCGTCGTCTTGCGCCAGGCCAATAGCGGCGCCACGCCGGCGAGCAACAGCAGCAACACGCCGGCGGGCCCCATCCAGCCGTTGAAGAATGGAATGCCGACGGTGGCGCGTGCCTGCGCGAATGCGTCGGTGAACGTCGGGTGCATCGTGAAGTACCAGATGAACGCCGCGCACGCGAGCAGGATCCAGTTGTTCAACAGGAACGCGAACTCGCGCGAGAAGAACGACTCGAAGTCGCTGCGGCTCGCCAGCTGTTCCCAGCGATAGACCAGCAAGCCGATCGCCACGACCAGCAGGCCGACCATGAAGATGACGAACTGCATGGCGAGCACGTTGTCCTCGCCGAACGCGTGCACCGACTGGACGATGCCGGAGCGCGTCATGAACGTGCCGAGCATCGTCAAGAAGAACGTCAGGATGACCAGCGACATGTTCCATCGCTTCATCATCCCGCGCTGTTCTTGAATGATCGCGGAGTGAAGGAACGCGGTGGCGGTGAACCACGGGATGAATCCGGCGTTCTCGACCGGATCCCACGCCCAGTAGCCACCCCAGCCGAGCTCCTCGTAGGCCCAGCGACCTCCAAGGATCAGGCCGAGCGACAGGAACAAGAAGCAGATCAGCATCCACACCCGGACCGAGCCGAGCCACAGATCGTCGAGCCGGCCCGACGCGAGCGCGCCGACGCCGAACGCAAACGGGATCGTGGCGGCGACGAAGCCGATGTAGAGCGACGGTGGATGGATGACCATCCAGTAGTTCTGGAGCAGCGGGTTCAGACACTTGCCGTCGGGCGGCGGTGTCCCGAGCATGGTCGCGAACGGGTTCTTCGTGAAGATCAGCAGCGACAGGAAGAACACCTGGACCACCATGATCGTCGCGACGACGTAACCGATCATGTCGCGGTGGCGGCGCACGTTGATCGCGATCGCGACCACCGAGAACAGCGCGAGCACGAGCACCCAGAGCAGCAGCGAGCCGTCGAGGCCGCCCCAGAACGCCGTGACCTTCGACTGCGTCGACATCGCGACGTCGGAGTTGCTCGCGACGTACTTGATCGAGAAGTCGTGGGTGACGAACCCGTAGATCAACATCGCCGACGCGAGCGACACCAGCGCGCCGAAGCCGTAGAGCCCGTACACCGACGAGCTCACCAGACCGCGGTGCTTGCGAGCATTGCCGGCGACACCCGCGGCCACGCACCACGCTCCGAGCGCGTACGCTGCCAGCAGCGCGATGGTTCCGACCAGCGCGACCGGAGAGAACGGTGGTTCCGAGGTCATGGTCGGTCCCCTAGTAGGACTTCTTGGTGATTTCTTTGTTCGGCTGAACGCCTTCGTACTTCGAAGGGCACTTCGCCGAGAGCTCGGTCGCATCGACGACGTACTGCGTGCTCGCGTCGAGCTTCACGCCCAACGTGCTCGCCGTCGAGGCGAGCTTCTGCGCGGCGACGATCGATCCTGTCGCCACGACGTCGGCGTTGTCCTTGAACGTGTCGGGCTTGGGACCGCGGCTGAACACCCGGATCTGCTTGCCGTCCTTCTGCAGCACGAAGGTCCGCACCATCTCCTGGTCGATGACCTGTTCGGCGATCGAGCCGGGCAGCACGAAGCCGTGCACGCGCATCGCCTTGCCCTGCCACTTGCCGAGGTCGCCCTCGGTGATCAGATCGTTGACCATGCGGTAGTTGTCAGAGCTCGCCGTGCACGCAGGCACGACCGACACAGCCCCAAGCACGACCGCCGCAGCCAGCGCGATGTTCGCCAATTTGATGGATTGCATGGAGCGTGGACCTTCCGCGGACCAGTGTGCCCGGCAGGTCGTGCAACCGTAGCACGCATCCAGTCCATTCCGGACGCGCATGCCTCTGATGATCCTCGGGGATTAGCTTACCCCCCGATGCCGATCATGTGCTTGTGAGGTGCACCACGACCGGAGGTCTCGAACGCGTGGCCCACGCGTTTTCCGACGACGGCGGATGCGATCGCGCGCACGACGTCGTCATCGGAGCCGCCGGTGCGGAGGATCTGACGCAGGCTGACTGCGTCATCGTGACCCAGGCAGGCATGCAGGTCGCCGGTGGCGGTGAGCCGCAGCCGATTGCAATCGTCGCAGAAGTGCTCGGTCATCGCCGAGATCACACCGACCTCTCGTCCCGACGAGCCGACGCGCCAGTACCGGGCCGGACCGCCATCGCGGCGCTGGTCATCGCTGGGAACCAGTGTCCCGAGCGATTGTTCGAGCACGCGCCGGATCTGCGCCGACGAAAGCTGTGCATCGCTGCGGTAGAGCTGCCCCTCCGACATCGGCATGTGCTCGATGAATCGCGGCACGGCTCCGCGGCGCCACGCGTCCTCACAGAGTGCGACGAGCTCGCCATCGTTGACACCCTGTAGTGCCACGGCGTTGGTCTTGACCTTGAGTCCCGCCGCCACCGCTGCGTCGATGCCGGCGAGCACGCGATCCAGATCACCGCGCGCCGTCAGCCGATGGAACCGGTCCGCGTCGAGCGTGTCGAGCGAGACGTTCACGCCTGCCAACCCGGCGGCCGCCAACGGCGCCGCAAGCTCGGCCAGCAAGTGACCGTTGCTGGTCATCACCACCTGCTCGATCCCCGGCACCCATGCGATCCGGCCCACCAGATCGACGATCCCCTTACGAACGGTCGGCTCACCGCCGGTCAACCGGATCTTCCGGACACCGAGGTCCGCGAATAGCCTGACCAAGCGGCCGATCTCCTCGAACGACAGCACGGCGGAGCGTGGTGCGAACGCGAGCTGATCCTCGAGCTGCTCCGGCATGCAGTAACTGCAACGGTAGTTACAGCGGTCGGTGACCGAGACCCGCTGGTTGCGGATCCGTCGTGCAAATCCGTCGACCAGCGGATCGGCCGGCAGCTCGCGTACCTGCGGCACGCTGGTCATGACGGGCAGGTGGACGCGGGCGATCGCCATGGGGGCGCGATGGAGACTACGTCATAGCGACCAGGCTGGTGACAACACACTTGACACTTCGAACAAAAACCAGCATCTATGCCGCCGCAAAGAGGAGTCTAGATGCTGCAAACGACACCGGGACCACGCCGACCTGTCCAATCACATCACACCGATGGCGCGCCGCGTTCGCCATCGCTCAACGGGCTGTGGGTCCTGCTGGTTGCCAACGACGGTGAGCTGTCCACCCAGGACGCCGACGGCCGCGTGCCGGTGATGGCCCACGCCGGCAATGACAAGACGTATCTGCTCGCGTTCAAGAACGTCGCGAAAGCGCGCCAGTTTCTGACGGCGCAGGAGATCTCGGACGCCGAGCCTCGCATGGTGGTACGCGGCAATCTCGACGAGATCGTCCGGATCGCGAAGTCGGCCGGAGCCGTCGGTACGCTGCTCGACTACGATCCTGCGACGCACCAGTACGGCGCGACCGGCGCGCTGGCCTGATTCCGCCGACTTCCGGTATCGCAAGGGACTTTCGCGCCCGACCTGCGGCAAACTCAACATTCGATGAGGATCGGATGCGCGGGCGCCGCTGCGCTATGGGCCCTTGGGTCGGTGGGTGGCTCCGGCTGCGGTCGGTATGGGCTCGATCCGATCGATAGAGGTTTCGACGCCCCATCGATCGACGGCGCGCCGGTCGATGCCCCGCCCCAGATCATGGAGCTCCCGGTGCGCGAGCTCCCAGGCCTCGCAAGCATCGTGTTCTGGGAGCGCACCGGTGGCACCGCACCGACGTCGTACACGTTCACGGTGAACGGTCCCGAGCTCACGGGGCACCTCCCCGATCCGCTCGGCGACACCGTCTACGACATTCATGGTGCGACCTCCGAGTTCTACGACGTCTACTACTCCGACCGCGCGGGCGTGTTCGACATCGACGGCGCGTACCTCACGATCTCGGGCGTGTACCCGATCGGCATGCCGTTTCAGGGGGGACTGAATCTCGCCGAGATCGAGCTGGTGTGGTCCGGCTCCTCGGAATTCGGCAACACCGTCGCGAGCTATGTCGCGCTCGGTGACAACGCCGAGCCGATGGCAGTGGGCAACTGCATCGATGGCTCGCTCGAGACGCACACCCGGATGGGCAACACGAGCGGCACCGCGGAGCGGCTGCGGATCACGCTCGGGTTCCCATCGACCGTGATCATCTACTGAGCATCAGCAGCGGATCATGTCGAGCTCGCCGTCACCACGCCACGTCAACTGTCGCCGCGCTGGATCGCGGCTCAGTATCCGCCCGTGATGATCAACTCATCGACATCGCCGCGCCTCGCCGCGTTCGAGTTGATCGCGCGGCCACACTTCACGCGATCGATCTGCATGCCCTTGTAGAGCGAGCGGATGAACGGCGTATCGCTGTTCGACAACATCACCTTGCAGCCTCGGCTCACCAGCTTGCGCGCGGTCTCGGCCAGCGCGCGTTGATCATCGGGGCCAAACCCATCGGCGCTGTAGCTCGTGAAGTTCGCGGTGGGCGCGACCGGATCGTACGGTGGATCGAAGTAGAGGAAGTCTCCGCGCACAGCGTCGGCGACCACGGCCTGATAGTCCGCGCAGCGCAAGGTCGCGCGAGCGAGCACGCTCTGCGCGGCACGCAGCGTGTCGGGAACGCAGATCGGCGGATCGGTGTAGCGCCCGATCGGAACGTTGAAGTCGCCCGATCGGTTCACGCGCCACAGCCCATTGAAACAGGTCTTGTTGAGATAGATGAACGCAGCAGCACGGTCCGCGGCGCTCCACGAGATCGAGTGGTCGTTCCACTGCGCGCGCATGCCGTAATAATGCGACTCGTCGTGCACCTTGCGATGCATCTCGAGCCGGCGGATCACCGCGCCGACGTCGCTTGCGATCGCCGTGTAGAGCCCGATCAGATCCGCGTTGGAATCTGCCAGCACCGCGCGCCGCGGCGCGATCCGGAAGAACATCGCGGCCCCGCCCGCGAACGGCTCGAAGTAGCGGCCGAAGGTTTCGGGCATGCGAGCGAGCAACTCGGGAAGCAGCTTGGTCTTGCCGCCTACCCACTTGATCACGGGCGATGCGACGGGCTCAGGAAGGACAAGGGCACGTCGAGCTCCCCGGCTCGACGTCAAACGAGACGCCATGAAAAGAATCGTCGAGGCCGACGATCATACGGGCGAGTTTTCAGCGGATGCCGCCGTCACTTCGATTGCTACTTCGATACCTGCGTATGCACACGAACGCGGTGGATGTAGTCGCTGCGCAACCGCGCGCAACCTCATCTGCACGTCGCGTTGAATAAACTTGCGAACACCACGTCGCGGTTTCCCGATGCACGCGTGTGTTAGCGTTTCGTTCATGTGGAGAACCATTCCCGTTATCGCAGCAGTGCTGATCGCAGGGAGCGCGCAGCCGAGTCATGCGCAAGTGCCGCGCCGTGCGCCACCGCCGCCGCCCGGCGCACGAATGCCGATGCCGCATGTCAACTTCGACAATCGCGGCTGGACCATGCTGGGCGAGCGCGATGTGGAAGGCCGCCGGCGCGGCGACCGCGATCGAATCATGGTCGGACGCCACGAAGGACGATTCAACAAGCTGACCATCGTCGTGAAGGACAGCGATCTCGAGATGATCGATTTTTCGATCAAGTTCGATCGCGGCCCCGATTGGCGCCCACCGGCGGTCGGGCATTACTTCCGCGAGAACTCGCGCACCCGCGTGATCGATCTGCCGGGTGACAATCGCGTGATCAAGTACATCGACTTCCGGTACCGCAACCTGCCCGGCGGAGGCCGCGCAAAGGTCCAGGTCTGGGCCCAGCAGGCAGCGCCACCTGCACCACCGCCGCCGCGCATCAACGTGTGGGACAACCGGGGATGGGAGAAGCTGGGCGAGCAGGAGGTTTCGGGACGTGGCCGTGAGGATACCGACCGGATCCGTGTGGGACGCGACGAGGGCCGGTTCCGGCAGCTGATGATCGTCGTGCAGGACAGCGATCTCGAGTTGCTCGACTTCGTGGTGGAGTTCGGTCGCGGTGAAGCGTTCCGGCCCGGCATTCGGGCGGTGTTTCGCGAAGGGACGCGAACGCGCGCGATCGACCTGCCCGGCGACAAGCGGGTGATCAAGTCGATCCAGTTCAAGTACCGGAATCTCCGCGGCGGAGGTCGGGCAAAGATCCAGGTGTGGGGAAAGTAGCGCGTGACGTAGCCAGCTCGACCGTGGGCAGGTCGTCGCCGACGGCGGTGTAAGCTTGATGGATGCGGGGAGTCGCTGTTGGCCTGGTGTTGCTCGCCGCCTGTAGCGACCCCAATGGTTGGACGATCGAGATCGCCGCGCCGGGTGCGGCCACCGTCGAGCTGTTTCTCGGCGAACGCGACTGCGTGACCTCGTTCGGGTCCCCGTGCACGTACATCAGGCCGCCGGAGCTCAGCCAGCGCAAGTTCGGTGAAGGCCACTTCCTCGATACCGACGTGCTGCAACCGGTGCCTGTCGAAGGTGGCACCGCGGTGATCCGACTCGAGAGTCCCAGCGGCGACGACACCCTGCTCCATCGTGTCGTGATCATCGGCTTCGACGGCAGCCACACGCCGGTCGGCGCGCTGGCGATCGATCAAGCAGTCCTGGTTCCGGCGGATGAGCCGCTCTACTGGAAGCTGGCGCTCGATCCGTGGGCACAGATCGAGGACAGCTACCCGACGCCGCCGGAGCCCGGCGATCGTTTTCGCGTGTGGCGGCGCGCAGACGACCAGCTCGCCGCGTGTGTGCTGGTCGAGCGGTGGAATGGCAGCGAGGGCGAATACGACTTCTTGGTACCCGAGTCCGACACCGACTGCGATGACGTGGTGACCGAGTGCGATGCGTTCACGTATCTGTCCAGCAGCACGTTTGGCGATCGCGGACGCGCCAATTGCGTCACGATCGAGCCGATCACGCAAGCGTGCCGACTCGCGGGCCCGGTGTGCAGCGAGACCATGCCGGCACAGCTCGACACCTGTACGCCGACCCAGCTGCCATACTGCTTCTCTGATCGGTTCTGCACCTCATGCTTGCCCGGCGCCGTCTACCCCGATTGCATGGCCGACGCGCTCGCCACGTTCACCGATGACGATGCGCACGTCACATGCAACTACGTTGCGGATGACAACGGGATCTGCAGCGACGGGGAGATCTACAAGCAGGAGATCGATCTGACTCCGATGATCAACCTCGCCGGCCGCACGGAGTGCGAGTCGATCAAGCTGCTGGACCTCACGGTCGCGCCGCCGTTTGCGTTCAGCGACACGGTGGATTTCATGACCGGCGATTCATTCAAGGCCCATTTCGAATCGCCGTGCACGGTCCGGCTCGAGTGGCTATCGACGGCGGCGATGATGACGCCGGTCACCGCGCTGTTCGATGTCAGCTTGATGGATCGTCATCTGATCGTGCCGGTCACGATCACGTTCACGCACGATCCGGCATGTCTGCCCGACACCGCCGGCTGCACGGCCACCGCGCCGCAGGACACGGTGGACCGCATGTTCGAATGCGCGATGTGAACGCTTGCGTAGATCACAGCCGATCCGGTCCAACCATCAGCAGCGACCGAATAGCAGGGAAGCGTGCAACCAACCGATCCACCTGCCGTGACGCGTTTATGCAGTTTGCAGCGTGTCGTACGCCTGAAACAGCATCGAGAACGTGGCGCGACCCTCGGTGAGGCTGCGCAGCCGCGTCGAGTAGCCAAACATGTTGCGCAACGGTACGAGCGCGGAGACCAGTCGCTTGGTGCCGCGCGAGCCGATGTCTTGAACCTGGCCGCGCCGCTGATTCAGATCGCCGATCACCGCGCCGAGGAACTCCTCGTCGACGGTGACCTCGACCGCCATGATCGGCTCGAGCCGGGACGGGGTGGCGGCTAGCACCGCGCGCCGGAATGCCTCGGCCGCCGCGGCGCGGCTACCGATCTCACCGTTGGCGCCGTCGCGTAGCTGGACCGACGTGAGCGTGACCTCGACGTCCTCGAGGGGATAGCCATCGGGGCCACTCGACGCCGCATCGCGCAGGCCCTGCATCGCCGCCTGGACGATCGCATCCGGCAGGATCGACGAGGCCGGCAGCGCGCGCTTGAACTCCATGCCGCTACCGCGAGGACGCCCGCGCACGATGCACTTGGCCTCGCCGTAGATCGCTTGCTCCTTGAGATCGCGCTCGAACACCGCGTGACCTTCACCCTCGCGGAGCACGGTCTCGCGATAGACGACCTGCGGCTTGCCGGCGCGCGCCTGGACCCCATACTCGCGCTTCATCCGGTCGACGATGATCTCGAGGTGGAGCTCGCCCATTCCGCTGATGATGGTCTGGCCGGTATCGGAGTCCTCGCGAACGCGGAACGTCGGATCCTCCTCGCCCATCTTGCCGAGCGCGAAGTCGAGGCGCTCCTTGGCGGAGGCGTTGTCGGCCTCGATCGCCTGCGAGATCACCGGCTCGTAGGTGTCGATCCGCTCCAGCAGGATCGGCGATTTCGGATCGCAGACGGTGTCACCGGTGGTCGCGTCCTTGAGTCCGGCCACCGCGACGATCTCACCGGCGACCGCCTTCTCGAGTCGCTCGCGCTTGTTCGCGTGGATGTGGAACAACCGGGCGACCTTCTCCTTCTTGTTGGTACGAACGTTGAGCAGCTCTGCGCCAGGCTCGATCATTCCCGAGAACACGCGCAGGAACACGACCTTTCGCCCCTCGTCCATCGCGATCTTGAACGCGAGCGCCGAGAACGGCTCGCTGTTCTTGGGTGCGCGCGTCAGCTTCTCGGTCGTGGTGCGCGGGTCGACGCCCGACACCGGCGGAACGTCGGCGGGCGACGGGAGATACGCGATCACCGCATCGAGCAAGGGATGGATCCCCTTGTTGCGCAGCGCGGTACCACCCAGGACCGGAATCATCTTGACCGCGATCGTGGCCTTGCGAATCGCCGCATCGAGCTCGGCGATCGTGATCTCCTGGCTCTCGAGGTACTTCACCGCGATCGCATCGTCGAGGTCGGCGAGCGCCTGGATCATCGCATCGCGCGCCTCGGCGGCCGCCTCGGCGTGCTCGGCCGGAATCTCGACGACCTCGGGGGTATCGGTGACGTCGCCGGTGAAGTTGATGAGCTTCATCCGCACGAGGTCGATCGCGCCGGAGAACGAGTCCTCACTGCCGATCGGGAGCTGGATGGCGACCGCGTTGGCGCCGAGCCGCTCGCGAATGTCGGCGATTACCGCCGAGAACGACGCGCCGATCCGGTCGAGCTTGTTGATGAACGCCAGGCGCGGCACGTGAAACTTGTCGGCCTGATGCCAGACGGTCTCGGACTGCGGCTGAACGCCCGCGACGCCGCAGAACACGACCACGGCGCCGTCCAGCACGCGCAAGCTGCGCTCGACCTCGATGGTGAAATCGACGTGGCCTGGCGTGTCGATCAGATGGATCTCGTGCTTCTTCCACTCGAAGGTGGTCGCAGCGGCCGTGATCGTGATCCCGCGCTCGCGCTCCTGCTCCATCCAGTCCATCTCGGTCTCGCCGTCGTGGACCTCGCCGACCTTGTGGATCTTGCCTGCGTGGAACAGGAATCGTTCCGACACGGTCGTCTTGCCCGCGTCGATGTGCGCGACAACTCCCAGGTTTCGAACCATGTCGATCTTTGCCATGAGCGAATCGCGGTATAGCAGAACCAGCCGGTCGTGGGTGCGGGCAGCGCCGGCGCACGGTAGTCTCGAGGTCATGCGTGCATTGGTGGCGGGCGCCCTCGTCGGGCTGCTGCTAAGTCCCGTCGCTGTCACGAGTGCGCGCGGTCAACCGGCTGGGCCGACGGCGCCAGGCCCGTCGTCCGCGCCTGCCAGTGACGCGGCCTCGGCGATGCCGCCGGTCGCCCCCGCAGCCCCAGCTCCGACCGCGGCGCCGCTCGCTCCCACAGGGCTCGGTCGTAACCGGATCGCGTGGTTGCTGGTCAGCGGCTCGATCGCATTCGCGACGCTCGGCGGCGTGCTCGCGTATTCGGCGAGCTCGTCCGAGAAGGACATCGAAGATCTCTACGTCGGGTTCGGCGGCTACCCGCCGGTATGGAACGAACGCACCAGGCAGACCTATGACGATCTGGTGGCCGAGGGCCACCGCTACCAGGTGCTGTCATGGACCGCGTTTGGCCTCGCCGGCGCCACCGCGATCACCGCGGGGATCTTGTTCTGGCGCAACCGCGACGAGGCCGCGCCGACACGCGTCGCGCCGATCGTGACGCCACGCGGTGCGGGCGTGTCCGTGACGTTCTAGGATTATTCGTCACGACGGCGACGTCGACGAGATCGACCCCGTGACGAATCCTCCGAGGCGCCAAGGCGCTCAGGCACCGAGCGTCTTGTCAGTTCCGACGCCGGGCACCTCTGCTGGCTGCGCGCGCAGCTCGCTCTCGACCCAGCGCGCAATGTCCTTGTCGGACGCTGACAGACCGTGCTTCTTCATCACGACCTCGAGGCTCGCCTCGAGCGCGGCGCAGTCAGCGGGGCGCTTGTCGCGCTCGAACGCCATCGCCTGGAACAAGATCGCGTCGAGCTCCGTGGGTAGCCCCGGGCGCTGCGTCGACGGCAGCGGCAGGTGCGGCCAGTTGTCGAGGCCGAGATGTGCGAGCGCCGCGAGGTCGAGGTTGACCTGCTGGCCGGTCAACACCTCGTAGGCAACCGCGGCCGTCGAGAACACGTCGACGCGGACGTCGACCTGATCGCCGACGCGCTGCTCGGGCGCCATCATCGACGGCGTGCCCTTGGTCTCGCCGGCCTGGGTCAGGTGCGATTGCTTGGCCGCCTTGGCGATGCCGAAATCGACGACCTTCACGGCGCCCTGCTTCGACACCAGCACGTTCGCGCTCTTGACGTCGCGATGGATCAAGCCGAGCGGCGCGCCGTCCGCACCGGTTGCGGTGTGCGCGGCATGAAGGCCATCGCAGACCTTGCACACGATGCCGAGCGCGACGTCGATCGGGACCAGTCGACCCGCAGGGCGCGCGTTCATCAGCAGGCGCTCGAGGTCGATGCCGTCGACGTACTCCATGACGATCGCGTAGTCGTTGCCGATCTTGCCGAGGTCCTGGATCGCGACGACGTTGGGGTGGTGCACCCGCGCCGCGAGCCGCGCTTCGTCGAGGAACAGCTCGACCGCACTCTGGTTGCGAGCGAGGAAGCTGTGCATGACCTTGAGCGCGACCAGCTTCTCGAACCCGGCCTCGCCCCTGGCTCGCGCGAGATAGACGTCGGCCATGCCGCCCGAACCGAGCCGCCGCACGACCTCCCAGCGGCCGATCATGCTGCCGGGACCTGGCTGCCCCGGCGCCAGCGTGCCGAGTGCGGCTTGGGTGGCAGCGGTGGTGTCCACGGGCGATTGGGTACCCGTCGCGATCGGCAGGTTGCTCGACGAGACCTGGGTATCGGCCATGCCGAGCGCAGGCATCGCGGGCGCGGATCGCGCCGGTTGTGTGCCCGCGGGCTCGGCGCCTCTGCTGCCGCGCATCATCATGCCGATCAGCATCAACAGCAGTCCGAGACCCGCGGCGCCAGCGCCACCGCCGACCAGTGCGATCGGCACACCGCCGGTCGCGGACGGAACCACGACCATGAAATCTGCCTCGGGCAGCGACGAAATCGTTCGCTTCTGGGTCCGGGCGTTTGCCGCGGGAGCGCCGATCACGCGCGTGGCTTCACCAAGTTTCAGCTGACCCGCCACCCCACGCGAAGCCAGAGTCGTCAATGCAGCGTCGATATCGGCGGTGCGCGAAACCGTCACAAAGCCGTACTCCGCGATCCCCGTGGCGTAGACGGGGTCGAACTTCACCGTCGTTGTCATCTCCAGCTTAGCCGCCGAGAGCTCGACGAACGAGCCCACTCGTCCAGTGTCGCGTGGAGCAGGTTGATTTTCGGGCACGACGAGCAGCGCGATCGGCTTTCCAGCTTGCTCTTGACCTGGTTTCCGAACCTGACCGACGACGATCGCCTCCCCGGCTACGACGTTGAGCTTGATATCTCCCTGCCGATAGGCATCGAGGCAGGTGCGAGCGTCCGATCCCGCACAAACCCGGACCTTCCCCTCGGTGGCGAGCTCCGTTGCATGCTGCTCGACGGCTGAGCGCATCGACTTCACCATCTCATCGAGCTCGGCGATTGCAGCGGTCGTCGCGGCATTTGCGGCATCGCTGCCACTCGTGGTCGGCTTCCGCGTCAACGCATAGCCAAGCCCTGCGCCGCCGACGACGAGCAACACCGCGCCAGCGACGACGGGAGCTTTAGCCACGCTTGGCTCCAAACTTGTCGGGCTGGGGCCCGCTCGGCGCATCGCCGGACACGCCGACGTTCACCTCGTTCTTGCCCGCCTTGATCACGATGTCCTGGACGATCGGCTTGAGGCTGCGCTCGCTCCATGCGCGGAGCTTGTACTTGCCCGGCGCGATCCGGCGGAATGAGAAGTTCCCCTTGTCGTCCGTGACCACATACGCAGGCGCGGCCACCACCGCGATGTAGGCGCTCATGTTCGCGTGGAGGTTGCACCCGATCCGGACGATGCCTTCCTTGGTGAACGTCATGTCGCGGCTCTCGCCGGACTTGTACAGACCGAGATCAAACGCGGCCGTCGGCGACGTGGAGTACACGTTGTGAAACACCGGATCGAAGTTCGGAAACGACAGCGTCGAGCCGACCGCGATCGCGGCCACGCGCGGCGAGAACTCGCGGCCGCGCTGCTCGATCACCCCACGCTTGGGCGTGCGAGGCTTCCACTTGCCGCTCGCGGGCTCGAGGGTCACCAGGCCGAACATCCCCTGCATCGGCTTGCCGTCGATCTGGATCGTCCCGGTCAAGCTCCCGGCCCGCGGCGGCGGCGGCGTCTTCGCGGCCTCGTCTTCGGCTTCGGAGCTGCCGATCGCCTTGGGCTGCGGTGCCGCAGACACATCGACGCGCTGGGTCGGGGTGGTCACCCGCGGCGGTGCGCCCTCACGAAACATCGGTGCGATCGATGCCAGCGCCTCGGGCCCCGTCAACAGCTCCGCGGTCGAGAACAAGCTCTCGCCCAGGTTACGATTTCCCCCGGCGAGAGCGTTGCCGGCCTTGTCCAGCAGGTCCGCAGCTTCGCGGAGCACCTGCGCCTTCTCGGCGGTCGGACCAAGCCTGCCCGTCGGCTTTGCTGGCGCCCCGGGAGCCGGCGCGGCCGCAGGCCCCGTAGGTGCGCCCGCCTGAGCGACCACAGGCGAAGGCCCGGCCGGCGCACCGGCGGAGCTCGGTTTGGCACACGCCGCCACGGCACATACCGCCAACCCGGCAGCGAGGGACGCAAGGTGGGTCCGGATGATCATCGGTCGGTATTGTACGCGTGCCCGCCGGCCGATCGCCAACGAGCCGACTCCAACCGATCCGTCACTCGTGATCGCTGTCGTAGCGTGGTTGTTGCAAACCGCTGTGGTAGCTTCCCGGCGCTATGGTGTTTGGCTTGTTCTCGAAGGAAAAGGCGCTGCAGAAGACGATCGAGCGAGCGACCAACAAGCTCTCGCAGCAGCCAGATCGATGGGGGGCACTCGAGCGGCTGAAGGAAGACGGCAGCGCCGAGGCGCTGTTTGGGATGTGCAAGCGGTTCAGCATCACGAGCACCAAGGGCGTCGAGGACGAGCAGGAGAAGAGCTGGGTCGTCGACACGCTGATCGCCAAGGGCAACGATGCATTCGAGCCCGTGGTGCGCTACCTGAAGTCGGCCGAGCAACTGTCGTTCCCACTCAAGGTGCTCGAGCGGATCGCCGATCACGACAAGGTCCTGGGGATCGTCGACCAGCTGTTCGCGAGCGAGCCTCCCGGTTACGTGCGGATGCCCGAGCGGCGGATCGACTTGATCCGATGGTTCTCGGAGTGGCGCCCCGCGACCGACGACGAGATCGTGTCGCGGTTGACCCCGTACGTCACCGACTTCGACGAGAACGCTCGGTTCGCCGCGATCGACGGCATGGCCGCGCGCGACCCGGCGAAGATCGCACCGCCGCTGATCGCCGCCCTGCTCCGCCCCGAGGAGGAATCGGGGCGGATCAAGCGCACGATCGTCGAGGTGCTCGAGAACACGAAGGCGCCGCTCGGCGACCAGGCACAAGCGGTTGGCGCCGTCCTCGTCGGGCCGCTGTCGGACTTCAAGGTCGACGGCGGGATCGTCAAGAAGCGCTAGTTGACCAGCCCGCCGATCGCGGCCAGGAGCTCCTGCTCGCCGATCACCGCGGGCACCTGGCTATCGACGAGATCGACCGGCAACGCAACGTCGCAGCGCAAGGCGCACTCTCCGGAGGAGCCAGACCGCGCTCGCACCATCACATGTCGGGCCTCGCCAGCGTACACGAACACACCCGGGGAGCGCTCGACGAACAGCGCGACGGGCCGATCTTGCTCGAACGCATAGATCGCGCCGTCCGGGATCGGACCGGAGTATCGGACCATGTTCCCGGCGATGATCGAGTGTTGCTCGGGGTTGGAAACAACGCGGCACATGTGCGCCGGCGTTCCGCCCTCTAGCAACACATAGCCGTCGACCGACTTGCACACCCCATCCGCACCGTACGTCCCGTGCAGCTCGAACATGCAGGCGACTCTAGCCGACAACGATCGGGCGAGATCGACAAAATGGCCGGCTTCCATTGCGCCATTCCGCAAAACCCGGGGTCGTTTCAGTATGAGTGTTGATCGCGGGAGCCCTTCCTTCGACGGGCGAACCAGGGTAAACGAGGGCTCCAGATGCCTCGCCGCAAGGATCTGGAATCGGTGCTGATTATCGGGTCGGGACCGATCGTGATCGGACAGGCCTGCGAGTTCGATTATTCGGGCACGCAGGCGTGCAAGGCCCTCCGCGAGGAGGGGCTGCGCGTGATCCTGATCAACTCGAACCCCGCCACGATCATGACGGATCCGGAGCTGGCCGACGCCACCTACGTGGAACCGCTGACGGTCGAGGTGCTCGACAAGGTGCTTGCGAGAGAGAAGCCCAGCGCGATCCTGCCGACGCTGGGGGGCCAGACCGGGCTCAACCTCGCGATGGCAGCGCACAAGGCGGGGCTGTTCGAGCGCCACAAGGTCGAGCTCCTCGGAGCCAACGTCGATTCGATCGAGATGGCCGAGGATCGCGAGCTGTTCAAGCAGGCGATGGCGCGGATCGGTCTGTCGTGTCCCAAGTCGCGGCTGGTGTCGTCGGTCGAGGAGGCGCGCGCGTGCCTGGATGACATCGGGTTTCCCGCGATCTTGCGGCCATCGTTCACGCTCGGCGGCTCGGGCGGCGGCATCGCGTACAACCGTAGCGAGCTCGACCGGATGGTCCAGTTCGGGCTCGACCAATCGCCGGTGCATTCGATCCTGATCGAGCAGAGCGTGCTCGGATGGAAGGAATTCGAGCTCGAGGTGGTTCGCGATGCCAAGGACAACGCGGTCATCGTGTGCTCGATCGAGAACCTCGACCCGATGGGGATCCACACCGGCGATTCGATCACCGTCGCGCCGGCGATGACGCTGACCGACAAGGAGTACCAGCGCATGCGCGACGCCTCGATCGCGATCATGCGCGAGATCGGAGTCACCACCGGCGGGTCGAACGTGCAGTTCGCCGTCGACCCGAGCACCGGGGAGATGCTGGTGATCGAGATGAACCCGCGCGTGTCGCGGTCGAGCGCGCTGGCGTCGAAGGCCACCGGGTTTCCGATCGCCAAGATCGCGGCCAAGCTCGCGATCGGCTACACGCTCGACGAGCTCAACAACGACATCACGCAGGTCACGCCGGCTTCGTTCGAACCGACGATCGACTACGTGGTCGTGAAGTGGCCACGGTTCGCGTTCGAGAAGTTCCCGTCTGCGCGGGCGGTGCTCGGACCGCAGATGAAGTCGGTCGGCGAGGCGATGGCGATCGGGCGCACGTTTCGCGAGGCGCTCGGCAAGGCGATCCGCTCGCTCGAGACCGGTCGCGCCGGGTTCGACCTTCCGCTCGCGGGGCTCGGCGACGATCTGCTGGCGATCGAGCGCGCGATCACCAACCTGACACCGGACCGGCTGTTTCAGGTCGCGCGCGGATTTCAGCTCGGGCTCACCATCGAGCGCGCTCAGGAGCTGACCCGCATCGATCCGTGGTTTCTGCATCACGTCCACGCGATCGCGACCGCCGAGATCGCGTTGTCCGGCAGGTCGCTCGCCAGCATCGATCATCACGAGCTGCGCCAGTACAAGCGGCTCGGGATCAGCGACCGCCGGATCGCCGCGCTCACCAGCGCGAGCGAAGCGCAGGTCCGCGGCGCACGCCATGCCGCGAACGTTCGGCCGGTGTACAAGCGCGTCGACACCTGCGGTGCCGAGTTCGCGTCGCACACGCCATACATGTACTCGACGTACGAACAGGAGTGCGAGTCGGCTCCGACCGATCGCCGCAAGGTGATCATCCTCGGCGGCGGTCCCAATCGGATCGGCCAGGGCATCGAGTTCGATTACTGCTGCGTGCACGCCGCGATGGCGCTCCGCGAAGAAGGCATCGAGTCGATCATGATCAATTGCAACCCGGAGACCGTGTCGACCGATTACGACACGTCGGACCGGCTGTATTTCGAGCCGCTCACGCTCGAAGACGTGCTCGCGATCTGCGACCTCGAGAAACCGTGGGGTGTGATCGTCCAGTTCGGCGGCCAGACGCCGCTCAAGCTCGCGGTCGCGCTGGCCGAGGCGGGGATTCCGATCCTTGGAACCAGCGCCGACGCAATCGATCGCGCCGAGGATCGCGAGCGGTTCGGCGAGGTGCTCGAGAAGCTCGCGCTGCGTGCGCCGCGCTGGGGGATCGCGCGTAACCTCGACGAGGCGCGCCAGCGCGCCAATGCGATCGGATTTCCCGTGATGGTGCGGCCGAGCTACGTGCTCGGAGGCCGCGCGATGGAGCGGATCTACGACGCGCGTGGCCTCGAGGACTACTTCGTACGCGTGCTCGGCTCGGCGAGCCAAGGGCGTGGCCAGGATGAATCGGCGGCGGTGGGATTCCCGCTGCTGATCGACCAGTTCCTCGCCGATGCGGTGGAGCTCGACGTCGATGTCGTCGCCGACAAGACCGGCGCGGTGGTCGTGGGCGGCGTGATGGAGCACATCGAGGAAGCAGGCATTCACTCCGGCGATTCGGCATGCGCGCTGCCGCCATACTCCCTGCCCGCCGACATCATCGACGAGGTCAAGCGCCAGGCGCGCATGCTGGCGACCGAGCTCGGCGTGATCGGCCTGATGAACACCCAGTTCGCGGTGGTCGGCGGTGATGTCTACGTGATCGAGGTGAACCCGCGCGCATCGCGAACGGTGCCGTTCGTCAGCAAGGCAATCGGAAAGCCGCTGGCCAAGATCGCGGCGAAGGTGATGGCTGGCAGCACGCTCGCCGAGCTCGGCATGACCGAGATCGAGCCGCGGCATGTCTCGGTCAAGGAGGTGGTGTTCCCGTTCGTGAAGTTCGAGGGCGTCGATACGATCCTCGGTCCCGAGATGCGTTCGACGGGCGAGGTGATGGGCATCGACACCGACTTCGCGCGCGCCTTCATGAAGAGCTGGATCGCCGCGGGGGGACGAGTGCCGACCTCGGGCAGCGCGTTTCTCTCGGTGCGCGACGCCGATAAGCCTGCGATCGTCGAGATCGGGCGGCGGCTGGTCAACCTGGGGTTCTCCCTGGTCGCGACGCACGGAACCGCGGAACATCTGCGCAGCGCGGGGCTGACGGTGCGTGGTGTCAACAAGGTCGTCGAGGGTCGGCCGCACTGCGTCGACGCGATGGACAACGGCGAGATCCAGCTCGTGATCAACACCACCGAGGGCGCGCAGGCGATCCTCGACTCCCAATCACTGCGGCGCGCTGCGCTGATGAACAGCATCGCGTACCAGACGACGCTGCGCGGAGCCAAGGCCGCACTCGAGGCGATCGCGGTCGCCAAGCGCGGCGATCTGCGGGTCGCGCCGCTGCAAAAGTACGCCGCGTCGATCTAGCGCGGCGATCTGCGGGTCGCGCCGCTGCAAAAGTACGCCGCGTCGATCTAGCGCGGCGATCTGCGGGTCGCGCCGCTGCAAAAGTACGCCGCGTCGACCTAAGGGCCGGTACGTTCGACATCTTCGAGCACCGCCCCGGGAATCATCGCCACCAGCTCGCGGTACCACGCCACCGTCTCACGTGTCCGGCCCGGGAGTGCGTTGGTCCCCCACACCACGGACAGCACGACGCGCGTGTCACCGTCGGTCATGGTTCGCTGAGCATCTTCCACCGGCGATCCTGATGGACCTACGCCGTCGCACAGGCACACCAGCCAGCACGCGTCGATCACC
>JBFWXW010000035.1:0-68124 GCA_050187075.1 Kofleriaceae bacterium | reverse complement strand
CGAGGAAGCCGTGCAACCGGCCCATCCACTCGGCGTCGCGTTTGGCGAGGTAATCGTTGACCGTGACGACATGCACGCCCTTGCCGCTGAGCGCGTTCAGATTCGTCGGAAGCGTCGCGACCAGCGTCTTGCCTTCGCCAGTGCGCATCTCGGCGATCTTGCCGGAGTGCAGCACCATGCCGCCGATCATCTGGACGTCGTAGTGCCGCATCCCGAGGACACGAACGCCGGCCTCGCGCACCGTCGCAAACGCCTCCGGCAAGATGTCATCCAGCGTGGCTCCTCTGTCGAGTCGCTGTTTGAAGTCTGCCGTCATCGCCTTGAGCTCGGCGTCGCTCTTGGCCTTCATCGTCGGTTCGAGACTGTGGATCCGCTCGACGGTGGGCTGGAGCTTCCTCAGCTCGCGTTGATTCTTGCTGCCGAAGATTTTCTGGAAGAATCCCATGGTGTTTCAGCCAGCCGGGGGCGAAACAGCCTCTTACCACGCTTCGGCAGCGATGCCTGCTAGCCGAATGCCTGGAAAGGCGATTGGCCAGGGGAGAGCCGGGGGCCGATGGACGCCCCTAGCGGACCCGAAAGCTGCGCAAGAACCCCGCAAGGTCCTGCTTCACGTTGAAGCTCGTGGTGCACCGGGCCACGCGGCGGTGCTGGTCGTCGACGATCTCGGCCGGTAAGTTGGTGAAGGTGGTGAGCGGGGCGGTCCACCGGATGTCCTTCTGGCCGACCAGCTCGTAGGGCATCCCGTCGGTACCAACGAACGACAGCTCGTAGCGGATGAACCGCTGGCCAAACGGCCGGATCGTGATCGTCCCCTCGGCGGGGACACCGTCGGCGCGCGGCGGGGCATAGACCTTGCCGCGGAGCGTCGCCCGGCCGTCCTTGAAGTGAGCACGCGTCGAATCGGCCTCGGCGATCACCTCGAACCGGAACGGGTGCGTGACGCCTGGCTCGGCGTCCCATTCGATCGTCCCGGCCATCGTCTCGGCGAACGAGAACCCCATGGATCCAGCCTACCCCGGGCGGCATCGCCGGGGGCCGCCTGCGTGGCTGGCACGTGCAGCACGGGTGGCCTCGTACGATTTCGAGTAGTTCGAGCCGTTTTCGAGCGCGGGGAACTATTTGTGCCGGCAGTCGTGAAACAGGGGGAACAATGCTCCTCGCCGTGGTCGCACTCGTTTCGAGCAGCTCGGGTCCGCCCGAGATCGCTCGCGACGTGCTCGTCGGGTGCAAGCGCGGCGATCCGGCTGCGTTCCGGGCGTTCGTCACGCGGTATCAGCGGCCGGTGTTCGCCGTGCTGTCTCGCATGCTGGGCATCGGACCGCACGTCGAGGATCTCGCGCAGGACGTATTCCTCCGCGCGTTCCGTGCGTTCCCGGAGTTCGACATCGATCGTTCGGCAAAGCCATCGACGTGGATCTTGACGATCGCGACGCGCGCGGCACTCGACGCCAGAAAGCGAACGGTGGTGCCGACGCTGCCGATCGACGACGCCGAGGCCCAGCGCAAGGCGGCGCCTGGTACCCCGGAGACCGAACGCCGGCGCGCCGAGCTGCGAGCTGCGATCGCGCGCGCGGCCGAAGAGCTGCCCGACGATCAGCGCGCGGTGTTCGTGCTCGCCGAATTTCATGATCGGTCGATGGCGGAGATCTCCGAGATCCTCGGCGTGCCCGAGAACACCGTCAAGACCCGGCTGTTTCGTGCCCGCACAAAGCTGCAGGAGCGGCTCGGCGCGCTGATGGAGGAGTCATGACCTCGGAGCTGGAGCAGGCATGGGAAGCTCAGGAGCCTTCGGCGAGCTTCGTCGATCGCGTGGTCGAAGCGGCCGTCCACCAGGAGGCGCGGCCTCGTCGTCGGCGCTACGGCGTGCTGGGCGCGGTCGTGGCGGCCGCGGCAGCCGCAGCCGTGATCTTCATGGTCACTCGGCCGTCGCCGGTTCACGGCGAGCTTCGCGCCGATCGACGGATCGAGGTTGCCATCGGATCCCGTGCAGTCGCGGTGCTCGAGCCCGGGGCGCATGTTCGCTGGAACGGTGACGTCGTCGAGCAGGACGTTGGCGACGTGTTCTATCGCGTGGAGCCAGGCTCGACCTTCACGGTCCGCACGCCGCGCGCCGAGACGGCCGTGCTCGGCACGTGTTTTCGAATCAACGTGATGCAGGAGGATGCGATGAAGCGAAGGGATGTCGTGACCGGGGCGGCCGGCGTGATCGCCGGGGCGGCGGTTGTGATCGGGGTCTACGAAGGCAAGGTCCGGGTGTCACGCGCCGATCAGTCGATCACGGTGGGCGCCGGCGAGACCGCCATCGCAGATGGTCGTGGTGTGCGGGCCGGTGGGCCGCCTGTCGTCACAACCGCACGCGGAGACAACTCGGCGGGTGCTCGTACGGCGGCGAACCTGCGCGAACAGCTCGCCACCCTCGAACAGGAAAAGGCGGCGCTCGAGCAGGAGCTGATCGCCGCGAACGATCAGGTTGGCAAGAGCGCGTACGACCTGTCGCCCGAGGATTGGGCAACGCTCGCCGCGAACGGGCAGTTCAAGTACCAGTTCCCGTGCTTTCACGAGGGCGGATTCCGGCCGAGCGACCAGCAGCTCGCTCGCATGGGTCTGCGCGCGCAGGACGGCGAGGCGATCCAGGCCGCGTATCGACGAGCCAACGAACGGTTCCAGGCCAGCATGGCGCCGATCTGCAGCGAGCTCGCGGGGGGGCAGCCAACGGACGAGGACATGGTGGGCTGCATCCCGCAGCTGTTCCGGATGCTCTATGCCCAGCCGGGTGGCGCAAAGACCACGTTCACGCAGGTCGGCGAGATCCGCGCGGGCATGCGCGCCGAGCCTCCGTCCCAGGGCATGACGCCGCAGATGAAGATGCTGCTGGTGTTCTCGGGATCGATGGCGCCGTTCGAAGCCGACCTCGCGAACACGTTCGGCGTCGACGAAGCACACCGGATCGCGTACTCCGATGAGCTCTGTTTCCAGGCTCAATCACTCTGATCCTTCACCCATCACGCTAGCCGTCGAACCGATCTCGTAGACGGCCGGTGGAACGTCGATCGTGCGGCTGGCTCGCCACGGGTTTGCCGCCGCATGGCCCTGAACCCAGGAGACCAGATGCAAAGGCTGATGCTGCTCACCGTGTTCGTTGCCTGCCAACATCCTCAAAACGCTCGTCCCACCATCGCATCCGCATCGAAGACGACCGTCGAACGATCTGCGCACTTCGAGGATGTCGTGCGCCAGGACTTTTTCGACGGCATGCGCGGCGATCAGCGAGCCCTGGATCGCGCCATGGCCGCATGCGAGCAAGCGCTTGCGCGCGATCCCAAGCACGCGGAGGCGATGGTCTGGCATGGTGCCGTCCTGATGGTGCGGTCTGGTCGGGCGTTTCAGGCCGGCGATCGCGACGAGGGCATGGCGCTGTACCAACGAGGTCTGCGCGAGATGGACGCGGCTGTCGAGCTGGCGCCTGGCAACCCTGGTGTCCGGATTCCGCGTGGAGCCGTGCTGTTCGGGATGGCGCCGTTTGTTCCCGAGCCCGCGAAGTCAACGCTGGTCCGCCGCGCGGTGGACGACTACGAGGTCACGCTGGCAGCCCAGCAGTCGTACTTCGGCGAGCTGACCCTGCATGCGCGCGAGCAGCTGCTCTACGGTCTCACGGATGGGTTCGCGATGCTCGGCGAGCCCGACAAGGCCAGACGTTACTTCGAGCGGATGTTGGTCGACGCACAGGGCTCGGAGCTGCTGTCGCGCGCCCAGGCCCGCAGCGTGGGCAAGCCTGTAGAGGGCCCCACGCCGTGCGAGCACTGCCACGCGCGATGATCGCCTCCACGTAGAGATCGTTTGCCGAAAACGAAACGGGCCGCCGATCGGCGACCCGTTGAACCGCAAGCTCAGCGCTGACTACTGTGCGTACGAGGCGTTCTCGCTGGCGGTCATCTCGAACACTGCGCCGTTGGACGTGAACACGCGGGCCGCGCCCATCGGGGCGTCGCACGAGTTGAACCGGAAGTCCTGGCAGGTGCAGCCGCTGTCACCTGCGTGGCAGGCGCTGCCATCTGGCTTGGTGCAGTTGATGCCCGTGTACACCGCCGAGCACGAGCCGGTGCGCGCGAGGCAGTCGCTCTCGTGCGAGAGCGCTTCGCAGGTCGGCGTGACATCGCAGCTCGCGATCGCCTGGCACGCGCCGGTGTAGCAGCCGTTCAGGATCAGCGGGACCTCACCTTCGGCGCAGCCGGGAGCCGCGACGTTGCAGGTAGACTCGCCGCCGCACGTGCCGCCGGCGCTCGCCGGCATGCACGTCATGCGACCCTCATCGCAGTACGCCCAGCCCTGCTGTTGCGCGCTCGCATCATCGGTGCACGAGCAACTCGCCGAGCAACCGCCGGTCGCCGCATCGCAGTACTCACCGCTATCGCACTCCGCGTCGGACATGCACACGTCCGGTACGCATGACGAGCGCGTCTCGTCGCAATGGTAACCATCGCCGCACTGCTCATCGTTGCTGCAGAACCCCGCCTCTTCACACACGCCCGAGACGCTGCAGTAGCAGCCTGCAGCGCAGTCCGCATCGCTCGTGCACGTCAGATCAGGGCACGTCGCGCTCTCCCACCGACAGTCATCGCCCGCGCACTCGTAGTAGCCATCGACGTCGCAGTACGACCAGCGGTCGTCGTCGTCGTCCCAGTCATCGTCATCGTGGCCGAAGTAGAGTTGACAGCCCGACATGGCGAAGGCTGTCGCGAAGAGGACGATGAGACGGCCGAGATTGAGTGGGTGGAGGGTCTTCATTGGAGTTCCTTTTGGCGTGCGGTAGCGAATGCGAAAGCAGAGGTCGTGCCATTTGGGCAAAGGGATCGAACGTCTGAACAATCCACTCGGTGGGGCCGTCGGAAGCTGCGCAGTTTCAAACGACCGGCCGAATCTCTGACAAAAATGCCCGGGAATTCACCAGCACCCGCGATCTGACTCCGAGCCCCCTTCGCGCGTTGCCAGCAGTGTCCTGATGTCGCCGATGTAGGATACGGCGAACGGTGCCGCGCGAGTGTGAACGCGCGGCCACACCCCTGTATCGCAGCGCCACGGCACGAGCGGGCAAACCGACAGCGCAATCAGTTGGTTCGAGTCGTTCGGACGGAGGATTGTCCGTTGAGCGCGAGGCCTCATTCCGGTTCTTCGACCGCGTGGATCGTGTCGCGAAGCCCGAACCGCGGATGAAGCCCCAGCTCGGCCACCGCCCGGCGGCCATCGACCATGCAGACGTAGCGAATGAAGTCGAGCTCCGCGACCGGGAAGCTCGACATGCCGAGCTTGAATGCCGCGGACAGCACGGTCTTGGCGATCGGATGAGGGATCTTGATCGGATCGCGTCGGAGCTCACCGAGCACGGCAGACAGTGGCACCTCGCCCGGTCCGGTGACGTTGTAGATGCCTCGCCGCTTCGGCTTGAGCGCAGCGACGATCGCCTCTGCGATGTCCTGGTAGTGGATCAGCTGCACCATCGGATCGAACCCGAGCAGCACCGGCGGCCGCTCGATCCGCAGATAGTTCGACGGCGCGTTGTGGACCGGACCGATGATGTGGACCGGCCGCAGGATCACCGTTTCGGTGGCCTGCGCGCGCCACAGAAACGTCGAGACCAGGTGATCGATCTCCACGAGATCGCGCATCTGCGGGAACCGCTGCGCAGCGAGCAGCGGCGCGTCCTCGGTGAGGAACTGCGGGTTATCCGGCCGCGGGCCGTACACGTTCGCCGACGACAGCAACACCACCTTCGGCACGCGGTAGGCCTGGCAATACTCGAGCAGCTTGGTGGTCCCAGCGATGTTCCACGAGTAGATCTCGGCAGAGGTCGCGCGCGGATCGTGCATCACGCCCAGGTGGATCAGCGCCGCGACGTCACCGGCGCGGAACAGGTCGCGCGCCTTCTTGCTGCGCAGATCGACCTGGTAGTGCTCGATGTCCTTGGGGCGGCCCTGCATCGGCCGGCGATCGAGCCCGACGATCTTCCAGCCGAGATCGTGATGCAGGCGGCGCGCGACGATGCGGCCGAACCGGCCGGCGATGCCGGTCACCACGACCTTGCGAGCAGGTCCGTTATCCAGCGTGGCGGTCACGGTCACCAGAACACATGCTCGCGCTCGCGCAAGCCGACGTGAATCATCGATTGGATGCGGTGGCGCACGCGTTTCACTTTCTCGTCGAGAACCTCGTCGTCGTCGTCGGGATCACCGGTGAACATCATCGGCTCACCGAAGTACAAGCGATACTTCACCGGCAGCGGAATCAGTGGAAAGAACGGAGGGTACGGCACGATCGGCAGCGACGGTACGCCGAGTAGCCTGGCCAGCGGCTTGATGTTGAACGCCGGGGCCTGTTCCTCGGCGCCGATCACGGCGATCGGAATGATCGGTGCCTGCATCTCGAGCGCGAGCCGCATGAAGCCCTTTCCGAACTCGGTGAGCTGATAGCGCTGCGAGAACGGTTTGGAGATGCCCTTGGCCCCCTCGGGGAACACCAAAACGATCTCCTCCGACGCGAGGAGCCGCCGGCAGTTCTCGGGAGTGCCCGTGATCTGACCCCACCGGGCGAGTAGATACGAGGCGAACGGCACGGTCGGCACGAAGTACTCGACCATCGAGCGCACGATCCGGGGCTGCTCCGGCTCGAGGAACGTCGCGGCGGCGATCACCACGCCGTCGAACGGGAGCTGGCCGGAGTGGTTCGACACGAACAGCGCGCGGCCCGTCTTCGGAATGTTCTCGATCCCGTACGCGTTTGCGCGAAAGTAATGGCGATACAGCCAGCGCGACACCTGCGCCGCGATTCGCACCGAATCGCGCGACATCCCGAACGGATCGAACCCGAACTCGTTGCCGTGGATCACCAACGACTGGCTGCGTGCTGCGACATCGTCGACCGGTGGCGGGCCGCCGCGCAGTTGTCGCAAACGATCCAGCAGCCCCATGGGCGCAGTGTCTCAGGAACGCGCCGCGCGCGGTACCGTGACTCCCGGCGATCCGATCGTCCGCAACGTCGGATCGCTCGCGCGTGGTACCGTGACTCCCGATGATCGAGAGCTTCGTGGACCTCACGTATCGAGGGATGTCACTGGCCCGGCGAGTGAAGCTCACGCAGGTGCGCCCGAGCACGTGTTATCTCGAGATGCCGGCGCCGATGCCGGTCGGAACGACGATCCGGATCGCGACCGATGACGGCATCGAGCTCGAAGCGACGGTCACGGCGATCCACGAGCAAGTGGGCGGTTCGGACAAGCCGCCAGGAATGACGGTGGCCCCGAAGCTCGCCGGCGATGCGTCCGACCCAGCGGTCGCCTGGTTCAAGGCGCGTGTCGCCCTCCCGGAGGAGACCGCTCCGGAGCCGAGTCGCACCAGGTCGATGACCGTGCGGCCGCGGAGCCATACCGTCCCGCAACCGCCGCCGAGCGATGCCCTCGAGGCACCGCCACCGCCACCGCCACCGCCACCGCCGCCGCGTTCGGCCTCGCCCTCGAAGTCGCCACCGATCACGATGACGTCGCTGCCGCCTCCACGGCCTCCGGCGTCGCCATCCACGCCTCCCCCTCCCAGTCTTCCGGTATCGGTCGTGGTCGTCGCGCCCGAGCGCGGGCCGGACTCGTCGGGCCGCACCGAGGTGATGGAGGTCCCCGATCCAGAGGCAACCGCACCCGACACCGCGGTGATGGATGCGGTGTCGCCCGATCTCGAGGACGTCAGCGATGCACTGGCGGTGGTGGTCGATGACGATAAGCGCACGTTGTTGATGAACGCGGTCGAGCCTGGCGCGAGCGATCCGGCGGCGAGCGGTTCGATGCCGTCGCTCGGTCCAGATCCCAACGCACCGCCAAGGGACCGGCGCCCGACCGGTGGCATCTACAGCAAGAAGCGGCGCAAGAAGCGATGACGACACCCCGGGAGCCGGCGTGAGACCGATCGCGCCACCACGGTTGCGCCGCGGTCAGGCGATCGGCGTCGTTGCGCCTTCGGGACCGGTCAACCAGGATCGACTCCATAGCGGGCTCGCGCGGCTGGGTCACGAGTTTGCGATCAAGCTGGCACCGAGCGTGACCGCGCCCGCTGGACAGCCGCGGTACCTCAGCGCGTCGGACGATACGCGTGCAGCCGAGCTCAACGCGATGCTCGGCGACCCTGAGGTCCGCGCGATCGTGGTCGCACGCGGCGGTTATGGCCTGATGCGGATCTTGCCGCGGCTGGATCCCGAGCTCCTCCGCCGCGACCCCAAGCCGATCGTCGGATTCTCCGATGCAACAGCGCTGCTGGCCTGGGCCTGGGCCGCTGGCGTGCGCGGCATCCATGGCCCGATGATCGTGCAGCTCGGCGATCTCTCCAGCGCCGACATCGCGCAGCTCGTCGAGGTGATGACGGAGGCGCGTGCGCCAGGTCCGCGGTCCTGGATGCTCGCGTCGCACGGGCGGGGCGCGTATCGCGGGCCGGTGATCGGGGGCAATCTCACGATGGTTTCGATGCTCGTCGGGACACCATGGCAACTCCCGCTCGACGGTGCGATCGCGCTGTTCGAGGAGGTCGGCGAAAAGCCGTACGAGATCGATCGATATCTGACGCAGCTGGCGCTCACCGGAGAGCTTGCGAAGCCGATCGCGGCCATCGTCGGTGATTTCACGCGCTGCATGGATCCGCTGCCAGCGATCGGCGAGCCCGATCTCGCTGAAGCGGCGCTCGCAACGGTGGTGGAGCGGCTTCGCGCCACGGGCACGCCGTGCGCCGTCGGTGCGCCGGTGGGTCACGGCTCTCGCAATGAAGCGATTCCGTTTGGCGCGATCTGCGTGCTCGATCTCGATCGCAAGAGCTTCGAGATCACCGAGCCGGCCGTTTCGTAGTGTTCCTATTAATGCCGCGTTAATGCCGCGTTGATGTCGCGTTTACCGCTGCGCGGTTTGGCGTCCGAGCGCACATTCGCGCAAGCGACCGCATCAGCTGGTGTAGGGCGCACGCCGTGAGCCGCGCCGGGACTCATCCCCTCACCGGGGCTAGCTGTCCCCAGCGATCAGCTGCGCACTAATGAAACACCGGCTCGTCGTCCGTACCGGTCTCGATCGTTCCAAACCGCTCTTCGTATCGCTCCACGTTCTTCTGCAGTGCTTGAAGCAGTCGCTTGGTGTGTCGCGGTGACGAGATCACGCGGGCGCGAACCTTTGCGCGTCCGTTGCTCGGCTGGATGAACGCAAAATCCAGCACGAACTCGTTTTCGGTGTGGTTGAGCAGCACCAGGTTGCTGTAGACACCCTGCGCGATGTCCTCATCGATTTGCACCTGGAGCTTGGGTGCTGGGTCCTCCGACATGTCGAGCACCCTACAGCATCGCGTTCGAGGACACCTGGCGCCCACGGTTGCCGGTTGCCCAGAGTACGGCTCATGAAATTCCTCAATTGAATCGAGGTCATCTGCGAAGGATGCTCAAGTGGCCAGTCGAGTGGCCACCATGAGAACCCGTGGTGACAGGCCCAGTGGCCACGCTGAGCGGTGGTTGGTGAGCGAACCAACCAATATTCGTGGCTAACTATTTGTTTGCTCGTTGGTCAGATCCCGCTGGACGTGTCGCCGTTTCTGGCCCAGAACCTGCTCATAGATTCTGCAACCGAACGCAGCGGAGAGCGTCGGTGGGGAATATCCCACTTCATCTCCCGGTTCGGCTGACAACTGAAGGTTCACACGCGCGACGCAGCGCCAACGTTTCGACTCGGTGGATGATCAGCGGTTCCCTCCCCCTCATCCCGTTGGTCTCCCCCACCACCTGAGGCAACAAGTAGCTCTGCGCCTCTGCGCCCAGGCCCTCCTTGGCCCCCCCTTGGAGGGCCTTTATTTTTTCGGCTCGCGCTCGTGCCGAGCTCGACGCAGCAGCTGACGAGGTCCGATCACTTGCTGAAGTGATTCGGGAACCGGGAACCGAGAACAGAGAATCGAGAACCGACTCGAGAGTGATCGACCCATCGACAAGACCGATGGGCTCGCGTAGCAAGGCTCAGCGATGCGTGCGCTGGGCCTGGATGTCGGTAGCAAGGCGATCGGAGTCGCGCTCAGCGATGAGATCGGAATGGCGGCGCATCCGCTCACCGTGCTCGTACGTCGCGGTATCGCGACAGACACCAAGGCCGTGGCCGACCTCGTTCAGCAGCACAGCATCACCGACATCGTGATCGGCATGCCGTACGAGCTGTCCGGTCGGGTTGGCCATCGCGCCAGACGCGTTAAGCTACTCGCGGATGCGCTGTCGGCTGCGATCGGCGGCGCGACGGTTCACGAGCAAGACGAACGGTTCACGACGGCACAGGCGGAGCGTGTGCTGATCGAGGCCGATCTGTCTCGTGCTCGGCGGCGCGAGGTGATCGATCAGCAGGCCGCCGTGCTCATCCTCCAAGGTTGGCTCGACGCCAACCGCGCCACCAAGTAACAATCGGGCGCGATGTCCAAACGTTCGTTCCGCGGCGCGCTGGCGGTGGTACTCGGCTCGCTGCTGATCGTGGGCATCGTGATCGCGGTGATGGTCGCGCGGGCGCTTTCCTACCCTGATCAGGCGCATGACGGGACGGGCGCCGACATCGCGGTCGAGATCAAGAGCGGCATGAACTTCCCGCAGGTCGCGGCGTTGCTTGCCGACAAGGGGATCATCACCAAGCCCACGTGGTTTCGCCTGTACGCGATGATGAAGGGCGACACCAAGCGCGTGAAGTCGGGCAAGTACGTCATCAAGGACAACCTGACGCCGAGCGAGGTGCTCGCGACCCTGGTCAAGGGCGTCAAGGAGGTGACCATCAAGGTCACGCTGCCCGAGGGCAAGAACATGCTCGAGTTCTTCGCGCTGATCGCCGGCGCGTGCCCCGAGGGGCTCAAGCCACCGTGCCCGACCATCGCTTCGGCGAGCGAGCTCGAGAAGCTCGCCCGCGACAAGGACTTCCTCGCAAAACATGCGATCGCCGGCGACAGCATCGAGGGCTACTTGTTCCCGGACACCTACCAGTTCCAGGTCGGTGAAAAGCCGGCGAACGTGCTCGAGCACCTGATCGAGCGCCACCAGAAGGTCTGGAACGAGATCACGGCGAAGCACTCGCGGGAGGCGATCAAGCTCAAGGCCAAGCTCGACTGGACCGATCGCGACATCCTGACGCTGGCTTCGATCGTCGAGAAAGAGGCCGTCGATCCCGCAGAGCGACCGCGGATCGCCCAGGTGTTCATCAACCGGCTGACGTTTCCGAGCTTCAAGTCCAGGCGGCTCGAGACCGATCCGACGATTCGCTATGGCTGCATGGTGGCGATTCCGCGATCAGCTGCGTGCCAGGCGTGGCACGAGCCATGTCTGAAGGCGGTGCCGCCCAAGCCGCTCGGTTGCGATCGGCTCCATCGGGCCCAGCTCGACGACCGCGACAATCCGTACAACACGTACCAGCACGAGGGTCTGCCACCCGGACCGATCGCGAATCCCGGCCGCCGATCGATGGAGGCGGTGTTCGCGCCAGACGGCAGCGACTATCTGTACTTCGTGGCCAAGGATGCCCGGACCCACGTGTTCTCGAAGACGTTCTCCGATCACTCCAAGGCGGTGGATAAGTATCAGCGTTGAACGCGTAGCAACGGCTGTGGTGAGCCACTTGAGAGAACGCGTGTGTGCGATCGCGGCGCTGACCGGGAAATATGCCGAGTTGTCGGACGAGGAAGTAGCGGCGATCAGCAGACGTGTGCGCGGGGGGCGCTGCATCGAATGCTATGCGCTCGACGAGCTGGATCCAGACCACGTGCGTGCGGTGCTGCGCAACTCGGGCCTTGCCGACGACCAGCTCGTATCGATCGTGTGGGCCAGCGATCGGTTCGGCATCAGCCTTCGGTTCGACCTGTTCGTCGCATGGTTCGACGATCTTTGGTTTCCGTCGTCCGACGATGTGATCATCGCGGTCGATGGTCGGCTCCGGCTGCTGCTCGATCACGAAGAACAGTTATCCGTGATGGACTCGGACGAGCCGTCTTGACTTACCGGTTGATCGTCCCGCTCGCAAACGGCGGCGGAATCGTGCCTTGTGCCAGTCGCGGACGGAACGACATCGCCACCAGATCCGCGGCGGCAAACATCGGAATCGCGCTGTCCATCGGGGCGCGCGCATGAAGCAGGTAGCACGCGTTGACGTCGACCGGCACGTAGTAGCAGCGCTGCACCCATTGCGCCTGCCGCGTCCGTTCGGCGAGCTCGATCCAGCGAATCGCTTGCATGACACCGCATAGCGAGCCGGCGCCGATCAGCTCGTGGCCCTCAGTCATCAGTTGCTCGGGACGCGGCACGTCGCTCGGCGCGATCGGTCCCTCGATGAACATCCGCTTGTCGGCGGAGATCCCGAGCACGAGCTCGTAGCGGCGGCCTTGCATCGGCCGGGTATCGACGCGCAAGGTGAATCCCGTGGGCCACCGGATCTCGTGATCGTCGGCCACGATCCGCCAGCCAGCGGGGTGATCCGCGGCGCGCAACTGCTGCAGGAGCTCGTCGTAGGTCTGCATCCCGTTGCCCAGGACGAGCTGGCTGGTGCCGCGCTGCCCACTCGAGTACGTCACCAGGCCACCCTCGGCGGTTGCGCGTCGCTCGAGCGAGCACGTGGGCGCCACACCAGGCTGCAGGAGCGCGTTCTTCGAGCCGCGATCGCGCGCCTCGGCGAGGTTCAACGGTCCGAGGATGAGCAGGCCGTCGGCGAGCTGAGCGATTCCGACCGGCGGACGCAGCGTCGCCTCGATCCCGAAGCCGGCGATCGCGAGCGCGGACCCTGGCGGATCGCCGCACCTCTGACTGAACAGAGTGTCCGAAGCCGTCATCGTCTCGTCACCAGCCGCCACGTCTCAGCGAGCAGGCATAGTGCCCTCCGCCGCCCAGGTCAAGCCATCTCGCGATCCCCCGATGACCCACGCTTACATGTGCCGGTGTTCGCCCGCGCCAGCTGTGTGTCCTCGCCAAGCCCGGTCCTCGTCGGAAATCCGCTACCGGCGCGGCGTACCACGCACCGCCCTCCCGCTGTAACGCAGCTCGTCGCGGAGCGGCTCGGGTAGCCGATTTCTCGACGAGGAATCGTCAAGACTTGCATGAAATCGTAGCCGCGATCTGAGCCGGGGGGGTGGCCGCCGCGTCCATGCATCGTGTGGTACGGTCGATCTCATGAGCCTCGTGGGAACGATCGCCGAGCTGCAGAACTACACGACGTACAAAGAGCTGGCGTGGGAGGGCAGCTTCGAGGACTACCTCGGGCTGGTGCGCCGCACGCCACAGGTCACGCGCAATGCGTACCAGCGACTGTATGACATGGTGCTGTCGCACGGCGTCGAGGAGTACATCGACAACAAGAAGAAGCTCGTTCGTTACAAGTTCTTCCGCGACGAGCCGCATGGCGGACGCGATGCCGTGTTCGGCCTCGATGTCGCGCTGATGCGGCTGATGAACGTGCTCAAGAGCGCCGCGCAAGGCTACGGTACCGAGCGCCGCATCATCCTGTTGCACGGACCCGTCGGCTCCGCGAAATCGACGATCGCGCGCCAGCTCAAGAAGGGCCTCGAGGAGTATTCGCGGACCAGCGACGGCGGGCTGTACACGTATTACTGGACACTGCCAGGCCAGCTCGCCGAGCACGCCGGCGGAGCGGAGATCTTCCACTCGCCGATGCACGACGAGCCGCTGCGGTTGATCCCGCGCGACTGGCGCGAGCAGACGATCAATCGGCTCAAGCTCGGCAACGACGATTACCGCGTGAAGATCGAGGGCGACGTCAATCCGGCGTGCCGGCTGATCTTCAAGGAGCTGATGCGCCACTACAGCGGCAACTTCGAGAAGGTCATGGGGCACGTCCGGGTCCGCCGGCTCGTGCTGTCCGAGCAGGACCGGATCGGCATCGGTACGTTCCAGCCCAAGGACGAGAAGAACCAGGATTCGACCGAGCTCACCGGCGACATCAACTACCGCAAGATCGCCACGTTCGGATCGGATTCGGATCCGCGCGCGTTCAACTTCGACGGCGAGTTCAACATCGCGAACCGCGGCATCCTCGAGTTCGTCGAGATCTTGAAGCTCGATGTCGCGTTCCTCTACGACCTGCTCGGTGCGACGCAGGAGCGCAAGATCAAGCCCAAGAAGTTCGCGCAGACCGATATCGACGAGGTGATCATCGGCCACACCAACGAGGCCGAATACAAGAAGCTCCTCAACAACGAGTTCATGGAGGCGCTCCGCGACCGGACGATCAAGGTCGACATCCCGTACATCACCAAGGTCAGCGAGGAGGTGAAGATCTACAAGAAGGACTTCACCAGCGAGCGCGTCGGCAAGCACGTCGCGCCGCACACGCTGTACGTCGCCGCGCTGTGGGCGGTGCTCACGCGGCTCGAGGATCCCAAGAAGCACAGCCTGTCGCTGATCCAGAAGGCGAAGCTGTACGACGGCAAGACGTTGCCCGGGTTCACCCAGGACAACATCAAGGAGCTGCGCAAGGAAGCCCAGCGCGAGGGACTTGACGGCATCTCGCCGCGATACATCCAGGACAAGATCGCCAACGCGCTGGTCAGCGACAAGGCCGAAGGCGCGATCAACCCGTTCATGGTGCTCAACGAGCTCGAGAGCGGGCTCAAGCATCACTCGCTGATCTCGTCCGAGGAGCAGCGCAAGCGCTACGGCGAGATGCTCTCGGTGGTGAAGCAGGAGTACGAGGACATCGTGAAGAACGAGGTCCAGCGCGCGATCAGCGCCGACGAGGACATGATCTCGAAGCTGTGCGCCAACTACATCGACAACATCAAGGCGTACACCCAGAAGGAGAAGGTCAAGAACCCGTACACCGGTCAGGACGAGGAGCCGGATGAGCGGCTGATGCGGTCGATCGAGGAGAAGATCGACATTCCCGAGAGCCGCAAGGACGACTTCCGCCGCGAGATCATGAACTACATCGGTGCGCTCGCGATCGAGGGCCGCCAGTTCGACTACAAGACCAACGAGCGGCTGCACAAGGCGCTCGAGGCCAAGCTGTTCGAGGATCAGAAGGACTCGATCAAGCTGACGTCGCTGGTGTCCAACGTGGTCGACCGCGATACCCAGGCCAAGATCGACGTGGTCAAGCAGCGGCTGATCAAGAACTTCGGCTACGACGAGGTCTCGGCCACCGACGTGCTGAACTTCGTCGCGTCGATCTTTGCGCGTGGAGACGTGAAGTCGTAATGGATCCACGCGGCGTCGGTCCTGTGACCGTGGAGCTCAACCACACGCTGGCTGAGCTATTGGCCCGGCTGTGCGTCGAGCTCGAGACCGAGGACGCTACCGGGGTGCTATCGCGCGCGCTCGGGCTGCTCGAGATGGTGCAGCGCACCAAGCGTCGCGGCGGCCGCCTGTGCTTTATCAACGAACATGGCGAGGTCTCAGATGTGGCGTTCTGAGGGGAGGCCGCGATGAGCCAGAAGATCGATCTCGATCACGGGCGGTTTCGTCAGATCATCCGCGGCAAGATCAAGCAAAATCTGAGGAAGTACATCTCGCAGGGCGAGATGATCGCGAAGAAGGGGAAGGACACGGTGGCGATTCCGCTGCCCAGCGTCGACATCCCGCACTTCAAGCACGGCGATAAGCAGCAGGGCGGGGTCGGGCAGGGCGATGGTGACGTCGGTGACTCGCTCGGGCAGGACGGCGAGGAGAAGCCGGGAGCGGGACAGGCAGGTGATCGCCCGGGCGATCACTTGCTCGATGTCGAGATCTCACTCCAAGAGCTCGCCGAGATCATGGGCGAAGAGCTCGAGCTGCCGCGGATCCAGCCCAAGGGCACCGAGAAGATCGTCGCGTGGAAGGACAAGTACTCGGGGATTCGCACCACCGGCCCCGAGTCACTGCGACATTTCCGTCGGACCTATCGTCAGGCGATGCGGCGGCAGATCGCGATGGGGACGTACGATCCGAAGAATCCGGTGATCGTCCCGATCCGCGACGACAAGCGCTATCGGTCGTGGCGGTCCGAGCCGCTGCCGCAGTCCAACGCAGTCATCATCTACATGATGGACGTGTCGGGCTCGATGGGTGACGAGCAGAAGGAGATCGTCCGGATCGAGAGCTTCTGGATCGATACCTGGCTCAAGTCCCAGTACCACGGCATCACCAGCCGCTACATCATCCACGACGCGATGGCCAAGGAGGTCGACCACGATACCTTCTTCCGGACCCGCGAGTCGGGTGGCACCATGATCTCGAGCGCGTACAAGCTGTGCGCGAAGATGATCGCCGAGGAGTACCCATCGGATCTGTGGAACATCTATCCGTTCCACTTCTCCGACGGCGATAACTGGTCGGTCGACGACACCCACACGTGCGTCGAGCTGCTCAAGAAGGATGTGCTGCCGTACGTCAATCTGTTCGCGTACGGCCAGGTCGAGTCGCCCTACGGCTCCGGGCAGTTCATCAAGGATCTCACGGAGCACTTTGACGAGGACGAGCGCGTTGTCACGTCGGAGATCAAGGGCAAGGACGCGATCATGGACTCGATCAAGGAGTTCCTCGGGAAGGGCCGATGACCGCGATCAAGCGATTCCCTGCGTACCTGCGAGACATGCAAGAAGAGGTCGAGGGCCACGCCAGGAGGTACGGCCTCGACTTCTTTCCGATCCTCTACGAGGTCCTCGACTACAAGACGATGAACGAGGTCGCCGCGTACGGCGGCTTCCCGACGCGCTATCCGCACTGGCGGTTCGGCATGGACTACGAGCAGCTCTCGAAGAGCTACGAGTGGGGCCTGTCGAAGATCTACGAGATGGTGATCAACACCAATCCGGCGTACGCGTACCTGCTCGAGGGAAATTCGCTGGTCGATCAGAAGATCGTGATGGCGCACGTGTGTGCCCACGTCGACTTCTTCAAGAACAACTACTTCTTCTCGAAGACCAACCGCAAGATGATCGACGGGATGGCGAACCACGCCGCGCGTGTTCGCCGCCATATGGCGCGCCACGGTCAGGAGGTGGTCGAGGATTTCATCGACACCTGCCTGTCGATCGAGAACCTGATCGATCCGATGTCCGCGTACATCGCGCGCAATCCCAAGCCCAAGGCCGCGCTGCCCGACGAGCTCGAGGATGAGGAATCGGGGCGGGTCGGCCGGCTCCGCGCCAAGGGCTACATGGATTCCTTCATCAATCCGCCCGAGTACCTGGAGAAGCAGAAGAAGAAGAAAGCGGACGAGGCCAAGAAGCAGAAGCGGAAGTTCCCCGAGCATCCGCAGCGCGACGTACTCGCGTTTCTGATCGAGCACGCACCGCTCGATCACTGGCAGCGCGACGTGCTCGAGATCGTCCGCGACGAGGCGTACTACTTCGCGCCGCAGGCGATGACGAAGATACTCAATGAAGGATGGGCCTCGTACTGGCACTCGCGCATCCTGACGGAGAAGACGCTCACGGCCGCCGAGGTCGTCGACTATGCGGACGCGAACTCGGGCGTGATGGCGACGTCGCCGGGCCGGCTCAATCCGTACAAGCTGGGCGTCGAGCTGCTTCGCAACGTCGAGGAGCGCTGGAACAAGGGCCAGTTCGGCAAGGAATGGGACGAGTGCGACTCGATGGAGCAGAAGCGGAACTGGGATCGGCGCACCGGCCTCGGGCGCAGCCGGATCTTCGAGGTCCGCAAGCTCTACAACGACATCACGTTCATCGACGAGTTCTTCACGCTCGAGTTCTGCATCGAGCAGAAGTTCTATTCGTTCGGATTCTCCGAGCGCAGTGGCAACTGGGAGATCATGAGCCGCGAGTTCAAGAAGGTGAAGGATCAGCTGCTGCGGATGCTGACCAATCGCGGCCAGCCGGTGATCGTCGTCGACGACGGCAACTTCGAGAACAAGAGCGAGCTGCTGCTCCGCCACGTCCACGAGGGCACCGACCTCGATGGCGCACAGGCGCGAGATACGCTGCGCAACGTGAGCCGGCTGTGGACCCGGCCCGTGAGCCTGCTCACCAAGGTCGAAGGCAAGGGCAAGTTGCTTCGATGCGAGGATGGGAACCTCAGCGAGCGAAGCGCGGAATATCAGTAGGGGCGATTCGCATGAGGCTATGGGCATGGGGGCAGAGCGACCCGGGGCGTAAGCGCGAGCGCAACGAGGACAGCTATCTCGTCGATCCCGAGACCGGAGTGATCGCCGTGGCCGATGGGATGGGCGGTCATCAGGGCGGCGCCACGGCGAGCCGGATGGCGGTCGAGTTCCTCGGCAAGGAGCTTGCGGACGCCGGCGGCAACTTCGAGAAGGCGCTGATCGAACAGCTCGGCCTGAGCCAGCGGGTCACCGAGCCGAACATTCCTGCGCAGCTCGGGCCATCATCATCGGCGCCGTCGTTGTCCAGTGCCGCGGTCACCATGCACGAGCCGGTGAGCGCTACCGGACCCACGCTGCCGATCGGAACGGTTGCGACATCGCCGGTGCTCGAGCTGATGCGCGGCGTGGTGCGGCGGGCGAGCTCCGCGATCTATGAAGCAGCGCTGCTCAAGCCCGAGCTCCGCGGGATGGGCACCACGCTCACCGCGCTGCTGGTGCATGCCGGCCGCGCCCACGTGGTCCATGCCGGCGACTCGCGTTGCTACATGTTCCGCGACGGCCAGCTGCGCCAGATCACCGACGATCATTCGTGGATCGCAGACCAGATCCGGTCCGGTGCGATCAGCGAGAGCGAGGCGAGGTCGAGCAAGTTTCGACACGTCATCACCAAGTCGATCGGATTCGAGCGCGACATCGCGGCAGACATCAAGACCGTGCCGGTGTCCGCCGGGGATTGCTTTCTGCTGTGCTCGGACGGGATGTCGAACTACATCGAGCACGGTGAGCTCGAGCGGATCATGGCGATGACCTGGTACCGCAAGCTGCCTGCGACCCTGATCGAGCTCGCCAACAGCCGCGGCGGCGACGACAACATCACCGTCGTGGTGGGCCTGGTCTCGAACGCACGCGTGGACTGAGGACCGATCCTTGGAAATCGCAACGTGCCGTTCTGCTTCCCGGTTCTCGGTTCAGTACTCACCGTTCGCTGAGCGGATCCCGGGCGCCGGAGCATCGGGAACCGAAGAACCGGAACCGAGACCTGAATTTCAGGATCCGTTCCAGCGACCCAGGAACGGATCCTGAGTGCGACCAGGCAATCCTCGTCCGTGAGAAAGCGAGGTGCTTGGACGATGCGGACAGATGCTCACGACTTGAGCTTCCAGCCGGTGCGAAAGATCCACCACACGGCGAACAGACACACCGCGAGGAACCCGATGATCGCCCCCACGCTGATCGCAACATCCACGTCGGCGATGCCATAGAAGCTCCAGCGAAACGCGGAGATCAAGTACATCACTGGATTGAACAGCGTCACCTTCTGCCACACCGGCGGCAGCATGCTGATCGAGTAGAACGCGCCACCCAAAAACGTCAGTGGCGTGAGGATCATCAGCGGGATGACCTGGAGCTTCTGAAAGTCATCGGCCCACAGCCCGATGATGAAACCGAGCAAGCTGAACGTGATCGCGGTCAGCACCAGCAAGCAGACCATCCAGCCCGGATGCGCGATCTCGTACGGCACGAACACCCGCGCCGTGATCAGGATCAGCGTCCCGAGCATCACGGACTTGGTCGCGGCGGCCCCGACGTAGCCGAGTAGCACCTCGATGAACGAGACCGGCGCCGATAACAGCTCGAAGATCGTGCCCGACCACTTCGGCATGTAGATCCCGAACGACGCGTTCGAGACGCTCTCGTTGAGCAGCGACATCATGATCAGCCCGGGGATGATGAACGCGCCGTAGCTGACGTGGTCGATGGTTCCGACGCGCCCGCCGATCGCGGATCCGAACACGACGAAATACAGCGACGTGGACAACACGGGCGACGCAATGCTCTGCGTGACGGTTCGAAACGTCCGCGCCATTTCGAACCGATAGATCGCGCGGATCGCGGGGGTGTTCACGCCGGCTCCTGGACCAGGCTGACGAAGATGTCCTCGAGCGAGCTCTCGCTCGAGTGCAGGTCCTTGAGCTCGATCCCGAGCTCGCCGAGCCGGCGCAGCAACCCTGCGATCCCGGTCTCCTCGGTCTGCGAATCGAACGTGTACACCAGCGTGTTCCCGCCATGGGTGAGCTCGAGCGGCAGGTCCGCGAGCGCCTCGGGGATCCGCGGCAGAGTGGCCTGTAGCGTCACGGATAGCTGCTTCTTCCCCAGCTTGCGCATCAGCACCGCCTTGTCTTCCACCACGACCAGCGCCCCCTTGTTGATCACGCCGATGCGATCCGCCATCTGTTCGGCCTCTTCGATGTAGTGGGTGGTCAAGATGATCGTCACGCCGCGATCGCGGAGGCCGCGGACCATCTGCCACATGTCTCGTCGTAGCTCGACGTCGACGCCGGCGGTGGGTTCGTCGAGAAACAGGATCTGAGGCTCGTGCGACAGCGCCTTGGCGATCAGCACGCGCCGCTTCATTCCGCCCGACAGCGTCATGATCTTGCTGTCCTTCTTGTCCCACAGCGACAGATCGCGCAGCACCTTCTCGAGAAAGCTCGGGTCCGGGCGCTTGCCGAACAAGCCGCGGCTGAACTTCACGGTGGCCCACACGGTCTCGAACGCGTCGGTCGAAAGCTCTTGCGGGACAAGCCCGATCTTGGCGCGCGCGGCGCGATAATCGCGCACGATGTCATGGCCATCGGCGATCACCGTGCCTGCGCTCGGCGTGACGATGCCACAGATGATGCTGATCAGCGTCGTCTTGCCGGCGCCATTGGGGCCGAGCAACGCGAAGATCTCGCCGCGCCGGATCTCCAGATCGATCGATCTGAGTGCTTCGAACCCGGATGCGTACGTCTTGGTGAGCTGATGGATCGAGACGATCGGCTGCATCGGCGGGCCTTCGCGGCGAGCGGTGTGGGCGACCATACCCCGGTTCGTGCGGCGGAAGCGCTTGGCTCCAGAGCTGGCCAGCACGATCCGAGCGCACAAACGGTCATGTCGTGCCTGATGTTCGGCTCGTGCTCGTGCACGGATGGTCGTATCGTGCGGATGTTCGGCGGCTGCTCCGGCGCCCGCGGATCGTCGATGTTCGGCTCGTGCTAGTGCACGGATGGTCGCATCGTGCGGATGTTCGGCGGCTGCTCCGGCGCCCGCGGATCGTCGATGTTCGGCTCGTGCTCGTGCACGGATGGTCGTATCGTGCGGATGTTCGGCGGCTCGTGCTTCGGCGTGTGCGGATCGTCGATCTCGGGTGGCTGCTGTGGCGCCGGCGGATCCTCGATCTTCGGCGGCGGTTCATCGGGTACGGGCGGCACGACCGGTGGATCCTGGTGCGGTGGCTCGGAGGGAGGTGGGTCCCCGTGCGGCGGAGGATCCGGGGATGGATCCTTTCCCGGTGGCCTCACGGGCGGCTGTGGCAGCGCGGTTGCGCGATCGAGGCTCATCAACATCGTGCCCAGACGATGCAATCCGATGACCTCACGAGTGATGTCGCGATCGGCGCAACGTCAGCGTGCGGCGGCGATTCGCCGCGTCACGCCGCGCACCAGCGCACACCCTGGTCGCGCCGAGCGGTCGGGCCGCACGCAAGCTGGCGTGCGTGCGGCTGCAACTGCGTGATGCACCGGGTTGGTGAGTGGCGCGCGGTCTGCACTACTGCTGCGCCATGCGAACCGCGCGCGGCGATGTACTCGCGCTCGCTCTGAGCTCGGTCACGTTGATTGGCTGCGTCCAGGGCGATGACGACACGGTCGGTGGGCTGCCGGACGACATGGTGTCGTTGACGGTGCGAATCGAGAACCGCGCGCCATGGACGATGTTGAAATCAGGTGTGCAACAGACCAAGCTCGATGGCACCGAAGGCGCGCTCGCCTCCGGCGAGAGCTACCGCGTGACGCTGACCGCAGGCGTGGGTCAGGCGATCAACTTCGTGACCAAGCTTGGCGAGTCGAACGACTGGGTGTTCTCGCCCGGGCCCGAAGGGATTCCGCTGTATGACGAGCGCGGCGCAGCGATTTCAGGGGATGTCACCTCGTACGTCGGCCTGTGGGATATCGGTACCGAGATCGATCAAGAGCCGGGGGTCGGGGACGCGACCGGCCTGCGGCAATCCGCTGCCAACATCGGCGCGAACGACCCGGTGCCCCGCGCGAGGCTGCTCGACACCACGATCCGGCTTGGCGATGGCACCACCTTCGTGCGACCGCCGATCGCCGAGATGATCGGTGTGACCCTGACGCCGGGCGCCGATCGCGCGGTCACGCTGACGATCACGAATCGCTCCGCCGCGACGACGCTGGTCACGTCGCAGGGCCCGAAACCGATCCATCTGTCGGCCGTCGCGTGGTCGTTGCACACCGCGCCCGCGCCGCTGTTCTCCCGCGCGGTGCGCGATCGCCGCGACGGCCTCGAACAACTCGCCGAGGACGGGGTGGTCGATCGACTCGCCGAGACCATGCAGGCGCTCACCGGGACTGCAACGCCGATCTCGCCGGGCATCTGGTTACTGCATCAAGCAGGGCGGCCGCTATTCATCCCGGGGTTTCGCGAGCTCGGCCACGGACTCGAGCGCGTCGCGGAGGATGGCGATCCATCATCGCTCTATCATCTACTCGCCCACGATCCGGGCGGCCGGCTGACGCCGGTCGGGGTGTTCGACATGCCCATCGACGCCCCGCAGCCGCAGCTTGCGATGCCAGGGCAGACCTACGAGATCAATCTCGCGGCCCGCCCCGGCGATTCACTCTCGTTCGCGACGATGTTCGTGATGTCGAACGACTGGTTCTTCGCGACGCCCCCCGAGGGGATCACCTTGTTCGATCGTGCCGATCAGCTCCGCGAGGGCGATCTGACCGATCACATCGCGCTGTACGATGCCGGCACCGAGCTCGATCAGGAGCTCGCGGTCGGTCCCGATACCGGGCCACAACAAACCGGCGAGGACATCGGACCGAACGACTCACTGAGAATCGTTCGCGAGGTGATTCCTGCTCGCTATCAGCCGGCGTCGGCCGATCATCTGAAGGTCACGATCACGCGCCGGTAAGACTGGCTCATCGCGCGGCCTGCGTCACCTGCGGTGATGCGATGACCGTGACCACGATGGCGCGTCCACCGCGGCGACTGCGGACACCCACCGTGGTGGTCCCGGCGCCTTGCCGATCAGCACGCCATGCTCGAGCGCGAGTACCTCGCCCACCAGCAGGACGAGGCGTGTCATGCCCGATCAAACGGGAGCCAGCGGCGCGGCTTACAGGTAGGCTTGCCCCGATGAGAACCGCGGCGTGGATGATCGTGAGCCTGATCGCATGTGATCGCAGCAAACCCGTCGATCAGGCATCGCCGGCACAGGTCATCAGCCCCACCAGTCCAGCGGATAGCCCCAGGACAGCGCAGGTAGTGGGATGCAAGCTGCCGCCGATCGCATTGCGCCGGGCCGCACCCAGACGCCTGGTCGCGATCGGCGACCTTCACGGCGATCTGGCCGGGGCCCGATCCGCGCTGCGCGCCGCCGGTGCGATCGACGAGCATGATCGCTGGACCGGCGGCGATCTCGTCGTCGTTCAGACCGGCGATGTGCTCGATCGCGGCGAAGACGAGCAGGCGATCTTCGATCTGCTGTTCGAGCTGGAGACCGAGGCTGCCGCCGCGGGTGGGGCGGTGGTGATGCTGCTCGGCAACCACGAGCTGATGAACGCGGCCGGTGACCTCCGCTACGTCACGCGCGGCGGGCTGAACGACTTTGATGACACGCCCAGGTTAGATCTCGCGCGGTGGACCAAGATCCCCGAGCGAGCGCGCGGGCGAATGGCGGCGCTGGGGCCAGGGGGCAGCTATGCCAAGCGGCTCGCCGCGCACAACGTGGTGGCGATCGTGGGTGATACGGTGTTCTCGCACGCCGGCGTCGTCCCCGACTGGGCGACCCAGGTCGACGCCGTGAATCACAGCGCGCGATGCTGGCTCGACGGGCAGGCCGGTGGCTTCGATGCGCCGCCGATCGCGATGACATCGCAGGACAGTCCGGTCTGGACGCGCGCGTACGGTGGGGACTCGGTCGACTGCGATGCGCTCTCCGGCACGTTGCGCGCGCTCGGCGTGACTCGCATGGTGGTCGGTCACACCGTGCAGGAGACCGGCATCACCTCCGCCTGCCAGGGTGCGCTGTGGCGGATCGACGTGGGGCTCGGCAAGGCGTATGGCGGCCCGATCGAGGTGCTGGAGCTGACGCCGGGCAGCACGCCCAAGGTCATTCGCGGAACGCGTTAGCTCGCTAGTCGATCTCGATCTCGGGCTCTTTTGCGGGCTTGTTCGGCGCCGCCTTCTTGGGCTCCGCCTTCTTGGGCTCCGCCTTCTTGGGCTCCGCCTTCTTGGGCTCGGTCGCCGCCTTGTCGTCGCTGGGCGGTGCGGCACCAGCGTCGGTACCGGGCTTCTCCGCGGCGGCTCGAGGCTGGACCTCGCCCGCGGGACACATCGGCTTGGCATCGTCGCCGGCTCGCTCCTGCACCACGGCGCCGACCTTGGTCGGACCCGCGGCCGCGAGGATCTCGATGCGTTCGGCGGGGATGCCCTTGGCCACCAGCCAGGCCTTGATCGCGTCACCGAGCTTCTGGGCCGACTTCGGATCGGCGACCGCGATCAGCCACTTGGTGACCTCCGGGTGGGCGATCATCACGATCGACATCTGATCGACCACGATCTGGCCAGCACGAGAGAGGCCGCGCTTCTCGAGCGTCGGGGCCTTGTCCACGACCAGCCGATCGCCATCGAGGCGGACCAGCGCTGCGCCGCCGGTGTCGGGGCACCCATCGGTGTCCTTCACGCCGTTGACCGTCTCCGGCTGGGCGGGGCAGGCGTCCTTGGCATCGATCACGCCGTCGTGATCGTTGTCGATGTCGGGGCAGCCGTCGTCGTCCTCGAAGCCGTCCTTGTCCTCGGCGCACAGCGGGCACTTGTCGGCCGCGTCGGGGACGCCATCCTGATCGTTGTCAGCCTCCGGGCAGCCATCGCCGTCCTCGAACGAGTCGAGGTCTTCTTCTTCGAGCGGGCACGCGTCGGCAGCGTCGGACACCCCATCACCGTCCGAGTCGCGCTTGTCGGCAGGGCAGCCATCCTTGGGTGCCGGCGGCTTGCCGTCCTCGGCGAACATCGGGCACTTGTCCTCGAGGTCGGGCAGGCCGTCCTTGTCATTGTCGTATTCGGGACAGCCGTCATCATCGTCGAAGCCGTCGATGTCCTCGGCTTCGGCCGGGCACTTGTCCACGTCGTCGGCGCGGCGATCACCATCGTCGTCGTCGTCGGGACAACCGTCTTCGTCGCCGTGTCCATCGCGGTCCTCGGCGATCAGCGGGCAGTTGTCGCGCGCGTTGGTGATGCCGTCGCCATCGCTATCGCGAACGTCGGGTGCGTAGCCCACCGCGAGGAAGAACCGCGAGGTCGGCGAACCGATTCCTTTGATCAGCCCCGCGCCACCGCCGAGCACGACGGCGACCGAGCTGGTCGCATAGACTCGCAAGCCGCCTTCGACCTCGAGCGGGCTGGCGTCGAGGCTGAAGTCGGGGATCCCGGTCCTGCCATAGCTCTCGCCGATCACCGACACGCGCGAGGTGATGTTCACCGCGGCGGCGACCCCCCAAAGCAGCTGAGGACCGATCGTGCTGTCGTAGATCGTCCGCGGTTTGCGGACGAGTGCACCACCGTTGGCGCCGAGCGACAGCCGGCCGGCCTGGTACTGACCGGCGAGGCGGACCCGCAACGCCGGGAGGTCGTCACCGATGAACTGTGAGTCATCGCTGCCGAACGAGCTCGGCAGCGTGACGCCGACGATGCCGGCGAGCTTCGTCGGTCCGTTGCGATAGAGGCTGTACTTGCCTTCGACGAGCAGATCACCGATGCCGGTGACATTGAGCCCGTCCATGAACGGTCGCCCGGTCTGCGCGTCCAGGCCTTGGCCGTTGAGCGAGAAGATGATCGGCAGGTTCACGCCGAGCTGGAACTTCTCGCTCACGCCGTACGCGCCGGTGATCTGCGCGGCGGTCAACCGTTCGACAACCTTCGAGCGCTCGCTGCCCACGTCGTCGGGCATCGACGGATCGTAGTTGTAGACGGTGAACGGCTTGGTCAGATACGTGACCAGCACGTCGAGCGCGAGTTGCTTCTTGGACGCGACATCGGCGTCGCTGACCGTGAAGAACGTCTTGGGTCCGACGGCGTACTCGAAGGTCTGGACATCGATCGCGGGGTCGAACGGCGGATCGGCCAACGTGGAGCTCGGCAGCGAAAGCAAGGCTGCCGCAGCTCCCATCCACCAGCGGAGAGTGCGCATTAGCGACATTCTACGCCGGTCAGATTCTCGACCGGAAGTGCGCGAGGCAGCTTGCCGACGGTGATCGCGTGAGCACCAGCCGACACCTACATGTGGCTTCAGCTGCGTCTGTTCAGTGGCCCGACGGACTACTTAGGTAAGGTCATCGTGAAGGTCCAGATCACGACGGAGCTCACCGGCTTGTCGTTGGTGTCGAGGGCGGGCGTGAACTCGAGCTTGTCCGACGCCGTGAGCGCGAGCTCGTCGAGGCCGTGCCCGAGCTGATTGAGCAGCTTCTTTGCGACCACCTTGCCCTCGGCGCTGACCACGAGCCGCACCCGGATCGCCCCTTCGATCCCCAGCTGCTTGGCTTCGGCCGGGTAGTCCTTCAGGTAATCCTGGCCGGCCTTGGGCATCGCGCGCGTCTTGATCGAAGCGACCGAGACCGGGACGACGGCGCCGCTGCCCGAGCCGGTTCCGGTCCCGCTCCCGGTTCCGCCGCCGGTACCGCCGGTGCCGGTGCCGGTCTTGCTGCCGGTGGGAGCGCCGTAGGAGGTGGTACCTGCGAGGCTATCGACCTTGTAGACAGGCCCGCCGCCCGCGTTCGGATCGGGCGGTGCCGATGGTGGCGGGGGTTCGGGCGCGGGTGGTTGCGGTGCTGGCGTGGCGCGAACCTGCGGCTTCGCGACAGGCCGTGGTCGCGGCGTCTCGGGCTCGTTGGGAATCGGCGCCGCACGTGCCATCGGGGGTGGCGGAGGTGGTGGCACGACCTTGGGCACCTCGATCTCGACGAGCTCGACGCGCGGCGTGGCCGGCGGCGGCGGCACGTAGCCATCGGTCGCGACGTACAGCGATACGAACACGCCGATGTGAATCGCGATCGTGCCGGCGACGGACAGCGCGATCGACGAGCGTCCGATCGGCAGTCCACTGCTCACCCGGTCGAGCGTAGCCCGATCCCTCCGCGTCGCAACAGGGGTTTACGGGCGTTCGTTCTCGAGCGCGATGGCGGTGATGCCGGCCTGCTGTACGACATCGATCGCGCGCATCACGTTTTGATACGGACCGAGCCGCGCACCCGCGATCACGGCCTTCGCCTTGACTGGAGCGGTCGCCGCGATCTCCTTGATCCGCGCCACGGCTGCCTCGTCACTCCCGAACTTTTCGCCGTTGACGAACAGCTGACCTTCGGCGGTCACCGAGACGCGGAGCGTGCTCTGCACCTCGCCCCCGGTCGACGCCTTTGGCTTGTCGATCTCGACGCCGCGAGCGACGATCAGCTTCGCCGTCACGATGAACACGACCAGCAGCACCAGCACCACGTCGACGAACGGCGTCACGTTGATGTCGGTGATGCCCTGGTTGTCGTCGTCCTGGTAGAGGTTGCTACCCGCCATCGCTAGTGTCCACCCGCGGCGGCCGCAGCGCGCGGCCCTTCGCCGTAGACCAGCGACAGCACCGTGTGGGCGCACTCATCGGCGCCGGTCATCACCAGCTTGAGCTTCTTCGAGAAGTGATTGAACGCGATGACCGCGGGGATCGCGACGAGCAAGCCGAACGCGGTGGCGGTCAGGGCCTCCGCGATCGCGCTCAGCGTCTGTTGTTCCGATGTTGCGGTCTTCAGCGAGAGGTGCTTGAACGCGTCGATCACGCCGAGCACCGTGCCGAACAGGCCGACAAACGGCACGTTGTTTCCGAGGGTGCCGAGGATCATCAGGTGGCGATCGGCCGCTCGCCGCCAGCGCGCGCGCTCGCCGTGCATCGCTTCCGCGACCGCGTCGGCCCCGTGGTCCTTCTCGGCCAGGCCACGCAGCGCGACCTGGACCGCGATCGACTTGTTGTCCTTGTGCCGGGACTGCAGCCGATCGAGCTCGTTGTTCTTGTACGCGCTGCGTAGCTCGCGCGTGAACGCCTCGGTGTTGGTATCGCGCCCCGCGAACCACATGCCGCGGTCGATCATGATGCCGACCGAGACCAGGGACATCAGCAGAAGCAGCCACAGCACCCAGTTCGCACCGAGCTGGGCGAAATCGACGAACGCGCTGGTCAGATCCATCGCCGCGAAGCATTACGCGGCTTGGGGGGTGTCGTCGACACGGTTGGGCAGGGTCTTGGTCACTTCGCGCATCACCGACGTGGCGTACGCGCCGCCAGGCAACGTGAACCCGACCTCGAGAGTCTCAACATCCGCGGCAGCGACCGTAACCTCGGTCACCGCGATCGTCGCGTCTCGCCGGGTACCTTCGGCGATCGCGCGAACCGTCGCGAACGCGCCAGGTTCGATCCCCGCGGCCTTGAGGATCGCGAGCTCGCGCTCGGCGGCGGGAGTCCCTGCGCTCGGCCGTCGCATCCGCTCGCCGAACATCGGGCCGGTCACCACCAGCTCGCCCGCGCGCAGCCGCGCCTCGTCGGTCGCAGGATCCTCGCACTCGAACATGCCACCGCCGATCTTGTGCAGGATGTCGCCCGCCAGCACGCGATCGTAGAGCCCGTCGGCGAGCCGCGCGCGTAGCCAATCGTTGAACAGCTGTGACTGCAGCGCGGAGACCATCAGGCGGTCCCGGCGGCGATCGCGGCCGCGTGCAGCGCCGCGCACGAGCTCCAGGCCTCGCGCGGCGTTGTCGCCGTCGCGGCCAAACCGCTGCTCGCCGTACCAGTTCAGCGCGCCGGGAGGTGATGCAAGCCGGGCGAGGATCGCGCGAGCGCGCTCGGCCGCATCTGGAGCGACGCCGCGGACCCGAAGCACGAACCGATTCGCGCGGACATGACCCGTCCGCAGCTTGTGGCCGTGGCGCGCGGTTTCGAGCACCGTGATGCCGTCGAGCGAGAGCGCCTGCAGCTGTTCGGGGTGGATCGGCGGGGGCAGGCTCAACCATTGCCGAGTGACCGCGTGGCGATCCTTCATGCCCGCGACCCCGACGTCGCGCTCTGCGACACCGAGCGCACGCGCGAGCGCGCCGACTGCCGCGATCGTGTTCATGCCGCGCTTTTCGATCCGCACGAACACGTGGTCGCCGGTCCCCGACGGTGCATACATCGGGACCTCGTCAACCACGAAATCGTCGTCGGTGCTACGCAGCACACCACCGATGCCTGGCAGCTCACGGGTCAGGTATGGCAGTAGCTCGGTCGGCGACGACGGCATGTCCGGGGTGTAACATCGGCGCATGGCTCAGGTTGCGCGCACGGCGCAGATCGCGCGGCTCGCCCTGCTCGCGGTCGCGGTGATCGGTGGGCTCACGGGTTGCGGTGGGCGCTATGCGCGGGGGTCTAGCTCGCCACGCGCGCCGAACCGCGGGATCACCGCGGCGGCGCTGCCGTACCGGATCCTCGACGGGCGGACGGGGCGCCAGCTCGACGAAGCGGCGTTCTGGCCGGCGCTCGCCAAGGCGCGGGCGGTGTGCGTCGGCGAGGATCACCCCAATCCGCATCATCACTGGTGGCAGCTCGAGGTGGTCAAGCAGCTCGGCCAGCGGGCGGCATCGGGCAGCATGCTCGGCCTGGGCATGGAGATGTTTCAGCGGCCGTTCCAGGGCGTACTCGATGACTATCAGGCAAAGCGGATCGACGCTGCTGCGCTGCGATCGCGAACGGGCTGGGAGGATCGCTGGGGCTACGATTACGCATTCTATGGACCGATCATCGATGCGGCGGTCGCGGTGGGAGGGCGCCTGATCGCGCTCAACGCTCCCAAGGAGCTGACCAAGAAGGTCGTTCGCAAGGGGCTCAGCTCGCTGACGCCCGATGAGAAGGCGCAGGTTCCCGAGCTCAAGCTCGACGATGCCACGCATCGCGCGTGGTTTGACGCGCTGATGGAGCGAATGGGCGGAGCGCACGGTCATGGCAGCAAGCCGGAGGAGGCCGCAGACAAGCCGACCGGCGACAAGCCGACCGGCGACAAGCCGACCGGCGACAAGCCGACCGGCGACAAGCCGACCGGCGACACCGCGCCCGCGATGCCGTCGGCGGAGCAGGTCTACACCGTCCAGGTGATGTGGGACGAAACGATGGCGGACACCGCCGCGAAGTGGCTGCGCGCCAATCCCACCGGACGCATGGTGATCTTGGCCGGCAACGGTCACTGTCACGACTCTGCGATCGTCAACCGGATCAAGCGGCGCGGCCTGGCCGACGTGGTCTCGGTGCGACCGGTGATCGACGACGGCGAAGGCAGCGTCGCCGAGGTCCTGGCGAAGCCGATGAACGACTACGTGGTGGTGCTGGAGATGCCGAACTAACAAGCGCACCTACGCCGACGGATTCTCGTCTCGGTTCCGCCTGATTGCGATCTGCTCGCGCGAGTCGAACGGCGAAGCCGAACGAGCCGCGGGTCAGAGCGTGTCGACGTGAAAGTCGACGAACTCCTCGATCGCCCGCGGGCGCGGCGAGCGCCGAGCGGCGAGCTCGCCGAGGTACGCGAGCATCTGCGGGTGCGTCATGATCGACTCGTGAAACGTGTGCGCCGGCATGCGCAGCGCGAGCAACTGGGTTGCGGCGCGGACGCTCGCGGTCGAGCCGCGGCCGGACATCAGCGACTGTTCGCCGAACACGTCGCCGTTGCTCAGCGATGCGATCGGCGCGTTGTCGCCGTTGCGCCAGACCTCGGCCTTGCCCGCCACCACGACGTACAGGCCGTCGGCGCGTTGCTGCTCAACGATCAGCGTCGCGCCCGCCACGACCTCGACGAGCTCGAACTTCGCCGACAGTGCCTCTCGCTCTTCTTCGGTGAACGGCTTGAACAGCTCGCTGGTGTGGGTGACTCGGTTGACCAGGCGATCGCGCACGAACTTGAACAGCAGCGTCACGATCTCGGGCTGATCGGCGGCTGCCTCGCGGATCACGTTGCGATCGATCGCGAGCACCTCGGTGCGCATCGTGGCACGGATCGTCGCCGAGCGCGGTTGGTCGGTGACCAGCGCGATCTCACCGAAGAACGCACTCGGGCCGAGCTTGGCCAGCTGCTGCCCTCCGGTGGTCACGCTGACCTCGCCTTCGCTGATCACGTACAGGCAATCACCATCGTCCCCCTCGGCAAACAGCACCTGGCCCTCGGAGAGCTCGAGCAAGCTCATCTGCTTGATCAACCGCTCGAGGATTCGCCCCGGAAGGCCGGCGAACAGCGGCGTCTTGATCAGTGCGCGGCGCGCGCCGGGATCCATCGCCGCGATCTTGGCGTTCTGTTTCTCGACCTCGAGCGCGACCTCGACCTCCACGGCGAGGTCGAGGTGTTGATCGTCGTAGCCGGGCTCGAGCGGGATGACGCTGATCCCCGATGGCTTGCCGTTCGCTTCGGTCAGCGGCGTGCTGCCCGGGATGATGCTGACGAGATCGAGCGAATCCAGCGGCGCTCCGGGGCTGAGCGTGATCGGCTCGAGTCGTTCGGTGATCACGGTGTTGGGTCTTGGCGGTGGTGGCGGCGGAGCGGCGTCGCGGACCCGCGGCAACGGCGTCGTGATCGCGTCCTCCAAGTCGACCTCCGGCGAGTCGGCCGTGAACCGCACCACCGGTGGCTGCGGTGGCTCCAGCGGCAGAGGTGCCGTGCGTTGAGCGTCGGGCCCGGTTGGACCGGTCGTCTGTGCGGCGGACTGGCGGCTGGATCGCGCCGTTGGCGTCGCCTCGATCACGGGAATCGGTCCGCTGCTGCTGACCACGATCGGAATCGCGGTGTTGGGATCGGGCACCGGCGGCGGTGGCGGTGACGAAGCCGGCTTGTGCGCCGGCAGGGGTGTGGTCGCGGCCTTGCGCTTCGACGGGCCGGCGAGCTCCGCGAGTCGAATCACCGTCGTTGAGTGGTCCGGATCGATCTGAAGGATCACCTTGCACACGGCGATCGCCTGCACCAGAAAGCCGGTGGTCACGTACTTGTCGATGGCTCGCTCGAACGCCGCGACCGCCTCGAGGCTCTTGCCGGAGCGACGATGGGTCTCGCCGAGGCGCTTGGGCCACGCCGGATTCATCGGCTCGCGGGTTTCAAGCTCCTCGTATGCCGCGAGCGCTTGGGGGAGCTTTCCGCGTTCGATCGCCTTCGCTGCTTCATCGCGGAGCGTGTTCACGTCTTTTCGAGCCATGACGTGGTCATCGTACACCGCAGGGTAGGGCTCCCGTGATCCCGGCAGCGTGAGGATCACCGCGACACGAGCGCATCAGCGTGAGTCACGATGACCTGGCTTGACGGCGAGACCGCGTTCATCTGCGCGGTACGTGTGGGTCGCGGCCGGACTTCGGGCGTGGCGCACGATCGCCCGGCGCCGCGATCGCCGTGATCAGCACATAGTGCTTGCCGGTGACGAACACCTGCCTGTGATGCTGCTGGAGGTACTTGCGATAAAACGCGACATCCTTGATCAGCAGCCCCAACTCGGGTTGGCTGAAATTCTTCATCCGGGCGCCGTAGTCGAGCTCGCCGTCGACGTAGCGCACATTCGGAAGCCCGAGGATCACGGCGGCGTCACGCGCCAGATGGTGCTGGACGACCCGGCGCAGCAGCTCGCGGTCGTCGATGCCCGCGCTCTGGAACGTATTGAGCGAGACGACCAGATCGAACGTGCCGAGCGCGAGCGCTTCGAGCGCGTTGAGATCGCCTTCGATGAACTGGTGGTTCGGTGCGCGGAATCGGCGGCGGGCGACCTCCAGCGCGGAGCGACTGTGATCGACGCCGACGAACGCCGCCGTGCTCGTCCACGCGGGCCGCAACGCATGGATCAGCGCGAGCTCGTCGCCGGTGTTGACGCCGAGATCGAGGATCCGTGGCGGCACCCCGCCGTCGACGCGATCGAGCGCGTCCGCGAAGTCGAGCACGAAGCCCGGATCTTCCAGCTTGGTGATCCGTGAATACGCCGAGGCGTTGCCATACCGTTCGGTCAGCTCGCCGGTGGTCGACGCATCCCATCGGTTGGAGCGATCCAGAGGCTCGAACCGCAGCCGCACGAGCTCGCGTTCGATGTGCGGCGTCAGCAGGCGCAGTCCGAGGCGCTCGGCGAGGTCGACCCAGATCCGGAACGGACGATGGACCCACGCCCGGCCGGCATGCTCGATGCTCTCACCCGGGTAGCGTCCGCGACCGAGATCGGGATCGAGGACCCGGAACGCAAGCGGGCTCGCCCCGGCAGCGAGCCGTGCCTGCATGAACGCGATGATCTCGAGCAGCGATTCGCCGGTGAACGTCGGCTCGCTGGGCTCGGTCATCGGCGTGGCAGCGCGTGCGGATCAGCGAGGCAGGGCGCTGCCGGGCCGCGGGCCCTTCTCGTCGCTGGCCATCCGGATATAGGCCTGCGCGCTCTTGTTGTCGGGATCGATCGCGAGCACGGCCTGCCACTCGGCGATCGCTGACTCCTTGCGCCCGAGCGAGAACAACGTCACCCCGAGATGAATGCGCGCCGGAATGAAATCGGGCTTGAGCCGCTTGGCATGCTCGAACTCGGCAACCGCCGCCTGCGCCTGGCCCTGGTCGCGATAGACATTGCCGAGCTTGACCCGGAGGTCGGCGAAATCGGGGCACAGGTCGAGTGCCTTGGCATACTCGCGTGCCGCGGCGTCGAACATCGCCAGACCGGAATACGCTGCGCCGAGGTCGGCGTGCATGTTGGCGAGCTTGCCGCGTGCGAACCGATCGAGCGCGTTCGGCGCACCGACGCTCGCCGACACCGCCTTGACATAGACCTCGCGGGCGCGGTCGTACTTGCCGCGATCGTTGTAGGTCACGGACAGGTTGAGCGCCGCCTCGGTGTAGCGCGGGTTGAGCTTGAGCGCGTTCTCGAACGCGTCCTCGGCGTCCTGGAATCTGCCCTGGCTGTGATAGATGACCCCGAGCATGTTGTAGAGGTCGGGGAAGTTCGGCCGTGCGCTCGCAGCCTCGGCGAGGAACGGCTCTGCGCGCTCGTATTCGCCGGCGTTGTAGTGCTCGCGCCCGAGCGCGATCAGCTGCTCCACCCGCTCCGCGCTGTGCATGGGACCAGCTTACTACACGGGCGCGCGTTGCTGGGTGGGCCCGAGAACGTCACTTCTTCGGGGCCGTAGCGCGCGTCGTTCGCAGCTCGGCGAGCGCCGATCGCGCGTCACCCGCGCGGTCGCTCTTGGGGAACTTCTCCACGAGCTCATTCCACACACCCCGTGCACGGTCGGGCATCGACACCGCCACGTAGGCGCGCCCGAGCAACCACAGGGCGTCCTCGTCGTAACCGACGCCGCGGTAGCGATCGAGGAGACGGCGCAGCCGGATCACCGTGCCCATCGGACGATCGCGGTCCCAGTAGTACTTGGCCACATACCACTCGTGATCGGCGAGGCGCTTGCCGACCTGGGCAAGGATCTCCTTCGCCTTGGCGCGGTACGGAGAGTCCGGATACTTGTCGAGGAAGGTCTTGAGCTCGTTCGCCGCGTCCTCGGTCGCGGATTGATCCTTCTCGAACGACGGCGGCAGGATCCACATGTCATCGGGGAGCTGCTTGTAGTAGGCCTCGCCGATCCGGAACGTCACGTAGCCGTTCGCCACCATCTCGTGGGTCGGGTGGAACTTGATGAACAGCCGGTAGCTGTCGATCGCCTCGAGGTACTGTTCGGCGCCGAACTCGGCATCCGCCAGGCGCAGCTCGGCGAGCACGGCGTACTTGGAGTACGGGAACCGGCTCTTGATGAAGCCGAAGTACTTCGCCGCGGCGATCCAGTCCTTGTTCTCGAGCTCCTTGAGCCCCTTGTCGTAGTTCTTCTGCGCCGAGACCGAGTACTCGACGGAGCCGGTAGATTTGCCCCCACAGCCGGCATTGGCCAGGACGCCTGGGACGCCCAGGAGGCAGACGACGACGAGGACGCGAGCGGCGGAAATCATTGGGCAAACCATGCGAAGCGGAGCCAAGTGGGGTTGATACACCGGCGAGGTCACCGGATCAACGCACCGGTTGGACCGGTCTACCACGGCGATCGTTGCCTGGACGCTTCGATGATGAAACCCGTGCGATAAACCTCGCATGCGTTGGCTTCACATCGTGGGACTCGTGGCCGGGGTCGCTGCGTGCGGTGGCGGCAAGACTCAGATCGAGATCGGGCCGGTGCCACCCCGTCAGACCGGGGCGCCGCTCGTCGGGCCGCTGTGCCAGCCCGCCGAGTGCAAGTGCCGGGAGGGCGATACCGATGCGGGGGAACCCGAGGAGGGCAAGAAGCGGTTCGAGATCCGACTCGGGCCCTCCCCGCAGGCGCTCTGGGTCACGCTTCCGGAGGGCGTCCTGTACAAGAGCGCCGAACGTGCGCAGGCCTGCTTCTACGTCGACCTGGCGCCCGGCACGGTGACCGCAGAGCTACGCGCGTCGGACAAGGACGGCGTGTCGGCGGCGATGACGGTGAAGGAGCTCGGGACCAGCACCAAGAGCTGGTACGACACGTTCGCGTTCGAGTGTGGCAGCCCGGGCGTGTGCTCGTTCGACGAGCTGCAGTCCAACAAGGCCACGTACGCGAGCTACCAGCGCGGGCTTCACGATCCCTGCGGCTCGGTGAAGATCAGAAATATCATGTGGGACCACGGCAAGGCCCCCGACGAGATGCATCCCAGCGAGCTGGTCATGCGATTCACGATGCAGATCTACAAGCTCGCGCCGAGCAAGCCCCACGGCTCGGAGTGCGGCCGCGGCCAGCATGATGGTGGGCCGGGCGGTGAGGACGCGCCGCTCGAGGACGAGGGCGGATCCACGCCGTGACCACGCTGCGACTCGCAGTTGCGGGACTGCTGGCTGGTGTGGCGTGCTCGGGAGACCCGAAGCCATCACCGCCGCCGAAATCGAACACAGCTCCCGCAGATGCGGTCGTGGCCCACGATCAGGCTGCCGACGCCATGTCGGCCCAGCTGCGAATCACCGGCGTATCTCGCACGACCCTCGATCACGACGGCGGTGAATTCGTCGTCATTCGTGGCGAAGGATTTCTCGCACAGATCCGACACGCGACCGTGTACTTCGGTCGTCGCCAGGGAACGTTCGTGCGGTTCGCCAGCAACGAGGAGCTGATCGTCCAGGCCCCGGGCGGGACGCCGGGCGAGCAGGTCGATCTGACACTGGCGTTCGAGCCCGGCGGGACGATCACGCTGCCCAAGGCGTTCACGTACGTGAACAAGCCCTGAGCATTTCGAGCTCACCGAGGACGACGCGTGGCTTGAAGACCTCAGATCGAAGACGAAAAATTCATTCGCGGTGCGAATTCGCTTGACGCATCTGCAGAGCGCAACGCGACGCGTTTCGCGAGAGCGATGATTTTCTCCGCGAGAACGCGATCAGGCGTGCGCTGCGCACGCGTTCGCGATTGTTGTGGTTCCGTCGAGAAATGACGCGAATCGTCGCGCCCAGCGCACGCCATGGCGTTGAAAACGTGCGTGGTACAGCTGGATGCGTACGCGACAGGAGGGGTGTCGATGCTGCGCGATGGTTCGGTGAACGAGAGCACGCACGAGGTCGTTTGGAGCACCAGCGTCAGCCCGCGCTCGACGGACTGGCGAGAGATCGACAAGGCGCTGCGCGGGATCGGCAAGCGACGCGCCGCGCTCGATGCAGAAGAGCTGGTGTGGATCCGCAAGGCACAGCGGATCAAGATCTGGCGTCACGTCGCGTGCGTGTCGCTGCTCGACTATCTCGAACGGCGATGCGGATACGCGCCCCGCACGGCCCGAGATCGCCTTCGGGTGGCGATCGCGCTCGAGAAGTTGCCCGGACTGACCAACGCACTCGCGACTGGCGAGCACTCGTTCTCCGCGGTCCGGGAGCTGACGCGCGTCGCGACGCCGGAACGCGAACATGAATGGCTCGAACGCAGCAAAGGCAAGACCGTGTTCGAGATCCAGGAGATGGTCTCGGGCCGTGAGAAGGGTAGTCGCCCGAGCGATCCGCCGAAGCCTGACTTGAAAGCTCGAGACCTGACGCTCGAGGAGATTCGACCATCGACCGAGGCGATCCTGCGCCAGGCCAGGCAGAAGGCTCAGGCCGAGTGCGGCGAGACGCTCAGCGACGACGCGTTCTATGCGCTGCTCGCGAACGCCTTCCTCGGCCACAGCGGCGGACCGAAGTCCGAGCCAGGAGGTCGTGCCAAGCATCAAATCGCCGTCACGATCTGTGAACGTTGCAAGCAGGGCTGGCAGGACGGGGCGGGCAGGCAGTTCGCGATGGATCCGGTCGAGCTCGAGCGCGCCGAGTGCGATGCGCAATGGATCGGCTCGCTAGATGCCCAACAGCCCCTACGCGCGAGCCAGGACATCTCGCCGAACGTTCGCCGCCTGGTGTGGCGGCGTGATCGCGGTCGGTGCGTGATCCCGGGCTGTCGATCAAGCGCGCATCTCGATCTTCACCACATCATTCCACGAGCGCAGGGTGGCACCAGCGCACCAGCGCAGATCGTTCTGCTGTGCGGCGCGCACCACGATGCACGCCACCGCGGCCAGATCGCGATCACCGGCACCGCACCTGACAAGCTCGTGATCACACGCCTTGCGATCGCTGGCACGGCGCCTCCTGCTCACGTCACCACGCGTCCCGGCGCCACGAACGTGGCCCACGTGGGCCAAACAGATGTGGTCGATCGCAGCGGGGCATCGCAGGTGGAATCCAACGCCCTCGATCGTGCCGTGCTCGAGGTCGACGCACGCCGTGTGCTGACCAAGCTCGGCTTCAGGGCTCATGAAGCGTCGGCGGCGGTCAGCGCCGCGATGGCCCATGTGGGCCGCGAGGCGACGCTCGAACAGCTGGTTCGCGATGCGCTGCGGCGGTGTCCCAAGCCCGGAGGCTGAGCGGTACGGTGTCGGAGCGGCTTCGTGGCAGCGGCGGCAAGCGTTCATGTCCGTGCACACGTGGTGATCTATTCGATCGTGATCGGGCAGCTGGCCTGGGCCCCGTCGATTGGACGACGAGCGTCGTCGTGCCGATCGCTTGCGGGATGACGCGGATCGATCGAGGTGGGATGGCCTCGACCGTGGCGATCGTCGGATCGAGCGATTCGGCGATCGCCGGTGGGGAAGAGAGCGCGTTGTAGATCGGTCGGTTATCGGTGTCCAAGTACGAGGCTCTCAACACGACCTCACTGCCAAGCGCGAACGGGCACGCTGAGATCGTCCGGCATTCGTCGTCGGTGATGATCGGGTACAACGAGTTTCCCGACGTACCGCACACCATCCCAGACGCCGCGACCCACACCGTCAACGCGAGCAGCCCCGTCGCGCAGTCATGGATTCACGCTATAACGGCCGCTCGGTCCAGCGAGCGCGTGAAGGTCACAGTCGCTCACATGACGGTACGCAAGGCATCACGAGCCGAGGCTAACTAGGCGCGATTCAAATGTTTAATCCGGTGCAACGAGGCTTGTGGTAGACACGGCGGTCGCCAATGACCCCGTTCGAGTACCCGGACGATTACGACGTCATCATCGTCGGCGCGGGCCATGCCGGCTGTGAAGCCGCGCTGGCGGCTGCGCGGATGGGGGCGCGCGTGCTCGTGCTGACCGGAAGCCTCGAGATGGTCGCGCAGATGTCGTGCAACCCCGCGATCGGTGGCGTTGCGAAGGGCCACCTGGTCAAGGAGATGGACGCGCTCGGCGGCGAGATGGCGAGCGTGATCGACGCGACCGGGATCCAGTTTCGCCGGTTGAATGCCTCGAAGGGGCCGGCCGTACGCTCGACACGCGCGCAGGCCGACAAGCGCCGCTACCGCGACGAGATGCGCCAGCGGCTCGAGGTGCAGCCGCGCCTGTCGTTGCGCCAGGGCGAGGTCGCCCAGCTCGGCGTCGTCGACGAGGGCGCTCGCAAGCGGATCGCCGGCGTCACCACGACGATGGGCGTTCGCTACCGGGCGCGCTGCGTGATCCTCACGACGGGAACCTTCTTGCGTGGTGCGATCTTCGTCGGCGAGGCGAAGGCCTCGGGCGGCCGGGCAGGCGAAGCGCCGGCGATCGGGCTGTCGCACTCGCTCGCCGAGCTGGGATTTCCGCTCGCGCGGCTCAAGACGGGTACGCCGTGCCGGCTCGATCGCAAGACGATCGATGTCGACGGGCTCGAGCTCCAGCCCGGTGACGATCCGCCCCCGATGTTTCGGTGGACGCTGCGCCCGTCGCGCCCGCCGCTGCCGCAGATCCCATGCTGGGTGACCTACACCAACGAGCGCACCCACGAACGGATCCGCGAGGGCCTGCCGCGATCGCCGCTGTATCGCGGTGACATCGCCGGGACCGGGCCGCGCTACTGCCCGAGCATCGAGGACAAGATCGTCCGGTTTGCGGACAAGCCGCGCCACCAGATCTATCTCGAGCCCGAGGGAATCGATTCGGCCGAGGTCTATCCCAACGGGATCTCGACCTCGCTACCGTTCGACGTCCAGCTCGCGTTCATCCGGACGATCCCAGGGCTCGAGCGCGCCGAGATGACGCGCCCGGGCTACGCCGTCGAGTACGACTTCATCGATCCGCGCGAGGTGCTGCCGACGCTCGAGACTCGCCGCGTCGCAGGCCTCTATCACGCGGGTCAGATCAACGGCACCTCGGGCTACGAGGAGGCCGCGATCCAGGGATTGTTCGCCGGCATCAACGCCGCGCTCGCCCTCGGGTTCGGCCCGGGCGATCGCGAGCCGTTGATCCTGCGGCGCGATCAAGCGTACGGCGGTGTGCTGGTCGACGATCTGACGACGCGAGGCACCAAGGAGCCGTATCGGATGCTGACGTCGCGCGCCGAGTTCCGGCTGCTGCTGCGCGAGGACAACGCCGTCGATCGCCTGATGCCGATCGGTCGCAAGCTGGGACTGATCGACGATGATCGGTGGCGCGCGTTCGAGACGTGGCAGAGCGAGCTCGCCGCGGCGCACGAGCGTGCACAGAAGGCGTCGGTGGTCGGCAGCGATGCGGTCAACGAGGTGCTCGCGCGGTTCGGCTCATCGCCGATCGTCGCGCGCCGGGCGACGCTGGCCGAGCTGCTCAAGCGGCCCGAGCTCGATTGGCGGGCGGTCGAGCAGGTCGCGGTCGCCGGTGGGCTTGCAGCGAGCGACGCCAGCCCGGCCGCGCTGGAGTCGGTGGAGGTCGAGCTCACGTACGGTGGCTATCTCCGGCGCCAGGAGGCCGATGCCGCCAAGCTCCAGCGCTCCGACGCGGTGCTCGTGCCCGATGGCATCGACTATCGATCGATCGCCGGTCTGTCCAACGAGGTGATCGAGAAGCTCGAGCAGATCCGGCCGCGCTCCGTCGGCCAGGCCTCGAGGATCAGCGGTGTCACCCCCGCCGCGGTTGCGATCTTGCTCACGCACATCAGCCTGGTCCAGCGCCGCGCGGCGCCGTCTGCCTGAGCTCGCCGACTGTGGCGCGACGGCATCGCGTGTGGTGCACGGCGTGCGCTCGAGCGCGCCGGTGATCGGCGGTTGCGGCGGTGCCGCGGAGCACCATGCTTCGGGAGAGGCCACGCGTGATCCCGCTCAGCGATGACAACCCGGTGCTCCGCACGCCGATCGTCACGTACGCGATCCTGATCGCGATCGCCGCGGCGTGGGTCGTGCTGCAGGGGGTCGGGCTCGATCCATACAAGCTGGCCGCCAGCGTGTGTAACCTCGGACTGGTTGCCGGCGAGATCACGCAGCAGGCGCCGCGTGGGACCACGGTTCCGATCGGCCATGGCCTCGCGTGCGTCGTGGATCGCGAGTCGATCAACTATCTCACCCCGCTGACCTCGATGTTCCTGCACGGCGGGTGGATGCACCTGCTCGGCAATGCGCTGTTTCTGTGGGTGTTCGGCAACAACGTCGAGGACAGCATGGGGCGGGGGCGGTTCCTCGTGTTCTACCTGGTATGTGGGTTGGTCGCCGCCGCCGCGCAGATCGCGATCGATCCGGCTTCACCCATTCCGATGGTCGGCGCGTCCGGGGCGATCTCCGGCGTGATGGGCGCGTACCTGCGGCTCTATCCGCGCGTGCGCGTGAACATGTTGTTCATCATCGTGATCTTCATTCGCGTGATCCCGCTGCCCGCGTGGCTCGTGCTGCTCTACTGGATCGGTCTGCAGGTGCTGATGGCGTTTGGCGATACCGCGGGCGGCGTCGCGGTGATGGCACATATCGGCGGGTTCGTCGCGGGTGCGGTGCTGGTGACCGTGTTCGCGAACGATCGGCGGGTCGCGATTCGCACGTACGAGCGCCATCGCCGCCACCCCGACCACCCGTAGGCGCGAGCGCAGGACGTGACCGCTGAGGTCGCGTCGCGTGGATCCGCCGGATTTCTCGGTTGGAGACCGCTCCCGGCCTGGGGTAGGGTCGCCGGCTCTATGAGACTTCGCGCGCTTGGCTTCGCAGTGGCGACGATCGCGATGGGGCACTCGGCAGCCCATGCCGGCGGTCAGTTTCTTCCCGGCAGCGGTGCGGTATCGACGTCGCGCGCGGGTGCTGCCGTGGCGTCCGCCGACGACGGCGAGGCGCTCGCGGTCAATCCCGCCGGGCTCGCGAAGACCGAAGGGACGACGATCACGCTATCGGCCGCGATCATCGACTTCGCGATGGAGTTCACGCGACGCGGAACGTACGACGACGTTCCGACCGACACGCTGCCGTACGAAGGCATGCCGTATCCGACGGTGAACAACGACGTGAAGCCGCCGTTCAGCCTCGGTGGGTTTCAGCCGGTGCCCGTGGTCGCGGTGGTGAGCGACCTCGGCGGCGCCGTCCCGAATCTCCGGGTCGCGGCAGGGCTGTGGGCGCCCAATGCCTACCCGTTCCGCAACATGTGCACCGAGCTGGCGTCGGGGTGTGAGCGCTATCAGTTCAACGGCGATCCGAATGTGCCGCCGCCGCCCACGCGCTACGACATGCTCGAGCAAGACGCATCGCTGCTCATGCCAACGATCGGCGCGTCGTACCGGGTGTTGCCGCAGGTCGATGTCGGTGCCCGGTTCGGTCTGGGCTTTGCCAAGCTGGCGTCGAAGAGCGCGGCGTGGGGTAACCCCGACAACTACGAGGAGAACATCAAGAAGGATGGGTTCTTCTCGATCAAGGCGAACGATTCATTCATCCCGGTGTGGGGGTTCGGCGCGACGTACCGGCCGACGCCCGCGATCGAGCTCGGCGCCGCGTACAGCTCGCAGATCGACATCAACGCCAAGGGCACCGCACGTGCCGAGCAAGGGTCGGAGGTCGGCGTGCTCGGCCAGCCGATCGTCGTGTTGCCGATCAACGACGAGCGCTCGCAGTGCGAGCTCGGTGGGACGCGCGAGGTGCAGCGTGCGTGCATCGCGCTATCGCTGCCGCGCAGCGCCTTGATCGGCGGCCGCTACAAGTTCCTGGGCGCCGACGGCCAGCTCCGCGGCGACGTCGAGCTGAACCTCGGCTGGGAGAACTGGAGCGCCGACCCGGTCAGCACGTTCACGATCACCGTCGATGCCGAGGCCGCGGTGGTGAGGTCGGATGGGACCGAGGAACCGTTCTACCGCTTGAAGCCGACGGTGACGCCCCACCAGCTCAAGGACACCTACAGCGCACGCCTTGGCGGCAGCTTTCATCTGCCGGTCGGTGCGAACAAGCTGATCTTCCGCGGCGGTGTGGCGTACGACACAGCGGCGGCGCGCAAGGGCTGGATGCGGATCGATATCGACGGTGCGGCCCGAACCACCACGACCGTCGGCATCGGGTTTCGCACCGATCGGTTCGAGATCAATGCCGGCGGCGGCGCCGTGTTCGAGGGGTTCAACTCCAATCCCGGCAACTGCAACCCGACGATTTCGATGAAGGGGTGCGCAGGTACCAACATGGATGCACCGATCGAAGATCGCGGCGGTCTCGATCCGATCAACCCCTCGCTCGACCCGGAGTTCCAGGCCGAGAGCCCGGTCACGCAGGGCAACTACAAGTCACACTACGTGCTGCTGATGCTCGGCGCCTCGACGTGGTTCTGATCGACGTGTCATAACCAGCTCATGAGCAAAGCGCTGGTTCGTCGGTCGGGTGGTAGCGGCGTCGTGCCCGCGGTGTGTAGTGCGATCATTCCCGGGGTCGGTCAGCTGGTGAATGGCGAGACCGACAAGGCGATCGGCGTGTTCGCGGTGGCCACGCTCTCGGGGTTGAGCTTTCTCGGTGCGATCCCGCTGATCGGCTCGGCGGCGGCGCTGATCTATGGCGCCACGTGGCTTTACGGCGTCGCCGACGGCTACGTCCAGGGCCGCAAGAAATAGCCCGCGTCGTCGGCGCGGGCGATGGTGGTAAGGTCGTCGAGATGTCCGACGGCGCAGTGTTCGATCAGTTTCAGGGGACCGACAGCTACATCGCCTCCGAGGAGCTTCGCCACGCGGTGAACGTGGCGGTCGCGCTGGCGAGGCCGCTGCTGGTGCGCGGCGAGCCGGGCACCGGCAAGACGCTCCTCGCCGAGAACCTCGCGCGCGCGCTCGGCTTGCCGCTGATCCGCTGGCACGTCAAATCGACCACCAAGGCCAAGGACGGCCTGTACGTCTATGACACCGTTGCGCGGCTCAACGATAGCCGGTTCGACAACGGCGACGTCCGCGATATCGCGAGGTACATCAAGCTGGGCCCGCTCGGTGAGGCGCTCGCGGCGCCATCGCGCGTCGTGCTGTTGATCGACGAGATCGACAAGGCGGATCTCGAATTTCCCAACGATCTGCTGCACGAGCTCGATGCGATGCGGTTCCGGATCGACGAGACCGGGCGCGAGATCGCGGCGACCGAGCGGCCGATCGTGGTGATCACGTCGAACAACGAGAAGGAGCTTCCCGACGCGTTCCTCCGGCGCTGCGTGTTTCACTACATCCAGTTCCCCAATCGCGAGCTGATGGCAGAGATCGTTCGCGTACACCACCCGGACATCACCGACCGCGTCCTCGACAACACGCTCGAGGTGTTCTTCGGCCTGCGCGCGGTGCCACGGTTGCGCAAGAAGCCCTCGACCTCGGAGCTGATCGACTGGATCTGCGCGCTCAAGAAGGCCGGTGTCGATCTGTCGCGGATCTCCGGCGGCATCCCGTTCCTCGGGACCCTGCTCAAGACCGAGCAGGATGTGGAGCTGGTGTCGAAGCGGGCGAAAGCGTGAGCCGGCGCTCGTGCTGATCGACTTTCTGTTCGAGCTCCGTGCGCGCAAGCTGCCGGTATCCACCCACGAGTGGATGGCGCTGATGGAGGCGATGGCGCTCGGGCTCCACGAGAGCTCGCTCGACGGGTTCTATCAGCTGTGCCGCACCCTGTGCGTCAAGGACCTCGCGCTGTACGACGCGTATGACGAGGCGTTCCTCGCGTACTTCAAGGACGTTCATCTCGACTCGCTCAAGCTGACCGAGGAGATGATGGCGTGGCTCGCCGATCCTCGTGCGCTCGCGGGGCTGACGCCCGAGCAGCTGCAGTCGCTCAAGCAGCTCGACCTGCAGAAGCTCCGCGAGATGTTCGAGCAGCGGCTGCGCGACCAGAAGGAACGCCACGACGGTGGCAACCGGTTCATCGGCACGGGAGGCACGTCGCCATTCGGCAATTCGGGGCGGCATCCCACCGGGATGCGCGTCGGCGGTGGCGGCCAGCGCACGGCGATGGCCGTGGCGGACGAGCGGCGATTCCGCGAGTACCGGCGCGACATGGTGCTCGACGTCCGCCAGATCGACGTCGCGTTGCGCGGGTTGCGCCGGCTCGGCCGCGAAGGCGCGGAGGACGAGCTCGATCTGGATGAGACGATCGATCAGACGTCGCGCAATGGTGGCGAGATCGAGGTCGTGTTCCGGCCGCCACGGCGCAACCGGGTCAAGGTCGTGCTGCTGATGGACGTCGGTGGGTCGATGGATCCATATGCCGAGCTGGTCAGTCGGTTGTTCACCGCAGCCTCGCGCGCAGGCCGGTTCGCCAAGTTCCGCAGCTACTACTTTCACAACTGCATTTACAACTCGGTCTACGAGGATGCGCTGTTTCGTAGCCCCGTTCCGACCACCGAGCTGATCGCCGGCAGCGATCGCGACGAGAAGCTGGTGATCGTCGGCGACGCGCTGATGCATCCCGGCGAGCTACTGGATTCGGGCTCGATGTATCACGACGAGGAGCGCCGCGCGTCTGGGCTCGAGTGGCTGCGCCGGCTCGCCGCACACTTTCGCAGCGCGGTGTGGCTCAACCCCGAGCCGGAGCGGTTCTGGAACGCCAGCACGATCGAGGTGGTCGCGAGCGTGTTCGCGATGTGGCAACTCACCCTCGACGGGCTCGGCCATGCCGTGCGCTATCTCACCCGCGGCGGCGAGAAGCCGAGCATCGGCGTGCCGGATCGTTGGCTCAAAGCGATGATGCGCTGACGTCCGCTCCGACCGCCCATTGCGGGCAACCGAGCCGTACGCACGGCTCGGCGCGGTCTACGGCAGCGTTTCTGTGCCTGGCGCAGGCGCCGTGCCACTGCCGCCGCCACCGGTCGGGACAGGTGGCGTCGGCGTCGGTGCTGCATCCGCGGGCGGCGACGGCGGCGGCTGCGCAGCCGAACCCGCGCCGGCGGAACCAGCACCCGAGCCAGCAGCCGAGCCCGCGCCTGCGTCGGGCGTGCTCGGGTTGGTCGGGTTCGCTGGCGGGCGCGGACGCGGCGGTGCCTGAACCGTCATGGTCTCCTCGAGCTTCGCGACCATGTTCGCGTCGGTCTCGCTGAACGCGCTTGCGTCGAGCACCTTGTCGAGCGGCTTGTAGCCTGACTTGCGCAGCGTGATCCGGACCGACTTCTTCGCAGACTGTGCTTTCGACAGCACGACGTCGTACGGCGTGTGATGGCCGACCGGGCCGCTGTCGATATAGATCGCTGCGCCAGGTGGCGTGGTGGTGATCGAGATCATCTTGGGCTTGGCGACCAGCTTCGCCGATGCCTTCGCTTGGCCACCGGTCAGCTCGAGCTCGAGCGGCATGAATCCCGGTGCAACGACGCGCGCCTTGTACGACGTACCCTTCTGGAGCTTGGCCGTGAATGGGGCAGGGCCGGTCAAGCCCGCCCCGACGATCTCGACGGTCGCACCTTCCACGCTCGCGCTGATCACCGTGGGCGCGAGATCTCCAGCAGGCGCGGTCGCGCTGCCGGCGTTGGCCTGGTCCGCGCTGCCGGCGCCCGAACCTGCGCTGCCGGACGCGATCTCGCCGCTCCCGGAACCGGCTGCGCTGCCACCCGCGGGTTCGGCCGAGCCCTGGAGCGGAGGCGCCGTCGCAGATCCCTGATCCGTTGCGCGGGCAGCGGAGCCTTCACGCGGCCCCTGCGCCGGCTCCGTACCGGGATCGCGGAACCCGAAGTACCAGACCGCAGCGCCACCACCGACGACCAGCGTCAGCATGATCATGATCAGCGGCAGGCTCGATTTCGATGGAGCAGGCGGCAGCTCGGCGGGCGATGGCTCGGCCGGCAGTGCCGGACGGACGCCCGACGTGATCGTCTCGGCGTCCATGATCGGGGGCCGCGACGGCGCCTTGACGCGCTGCTCGCTCGACGGTGCAGGTAGATCGTGTGGGCCGGACGGCTCGATGCGCGGCGAAGGCGACGTATCGAGCAGCCGCGGCGACGGGCGGCCCGCGTCGGATCCAGTCGAATCTGCTGGCGAGCTGCTCAGGTCCAGTGGCACCCCAGGCTCGGTTGCAGCGGTCGCCAGCGGAGCCGGTGGATCCGCGATCGTCGAATCTGCGCGCCGCCGCTCGTCGAGCTGATCCTTGGTCTCCGGCAGCGACGTTGACTCGGTATCGGCCGCGGTCTGGGCGATCAGATCATCGAGCGCTCGGACCTTCGTCGCCTCCTCGAACGCCTCCTCGGGGAACTCCTCGGCGTCGGAGTGCCAGGGGGTCGGCTTGGGCAGCGGTGTGCCTTGCTCGCCGAACGAATCGGGGCGCTTCCGCTTGGTCTGCCCGTTGTCCTTGTCACCGAGCAAGGCTTCTTGCACCGGCGCAGGTGCGACGCGGGTCGGCGTGTCGCTGAACATCGGCGGCTTCGAGGTGTTGTTGGTGTTGCGGTGCGGGGCTTGCTTCGCCTTCTCGGCGAGGATCCGCTCGAGCACGTTCTGACTGCCTTCGGCGAGCCGATCGAACCGCACGCCCATGCCGGGCGCGATCGCGGGCCTACTCGGATCGTTCTCGCGCGTCCACACCACCGTGCCTTCGCCAGCGATCAACGGAGACGCATCCTTGAGCTGGAACTCGAACCGCATCTGCGTTCCGACTCCGAGCGGCTCCTTCGTCCGAACAAAGATGCCGCCTTGGCTGACGTCCACCGCGTAGCGCTCGATGAACTGCTCGAGAGTCTCGCTCTTGAACTTGATCTTGAGCGTGACCGGCGTTCGCTTACCTTGCCGCGTGTTTGGATCGACCAAGACAATCTCCCGAACCGGCACTCCAAACGTCCCCGAGCCCTGCGTCCCCGATACCAACGCAAGAAGCCGATTTGCTTCGATTCTATGGCGGCGACTGGCGTAATGCAACGCGGCGCGGCCACTTGGGGATTGGTCAGCGCGCGGCCGAGCGATCCAAAAAGTGTATTGTCGCCGACGATGTCGCCATCGATCCGTCCGATTCGCCGCGTCCTGGTCGCCAACCGTGGCGAAATCGCCGTGCGTGTGATGCGCACCTGCAGGGAGCGCGGCCTCGAGACGGTCGCGGTGTTCAGTGATGCCGACCGGCTCGCTCCTCACGTCATGTTTGCCGATGCGGCCGCGGCGATCGGGCCGGCGCCGGCCGCGCAGAGCTACCTGGTGATCGACAAGATCATCGCTGCGTGTAAGCAAACCGGCGCAGACGCCGTCCATCCCGGCTACGGCTTCTTGTCGGAGAACGAAGACTTCGCCGAGGCGTGCCAAGCCGCCGGGATCACGTTCATCGGTCCCTCTGCCGATGCGATGCGAAAGATGGGCAGCAAGACCGAGGCACGCAAGACGGTCACCGCGGCGGGCACACCGGTCGTGCCCGGCGACAACGGTCCGACCGGTGATGGCTTCCCGACCGCCGAGCAAGCGCTCGCGGCCGCGAACAAGATCGGATTTCCGGTGCTGATCAAGGCCGCCGCCGGCGGTGGTGGCAAAGGCATGCGCCTGGTTGCCAGCGCCGGCGAATTCGTCGGCGCGTTCGAGGGTGCGCGGCGCGAGGCGACCGCCGCGTTCGGCGATGGAACGGTGTATCTCGAGAAGGCGATCCAGCGGCCGCGCCACATCGAGATCCAGGTGTTCGGCGACCAGCACGGCAATCTCGTGCACCTCGGCGAGCGCGATTGCTCGATCCAGCGCCGCCACCAGAAGGTGATCGAAGAGGCGCCGTCGCCGGTGGTGTCCGCCGAGCTTCGCGCCAGGATGGGCGAGGCCGCGATCGCCGCGGCGCGCGCGGTGTCGTACGTCGGCGCGGGGACCTGCGAGTTCCTGCTCGGCTCCGACGGCGGGTTCTACTTCCTCGAGATGAATACCCGCCTGCAGGTCGAGCACCCGGTCACCGAGATGATCTACGGCGTCGATCTCGTCGCGTGGCAGCTCGACGTCGCCGAGGGCCGGCCGCTGCCGCTCACCCAGGCCGAGCTCGACGCACGGCGCCGCGGCCACGCGGTCGAGTGCCGGATCTACGCCGAGGACTCGGTGAAGTTCTTGCCGTCGCCCGGCAGGATCACCCGGCTGCGCGTTCCGGACGGTCCGTATATCCGCAACGACAGCGGCTGCTACGAGGGCGCGGAGATCTCCGTCCACTACGATCCGATGATCTCCAAGCTCGTGGTGTGGGGCGAAGATCGCCCGCGCGCGATCGCTCGGATGCGCCGCGCCCTCGACGAGTATCAGGTGAGCGGGATCGAGACCAACCTCGCGTTCCACGGCCGGTGTTTTCGCCATCCGGCGTTCATCGAGGGTGACTACGACACCGGGTTCATCGGCCGCAACACCAAGGAGCTCGCGCCCTCGGCGCAGGACGCCGAGCTCGAGGCCGCGATCATCGCGGCGGCGCTCGAGGCCACCACGGCGTCCGTCGCGACAACCTCACCGGCGACTGGGACGAGCACGACCGAGATGTCGAGCTGGCGCCGGCAGCTGCGCTGAGCGGTCTCGCGACCGCGACTTATTGCGGACGGACGCGGCGATTGCCTGCGCGCCGGCTGCCTCCTCGGCGACTCTTCGGGCGACCACTCGACCCAGCTCGACGGGTAGCTTGCGCCGTGCGAGCGCGCTTCTTGGAGGAGGTAGCTTGCGCCGTGCGAGCGCGCTTCTTGGAGGATCGAGCGGGCCGGCGTGCACCGCGATGCGACCGAGCGCCAGCAGTCCGGGTCGTGCGGCCGCGAGCTCGCTTGCCAGCGCGTTGCGCGGTGCGGCCGCGTGATCGACGGCCGTTGCCCGCTTCGCTGGTCTCGTCCTCGCCCTCGGGTCGGCGGACCAGCTTGTTGAACCGATCTTGATCGCGATGGAGGAATGCGAGCTGCGAATCGTCGAAGGTCTCGAACCATTCATCCCACGAGATCGGGCTCAGGTTGCGCCCGGAGAATCCCGGGAAATCGATGCGTAGAATCCCGGCGCCGCGTCGGCCGGGGCGCCGGACGACCGCTGGCGTGCCCCCGCGGTCTTCGACCCACGAACGAATTTCATCGTGGTCGGTGGTGATCGTTCCCGAACGTTGGGTCCGTGGCATGTGGCACCTCGGCAGTTTGATCGACGCCGCTGCACGACCCGGACCAGCGTGGGTGGGCCCGCGGTTCACCGCCGCCCGATGCCGGCGTACACACAACCCGCCCGGCGCGCTTCATCGGGCGGCCAGACGTTTCGGCCGTCGAACAGCACCGGGGTCCGCATGATCGCCGCCAGCTTGGTGAAGTCGGGCTGGCGCAGCTCGTGCCACTCGGTGATCAGCGCGAGCGCATCGGCGCCATGGGCGGCCGCGTAGGCATCAGGTGCCAGCTCGAGCGCATCGCCGAGCACCGCGCGCACGTTGGGCATCGCGACCGGGTCATACGCCGACACCGCCGCGCGTGCCTCGCGCACCTGATCGATCAACACGAGCGCAGGCGACTCGCGAATGTCGTCGGTCTCCGGCTTGAACGCGAGGCCCCACACCGCCACCTTCCGGCCTTCGAGCCGGCCGCCGAAGTGGCTGATGATGCGGCGTCCGAGCGCGCGCTGCTGGCGCTCGTTGACGCGCTCGGCGGCGTCGATGATCGACAGCTGGACGTCGTGCTCGCGCCCGGTGTGGATCAGGGCCCGAAGATCTTTGCCGAAGCACGAGCCGCCGAACCCGCAGCCCGCATACAGAAACTTCGACCCGATCCGTGGATCGCTGCCCATCCCGAGCCGGATGCTCTCGATGTCGCCCCCGACCTGTTCGGCGAGCCGCGATAGCTCGTTCATGAACGAGATCCGGGTCGCCAGCATCGCGTTCGAGGCGTACTTCGTCAGCTCCGCCGAGCGAATGTCCATCGCGATGATGCGGTCGCTCGACCGCAGGATCCCCCGGTAGAGCTCGCGCAACAGGGCGAGCGCGCGCGGATCGTCGGTACCGATCACGATGCGGGCCGGCTTCAAGAAGTCGTTGACCGCATCGCCTTCCTTCAGGAACTCGGGGTTCGATGCGATCGCGAATGCATGCGGTGCGTGCTCCGCGACGGCCGCCCGCACCTTGTCGGCCGTGCCGACCGGGACCGTGCTCTTGGTGACCACGACGGCGAATCCGCGGAGCGCTCGGCCGATGTCGCGAGCCGCGCCGAGCACATACGATAGGTCCGCGGCGCCGCTGGGCAGCGACGGGGTCCCGACCGCGATGAACACGACGTGGGCACCGGCAACCGCGCTGTCGATCGAGGTCGTGAACGTGAGCCGCCCGAGCGCCGCATTGCGCGCCACCAGATCGTCCAGGCACGGCTCGTGGATCGGCAGCTCGCCGCGCGACAGCCGTTCGATCCGCGCCGCATCCACGTCGACGCACGCGACGCGATGACCGAGCTCCGCGAACCCAGCGCCGGTCACGAGGCCTACGTAGCCAGTTCCGATCACTGCGATCTGCATGGTTGTCTCCTTCAGCGCGCGATCAGCGCGCGGTATGGCCGGGGTACGCCCTCCGTCGCCGCGCCGTCGAGCAACCGGACCGCGTCGCGCCAGCCGTGGAGCGTGCCGACGTCGACGTAGGCGCTGCCGTTGTGGACGGCCCACGCTCGCCCACCGTCCGCGAGCCACGCGTTGACGAGCGTGCCGACATACGCGTCGTGCCGATCGGGCGCGCGCCATCGCTCGGCGAGCTCGTGCAGCAAGCGCCCGGGTAGCTTGAACGCTCCCCACACCCAGTGGCTTGCGGGGGCCGGTTGCTTGACGCAGATCTGACGAATCGCTCCATCGGGATCGCTGATCACCGCATCGAACTGTTCGGGCCGGTCGACGGGGAAGCACAGAAACGTCAGCCGATCGTCGGGCAATCCGGCGAGCGCGCCGGCCGGATACCAGATCGTGTCGGGCAGGCCGATCACGACGGGCTCGTCGGGCGGGATCACCGGCAGCGCCTGGAAGATCGCGTCGCACAGCCCGAGAGGCTCTTGCTGCACCACGTACGCAAACCGCGCGCCGGCGTACGCGCCGCCGAAGTAGCGCATGATGTCCGACTTGCCGGGCGAGATGACGAAGCAGATCTTGGTCGCTCCGCCGAGCACCAGGCGCTCGATCAGGTACTCGCTGACCGCGCGAGGCCGCTCCGTTCCGCCGTCGATCCGGCTGCCGACCGGGAGCAACTCCTTGGAGAACGCGAGCGGTTGGATCCGGCTTCCAATGCCGGCAGCTGGAATGATTCCCCAGGTCACGATGTGGCTCCTTCGATCGAGGCGATCAGCTGAACGGCGCGCCGCTGCCCGGTGTGCTCATCGAGCACGCGCGCCCGGGCTCGCGCCCCGATCGCCGCGAGCTCGGCCGGCGATCGTGCGAGTGCCTCACTCGCTTCGGCCGTGGTCCGGGCGATCAGGATCTCCTCGCCGGGTGAGAAGAACGTCGCGACGCCGTCCCACGCATCGGACAGCACCGGCACGCCGCACGCCGCGGCCTCGAACAGCCGGCCGGACGGGCAGTAGCCGAGCTTGGCCATCGGCTCGCGCGTGATGCTGAGCGTGACCGGGCTCGAGCAGTAGAACGCTGGATGATCGGCAGGCGCGACGTGGTCGTGGCGCACCACGTTTGGCGGCCAGCTCACGTCGGCGGGGTACTGCGATCCGCCGAGGACGAACCGGCGCTCGGGATGGCGTCGCGCGGTGTCGAGGAACAGCGCCTCGAGCGCAGCCTGGCGATCATCGGACCACGTGCCGAGATACGAGCACGCGGAGGTCCAACGGTCCGCGGCGGCAACCGGGTAATGGCGGCGCGGATCGACGCTGCCGTACAGCGGTGCGACACGGCGGGCGCCAAGCCGTTCGCGCAGCAACTCGAGCGCTCGACCACCGGTATAGCTCAGGACGAGGTCGAACTCACCGAGCCCGTGCGAGGGTAGATACGGTACGTCCTCGCCGGTGTCGAGCCGCGCGAGCGTGACCGGCGTATCGAGATCGTAGAACACGCGCGCCGGGCCGCGGACCTCGAGCACGAGCTCGCAGGCCGCGCGGCCATCGGGGCAATACGACGTCACCAGCGCTGCGTCTGCGCACGCCAGCTCGGCGGCGGCCTCGCGGCGAACATCTTCCCAGCTCGCATAGAGCCGAAGTCGCGCGCGTCCGCTCAGCTCGGCCAGGTCGCGATGATGCCGGTAGTAGGGCAGGTCGCGTTCGTAAAACACCACGACGTGCCCCGCGCGGTCGAGCGCATCGATCAAGCTGCGCCACAGCGTGGCGTGGCCGTTGCCCCATGCCGAGCTCACGGTCAACCCGAAGATCACGATCCGCATCGCGCGCTCCTCGTCGCTCCGGATCCGATCCGGTAAGCCTCACCATGGTGCTCGCGATCCAGCACGATCCATCTGCGGTGTTGACGCCGGCGCGGTGGCAGTCGGACGACTTCGATTTCTGGGCGTTCGATCGGGCGATCGACGATCTCGTCGCGAACGCTCGACCGCTGAAGGTGGCCGATCCCGAGGGCTCGACGATCGCACAGATCGCGATTCGTGCGCGGCGGCTGGCCGATGCGCGTAACGCCGGTTCTCGCGCGTCCTGGTTCGATCGCGTGCTGGCGGCGCATCGCGCGCTCCACGAGCTCGACAAGCCGCTGGTGCGCGCAGACTTCGATCACGCGGTCGATAGCTGGCAATGGACGCTGGTGCTCGACGTCGAGGTGACGGCCGCCGTGCAGCTGGCCGCGCTGCTCCACGATATCGAGCGCTTGCGCTCCGAGCCCGATGTGCGGATCGAGCACCACGCTGCCGACTACCAGGCGTTCAAGATCGCGCATGCCCGCGCCGGCGCCGTGGTCGCGCGTGAGCTGCTGGCGATCGCCGGTGTGCCGCGCGCGATCGTCGACGAGGCGTGCGCGCTGGTGGCCCATCACGAGCAACGCGGACCACGGCCGGATCCGAGCGTCGCCGCGATCAACGATGCCGACGCGCTGTCGTTCTTCTCGCTGAACAGCCCGGGGTACCTGGCGTACTTCGGCGCGGCGCAGACCGCGCGCAAGGTGAGCTACACCCTGGCTCGGATGTCGCCCGAGGCTCGGGCGTGGCTGCCGCGGCTCCGCTTGCCGCGTGGCATCGATGTCGAGATCGAGCGCTGGCATGGCGATCATCGCGCGTAGCGGCGCGTCATTTCCGCGCAGAACGCGGCGAACTCCTCGGGGTGGCGTGGCGGGCTGGTGTAATGCGGCGCGATCCCGCAGTCCTCCGGGGTGAAGCAAAACGTCACGGTCACCGCGAAGTCCTCGAGCAACCTCATCTGGCGGTCGAACCAGGCCTGCCGCCCGGGACGCGCATAGTCGGACCAGCTAAGACCGGTCCGCAGGTACGTCACGCCGAGCTCCTTGAGCCAGCGCACGGCGTGCTCGAGCCGTGGATCTTCGAAGTGGAACCACTGACACACGCCGATCTCGGGCGTTACCTCGGCAAGCTTGCGCGCCGCCGGCTTGGCCTGGTTGTCCTCGCGGATCACACCCATGTAGAAGTGGCGGTAGTAGGACGACCCCTCGGCCTCGCGATGCCTCGTGGTCGCGGGCCACGCCTTGGGCAGATCGAGCAGGCTGTACCAGTGGATCCGTGGCGCCAGCCCGCGCAGCAGCGATACCGTTCGCGCGAGCCCTAGCTCCTGGACCCAGTCGGCGCCAAACGTCGAGACGCCGACCTCGCTGATCCATACCGGTAGCTGCGTCGCCTGCTGGATCTCGGCGAGCCGCGCGGGCCATTCCTCGAGCTGCCAGTGGTTCCAGTCGAGCGGAAACCCGTGCACCGCGACTGCCTCGACGTGATCGAGCACGCCGTGGCGCTGCATGTTGGCGATGAACCCCGGATCGATCGGCGAGATCCCACCGAGCACGCGAGGCAGCGTCGCGTGCTCCGCGCGGATCGCATCGCCTGCGAGCTTCGCCATGGTCGCGAACTGGCTCCAATCAGGATCGATCTCGAAGTCCCAGTGTGACTTGTTGTTGGGCTCGTTCCAGATCATGACGGCTTCGATCATGGTGCGACCTCCGCATCGGACTCGAACGAGCGGCGCGCGCCACGCCGGCACAGATAGACGTCGTTCACCGCCCGCGCTTCGATCGTGAACCCGGCGCTGCGCAGCATCGCCTCGATGCACGCGCGATTCGGGATCCACCAGTTGGTCCAGTCGCCGGCATAGCGATGCTCGACGAAGTAGAGCGCGGGGAATCCCGGCTGCTCGAACACCGCGGTCTCGTCGAAGCCGTAGTCACCGGCGATCGGAGGCGGCAGGTCCGGACCTCGCAGCATGCTCTGGAACAGCATGCGGTCGGCCGCGACGTGGTCGAACACTCGATCCAGCGCGAGCAGGGGATGGCGCAGGTGATACAGCACCCCCATGAACATCACGAGGTCGAATCGCTCGCCGAGCTCGGCCACGCGATAGACGTCGAGCTGATGGAGCTCGATCGGCAAGCCGAGCACCTGCGAGGCCAGGCGCGCCTGCTCGAGGTAGCGGCTATCGCTGTCGATCCCGACGACCCGTGCGGCGCCGCGTCTCGCCATCTCGAACGCGAAGAACCCGGCGTTGCAGCCGATGTCGAGCACGGTCTGGCCGGCCAGGGTTTCGGGCAGCAAGTGATCGATCCGCTCGAACTTGCGGCGCGGGTAGTCGCCCAGAAAATGGTCGGGGGCGGTGGGGATCCCATCGAGGACCAAATTGTGAAACCACGGTCCCAGCGAACGGATCTGAGCCTCCAGCCAGCGATTCGCGGTCGCGGCCATCACCGCACCTCGCGGATGTAGCGCTCGAGCTCGGTCGCCCGGTGAGCTGCGGTGTGCGCCGCGAGCACGCGAGCGCGTGCGCGGGCACCGATCGCGCGGCGCTCGGACTCATCGAGACCATCGAGCCAGCCGCACACGTCGTCGGTGGTGTGCGCCAGCAGGATCTCGCGCGATGGCTCGAACAGCTCGGCGATCCCGGGCCACGCGTCACTGATGATCGGGCTGCCGCACGCGGCTGCCTCGAACAGCCGGACGCTCGGCGACCACCCGCGCGATACCATCGCGCGCCGGGTGACATTCAACGTGAACGCGGTCTGGGCATAGAACGCGGGGTGGGCCGAGGGCGCGACGTGATCGATCCGCTCGACGTTGGCCGGCCACTCGATCGCGTCTGGATATTGTGGGCCCGCGACCACGAATCGTCGCTGCGGGTTGCGCCGTGCCGATTCGATCAGCAGCCGCCGCACGGTTGGCTGCCGATCCTCGCTGTAGGTTCCCATGTAGCCCAGGTCCCACCGCAGCGACCGCGGCTGTGGCGCGTAGAGCGTCGGATCGACGGAGCAGTACAGCGCCCGGGCGCAGCGGGCTCCGAGCTCGCGCTCGAGGTGGCGCAGCGTCGGACCTCCGGTGAACGACAGATAGAGGTCGTACGCGGAGATCAGCTGCGTGGTGAGGTAGTCGCAGCGCTCCGCTTCGAGCTCGGCGAGCGTGACCGGCGTGTCGATGTCGTAGAACGCGGTGGTTCCGTGCGCCGTGTCGATCACCCACTCACCGATGGCGGCGCCTTCAGGGACGTACGAACCCACGATCACCACGTCGGCGTCGCGAACCTGGGCCTCGAACCGGGCCGTGAGCTCGTCGAGCGACTTGTACAGCGCGACCCGCGCATAGCCCGGCTGCGCGAGGTCGCGGTGCTGCGCGTACCAGGGGACGTCGCGCTCGAGGAACAGCACGGAATGACCGCGCTGCGCGAGCTCGCGGATCAAGCTGCGATAGGTCGTGGCGTGACCATTACCCCACGACGAGGTGAGCGATAGCCCGAGCACCACGAACGACTGGGCGCGGCCCGAGCGCGTGATGCTGGCGCGCACGGACTCGCCGCGCCGTGGCCCGGACTCGCCGAGCGCAGCTTCGAGATCGACGGCGCGGTGCGCATAGGTGTGCTCGCTGAGCATCCTCGCGTGGGCGCGCTGGCCGATCGCGGTCGCGCGCTGCTCGGTGAGCGCTGAAAGGATCTGCGCGACCTGTTCGCCGGTGCGCGCGACCAGCACCTCGCGGTCAGGCTCGAGGAACGTCTCGATGCCCTCCCACGCATCGGTGATCAGGCATGCTCCGGCGCCGGCTGCCTCGAACACGCGCGTCGCAGGCGAGAACCCGTACGCCGCCATCGAATCGCGGCTGATGTTGAGCACGGCGCGCGGGCTGGCATTGAACGCATTGTGATCGCAGGTGTAGACGTGCCCGACGTAGTGCACGTTCGCCGGCACGGGCTTGTCATCCCAGCCAGCGCCCCCCAGCACGAAGCGGTGGTCCGGCAGCGCGGCCGCTGCGCGCAGGAAGAACTCGTCGACGCGTGCTTCGCGATCGGGCAGCCGATTGCCGAGGAATCCCAGCGAGCCTGCAAACCGCGGCTCGGCAGCGACCGCATGGTGAGTCTGCGGATCCAGCGCGTTGTAGATCGGCACGCAGCGCCGGGCGCCGAGCCGCTGATAGGCGGCGACGACGGGTGGGCCGCCGCCGTATGTGAGCACCAGATCGTAGCGCGGTACGAGCGCGTGAAATGGATCGTTGGGGTCGCGATCCAATCGATCGATCGTGGCCGGCGCATCGACGTCCCAGAACGCCACCAGCGTCTGGGGCCGCTGCAACGTCAGCACCGCGTGCTCGAGCAAGGCATCATGAACGCCAACCCCGCTCGCCTTGACGACGAGGTCGGCTTCGCGCGCACGCTCGATCATCCGCTGAATGGCGTCTTGCGTCGGCGGGTAGACGACCACGCTCGCCCATGGCGGGTCGGCGATGTCGCGGTGGGCCTGACGATCGAATGCATCGGGCTCGTAGAACGTGATGTGATGGCCGCGCGCCGCGAGCGCACGCACGATGCCGCGGTAATAGGTCGCCGCGCCGTTCCAGTACGCCGAGACCAGGCTGGACGCGAACATGCTGATGTTCATGCGAGCTCCTTCAGGATCGAGAGCAGCTGGTCGACGCGATGGGCACAGGTGTGACGCGCCTGGATCGTCGTCTGCGCATGCGCCGCGAGCGACGCTGCGAGCGCGGGCTCGTTGAGCACGGCGCGGAGATGGTGCTGCATCTCGTCGCCGGTGTGGGCGACGAGGTAATCGCGGCCGGGGGTGAACAGCTGCTCGGTGTCCTGCCATGCACACGACACCAGCGGGATGCCGCACGCGAGCGCCTCGAACACCCTGATCGTCGGGATCCCAGGCAGCGCCTCGACGTACGGACGCCTGGGCACGTGAATGGTCACGGCGTGGCGCGCGAACACCGAGGGTGCGAGGAAATTTGGCAACCATCCTCCGTAGCGGATCCGTGCGGCCTGGAGAGCTGCGATCGCGGCCGCGGGGTACCGGACGCCGAACACCTTCGCGCGCACGCCCAGTGCGAGCACCGGGGCGATCAACATCGCGGTGAGCTCGGTGGAGCGCTCGTCATCGCCCCAGTTGCCGATCCACACCACGTCGCCATCGCGTGCGGTGGTGGGCTGAGGAACAAACACGCGGACGTCCGCGGCCTCGTGCCAGGTCCATGCACGGCGGGCCCAGTTGCGCTGCAGGTACAGCGCCCGGATCACCTCTCCGAACGCCAGCACGCCATCGTAGTGGGTCAGGTCATACGCCGACATCTCGGCCGGCGCGGTCACCGAACGATGATGGGTGTCATGGAACAGCAGCGCATAGCTGTTGCGCCCCGTGCCGCGACGCGCGCGATGCTCGCCGATCCGCGCCACCAGCGCCGGATCGTTCCACTCGTGAACCAGCACGGCGTCCACGCCATCGAGCTCGCGATCGAGGTCGAGGTCGTTGCCATAGCGATGGCTCTCGAGCTCGGGATACGCGGCGTGAAACGCGGCGATCGCAGCGTCGCCGTGGTCGGCAACCAGGTTGCGCATGCTCCACCCGTCATGCGGCTCGAACACCCGCACGTCGTGGCCACGCACCGCGAGCTCGCGAACGAAGCCGCGGAGGAAGTGCGCATTGCCGTGATTCCAGTCGGAGATCAGCGAGTGGTAGAAGCACGCGAGCTTCATGCGCACACCTCCTGCCGCGCACCGAGGAGCTGGCCATACACGGCGCGATAGGCGCCGGCCATCCGCTCGGGGGTCAACGCGAGCGCGCGGGACCGCGCCGCCGCCGCGAGCGATCGCCGGTGTCGTTCATCGCGGCCGAGTCCATCGAGTGCCAGGGCCAGCGCATCGGGATCGCCCGGCGGAACGTAGAGCGCTGCATCTCCCCAGGTCTCCTCGAGCGTTGCGATCCGGCCGAGCACCAGCGCGGCGCCCGACAGCGCGGCCTCGACGATCGAAAGTCCGAACGGTTCGTAGCGCGCGGGCAGCGCATAGATCGATGCCCGGGCCATCCAGTCCGCGAGCGCGTCGCGGCGAAGCTCGCCGAGCAGCCGAACGCCACGCGCCTCGACGCCGCCGATCCCTGCGGGGCCGAGCGTTGGACCAGCGACGTGGATCGGCCAGGCCACGCGCGAGGCGCACGCGTCGAGCTCCGGTAGTCCCTTGGCCTCATCCCACAGCCGGCCGGCCGCGAGGATGAACGGCTCCTTGGTGCCGGGGCGCCATGCTGCGCTCGCGCAGCCGTTGGGGATCACGCGGCCGATCGGCTCGATGCCGTGCGCCTCGAGAATCTGCGTCAGGATCGCGCGGGTCGGTGCGATCACCTCGTTCGCGGCGAGCAGGCCGGCGCGGGTGCGGCGGCGGTATTCATCCCATTCGGGCGGTGCCTCGCGACCGCGCACGGCGCGAAACCACGATGCGACACATGAATGTGCGACCGAGACGACCGGCACCCCGAACGCGAGTGCGGCGTGGGCGTAGCCATTGACGTGGACGATATCCGGGTGGACGCGGTGCGCGACCTCGAGCAACCAATCACCTGCTGCGTCGACGTCGTGCCAAGGGTCTGGCATCCACTCGAGCGCGAACGTGCTCGCGACCAGCTCGACATTGCGGATCGCGGCAACGGTGGCCGCCTGCGCGGGATTTGGTGGCGCCCCCATCGTGGCCAGCGTCACGTCGACGCCCAGCGGTCCGAGCGCGCGCGCGAGCTCGCACGCGTAGGTCCACACGCCGCCGATGGTGTCGGCCGTCATCAGCACGCGAAGTCTGTCCGTCGTCTTCACGTTGCACCTCGCGCATAGATCGCGTCGACCACCTCGGCGAGCCGAACCAGCTCCTCGGCCCGGGCGTCGAACCGCCGATCTGCGGCGAGCTGGTTCGCCCAGGCCACGGTGGCGCGCCCGCCCCAGCTGTCGGGTGGGTCAGCGAGCCGGATCATTCGCGTGCCCTGGTAGTGCTCGGCCACGAAGTCGTAAAACGACCCGTTGACGTTGTGCAGCGCGACGCCGCCCGCCGTGCCAAACACCGATGCGTGGATCACCGCGTCGCATCCAGCGGAGATCCGCCACGAGCAGGTCAGCCGGGCGACGACGTTGTTGGCGAGGTGGAGATGGACCGACGCGTAATCCTCGATGAACGCCGAGTCAGCGGCGATCGGCTCGCCACCGGCGAACAACCGCGCATCGATGCGCTCGACCGTCGGGAACCCGAGCAGCCACAGCGCGAGATCGACCAGGTGGATGCCGAGATCGATCACGCAGCCCCCGCCGGAGGCGCGCTTGTCGTAAAACCACGCTGCCTCGGGGCCGTAGGCGTTGTGAAACACCAGGTCCAGGGCGTAGGGGCGGCCGATTCCGCCGGTCCGGATCGTATGGCGCAGCTGCTCGACCGCGGCGGTGTAGCGATACGACAGATCGACGCCGAGCAAGCGATCGCTGGTGCGCGCGGCGGCGACCACCCTTGCGGTCTCGAGCGCCGTGCGGCCGAGCGGCTTCTGACAGAACACCGCAAGCCTGCGCTCTAATGCCGCGATGCTCTGTTCCGCGTGCAGCGCGCTCGGCGTCGCGATCACGAGGCCGTCCAGCCCAAGCTCGAGGAGCTGGCCGAGGTGCTCGCATGGCTGCGCCGCGGGCGCCACCGCGAGCGCGGCGTCGCGGCGCTCGCGCGACGGGTCGGCGATCGCGGCGATCTCCGCCGCCCCCGATCGTGCGATCGCCGTCATCCGATCGAGTCCGATCCAGCCGACGCCCAGAAACCCGAGCCGCGGCCGGGTCACGGGATCACCAGTGCTTTCACGAACCCCGGCGGCCGCTCGTGTAGCGCTTCGAACGCTTCGGAGATCCGGGCAAGCGGGATGTGATGGGTGTAGAGCGCGGAGGGGTCCAGGGATCCCGTCGCGATTCGATCGATCGCCGCTGCCATCCCGGCGATGTAGGTGGCGCGGTCGCGCTCGTGTGCGTTGATCACGTCGAGTCCGCGCCAGTTCCACAAGAACAGATCGACCTGACGCGGACCGTCCTGATGAAATCCGGCGATCACCAGCCGGCCACGCACCCGGCACAGCTTCGCAGCGAGATCGAGCGAGCGTTGCAGTCCGATCGCTTCGATCACCCGATCGCAGCCCGCGCCGTTGCTCAGCGCTTCGATCCGCGCGACGATCGGTTGATCGTCGGAGCCGAGCTCGATCAGCTCGGAGGCGCCCATGCTGCGTGCGAGCTCGAGAGACCAGGGCCGCTGCGAGATCGCGACCACGCGAGCGCCCGCGCGAGCTGCGAGCTGGACGAGCAAGCCGCCCAGGAACCCGATGCCGATGATCGCGACGGTCTGCCCGGCCTCGATCCCGCAGCGGCGCCAGATGTTCATGACACAGCCGAGCGGCTCGGCCGGAACGTCGCGTCCCGCGAGGCTCGCCGGCAACACCACCAACGCGTCTTCGGCGGCGACGTCGTACTCGGCGAACGCGTGGTCGGACAGGAACGCGACGCGGTCGCCGATCGCGACGCCGCGGACGCGCGCACCCGTCGCGACCACTCGCCCCCAGCCTTCGTGACCAGGGCTTCCTGGGTCGCTCGGATAGCGAAACCACGGTCGGCCTTCCCAGCGCGGAAGGTTCGAGCCGCACACCCCGCAGCCCTCGATCCGGATCAGCGCCTGGTCCGGCGCCGGTCGGGGAAGCTCGACGCTCTCCACCACGCAGGTGCGAGGAGCGGTGATGATCGCAGCTCTCATCTTGGTCGGGATCGCGTCACCCATGAGCTGAACCTCCCGCGGCGGAGAGCCGCTGATCCGAGAGCCATCGATACAGCGCCTCGACGCCGGCGCTCGCGGAGATTCGCGGGCGCCATCCGGTGGCGGCGCGGAACGCGCTGGTGTTCGACACGTAGTAGCGCTGGTCGCCGGTCCGCCACGACCGATAACTCACCTCGGGGCGGCTGCCATGCAGCCGCTCGATCATCGCGAGCAGCGCGTGCAAGCTGATCGTGTTCGCCGGCCCACCACCGATGTTGAATGCACGCCCCTTGAGGCGATCGATATCGGCCCAGGCCCGCGTGAACGCGTCGGCCAGATCATCGACGAACAGCACGTCGCGCACCTGCTTGCCGTCGCCGTAGATCGTGATCGGCTCGCCGGCCAGCGCGCGGATCAAGAAGTGCGCGACCCAGCCTTGATCTTCGGTGCCACGTTGATGCGGGCCGTAGATGCAGCTCATCCGGAACACCGTGGCGGGCACACCGAAGCTGTGGGCGTAGTCGAGGACGTACTGATCCGCCGCGCCCTTCGAGCAGCCGTAGGGCGTGCGGAATTCGAGCGGCCGCTGTTCATCGATCCCGTGCTCCGCGAGCGCGCGGTCGTCGGGATGCCACGCGCCGCCATCGCTGTGCAGCGCGAGGTCGGGCAGGCAGCCGTAGACCTTGTTGGTCGAGGTGAACACCACCGCCGGTCTGGCGTCGCGTGCGCGCACGGCCTCCAGCACCTCGACGGTGCCGCGCGCGTTGACGTCGAAGTCCTGCCACGGATCGTCGAGGCTGGTGGTCACCGCGACCTGCGCGGCCAGGTGAAACACGACGTCGACATCGGCGATCGCCCGCCGCAGCGACTCACGATCGCGAACGTCGGCGATGTGCGACGAGATGCTTGCTGCGAACGCGCGCTGCAGCCAGCTCAGATTGTGCTCGGCGCCGCCGCGTGACAGATCGTCGTAGATCCGGACGCGGTGGCCGTGGCGGGCGAGGTGGGCTGCGAGATTGCAGCCGATGAACCCGGCGCCGCCGATGATCAGCGCGGTCGCGGTCATAGCGCCAGTCCTCGACTCAAGAGCTCGGCGCGCATCGTGTCGACCCGATCGGTCGCGCGCTGGGTCGCCAACCACGCCGCGAGATCGCGCAGCCCGGCATCGAACTCGACGTGCGGCCGGTATCCGAGCACCTGCCGGGCGAGCGCGATGTCGGCGGTGCAGTGGCGGATGTCGCCGACGCGGTACTCGCCGGTGATCGCGGCCGCGATCGGACGATCGAGCACGCGTGCCATCCGCTGTGCGATCTCGCGAATCGTCAGCGCGTTGCCGCTCGCGATGTTGAAGACGCCCCCCGCCGCGGCGTCGACCTCGAGCGCGAGGCGGAACGCGGAGGCCACGTCGTGGACGTGAACGAAGTCGCGGCGCTGGAGGCCGTCCTCGAACACCAGCGGTGGGCGGCCGTTCAACAGCCGGGCGGCGAAGATCGCCAGCACGCCGGTATAGGGATTGGACAGCGCCTGATGCGGCCCATAGACATTGAACAGCCGCAGCGCAACGGTCGGGATGTTGTACGCCGCGCCGATCATCAGGCACAGCCGCTCCTGATCGTACTTCGACAGCGCGTAGACCGACGACAACGCGGGTGACTTGGTCTCGGGCGTAGGGATCGGGACGAGCACCTCGCCGTCGGCCCCGCGCACCTCCCAATCACCGCGCGCGAGCTGCTGTGGCGTGCGCTGGATCTCGGTGACGACCCGCCCCGCGGGGTCGCGATACAGCCCTTCACCGTAGATGCTCATGCTCGACGCGACGACCAGGCGCTGGACCGGGTGCTCGATCAACGCATCGAGCAGCACGGCGGTGCCCATCGTGTTGACGCTGATGTAATCCGCGAGCTCGTACATGCTCTGTCCGACGCCCACGCGCGCGGCGAGGTGAACCACGACATCGATGCCATCGAGCGCAGCTCGCACGGTGTCGGGCTCGCGCACATCACCGAGCACGAGCTCCACGTCGGCGGGGAGGTACGCGGGCCGGTGGCGCTCGATCCCGTGAACCTGCGACACGAGCGAGTCGAGTGCGCGGACCTCGTATCCTCGTGCGAGCAGCTCGCGAGCCAGATGTGATCCGATGAACCCAGCGCCACCGGTGATCAGCGCGCGTTTGATCGTCATGGGCTGGTCCCATGTGCACGAACCGATCCGCGAGAGCTCTGCGGTCTGCAGCGGCTCGTGCGGTCGAGGCTGTGATCACGCGTGCCCATCTGTGCTGGAGTGGCTGCGCGCGCGCGTCGCGATCGTGGAGCGATCGCGAGCAATGTTCTTACCTCCTACTTACATTCGGCGTGGCTCGGTCTCTGCAGCGGCGTCTTTGCATGCGACGTATTCTCGTGACCGGTGGCGCGGGGTTTTTGGGATCACATCTGTGCTCGCGCCTGATCGAGCGAGGAGATCGCGTGATCTGCCTCGATAATTTCTTCACCGGTGATCCGGAGAACGTCGTGCATCTCGCCGCTGGCCCTCAGGCCCGCAACTTCGAGCTGGTGCGCCATGATGTGATCGAATCGTTCTACGCCGAGGTCGACGAGATCTATCACCTCGCGTGCCCGGCGTCGCCGATCCATTTTCAGCGCAACCCGATCCGGACGATCAAGACCTCGGTGATCGGGACGATGCGCATGCTCGAGCTCGCGCAGCAGGTGGGCGCGCGGGTGCTGATCGCGTCGACGAGCGAGGTCTATGGAGAGCCCGATCGCCATCCGCAGCGCGAGGATTACTGGGGCAACGTCAATCCGATCGGCAAGCGAGCTTGCTACGACGAGGGCAAGCGCTGCGGAGAAGCCCTCGCCACCGCCTACGCCGCGCAGCATGGCGTGGACATCCGGGTGATCCGGATCTTCAACACCTACGGGCCGCGGATGAACGAGGCCGACGGCCGCGTGGTGTCGAACTTCATCACCCAGGCGCTTCGCAATCAGCCGCTGACGGTGTACGGCGATGGCCGCCAGACGCGTTCGCTGTGCTATCAGAGTGATCTGATCGGCGGCATGCTCGCGATGATGGCGATCCCCCGCGATCCGGGACCGGTCAACCTCGGCAACCCCTGTGAGCTGACGGTGCTCGAGCTGGCGCAGCGCATTCGCACGCTGACGCGATCGAGCGCAGCGATCGAGCACCATCCGCTGCCGAGCGACGATCCGACGCGGCGCCGTCCGGATATCGCGAAGGCGCGCGCGGTCCTTGGATGGGAGCCCCGCGTTCCGCTCGACCATGGTCTGCTCGAGACCATCGAGTACTATCGCGCACGGCTACCTGCGCACCATGGCAACGGCCATCGCCGCGAGCTTCGGTCCACCGCCGCATCGGCAAAGTGACGTGCGGGCCACGATCTCAGGGCGGTCTCGCTCGACGCTGCAAACAGGAATGCGTTGACCTTCGGCCAACGGTCCCTGTTCCGCCTCGATCGACAGGGGGCTTTCCCGCCCCCGCTGGCGCCGACTGGCGACTGGCCCCGCGAAGCCGATCCATTCACCCCTCCGCGCGTCATCGCGCGAACGGTCACGATGTCTCCCTGCCCATGCGTTCGTGTTTAGACGGATTCTGAAATTCACGTTCTCGGTTCCGCGGCTCCCTGTTCTCCGGCGCCCGGGATCCGTCGAGCGAATCGTGAGGACTGAACGCCAACCGAGAACCGGGAAGGAGAACGGCACGTTGCAATTTTTCAGGATCGGTTTTCAGAGCGCGCGGCGCAGGACGCCGGTGTAGCGAGTCACCTCGGAGGTCAGCCGGCGAGCCTCTTCTCGCGTGCTCGTCGCGATCGCAAGCGCGGATCGTCCGAGCTGGAACGCCGGATAGCAGATCCGAGCGAACGCGACGAGCTCTGGATCGGGATCGACACCGGCATGGATCGCCACGACGCGGGTCAGCAGGCCGAGACTGTCGGGATCGAGGCCCAGCTCGGTCGCCGCACCGGCGAGATCCCACGCGATGTCCTGGCAACCGATCAGATCGTGAGCGGCATGATGGTCGTGCGCGTCGGCCTTCAAGACGTTGCCGCGGCCGTCGTCCAACCATTCCCACGCGTGCAGCCGGCCGTCGATCGCGCAGGGCCGCACGCGCGCGGAGAGCTCGTCCAGCCTGGGCGACCAGCGGTCGAGGGGGATCGCGGCGTCGTCGCCGAGCGCCGCCGCAATGTTGTGGTGCGCCATGTGCCACAGCTCGCGCATCGACGCGCCGCCAAACGGCGCGGCCAGGCGTGCGCGGAATCCCAGGTAGCGCCCGAGTTGCTCGAGATCCACGCGGCCTGCCGGTGCCAGCTCGTCGTGCCATCGCTCGACGAGAAACCCATGGCATGCGCCCGCGACCTGGGGGGTGAACCCGGCTGCGTGCATCGCGCGCGCGCGACTCAGCACGCCCTCGCACTCGCTCCCGATCCCGGCGAACCGCGCGAGCCAGGTTCCAGCGGCGGTGTGCGCGAGAAACTTTCTGCGCTCCTGGTGGACCACCGCGGCGGGCCAATCACGCTGGTTCGAATAGCGCCGCCGCCGCCACTCGCCCGCCGAAATTTCGACGATCGGTTGGTCGAGCGGACCGATCAGCTCCCGCAGCCAGACCGGGAGTCGGTCGGCGATCAGGCTGTCGACGTCGATGACGTGACGCGTGATGCGATGCCAGCGTTCGCGATGCCTGGGCGATGCGGCCGGTCCCAGGTCGCCACCGTGGCTCGGATAGCACGCGAGTCGATCGAGGGGCACGCCATGGTCTTCGAGGACATCCAGCATCGATCCAAGCGAGCTCCCGGATAGCCCCGGCCCCTCGTCCACGACCGCGATCGTGCCCACTGGCGTGGCGGTCCATTCCGCGATGAGCGCGGGCGCGACGACGATCGAGCGCCGGAACGGTTCGCCGGTCGGGCGCACCGTCGCAGGCAGGTTCGCGCGCGCGCCGGCTGCTACCGCGGCGGCCAGGCTCGTGCCGATGCTGCGAACTCCGATCACGTGTCGGGGTGGGGTGGCCGCGCGCTCGGCGGCGAGCAGATACGCCTCCGGGTAGACGGCGTAGAACGCGTAGCCTTCGGGTCGCTTCGTGTCGATCTCCTCGGGACATCTGCACAACGTGACGGTCGTGAGCGCGTTGCGCGCCGCCACGAGCTCGATGGTCTCGTTGCGCCACGAGCGACCGATCACGTGCGCGAGCGCCATCAACAGCTGCATCGCCGCGTCGTTCGATCGCGACCGCGCATCGCAGCCGCGGAGCGCGCGCTCGGCATCGGCGAGCCCTTGGGCGAGCTGACCTGCTTCGATGAATACGGAGACCAGGCGAGCATGGCGCGCGAGAGCAGCGGGCTCGGCCGAGATCTCGTCGAGCATGTCTCCCAGCCGTGCGAGCAGGTGGCGCGGATCACACACGCGTATCCGGTCGCCATAGACCAACATCAGCCGGCTCCCAGGTGACGGTACGCAATGGCTGCGAGGCGATCGAAGCTGGGAGCGGCGTGACCGCACGCATCCAGCCAGCGCGCCCACGCGGCGAACTGCGCCGGGCTCGGTGACACCAGCGCACGCCGCTGCTTCGCGAGCTCGAGCGCAGAGAGCGGGGCGTGCCCGCGCGCGACCAGGATGCTGAGCCCCATGATCGCGGAACGGCCGATGCCATGCTGGCAATGCACCAGAACGGTCCGGTTGCGCTCCAGCTGCTCGATCGCAAACGCAACACCAGTCCGGAGTGCGCCCGCGTCGACCGCGCATAGATCGCGCGTCGGAACATGGAGCAGGGCGATCCCCTGATCCGCGAGCACGGCGGCGTCGTCGCACGCCTCCGCACGCATGTCGATGACCGCGCCGACGCCGTGATCGATCGCGAGTCGCGCCGCCCCGTGCCGGCGCAGCGCCCCGCCGATCGCGAGCTCATCCGTGATCCAGCTCAGATCGATCGCCACACACACTCCTACGATCCGACGTGACCTGCACCAACTGCGCCGCTCGCATCGCCGCGCCGACGCTCCTACGCACCAACGTGACTGCACCAACTGCGCCGCTCGCATCGCCCGACGCTCCTACGCACCAACGTGACTGCACCAACTGCGCCGCTCGCATCGCCCGACGCTCCTACGCACCAACGTGACTGCACCAACTGCGCCGGTCGCATCGCCGCGCCGATACTCCTACGCACCAACGTGACTGCACCAACTGCGCCGCTCGCATCGCCGCGCCGACGCTCCTACGCACCAACGTGACTGCATCAACTGCGC
>JBFWXW010000034.1:0-69037 GCA_050187075.1 Kofleriaceae bacterium | reverse complement strand
CGATCAGGCAATAGAGATACGCGTTGTTCGTCTCTTGATCGGGACGCAACAAGAACTGACGTTGCGTGCATCGACGGGTGATCATCGCACTCGTATTCGGCAGAACCGCCCGCGGTCGAGTCATGGCTCGCTGCTGAGCAAGACTACGGCCAGCCACCTCACATGGAGTTCCTAGGGCTTGGCTCTGCAAATGTCCGAATGTCGGACGTCTTGTCCGGCTACCGTCGGACGACGGACGGAATCAACACGACCAGCACGCCGATAGCTCGCTCACCCACCCGGTGACGCACGCACCCTGAGGCGGTTTCTCGGACTGGCGGGTGACGCACGCACCCTGGGGCGGGTTTGGCGGGTCGCACCCCGCACCCTGGGGCGGGTTTCTGGTGACGCACCGCACCCTGGGGCGGGTTGGCGGGCAACGCACCCCGCACCCTGGGGCGGATTTCTGGGGACGCACGCACCCTGGGGCGGGTTTCTCGCGCTACCCGGCGAACAGCTCATCACGCGCGGGGCCGCGACGTGATGGGGTCGTTCGCCACGCGAGCACGGCGCCGGTGCCGGCGGCGATCGTGAACACGGTGATGGTGACGAGGCGCGCGAGCGTGAACGAATCGGCGCCTGCGGTGAGGTGCTGGACCCACAGCTCCGTGACCGACACGGCGAGTGCGATCGTGGTCGGCACGGCAGCAGCCACAGCCCAGCGTGCGCGCAAGATCGATCCGATGACGCCGAGCACGCTGGTCGCGAGTGCGAGCGTTGCGAGCTGGCGAATCACGATGGGATCGGGCGCCGGGAACACGGCGACCAGCAGCGCAGCGAGAACCCCGCCGAGCTGAAGCGCGAGGCTCCAGCCTCGTTTCGAGAGCTCGTGACGACGCCACGGCGCGATGAACGCCAGGGTTCCGGATGCCCAGACCAGCCACAACGGATGGCTCTCCTGCCGAATGGTCGCGATCGTCATCGGCACGACCAGAAACCCAATCGCGCCGATCACCATCGGGCGTGCCCACGAGACGCGCGCCCCGAGCGCAATCGAAACGACAGCGCAGAGCGCGAGCTCAATGATCATCCTCCCTCCACCAGAGCTCGCGGCGTGGATCAGCGCGTGCATGATGACCGGCGTCAGCAGCACGGCGGAGCTCCACGCACGGCCCCGCGATAGCGTTGCGCCGAACGGCGAGCGAGCTCGGGCGTGCTCCCGAGCGATCGCCTGAGCCTCGCCGATGCGTCGTACGGCCTCGGCGATCGCGTCCTGTGCACCCAGCCCACGCTCGCGCAGATCGTCGATCAACGAGCGCAAGTGGTCCTCGAGCTCGTCGACGTCCGGCGCCGCGAGCTCCGCCGCTCCGGCCAGCGCGTCGCGGTAGCAGGCCACGGCGGCGTCGATCTGTGCCTGATCGTCTTCTCTGGCGGCGATCACGACTTCCCTGCCTTGGCCAGTGCGCCGTGCACGATCTCCCACTGGCGGCGCTCGTTGACCAGCGCGCGCCGGCCCTCAGGCCGTAGTCGGTAATAGCGGCGCTTGCGGCCGTTGTCGCCGACGTCGTCGTAGGCCTCGATCAGGTCCTGGTCGGCGAGACGATGGAGCACCGGGTAGAGCATTCCCTCGGACCACTCGAGCTCGCCGCCCGACAGCTCGCGCACCTGTTGAATGATCGCGTAGCCGTAACTGGGGCCCTTGCTCAAGATCGACAGCAACAACGGTGTGGCAGACGCAGCGACGAGATCCTTGTTGATCCGAGGCGTGGGCTCCTTGCTGCGCAACCGCATGGCTGCGATGCATAGAACTGTTAGGCAACGAAGTCAACGTGAGATTGCTACCCGCCTGGCCGCCCTGGGATCACCGGAGCAACGCGAGATAGGCAGCGCGATGGCGCACGATCAGGATTGCTGCGCCGATCACCAGTGACGTCGCGAGCAGGGTCGCCGGCGCCGGCAGGCCGAAGCACCAATCGATCAGCGCGACGTTACCTGCGACTGCGAGATACAGCGGATAGCCGATCCGCGCGGTCGCCGGAATGATCACGAGCAGGCCGGCGACGAGCTCCGTCACCGCGATCGCCATCGCGTACGGCCTCGAGTAGCCGAAGAAGTACCAGACCAGCGTCACGGGGGAGACCTCGGACATCGGCGTGTCGAGCTCGAATTGGATGAACTGCGAGCCGGCGAGCTTGGCGATCGCGTAGAGCACGAACACCCCGCCGAGCGCGGTTGCGAGCACGCCCTCGAACCATCGGGATCGCGACGCCTGGCTCACGAGTTACCTACGAGCTCGGCGACGGCCGCCTTGAACGCAGGCTCGCGCATGCAGGCGTGTTTCATGATTCCGTTGAGCAGTGGTCCGATGGATCTTCCGTAGTGTTCGAATGCCCACGCGCTCGCTTGCTTGTTCGCGCGCGTGCGCCGGTCGATCGACGCCGCCTCGGAGAGGGCAGGGGCGGCGCGGTGCACAACGTCTGCGACCCCGGAGGCTGCGAGCTTGCAATCACGCTCGCGGCGAAGCACCTCGTCGATCGTGGTCAACGCGGTCAGTGTTTGATCCATCACCGTGACGTCGTGATCAGTGATCGCAGTAGGTCGGTCACCGGCTCGCGGTTGGGTCGCCGATGTGTCGTGATCGCTGCTCGCGGCTGCTTGCGCGCTCGCGTCAGGTTTGGCCGGTGACGTGTCGCGATCACTGATCGCAACCGGTCGGTCACGGCGTCGAGATTCGCTCGCCGAGATCGGGTGGTCTGAATGTGTATCGCCGTCGTGCGAGCATGCGGCCGCCACGACCAGCACGGCGACCACGAAGCGCCGCGGCGAGCTTCGTTCGATGATTGATTTGCGGTATGGCCTCATGGCGCGATGCATAGAACTGCTAGGGTACCGCGTCAACACCAAAGCATAGCGGTGTTAGGTATGGCGGATTCATGCCGGCGCAACCGCGCGCCTGGCCACGGATTGGCGGACCGCCAACACATTAGCTAATTGGATGACACGTTGACCACGCGGCGTACCCTGCCACCATGTCGAACCTTCAAGGACAAGCAGCCCTGGTCACCGGCGCGAGCCAGGGTCTCGGGCGCGCACTGGCAGAGGCCCTGGCGGCGCGCGGTGTGCGCGTCGCAATGATCGCGCGACACGCGGGCCCGTTGGACGACGCGGTCGCGACGATCCGCGCGCGAGGCGGCGTCGCGTATGCGGTGGTTGGAGACGTCGCGAGCAAGGACGCGATTCACCGGATCGCAGGTCAGGCCCACGGGCTCGTCGGTGACATCTCGATCGCGATCCACAACGCCAGCACGCTCGGTCCGACGCCGCTGCGGCTGTTGCTCGACACCGAATGCGAGGACCTCGCGGCCGTGCTCGAGACCAACCTCGTCGGTCCGTTCCGGTTGACCAGGATCCTCGCGGGCGCGATGGCGATCCGTGGCAACGGCGTGATCGTTCACATCAGCTCCGATGCGGCCGTCGAGGCGTATCCGCGGTGGGGCGCGTACGGCATCTCGAAGGCCGCACAGGATCATCTGAGCCGGATCCTCGGCGCCGAGCTCGAGGGCACGGGCGTACGCGTGCTCGCGATCGATCCCGGTGAGATGGACACCGCGATGCACGCCGCCGCGATCCCCGATGCGGATCGCGCGACGCTGCAACGCCCGGCCGCCGTCGCCTCGCGCATCGTCGAGATCCTCGAGACCCGCGCGCAGCTGGCCAGCGGCGCCCGCATCGTTGCGCCGATCTGGAGCGTGTCATGACCCTCGCCCCGGTCGCGCGCCGGCCCACATTCAACAACCCTGATGGCGCGCGTCCACGCGGAGGTTCGCTCGCGCTCCGCACGAGCGAGGTGGAACGACGCGACGTACGCTTGGTGGTGATCGGCGAGTGCGAGCCCGCGCTGGCATCGTTCGCGAACCTTGCAACCCTGCTCGGTACCGGCGATGTCGTCGTGGTCAACGATGCGGCGACCCTCCCTGGCTCGCTGCGCGCAACGACCGAGCACGGCGACGAGGTCGAGCTCCGGCTGTCGAGTCCGATCGAAGGCACGCGACTGACCGGCGTGGTGTTCGGCGCGGGCGATCATCGGACACGCACCGAGCATCGGCCGCTGCCCCCGCCGCTCACGATCGGCGCGCGTCTCGATTTCGCCGGGTTCACAGCAACCGTCATCGAGTGCACCGGGCGGCGCGTGCAGCTCGCGGCGGCATGCGCACGGGACGCCCTGTGGCAAGCCGTGTACGCCGCGGGTGTACCGGTCCAGTATGCACATCGTGTCGACCCGCTGCCGCTGTGGTCGGTGCAGACCTCGTACGCGGCGCGGCCATGGGCTGCGGAGATGCCGTCGGCGGGACGCCCGATGACCTGGGACGTGATCCTGTCATTGCGCAGAGCCGGGATCGCCATCGCCACGCTCACCCACGCCGCGGGGCTATCATCGACAGGCGATGACGAGCTCGATCGGCTGCTGCCATGGCCCGAGCGCTACGAGATTCCCGCTGCCACCGCCGTGGCGATCGCGAACGCGCGCTCGCGGGGCGGCCGGGTGATCGCGGTGGGGACGACCGTCGTTCGTGCACTCGAGGCGGCCGCCGATGGCGCCAGCGTTCGCAGTGGCGCGGGCGTCGCGACCCAGCGCCTCGACGCGGCATCAGCGCTGCGCGTGGTCGATGGTGTGGTCAGCGGGCTGCATGTTCCCGGCGAGAGTCATTTCGAGCTGCTCACCGCGTTCGCGTCCGCTGATCGGCTGTTGCGCGGGCTCGAGCTCGCGACCGAGCACGGCCTGTCGAGCCACGAGCTCGGTGATAGCTGTCTGATCCTGCGGTGAAGCGCGCAGCGGGAATGTGCGGAGGTGCACACCGGTTTGCGGCGTCGTGAAGCTGGCACCGTGTGGATTCCTCGCGCTCGTCTTGGTGGGCTGCAGCTCGGCGCCTCGCGCGTCGACCGATGTCTCGATCGTGCGCGGGATGCGGTCGTGGGATCGACTCAAGACCGCGTTGCCGGGGACGTGGCGAGCAACCGCGCCCAGCGGTGGGCCAATCACGGTGAGCTACCGCCTGGTGGCCGGTGACAGCGCACTGCTCGAGAGCTTCGTGACTCCGAGCGGTCGCGAGACGATCACGATGATTCACCCGGATGGTGAACGGCTATTGCTGACGCACTACTGTGGCCAAGGCAACCAGCCGCGGCTCGTGCTGCACCCGGTGTCGCGGGACGCGGTCTCGTTCACGATGGTCGATGCGACCAACGTGTTACGCGGGCAGGCGATCCTTGTCGAACGGACGTTGCGGTTCGTCCGCGACGGCTTCGAACAGATCGAGCTCTATCGCCAGCCCGACGGATCGAGCGAGCGCACGAGCTTGATGTTCACGCGAGCGGATCGATAGCGCGACGCGAGCTGCGACGTGCGAGCCAGCAGTGGTGACGGGCAGCTACTTGGAGCCGCTCATCATGCTGAGCAGCATCATCAACGCCGCCGGCGACATACCGCCGCCACCGCCGGTGTACTGCACCACGGCAGGCTGGGGCGGGGGAGGCGCGTACCCGCCGTATCCGCCGGTGGGCGGGGCGGCACCGACGTCCGCTTGGGCGGCGGGGTTGCCGATCTGGACGCTGATCTCGGAGCTGCCTTTGCATTTGCAGCCGCCGTTCACGTCGGCGAGATCATCATCTGAGATGGGTTCGAGCGCGGGGGTGGGGGCAAGGGGGGCTTTCCGCATGACATCCCCATGTGCAGCTGGGGTGCCACGACTCACCGCATGAAATCCGCGGGTTACAGGGTGGCTTCTTCGGTTGCTGTCACCCGCGGGAGGCAGTCGCTGGTAGACACCCCCGATCCGAACAACCCCGTGTGATGATGATCGCTCAGCGATCGCGGAGCCGGCGCAGCATCACCAGCTGGCCGAGCGCCGCAGCGACGGCGGTCTCCACACGCAGGATCGTTGGCCCGAGCGATACCGGCCTGAACCCGCGCTCGACGAAGGTGTCCAGCTCGCGCTCGATCCATCCGCCTTCTGGGCCGATCGCCAGCACGACCGGATCCTCGGACATCGCGGTTTCGAGAGGCCGCGCACCGGGATGCGCGATCAACTTGGTGCGCGGCGGGCCTGGCCACCTGCTGTCCAGCAGCTCCATCAACCGGCGATGCACGGCGATCCTCGGAAGCTGGGTGACACCGCCCTGCTCGGCCCCGAGCCGCGCGGCAGCGTCGAGCGCCTCGGGCGCAAGCCGCGGCGAGCTCAAGTAGCTCTTGTCGACGCGCCATGCGTTGGTCAGCTCGATCGCCGTGACCCCAAATGCTGCCGTCGCTTCGACCACCCGCGCGAGCACTTTTGGCCGAGGGATCGCCAGCACGAGCTCGACCGGTAACGGCTCGCTCGGCGGCTCGGAGAGCTCGAGCGATAGCCGAATCGTGGTGCCGTCATCGTCGAGCACGGTCGCCGAACCTCGGTTGCCGCCAAGCACGCCGGCCCGGACCGTCTGACCGGGCTGCACGCCGAGCACGCGCCGCAGATGTTCCGCTCGTCGATCGCGAAGCTCACATCGCTGATCGGAAGAGACCTCGTGCGGTTCGATGATCAGAAGGTTCACACGTGCTCCGAAAACGCGAACGAGGGGTCGTGCCCCTCGTTGCGAAGATCTGCCGAGATCTGCCCAGCTCTAGATGCCGAGATCAGTAGCCCGGCGGCGGTGGCGGCTGATCGCCACCCGGGGGCGGCGGCGGTGGCATGTCACCACCCGGAGGAGGAGGCGGCGGCGGACCACCTGCACCGTTGCACTGATAGTGGACGCGCCACGCCGTGGCGGTACGCGTGCTGGTCGTGCTGGTCGTGCTGCTGTCGGTGCTGCTGCGTCGACCGCTGCGAGACGTCCGCGTATCTTCCGCGGTGTCCTCGCTCATGATCGTGTCGGTACCGATCGCCTCTTCACCCTCCTGGGTGATGGTGAAGTTGCCCGGGCCGCAGTGCGCCGACATCTCCTGGTTCGCGTGCTCCATCGCCTTGCCGCGATCGCCGTTGAGCTCGATGACTCCGCCCGTCTGGGTACGTTGAATCACCTTGGCGCTTCCGCACGCTGCGAGAGTCGCGAAGACCAGACCTAGTGAAAGCTTGCGTAGCATGTCGTCCCTTCTCCGTGTGACGGCCATAAACGTGCCGACAGTAGAACAGCCAGAGTGCGCGGGCAATGGCTTGACAGTTGTTAGAGGCGCGGCCGACCCTTGGTTTCATGTCGGTGGCTTCGGTCGAGGCACGCATCGAGCAGGTCACGGTATTTGCCAGTGGTGCCCGCGTGCGTCGAGTCACGACGATCCCCGCGCCGCTGCCGGAACGTGTCCGCGTCATCGGTCTGCCGCTCGCGGTGATCGACGATACCGTGCGGGTCGAAGTCGGTGGGCCGGCCACGGCAACGGTGGTGCGGATCGATCTCGATAGCCCGCCGCCGCAAGAAGCCGCCGGCGAGGAGCCGGCCGAGGTGTCCGAGCCGCGCAAGCGCGTCGCACTCGGCGAGGCGGAGGTCGCCCGGCTGACCGATGCGCTCGAGATCCTGGGGCAAGCTCCGATCGTCCAATCGATCGATGAGACCGCCCCGGCGCCCACGAGCTGGGATGCGGTGGTCGCCGCTCGGCTTGCCACGGTGACGGTTCGGACCGCCCGCGACCTGGCGTTGCGTGCAGAGCTGGCCGCGGCGCGTCGCGAGCTCGACGAGGCCAAGCGTGCGCTCGAAACCGCGATCGAGCGCGATCGCCGGACCGGCACGGCGCGCCCTGCAAGGCTCCACGATCTACGCAAGTGTCTCGAGATCGATCTCGCCGTCGCGGCGGCTGGTGAGCTGGTGATCCACATCGAATATCAGGTGGCCGCCGCACGATGGGCCCCCAGCTACGTCGTCCGGCTCGACGGCGATCATGCCGCGCTCGAGGTTCGCGCGGTCGTGGCGCAGGAAGCCGGTGAGGACTGGTCGGCCGTCGCGCTACGACTATCGACCGCTGAGCCGGACCGGTTCTCGACGCTGCCCGAGCTGGCGGCGCAGCGCATCGGCCGTCGCCAGACCGCGCTGCCGCGCCGCGGATTTCGCCCACCGCCCAGCGACACCGATGCGCTGTACGCCGATTACGATCGTGCTCAGCGGTCGCGCCGTTCCGACGAGGCTCGCCGCGCGGCGCTGCCAGCTGCTGGACCCGACGCCCCGACGTTCGTGGCTCAACCGGAGCTGGAGCACACGCTCGCCAACGAGGTCTGGGACGAGGACTCGTCGCGGGCCAAGGAGGCATTTCATACGCCACCGCAGGGCACGCCGCTCCACACGATCATCGCTGCCACCGGCGGAGCTGGTGCCGCCCGTGACGCGTTCGCCGCCGAAGGCACACGGATGGCACCCATGCCGGTTGCGTCGCCTCGCGCCGAGATGGCGCGCCAGCGCCGTTCGCCGTCTCCTCCGCCGCTGCCGAGTGCCTCGCTCCTCCCACCGCCGCCCCCACCCGGAGCACCGCCGTCGACGATGGTGAACGCGCCCGGTGCGGTGTCATCGCGGCCGCCGCCGCCCGCACCACGGCTCGACTACGGCAATATGCGCATGGCGGTTCCGAGCTCGAAGGCGCGCGGCACCTTGATTCCGGCCACGCCGGAGCGTCACGCGACGGCGATCGCCAACGAGCTGGCCGCAGGCCAGGCACGCGTCGCCGCACTGGCGCTACCGCCGGGATGCACCGCGCAATGGGCCCACCTCTATGACTATGCATTCGAGACCGACGGCAAGGTTGACGTTCGCGCGGATGGGGGTTGGCACTCGGTCGCGGTGACCGCGCGCGCGACCAGCGCCAAGCTCCGCCACGTCGCGGTGCCGCGCGAACAAGTCGATGTGTTTCGCGTCGCCGTGATCGTCAACCCGTTTGGTGCGCCGCTGCTGCCCGGCCCGATCGACGTCTACGACCGCGGTCGGTTCCTGGTTACCAGCCGGATCGAGCTCACACCGCCGCATGCGGTGGTCGAGCTCGGGCTGGGTGTCGATGCCGGCGTGAAGATCGCGCGCAACAGCGAGTTTCACGAGGAAGCCAGCGGCGTATTGCGCGGAACGCTGCGGCTGGTCCACTCGATCGCGATCGACGTCGAGAACCTGTCGGGCCGTCCCATCGACCTGGAGGTCCGCGAGCGCATTCCGGTGACGCGCGACGGCGATGACGACGTCGAGGTGATGATCGGGCGCGTCGATCCCGCGTGGGAGCGCTGGACGCCAGACGCGGAGTCACCCGCTGCCCAGCGCCTTCGCGGCGGGCACCGCTGGCGCCTGGCGCTCGCCACCGGCGCCAAGCGCACGCTGCGCGCGGGCTACGAGATCAAGATCGCCAGCAAGCATGAGCTCGTCGGCGGCAATCGGAGAGAACCGTGAACGCGCCGATCATCGCGGTCACCGTGCATGAGGATCGGGCAGCGATCACGCGGCGAGCGACGCTGTCGTTGGCGGCGGGGCAGCATCGCATCACGATCGATGACGTATCTGCGGCGATCGCCGACAAGACGTTGACGGCGACCGCACATGGCGTCCGCGTGCTCGACGTGCGGTGCGAACGCCATGTGGCGCCGTGGCGAGATCCCGAGGGCCGATCCGAGACGCAGGTCGCGGCGCTGCATGCCGAGCGCGCAACGCTCGAGGATTCGCGTGCGCGAGCGCTGTCCCGGGTTCACGCCGAGACCGATCAGATCAATGCGCTGCGCGAGGTTGCGATCGCGGCATATCAAGATCTCGCGACCGCGGCATCGCGCGGCGTCGCGACCGCGGAGGCGACCGCGCGCCTCGCGGAGCTCGACCGATTGTCGGCGAGTGCGCACCAGCGCCGGGTCGATGCTCAGCTCGAAGCGAAGTCCGTCGCGGGCGTGCTCGCGCGGCTCGAGGCGCGGATCCGCCGCGCGGAAGCCGAGGCCGGCGAGCAAGCCGCGCGCCTGGTGATCGACGTGATCGCTGACGCCGCGACCGACGCGGTGATCTCGATCAGCTATGTGGTTCCCGGTGCAGCGTGGCGTCCGTACCATCGCGCAGCGCTCGCACGCGCGGCCGGACGCGTCGACTGGACGACCACGGCGTGCGTCTGGCAGGCGACCGGCGAGGACTGGGTCGACGTCGCGCTGACGTTCTCGCTCGAGCGAGCGTCGCTGGGGGTAGATCCGCCGGAGCTGTCCGACGACGAGCTGTCGGCACGCCGGCGCCCCGACACGATTTCGGTGGAGGCGCGCGACCACGAGGTGCAATCGACCGGACTGGGCGCGCAGCAGGTGCTCGGGATCGATGACGGTGGAGTCGGCGTGACCCTGAGCGCTGCGCGGGCCACGGTCATGAGCGATGGCATGCCACATCGCATCCCGGTCGCGAGCTTCACCGCGCCGACCACGCTGTCGCTGGTTGCGATTCCGATGCGGTCGCCGTGGGTCCATCTGCGCGCGCGAATCGTCAACGTCGGATCCGTTCCGCTGCTCGCGGGCCCCGTCGATCTGATCATGTCCTCGGGTTACATTGGCCGCGGCGAGATCGGCTTCGTCGCCGCCGGCGAGAAGTTCTACCTGGGCTTCGGGCCCGAGTCCGACATCCGCGTGCATCGCTCGGAGACCCGCGATCACGACGAGCCAGGCGTGCTGGGTGGATGGAACGTTCAGACCGTGCGCGTCGCGGTGCGGATCTCGAACCTGGGCGGCGAGCGGCGCGATCTCGAGGTGACCGAACGGATTCCGATCTCGGAGGTCGACCAGGTCGACATCCAGGTCGCCACACCCGAGGCATACTTGCTCGGTATCGACGAGCAACCCGGCGGTGAGGAGGTCACGCAAGTGACGGCGCGTGCGATCGACGACAACGGACTCGTCACCTGGGGCGTGGAGCTCCCGCCGTTCGGTCGCCGTGCGGTCACGTTGCAATATCGCGTTCGCAGCCAGCGCGGCGTCGCCGGCGTCTAGCGGACCGTCATGTCGATCGCCGAGATGCTGGCCAATCGCGTCCGCAAGAACGCGCGGCATCTCGGCAAGTGGGCCAAGCGCGAGCACGTGACGTGCTGGCGGGTCTACGACCGCGACATTCCCGAGCTGCCGGTGACGATCGACACCTACGAGGGGGCACTCGTCATCAACGACTACCGCCACGTCGATCGCGAGGCGCCGAGCGAACAGCGGCGCGGCGGTGATGGCTGGCTCGACGAGGTCGCCGAGGCGGCGCGGGTGGCGCTCGATGCGCGCGAAGTCCACGTCAAGCAGCGCGAGCGACTCGATCATCGCGGCGAAGGCCAGCAGTACGAACGCCGATCACACGCCGGCGGTTGGCGGACGGTTCACGAGGGCGGGCACGCGTTTCGCGTCAACCTGAGCGACTACGTCGACACCGGGCTGTTCCTCGATCATCGGATCACACGCGCGAAGGTCGCGGCGGAGCCCGGCGCGACGCTGCTCAATCTGTTCGCGTACACCGGATCGTTCTCGGTGTACGGCGCGGCCGCGGGCAAGCAAACGACCACCGTCGATCTGTCGAACACCTATCTCGAATGGGCCGGCGAGAACCTCGCGCTCAATCAGCTGACGAGCGAGCTGATCCACGCGGACGTACGCGCATTCTTACGCGATGCGCGGCGAGCTGGACGCCGGTGGGATACGGTCATCGTCGACCCACCGACGTTCTCGAACTCCAAGCGCATGGACTATACCTGGGACGTCCAGCGCGATCACACGATGCTGCTCGAGGACGTGCTCGCGGTGTGGAGCGGTACCGGGGCGCTGTGGTTCTCCACCAACAAGCGGCGGTTCAAGCTCGCAGCGCCGCCAGGTGCCGGGGCGATGCGCGAGATGACGCACGCGACGATCCCACCGGACTTCCGCGACACCAAGATCCACCACTCGTATCGACTCGGCCCGGAGCTAACCGAGCGCGGCGCGTAACGATCGCATCACGGTGTCGGCTGCGACCTCGACGCGCGGCTTGTATTCGAACAGCGCCATGTTGATCGCGTCGAGATCCGCGCTCGAAGGCGCGAGCAACGGCCGATGGGCGAGCATGCGAGACAGCCGGAGCCCGATCGCCTCGGGCCGCTGCAGATCATAAGGCACTCCATGCGAGCGAAGCCGGACGATCAGTGCTGCGTATCGCTCGGCATCCCCTTCGTCACGCCACAAAAGCTGCGCGTCGTACTCGATCCCCAGCGTGTAGGCGTCGCGAAACTCGGAGTCCTCGACCAGAACGCCGTCGAGCAGCAGCTCCACGCCGATGTGTGCCACCGCGCGCCGGGGGCCACGTGCGCATCCCCCGCGCAACAACCGGTCATCCAGCTCACGCATGAGCGCGGTGACTGAAGGCAACTTATGGAAGGCGGCATCCGTTGCGTGATGAAGATCGATCCCGGACGCGACATCCGTGTCGTGTGTCGCGGTGACGCGCGCTCGACACATCGTGCAAAAATCCGGCAGCATCGCTCCGAGGGGAATTCCGCCGCGACCGATCTGCCAACTCGCGACCGCTGCGTGCCCGAAGTAGTTCACGACTGGTCTAGCATGCACCCGTGTTCGTCGTTGGTCTCGATCTCGGCACACAAAGCCTCAAAGCGGTCGTGTGCGACCATGGCCTCGTCGTTCGGGGGCGCTACGCGGTTTCGTATCCCACCAATCAGATCGACGTCGATCGGGTCGAGCAAGATCCACGGGCGTGGGAGGCCGCGCTCGCGCCTGCGATCGCAGGTGCGATCGCCGCGGCGGGCATCCAGCCGGATGACGTTCGCGCGCTCGCGATCGCCGGACAGCTCGATGGTTGCATTGCGGTCGACAGCGCGGGGCACCCGACCCATCCGGCGCTGATCTGGCAGGACCGTCGAGCGGTGGTGGAGGCGGCGCGTGTCGATGCGAAGCGCTTGTTCCGGATCACCGGGCAGGTGGCGGACGCCAGCCACATGGCGGCCAAGATTCATTGGCTGCGAGCGCATGGCGTTCCTGCTGCGCGATACCACCAGCCGGTCAGTTACCTCGTCGAGCGACTCACTGGCGAGGCGGTCATCGATCCGGCGCTCGGCTCGACCACGATGCTGTTCGATCTCACGACGATGCGATGGTCGCAGGAGCTGCTGAACGCGTACGAGCTGGGGAGCTATCAGCTACCGGATGTGAAGCTCGCGACATCGGTGGCCGGCGTGTTGACGCGTGCCGGCGCCGCGCTCACCGGGCTGCGCGCCGGGACGCAGGTCGCGGTGGGAACCGGGGATGACTTCGCGAATCCGCTGGGTGCGGGCATGGCGCATCCGGGCCCCGTGATGTGCTCGATCGGGACGGCGGAGGTCGTCGGGACGGTCTCGCCCAACGGTGTGCTCGACACCGTCGGACCCGAACCGATGCTGGAGACTCATGCGTTTCCGTCGGGTGGGTTCTTCATCGAGAACCCAGGTTGGTTGTCGGGCGGCGCGATTCGCTGGGCGGTGCGGTTGCTCGGGCTCGCCGGCGATCGGCAGCTCGACGCGCTCGCGGAGACGGCGCCCCCCGGCTGTGCGGGGGTCACGTTCATTCCCGCGCTGGCGGGATCGATGACGCCGGTGTGGCGCCCGCAGGCGCGCGCGGGGTTCTATGGCCTGACCGCGGCGCATGATCGTCCGCACATGGCTCGCGCGGTGCTCGAGGGCCTGGCGTTCGCCTGCCGCGACGTGGTGGAGCGGCTGGTCGCGCTCGGGCTGCCCACCGAAACCGTGGTGCTCTGTGGTGGCGGTGCACGCAGCCGGGTGTGGGCGCAGATGCGTGCGGATGTGGTGGGGCGCGTCCATCGGATCGCGACCGAGCCCGATAGTTGCCCGCTCGGTGCGGCGATGATCGCGCTGGTCGCCGCCGGCGGAATTCCCGATCTACCGTCGGCCGCTGCGCTGGTGCCAATGCCTGTGACCGCATTCACGCCAGCAACCACAGCGGAGCTGGAGGCGGCGTATCAGCGATACCAGACCGTTGCCGCGCACCTGAGCCCGCTGGCGGGAACGCGGACGGGCTGACATTGGCTTGCCGTGTGCGACGCGAGGTCGCGCATGCGGCTGGTGTTCTCCCGACGGCGAAACGCAGGTAGAGTGCGGCCAATGGCCCGGGCTGTCGTCGTGGCGCTTGTGCTTGCAGCGCACGGCTGCAAGGAGCCACCGCCCGAGTGCAAGATGCTCGAGGCCGAATGCTCGCCGCTGTACATACCCACGTTCGACAACGTCTACAACATGACGATCTCCAAGAGCTGCGGGATCGATCGTTCCTCGTGTCATTCGCCCACCGGCGAGAGCGGAACCTCGTTCGCGACGATCGAGGCCGCGTACGGCGGATTGATCGAGGGGGGGCTCGTCAAGCCGTTCGATCCGATGTGCAGCGAGCTGGTCGTACGCACCAGCTCGCCCGGGAAGGACTACCAGATGCCACCGGGGGACGCGCTATCGCCCTCGACGCGCTGCGCGCTGATCAAATGGGTCGAGGCGGGCGCGCCCGGTCCAGGGCAACCGGTTCCACCATGACCATCGTACGCGTCTTCGTGCTCGTGGTCGTCGCGGCCGGTGCGGTCGCGTGCGGCGGCGATGACGTCTATCCGATCTCGGCGCTTCAGGACCCGTCGACCTGCAAGGAATGCCACGCGACCCACTACCAGCAATGGTCGGGCTCGATGCACGCCTACGCCACCGACGACCCGGTGTTCATCGCGATGAACAAGCGCGGCCAGCGCGAAGCACAGCTCGGGACGTTCTGCATCAGCTGTCACGCGCCGATGGCGGTGGTGAACGGCACCATCACCGACGCCAACGCCGCGGACTTCGATCTGTCGACGCTGCCGGCAACCGAGCGCGGCGTGACCTGCTACTTCTGCCACAACGTCGCGAGCGTCGAAGCGACGCACAACAACGGCCTGGTGATCGCCAACGATCAGACCATGCGCGGTGGGGTCGAAGATCCTGCCGACAATCCCGCGCATCACTCGCGCTACGACACGCTGATGGACTCCGACGTCAACGAGTCGGAGATGTGCGGGTCGTGTCACGACATCGTGACCCCGCGGGGGGTGGCGATCGAGCGCACGTTTGCCGAGTGGAAGCAGACCATCTTCGCGAAGGAACGCGATCCGCTGATCCACAACTCGTGCGGGTCGTGTCACATGCGCTCGCGCGACGACGTGATCGCCGATGGTCCGGGACTCGACGTCTCGCTGCGCAGGAACGGCTTTCACGAGCATCGCTGGCAAGCGATCGACGAGGCCCTCACCCCGTGGCCGGAGACCGACGCGATGGCCAAGGCCGTCCAGGACGACCTCGACGGCTCGATCGCGATCTTGGGTGCGACGCCGCTCACCTCGCCACACGCACCCGGCGGGATCTGTCTCGACCCTCCCGGCGTGCTGTCGGTCCGGATCGATTCGATCGGCACCGGCCATTCATGGCCCAGTGGTGCCGCGCAGGATCGCCGCGCGTGGCTGGAGGTGATCGCGTACGACGTGAACGACGCGGTCGTGTTCTCGAGCGGGGTCGTGCCCGACGGCATGGATCCGGAGCAGATCAACGATCCCAACCTGCTGGGGCTCTGGGATCGCACATTCAAGGACGACGGCATGCCCGCTCATATGTTCTGGGAGGTTGCCACCGTCGACAGCCAGCTGCTCAAGGGCCCCACGACCCGTGACGTCAACGATCCCGCGTTCGATCACTCCATCACCAAGGAATACACGATCGGTCCTTCGTTCAGTCAGATCGAGCGGATCACCACGCGGATGCGGATCCGACCCTTGGCGTTCGAAGTGATTCATTCGCTCGAAGCATCCGGTGACCTCGCCCCTGGGTTCGGTAGTCAGATCAAGACGCTGGACGTCGCGGGCGCCACACGTACGTGGCTTCGATCCACCAAGGGTACCGGCGCCGCGATCAACACGAACTGCAATCCGCAGTAGCTCGGGCCCGGGTGGCCTCTGGCGGCTGGCATCGGGCCTCGGTCGGCAGCCGCCTGCCCTGTGGCGTCGCACAGAGCGCTGATTCTCCAAGCGAGTGTGTCGAGTTAGCAGGGGTCATCGATCGTGCTCCCGATGCGGACGCACATTGGCTACTCTGAGCAACGTGATGCGCCCTCCTGCTGTCGTCTTCGCCCTCGCGGTTGCTTTCACCAGCGGTGCATGCGGGGGCGATGAGCACGGGGACGACGACGGCGATGAGTCGTACAACTGCGCGGCGGATGATCGCGGTGAAGAATTCGTGATCGGGCTGCACAAGGCCGGGCAGGACGGCAAGCTCGATTTCACGCTGATGAGCGCGGATCCGGCGCCGCCGATGCGCGGGAAGAACACGTGGACGCTTCAGGTCAAGGCGATGTCGGGCGGCGTCCCGGGCAATCCGGTCACCGACGCGACCATGATCGTGACGCCGTTCATGCCGGATCATCAGCATAGCGCAGGCATTCCGGTGATGATCGAAGCGTTGCCCGACGTCGGTCAGTACAAGCTGTCACCGCTCAACTTGTGGATGCCGGGCGTGTGGGAGACGACGATCGAGGCCACGGCCGACGGCAACACGGACACGGTCGTGTTCACGTTCTGCCTGCCGAGCTGACGTCTACTCGTCCGTCGTGAGCAGGACGATCGCATCCTTGGTCAGCCCGATGCCGCTGGGAACGCCGGTGAACGTGATGCGTGCGATCGCGAGATCTCGATGCGGAACGGTCCAAACGTCCGCAAGCTGCGCGTGCGGACGCAAGAACGCAGTGGCGGTCGTGCGTCCCCGCGGTCCGTGCCCGCTGACCGGCTCCACATCGAGCTGAAGCGCGAACTTGCGGATCGGCAGCTCGTTGCACGTCGTCGGTCCGCCGAGCCGGAGCGCTCGTCGCTGGATCACGCGCGTCGATAGCATCCACGCTTCGGTCGTGCTCCGGGTGACGGGCTCGAGCGTCGCGGCGATCGCTGCGAGTCGTGCGCGGATCTCGGCGGGATCCTGGGTGTGCCGGTACCACGCGTGGATCGGCACCAGATATCCCTGACGCGAGCCGCGCAGCGCCAACCGATAAACGATCGGCTGCGGCTGTCCGGTGGCCTCGTCGCGGAGCTCCTCGACCACGTATGCCGCTCCCTCGGCGTGGGAAACGCCGACCACGGTCATCTCCGACGCGCATGACGCAGTCTCGGGCGGGATCGTGCCCGTCGCTGTGCGGATGCTGGGCGGTTCATCGGTGATGCTCACCGTGCCCACCATGAAGCCCAGCGAGCTTCGCAACGTGGTCATCGGCTGATCACGGTGCAGATACGCGTGCGCGAGCGCGCGCTGCATCCGGCGCGACCGCGCGAGGGCGATGAGTGCGGATTGGGTCTTTGCGTCTCGATTCACAGCTGGCCTGTTGACGGAATGCCTGTGCTATTGGAACGCGCAAAGCCCGTCGAGGTTGCATGCTCAACGCACTGCCAAATTGGCGAGGTTGGCATCGCGACGCGCCTGGAATAATCGGCGCTCGTCGTGGGTTGTACGTCGCCGCCGCGGGTTTGTTGCCGCGAGGTGACAGCGCCACTACGGCATTGCTGTGACGTACGTGTGGGTCACGACGTTGCCGCCGCGATCGGTACGCGTCCACGTGCCAGTTTTGCGTCCCGCGGTCATCACGCCTTCGATGACGACGCCAGCGTTGAGCTCGCGCCACGGTCCATCGAGCACACCGTGGTTGTAGGTGGCGGTGAGCACCACAGCCCCCTCGGCGTCGTACGACGTCCACTGCCCGTGGCGCTGGTCATCGATGAACTGGCCGGTGATCGCCGGCTTGCCGAGCCGGAGCTCGGTGTACGGGCCGTCGGCCTTTCCGCCCTTGTAGGTGGCCTCGAGCACCAGCTTGCCGTCGGCGTACTTGCGGACCACGCCATCGAGCCGGCCGCGTTTCCACGATTGCTCGAGCAGCAACACGCCGTCTGACGTCCACTCTCGCCACGTGCCGTGTTTGACGTCCGCGCGATAACGTCCATCGACCACCAAGGTGCCGCGTGAGGTGAGCTCCTGGTACACGCCGTCGCGCCGTCCGTTGACCATCTGCTGCCGCGACGCCGGTCGCTTGTTGAAATAGAACGTGGTCAGCGTTCCCGTGCCGTTATTCAGCGTCGAGCGCCCGATCTCGTTGCCGGCGCGATCGAAGTACAGGAACTCGCCCGTGGGCTTGTCCTGGACATAGCTGCCCGAGTGGTAGAGCTTGTTTTCGCGGTACTCGAGCCACTTGCCGTCGCGCTTGCCATCGACATAGCTCCCGGTGCGCTCCTTGTTGCCCCACCGATCGTTCCACGTCCACGTGCCGGTCCGAACGCCTCGCGTGTATGCACCTTCGACGCGTTTGATCCGCGCGTTGCGCCACAGCGCAAACGGACCATCGAGCTTGCCCCTGCGATCGTACGATTCGTCGGACAGCAAGGCTCCGAGCATCCAGATCCGGCGCGGGCCGCGCAGCACGCCGTTGACGAACGTTTCTTCCAGTCGCATCGTCTGGCGGGTGCCGACCAGATGCGCGCCGTCGAGCTTTCCGTCGCTGTACTTCGCGTTGATCAGCAGTGAGCCGTCCGGCGCGAACACGCGATAGCTGCCATGCGGGATCCCGGCCTTCACGCCGAGCTCGCTGTACAGCTGGCCGTCGTTGTACCAGCGCTTCTCAGTGCCGGTGCCCGCGACGAGCTCGTACTCTCCGAGCAGGGTGCCGGTGGTGCTCGACTGCCGCCAGCGACCGTCGCGCTGGCCGGATGTGTACGCCCCGATCTCTGCGACCGATCCGCCCGGGTGCATGCGCTGCCACGATCCGGACAGCACGCCGTTCACATAGCTGCCGCTGATCTCGATCGAGCCATCGGGGAACGTCGTGATGAAGGGACCGTCGCGAGTGCCGTCGGGCCGCGCGCAGAACATCGTCGGCTCCGGGGCCGCTGCTAGCTTCGCGGTGGTCCCTGCTTCGCATGTCAGCATGGACGCGCTGGCAGGTTCGGCGGCTGCAGCGTCGTTCGTGGTGGTCAGTGGGATGGATGGCGGCTCGGCCGGTGCAGCTTTCGGGCCGGTCCCCCCGGGGCCACAACCCGCGGCGATCGTCAAGCTCAAGCCGATCGTGCGAGTGAGGTGCACACCGATATTCTTGCACGATCGAACCGCGATTCGACGAGCGGCGATAGGATCAGTTCATGACGCGCACAACGTTGCTTGTTGCCATCGGTCTCGCTGTGGGTCTCGCTGCCACTGCAGAAGCGCGCCCGCGCCCTGCAGGTCGAACGAGGAGCTTCCAGGCGAACAAGACGTTCGGGCTCGGGCTCGAGCTTGGCGCCCCCACGGGCATCAACGGCAAGTACTTCCTCTCGGACAACGGCGCGCTCGACTTCGGCGTCGGCACGATCTATCGGTGGCGCCAGCGTGACGGTCTCCACCTCTATCTCGACTATCTGTTTCACCCGGTTTCGCTCACGTCCAACCCGACGTTCGAGTTGCCCCTGTACTTCGGGATCGGCGGTCGCGTGTGGGACTTCACCGACGACCGGCGCGACCAGTTCGATGATCCATTCGCGTTTGGCATTCGCGTGCCCGGCGGCATCGCGATGGACTTCAACAACGTCCCGGTGGATATCTGGTTCCAGCTGGTGTTCGTGCTCGACTTCTACACCAACTACTACCGGAGCGCGTACGCCGACATCAACGGCTCGATCGGCATCCGCTACTGGTTCAAGTAGCGCACACGATCAGCGCGCGAGCTCGATCGCCAGCGGCACCACGACGGTCTCGGTGCTGCGGACCACGATGTCGCTGCGGCGAACCTCGATCTGACCGCGGCCGCCGATGCTGTAGTAGGTGCTGATCACGTACGTTCCCGGCGGCACGGCATCGAACCGGTAACGGCCGTGCTCATCGGTCGCGGTCTGTAAGACCTCGTGTCCCTCGGCCGTCACCACCGCGCCGGCGACCGCAGCAGACGACTCCACATCGATGACCGTGCCTTCGATCGTCGCGACCGCAGCCCCGCGGCCATGGTGCCGCGGATAGGTCTTGATCTCACCGCGGCGAGGATCGCCAAAGTCGGTTCGCAATGGCTCGGGGCGGCCGAGCGTGAACACGATGTCGACCAGCGCAGCCTCGCCAGGTGTCACGATGATGTTCATCACCTCGACCGGCTGCCCCGCGAACTCGGCCTTGAGGTGATACCGCCCCGGTGGCAGGTGATCGATATCGTAGAGCCCGCGGTCGCTGGTGGTCGTGGTCCTGGCGTTCGCGGACTGACCGTGTGCACGGAGCTCGACGCGAGCCTTCGCGATCGGGTCGCCGCTATCGAGGTCGCGTGCGAGCCCGGCGACTGCTCCGAGCCTGGGCTGCGTTGGCGTCATGCCCGCGCCACACGCCGCGACCAAGGCGATCAGGATGACGACTCTCACCAGCACACCATCGCAAAGGTTCACGCGGCGGGCCAAGGCCCGCCCGCTTGCGCGGACCAACTTCATGGCTCATGTCGCGCAGCATGTGCGGCGCTCGCGCGATCTGTTCAGAGCCGAACCGAGTCGGGATCTACCCCGAGCTCGGCGCACACGCGGGCGAGCGCTGCGCGATCGGGTCCGTTCCAGCGTAGCGCGGCGACGTCGCACGTGATCGGACAGTCGGTCCGCAGCGTTGCGAGCGTGCGGTAGAGTGCGACCTCGCTGCGATGTGCGCGCAGCGCTGCGGCAAGTCGGTCGGCGCCGCGGACTGCGACATTCCAGGTCGCAGGGTCGTCGGGGATGCTGGCGACGTGCTTCCATACGGTGAGCACCTTGGCGGCGGAGCTCTTGCCCCAACCGGGGATCCCGGGAATGCCGTCCGCGGTATCGCCGACGAGTGCGAGCAGATCCGGGATCGATGCGGGCGCGACGCCGTGCTTCGCGATCACAGCCTGCTCGTCGAGCGTGACGTCCTTCCAGCGATCCCAGCACACGACGCGGTCGCCGATCACGCACTGGCACATATCCTTGTCGACGGCGGTGATCACCACGCGTTCGACGGTGGGATCGGCAGCGGTTCGGGCTGCCGCGGTCGCGATCGCGTCGTCGGCCTCGAACTCGACCATCGGCCACACCACCAGCCCGAGGGCCGCGGCGACCCGTTCTGCGAGCTCGAACTGATCGACGAGCTCGGCCGCGAGCCCTTCGCCGGTCTTGTAGCCGGCGAACAGATCGTTGCGGAACGATTCGATCACGCGGTCGTACGCGACGCCCGCGTGAGTGACGATCCCGGTGCGAAGCAAACCGGCCAGGCTGCGGAGCACCGCGCGCGAGGCTCCGACCTCGCGCCCTTCGAACTGCGCCTGGGGGGCGCCAAACCACGCTCGAAACAGCTCGTAGGTTCCGTCGAACAGGTGGACACGCACGCGGAAGACCATAACCTGTCTGTCCGATTCCTCTTGCATGCCGATGCAACGGTGACCACAGTCGGGGCATCCTTTCGCCGGAGGCAGCTTGCACCACGTTTATCTCGTCGCGGTCGGGTTTGGCGTAACGCTGCTGCTGGCATCGCTGGTGCTTGGTGGGAAGGACACCGACCACGGAGGGGACCACGACGCGGGTGACGTCGCGCTCGGCTGGGCGCCGTTCACGTCGCTGCGGTTCTGGGTGTTTTTCCTCGCGATCGGCGGCGGTGCCGGGTTGGCGTTGACCCGGCTCGGCTCCACGAGCGTGATCAGCGCCATCGGTGCTGGTGGCATCGGCTGGCTGGCCGGCGCGCTCGCGGTCGGCGTGGTGCGCAAGCTCAACAAGAACAGCGTGTCCAGCTCGGTCTCGTCCCACGACCTCGTCGGCGCCTCCGGCATCCTGCTGCTGCCGGTGGGGCCAAACCGGCCGGGCAAGGTGCGAATCGAGATCAAGGGACGCTCGGAAGACTTCGTCGCGAACGTGGTCGATCCGATCGAGCTGCCTACCGGTGCGTCGGTGCTCGTGGTCGCAGAAGGCGAACGCGGGTCGTTGCTCGTGGCCCGGGGCGAAATGTAGCGTCAGTGCGGTCCCGGTCCGTGCCGGGGCCGGTGCGCAGGGGTTTGCTTGTGGCTCGCGGGTGATGCTCGCCCTCGGGCGCGGTGTGTTCACTACGGAGGTCTGTGATGATTCCAAAGATTCCACCCGACATCATCGGCGGGGTCGCCGCCGGCGCCGCCGTCCTGCTGGTGCTGACCATCGTGTATCGGTACCTGCTGAGGATCTGCCGGCCCAACGAGATCCTGATCTTCTCGGGCCGGAAGCACAAAACCGACGACGGGCGCATGGTCGGCTATCGCGTGGTGTTCGGTGGTCGGGGCCTGCGGATCCCGGTGGTCGAGACCGTTCATCAGATGGACGTCGCGCTGATCTCGGTTCCGATCGCCGTGCAGGGCGCGTACTCCGAGGGTGGCATCCCGCTCAACGTCCATGCGATCGCGAACGTCAAGGTGTCGACCGATCGCCGATTCGTCGGCAACGCGATCGAGCGGTTCCTCGGCATGCCGCCGCGTGAGATCGCACGCGTGGTCAAGGAGACACTCGAAGGTCACCTGCGCGGGGTGCTCGCGACGCTGACTCCGGAGGAGCTCAACGAGGATCGGCTCAAGTTCGCACGCCAGCTGGAGTCGAGCGCCGGCCCGGATCTCGAGAAGCTCGGCCTGCAGCTCGACACGTTCAAGATCCAGCACGTCGCGGACGAGCGGAACTACCTCGAAAGCATCGGTCGCCAGCGGATCGCCGAGATCCTGCGGACCGCCGAGGTCGCAGAGTCCGATTCGGTCCGCGCCGCCGAACAGGCTGAAGCAGCAGCCCGCGCCCGCGGTGAGGTCGCGATGACGAACGCCCAGGCGTTGGTGCAGCGCAAGCAGAACGAGCTGCGGCAGATCAAGGCGGAGGTCGATGCCGAAGCGCGAGCCGAAGAGGTCCGCGCCGAGGCCGCTGGCCAGCAAGCGCGCGCCGAATCCGAGCTCGCGCTCCAGAAGATCCGCGGTGAGCTCGAACAGCTGCGGCTCGAGGCCGAAGTGACGATCCCCGCCGAGGTCGACGCGCAGGTCCGCGAGCTGCACGCGGCAGGACACGCTGCGACGATCGCCGCGGATGGCGACGCGATGGCGCGCTCGCTCGCCGAGGTTGCGGCGGCATGGCGCGACAGCGGCGGCAAGGCGATGGACATGTTCGTGCTGCAGAACCTCGACGGGATCTTCAACGACGTCGCGAGCGCGGCCAAGCGCATCACGGTCGGCGAGGTCAACCTGATCGACGGTGGCGACGGCAGGACGATCCCGGCGTATGCGGCGGCCTATCCGGCGACGATGGCATCGCTGCTGGAACAAGTGACCCGCACACTCGGGATCGACATCGCAAAGGTGATCACGGGATCGCCGACCCAACCCGCGCGGACCACGAGTCCAAACGGAGATGGCCACCAGGTGCGGAGCTAAGGAGGACCCATGCAGAACCTTCTCGTCGTTGGAACCGTGGGCGTGCTCGTCGCGCTCGCGCTGATCGTGTTCATCGTCTCGCGCATCATCTACATCTGTCCGCCCAACGAGGTGTTGATCTTCTCGGGCGGCCACCGCCGGATCCCGGGCAAGGACGGCACCGTGGGCTACCGCGTCATCCAGGGCGGCCGCGGTCTGCGGATCCCGCTGATCGAGGTCGTCGATCGGATGAACCTGACCAACATGATCATCGAGCTGCGCGTGCAAGGCGCGTATTCGCGCGGCGGCATTCCGCTCAACGTGCAGGGCGTTGCCAACGTGAAGATCTCGAGCAAGACCACCCAGCTCGCCAACGCGATCGAGCGGTTCCTCGGGATGACCCGCGAGCAGATCATGGGTGTCGCGCGCGAGACGCTCGAGGGTAACCTGCGGGGTGTGCTGTCGACGTTGACGCCCGAGGAAGTGAACCAGGACCGCGAGAAGTTCGCGGGTGAGCTGCTGCACGAAGCCGATCACGATCTCGCGCGGCTCGGGCTCGAGCTCGACACGCTGAAGGTCCAGCATGTGTCGGATGACAAGGGGTATCTCGACTCGATCGGGCGCCGCCAGACCGCGGAGCTGCTCAAGAAGTCGCGGATCTCGGAGGCCGAGAACAAGGCGCTGTCGGCGGAGAACAACGCGGCGAACCTGCAGAATCAGGAGATCGCGAAGCTCGATGCGGAGATCGCGACGGTGCGTGCCGACGGCGCGCGACGGATCGCGGAAGCGCAGACCCGCAAGGGCGCGCTGATCGCCGAATCGAAGGGGCAGGTGATGGCGCTGGTCGCCAAGGCGAACGCCGAGCTCGACGTGCAGCGCGCTCGGCTGGCGCAGGTCCGATTTCAGCTGGTCGCCGACAAGGTGAAGCCGGCCGAGGCGAAGAAGGCGCAAATGGTCGCGCAGGCGCGCGGCGTCGCGGCGAAGATCATCGAGGAGGGCAAGGCGTCGGCCTCGGCGATCCGGTCGCTCGGCGAGACCTGGGGCAAGGCGGGCGACAGCGCGCGGCAGATCTTCGTCGCGCAGAAGCTGCAGCGCCTGGTCAACACGATGATGAACACCGTGGGTGAGACGCAGATCGACAAGGTCACGGTGATCGACAACCAGCTCGCTGCCAATGGCTCCAACTTCGCGGTGAAGGCCGCGGTGACCGCAGAGCAGCTCAAGCAGATGATGGGCGTCGACCTCGCGGCCGCGGCGCAGCGGCTGGCCGGCGACGGCAACCTGTCGCTCGGCACCGGGAAGCCGCCTGGCTCGAAGACCTGAGCATGACACCCGTCAGCGCTGGCTCGACGACGTCGGGTCGACCTCAACCCGATCGTCGACTCCGACGTACGTCGACATCGACCTGACGTGCAAGGGCGCGTCTTACCCTTCAAGTGCACGTGGAAGAGGGATCCCCGGTGGCTGTCCCCGAAGACAGCCACGCTGGTGCATTCCAGCGTCTTCGGTCTGCTTACAGACTCAGCCCCACGCGGCGCCGCGCGGTCAGGCAATGCGCCGAACCGAGCGTGAACTCGCGGCACGTCCGCGGACGGTCGTCATAGATCGCGCAGTGAAACCGCTGCTGATGTGCTTCCTCGACGGCCCCGCCATGGAGGGCGGCGCAACGATCTCCGGCGCGCTGGATCTCGAGATAGCTGCCGCGGTCGACGATCAATGATGGGTGGCGCTTGACCACCGGATCGCGCCGGCTGACCTCGACCGAGTGATACGCGGCGCGGCAACACGCGCCGCAGGTCTGGCAGTCGAGCGCGGGCTCGTAGCGCTCGCAGCCACGCCAGGACTCATCGATCTTGGCGTCGGCCTGGCGACAGCGCGTCGTGCCGCGTGCCGAGTAGCGCCATGCGCAGGTGCCACAGGTCTGGGCAGTGTCGCCAGCGGGCAAGCCCGACGGATGCGCGGCAGGCGCCGGCGACGTCGTCGACCACAAGCTCGGAGGTTCGTCAGACGCCGGCCTGGTGAACCCGGACGCGGCTACCGCCATCGCTGCGGTCGCCGCGAGCGCCTCGGTCAAGGCAGGCGCCCACGGTGGATGCGCAGCGCGGCGAATGCCGGTGATCGCCGCTTGCACCGAAACGTCGGACCGATCCGCGAGCACGTCGCCACGGAGTTGATCCCAGAACGCGCGGAACTCGGTGGTCGGTGCAAACACACGGCGCAGGCCATACCGGCCCGTGAGCAGCCACTGCACCCGAAGGCACGCATGCTCGCGCCAGTCGTGAGCGCTCGACGTGTTGTTCATCCCCCAGTCGGCGGCGCCAAACGACTCCTCGCCCTCGACCAGCGAGTGACAGAGCTCGTGAAAGATCATCTGTGCGAGGCTGTCGTCGGGATCGAGCTGATCCGCGGTCGCGATCGCGAGCGTTCCTGCGCCGTCGCTGGCCGCGTACGCATCCGGTGTGCGAACCACGCGCAGCCCGATTCGACGCGCGGCGCCGAGCCAGACCTCGGACAGCGGGTCGATGTAGCGATGTGTAATCGTGCGTGCCACGTGTGGGCCTGGGCTTGTCGAGAAATCGTCTAGCACGACGCGTGTTCGTCGCGTTGGAAACTTGCAGCCCGGCTGCTGGCTGGAGAAGGTGAAACCATGAAGGGGGATATCGCGCTGGCAGGCTTCGTCCTGACCGCCGAGGAGTGGGAGGCGATCGACCCGGCGGCGCAAGCGGAATTGCTTGCGGGGGAACCGCTCGTGGTCGAGCCGCCGCGGCCGCCGCGATCGCCGCGGGGCAGCATTCCCATGATGGCGGTGGACGCCGAGGAGCCGTGGGCGCACGCCGAGCGGACGTGGCGGTTGGCGCAAGGGTCCGGGGCGTATACGGTTGCGGGCGATCCGGCGATCGAACGCGACGAGGACTGAGCTCGGGGCGCGCCAGGCGTGCGACCCCGGATGGTCCGGGCTATGTTGCCGCCGTGACCACCTGGCCCTTGATCGCGCTGTTCGGTGTGGGACTGGCATTCTTGCTGGGCCGCACCGGTTCGCGCCGGGCACAGCAAAATGCCGCCGCGGCCGCGGCGGGCCTGCATGCGGTCGCCGATTTGAGCCATCTGCCGACCGCGCTGCAGCGTAGCGCGCTGTGGTGCTTGAGCGACGGTGGGTTCGAGCGTCGCGTCGTGCACGGCGTGTTGACCCGCAACGCGCACGAGATCGATATCACGGCGTTCGATCTCGAGACCTTGCGCGAGCGCCGCGGCGAGTGGGCCTACCTTCCCCTCGACCGGCCATTTCGCATTGCGGGTACGGTGAGCGCGGTGGTCTGCGAGGTCGACTTCGTGTTTCCGCATGTGCTGTTCAAGCGGACCGGCAGCGGTGACGAGCTGACCGATGACAACCACATCGAGCGGATCGGTCATCTCGCGAAGAACATGCGTGATCGGCTCGGCGTGCCGCGCTCGTACGCTGCGGAGCTGCCCGCGACCTTGTGTGACACCGCGCTCGACGGCCCGGTGCCCGAAGGCTGGCGCGCGTACTCGCGCGATCCGGGTGCGGTGAACCGCTGGCTCGAGATCGGGTTCGCGCGCACGCTGACCGAGTACGGCCGGCGCGATCTGGTGGTCGAGCTGATCGACAGCCTGGTGATCGTGTATCCGGCTGCGCGCGACGTCGTCGGCAGCGACGCGTTCGCCGATCTCACATCCACGGCATTGTCGATCGTCGACGGAATCCTCGCCTGCACGCCCTCGTTGTCGCCGCGCGGCGTCGAGCCGGTCCGGGCGTGATCGCCACCGGCGCCCTCGACGACGACGGAACGGTCAATGTCGCTGATGGTGCTCACGTCGACGTTCGCGTCTACGTACCTGCGGCGTATCTGCGTCTCGATAACCAACCTGCGGCGCGGTCCGGATAGTGAATGTTGCCGTCGCCGTCGTGCCACGTGTCGACCTCGGTCGGCGCAGTGCCACGCGCCGCATAGTCATGGATTCGCGGACACTGATCGCTCGGCACCATGCCGGAGGTCTCGCACACCTCGATCGGCACGACCGTCGCGGGTCGCTCGGGCAGCGTGAGCTTGGTCGTGGTCGCGACTGCGAGCAGCGCATCGCGCACCAGCGGCGCGGCCGCGTCCATGCCGACGATGCCCTGGGTGGGGCTACCGTCGAACGTTCCCGCCCATGCACCCACGATGACTTGCTCGGTCGCCGCGATCGTCCAGGTGTCGGAGAACCCGCGCGCGGTACCGGTCTTCGCGGCGACGCGGAATGGAAGATCGAGCGGCAGCTCCATGCCGAACCCGGGCCGGCGCGCTTCCGCATCCGCGAGCATGTCCATCACCATCCACGACGTCTCGGGCGAGAACACGCGGCGCTCGGGCACGCGTGGCGGCGCCCAGCGCGTGCCGTCGGGGAGCATCGCGGTCTGGATCGCGCGCGGCGTGCCGACGAACCCTCGCTTGACGGTGAAGCCGTAGCCAGCCGCCAGATCGATCAGCCGCACCTTCGGCGCGCCGAGCGCGAGGCGCAGGCCGTAGTCCTCGGGCGAGCCGTCGAGCGCGGCGACGCCGGCGAGTCTCAGGGCGGTCATCACGCGCGGGATGCCAACCTGCTGGAGCACGTCGATCGCGGCGAAGTTGTACGAGCTCGCGAGCGCCTCGCGGTAGCGCACCGGACCATGTTCGACCGCGTTCGGTGCGAAGTAGTCGTCGCTCGCTTCGCGAACGTCCCACGCGATGCTCGCCGGGTTGGCACCGCGCTCGATCGCCGCCGCGTACACGAACGGCTTGAGCGCGGAGCCGGGGTGGCGGCGGCGGGTCGTGATGTTGATCTGGCCGTCGCGGCCGCTCCAATCCACCGATCCGACCATCGCGCGAACCTCGGTCGTCCTGGCATCGAGCACGACGATGCCGGCCTGATCGAGGTTGCGGTGGCGCCGCATGGAAACTTGTTCCGCGACCCGCTGCACGAGCACGCGCTGGAGCTGGAGGTCGAGGGTGGTCCGCACGGTGCCTCCGCGCGCTCGCACGCTCGGCGGGACGTGGTCCGCAACCCACGCTGCGAAGTGCGGCGCGGCATTGGCGAGCGCATGGTGTCCGATCGAGATCCGCGTCGCGCGTGCAGCTCGCGCGGTGTCGCCAGTGATCACGCCGCGCTCGACGAGCAGCTCGAGCACGCGATCGCGGCGGCGAACCGCGGCGTCGAGGCTTCGCCACGGATTGTACGCGGTGGGTGCGCGGGGCAACACCGCGAGCAAGACGGCCTCACCATCGGATAGCGCGCTCGGCGGCTTGCCGAAGTACAGCTTCGACGCCGCGGCAAATCCGTAGGCACCGTTGCCGAAGTACGCCCGGTTCATCCACTGCTCGAGCAGCGTGCGCTTGTCGACCGCGCGCTCGAGCCGCAGTGCGAGCAGCGACTCGCGCAGCTTCGCCGAGATGCTGCGCGGCTCACCGGCCGTGGCGATCATCCGCGCGAGCTGCATCGTCAACGTCGAGCCGCCGTAGCGTCCGCCTTGGAGATCGAGCCACGCGGCCCGCACGATTCCCATGCCGTCGACGCCACGATGACGCCAGAAGTTGTGGTCCTCGGATTCGATCACCGCCGAGACTGCGATGGCGGGGATCCTGCCGAGCTCGGTCCAGGTCGTGCGGTCGGCGCCGATCGCCGGTAGCGTCGCGATCGGCTCGCCGCGGACATCGACCATGACGAGTGGCTCGCCGGTTGCGACCAGCTCGCCCGCGTCGAGCGGAAGCGCGAGGACCAGCACGATCGTCAGCTGGACGATCACCACGGCAGGGAGCAGCAGGGCGATCAGCGTGGACCGCGCGGCCCGGCCAACCATACGCTGGCAACGTCGAACGCCGATCATTTGCTGATCGCGATCTTCGCGGTCGCGGTTCGTGCGCGAACATCGGGCGCGTACATCGCCTCGATCGTCGCGGGCATCGCCGTGAAGCTACCGTCGATCGTCGCGCGCGCCTGGTAGGACAGCTCGTAGCTCCCGGCGCGCAGGTGGTCGACGAACCACTGCACGCGATCGTCGCGCAGATCCTGGTGGTCGTACGGTACGTGGCTCCAGAGGGATCCGCCGGTGGTGGCCGGTGCACCGGCGAGCTTGGGGTTCACGATCTCGAGGCCCGCCGGCAACGGATCGACGATCGCGATCCACCGCCGGCTCGCCGCCGCCTGGATCGACAGCTTCACCGTCACCAGCTCGCCGGCCTTGAACGTCGACGCCTCGACACCCGCGGCATTGCCGGAGCTGCGGTAGTAGCGCCGCGCGATGGTGAAGCCGTTCGAGACCGCCGCGCCGGAATCGACGCGCGCTTCGATCACCCGGGCCGCGATGTTCGCGGGCCGATCGACGGTGACCTTCACGCGGTCCCCTGGCGTGGTCAGCGCGACGCGCGCGGTCGCGACCTCGGCACCGCGCAGTCGCTTCTTGAACACCTGCTTGTCTCCGACCCACACCGTCGCGACGGTCTCACCGGCGCTGCCGCGGCGCGCGTAGTCGGCGAGCGCGATCAGCGACCACAAGGTCTCCTGCGTCGACACCCACGATCCGGTCTTGGTTCGTGCGGCCTTGAGCCCCATCGCGAGCGGATCGATCAACGGCGATCTTGGATTCACCTCGAGCAGCGCGGCAAGCGTCATCGCCGTCGCACGCACGTCGGAGGTCATGTACATCTCGTACTCGTGGCCCGGGATCGACTCGCGTACCAGCGCGCGGCCGTTGGTCACGGCGATGTTCGAGGCGATCACGTGCTCGAGCTCCGCGATCTGTGCTGGTTCCGCCTTCGCGCGATGCAGCGCGCGAAGCAGAAATGCCTGCCCCCACTTTGGAAGCCCCGCACGCAGCGCGAACAGTCGAGCGTTGAGCCCGGCGTCGGCCTTGCCGCGCATCGCCATCACATACGCAGCCATCGCGAGCGTCGCCCCATCGCCGTTGGGCTTCAGCGTGCCGGCTGAGCTCGCCCAGCTCGACAGTGCGCGGATGCCGTTGTCGAACACCTCGGCGGGCACCTTCTCGCCCGCGCGTTCCGCGATCGTCAGTCCCCAGAGCGCGTACGCAGTGAGGTGGGGATAGGTCTGCGATTGGGGCCACAGCGAGAACAGACCGTCGCCTTGCTGGTGACGGATCACCTTCTGGGTGCCGGCGCGGATGAACTGGCTGGCCCTGGTGCCCTGCAGGCTCGGATCACCGACGGCCTGGGCAAGCTCCTTGGCGGCGACCAGCGGAACGAACCGTGACATCGTCTGCTCGAGGCAGCCGTACGGATACTCGACCAGCGAGCGCAGGCCCGGTGCGAGATCGCCAAGCCCGGTGCGATCGATCGTCACCTCGAGGCGGCTCTCGGCGCGCAGCACGTCGGTTCCCGCGCCGATCGCGGCTTCCCACGTCTCGCCACCCTGCAGCCGCTGCTCGACGAGCAAGCGCTGATCGATCACGCGCCGGCGCTCGATCGGGATCGTGACGCGCACCGCATCGCGCTCGCCGTTCATCGCCACCGTGAAGCCGAGCGTGGCCGCTGCATTGCTGGAGGTTCTGGCGGTGAATCGCACGCGCGCCGAGCCGTTCGCGGGAACGTTCACCGTCGCCGTGCGTCGGTCGAGCCACACGCCACTGGCCGTCGCCGTCACCGTCGCCGCCCCGGCGCGATCGGTGCGGTTGTGAACCGTGACCCCCACCGACGCGACGTCGTCGCTGCGCAGAAATCTCGGCAGCGCTGGCGCGGCCATCAGCGGCTTGTTGACGGTCAGCCGCAGCTCGCCGGCGCCGAACCGATCGCCTGCATCGGCCGCCACCGCCATCAGCCGGAACGCCGTGAGGTTGTCCGGCGCGGTGAACGAGAAGGCGATCTCACCCCGCTCGTCGGTGACCAGCATCGGTGCCCAGTACGCCGAGGCAACGAACCTGGATCGGACCCGCTGGCCGTCGCCACGCGCGCCGGAGTCACCACCCTCGTCGGGATCGCCGGCCTCGGGATCGGCGATCCGCGCGATCCGGTTCCAGTTGGTGCCCGCGTCGACGCCGAGCCCATACGACGCATAGAACGTCGTCATCGGGTTGGGTGTCTGGTACGCGATCAGCTGGAGCACACCTTCGTCGGCCGCCGACAGCGAGACCTCGGCAGCAACCGGCGTGCCGCGGTGGCTGACCTTGATCTTGCCTGTGACTTGCTCGCCGGGGCGAACCTGCGCGCGATCGAGCGAGATCGCGACGTCGAGCTGCTTGTGCGCGCTCGATACCTTGAGCTCGACCATCCCCATCTTGAACATCGGGCGATTGCGATCGCCAGCGCCGTGGCGTCCCGCGACCAGCGTGACGCCGGCGAACACGTTCGGTGCCCACGAGTCGGCGATGGTCAGCTCGACGCCCTGCGACGCCGACGCGAGCCTCTGCACCCGCGCCTCGATCACGCCATCGCGCTCGATCGTGATGAGCGCGGTCGGCTCGACCAGGTTTGCTTGCGCGACCAGACGCGCGGTGTCGCCCGGCTGGTAGGACGGCTTGCTCGCGACCAGCGTCATCCGCGCACCTTCGTCGCCGCTCCAGAACGCCTGGCCCTTGCCGATCACCCAGATCTGGCTGGCCGCGACCACGGGATTGCCGCGGTCGTCCTTGGCTTCGATCTTGACGACGTAGTCACCCGGCTCGGTCGGGTAGATCCGCTCGGTGTGGGAGCCGCCGGCCGCGAGCTCGATCTCGCGCGACCACATCGGTTTGTCCGACGCGTCGCACCGCTCGAAGCTCCGCGATCCGACCTCGCTCCAGCTGCACGTGCGCTCGGTCTTGGTGAATGTCAGCTTCGCCCTGGTCGCGGCTCGCGAGCCATCGGGCTTGAGCGCGACGAGGTTGACGCCAAATGGCATGCCGACCGCCTGGACGAATTCGTTGGCGTGCAGGCCGAGGTAGAACGACGTCTTGTGCGCCGTGACCACGGCCGACTTGCCGATCGTCTGATCGGATCGATCCGTCAGGTTGGTGGACAGGATGTAGTCGACCGGACCGTCGAACGACTTCGCGCCGTCGCGAGTCGCGATCTGAAGGTGGCCGCGCGCGTTGGTGATGCCGGTGCCGTCCGACAGGAGCTCGCCGTAGTCCTCGCCGTCGCTCCACCACCAGCGATACGGATCCGATGAGAACGTGTACTCGTCATAGCCCGCAAACCGCACCGGATGGTTGCGCTTGCGCAGGCTCCACTCGACGTCGGCGCCATCGACGGGCGCGCCGAACAGATAGCTCGCATCGAGGTCGAACGTCAGCCGGTCGCCGGGCCGCGGATCGAGCTTGCGACTGGTCAGCTTGACCTCGAACGTGGCCGGGCGGAATTCCTCCACGGAGAATCGCTCGCGAAACACCTGCTCGGCCACGGTCGCGCGCACGTGGTAATCGCCGAGCACGGCCTCCGCTCCGAGCGCGAGATCGAACGCAAACCCGCCGAAGCTCGAGAGCTTGGTCTTCGTGGTGAGCACGGTCTGTCCGCGGCTGTCCTGAACCTCGATCGCAACCGAGCGCTTGGTCGGCACGCGCGGCGGGGAACCTTGCGCGATCTGTCTCGCGATGCCCTTGAAGTGAACGGTCTCGCCGGGGCGATACAGCCCACGGTCGCTCTGGATGAACCCGCGGATCTTGGTGGCACCGCCGCGGCGGTCCTCGGGCAATCCGAAGTTCCAGATCTGGATGCCGTTCGCCCAGTTGCCGTCGACGATCGCCAGGTCGTCCGCCTTCTCGACGATCGCGATCAGCCGCTGGCTGCGATAGCTGTCCCAGTCGTACTCGTCCTCGAGATCTTCGACCGGCTTCTGGTGCTTGAGCAACGCGCTCCCGGGCACGCGAACGATGCCGTCGTTGTCGGTCAGCTCGCTCCACACCTGTTTGCCCTGCGGTGTGTAGACGCTGACCTTGGCAGCCTGGACCGGCGCGCCGGTGGTGAGCGACGTCACCCACACCAGCCCCGACGCTGTGCCGGTCTTGATCACCACGCCCATGTCCGTGACGTTGGCGAGCACGCGGTTGCGGCGTGGGTTCGACCAGCCGCGGCTGGTGTCGCCGGTGATCTCGTCGGAGCTGGCCTCCGCGAGGAACACGCCGCGACTCGCCGGTTTGCGACTGCACAGCGTTCCCAACGGCAACACGTTGAGCAGCCACTTGTTGGTGCCGGCCGTCTTGAACGGCGTGGTCCTGGCGGTCAGCTTGAGCTTGTTCCAGTCGATCGGCTGGTCGTCGTCATTGCCACCCCACGGGTCGTAGTTCATGTCGGTGGTCAACACCTGCACGAGCTTGTCGCGGGGGATCGCGGCGCACTCGACGGAGAACGTGTCGACGTTGCGCGACCACAGCGGGTAGCCGGGCGCGCTGGCCTCGAGCGCGAAGATGCCGCGCTCCATCGAGAGCCGCGGGCTGGCATCGCCGGTGCGAAACAGCTGGCTCACCGGCTTCGCGAGCTTCTGTCCGAACGCATCGGTGAGCGGTGCGACCGTGATCTTGTAATCGGTCTCGGTATCGAGGTCCGCAGTCACCCTGTACTCGGTGCCATCGCTCGACAGCGCACCGCGATCGAGGCCCGGGATCGCAGGCTTGCTGGTCACCGCCTTGCGAACGGCCTCGAGCGACATCCGCGTCGAGAACCCGATCGTGATCGCCACCTCATCGGCCGCGACATCGAGCCCCGACGGCGAGATCTTGGTGACCTCGAGCGTCGGCCGCGCGCGCACCGCCAACGAATACGGCGTCTCGAGCGCGGCGTTGCCACCAGCGCCGGTCAGCTCGGAACAGAGGATCGTGTAGCGGGCGCCCGCGGCGAGCTTCGATGCCGGGCGCACGGAGACGTTGGTCGTTGGTTCCGCACCGCTCGATGTCAGCGCGAGATCGCCGGCCGACCCGCGCAGCTTGCAATGCGTGGCGACGTCGGTCGGCACCACCGGCTGATTGAACGACAGCGGCAGCTCCCCATCGGGGGCCAGCGCGTCGGCGTCGACGCCCCACACGCCCTCGACCGCGAGCGGGCGATGCACGAACGAGAACCCGAACCCGGCGGTGCGCTTGCCGAGCTCGCCGGCCAGCGCGACGCGATACCTCGTCGATGGTGCGAGCTCTGCCGTCGGCTCGATCATCAGGGTCTGACGGTCTTGCCAGAACCCGTTCCACTCCACGCTCGGACCGATCGTGATGAGCTCGGGAGACACCCGCGTTCCGACCATCGCTTCGTCGACGACCGGCTTGTCGAACCGGATCTCCAGCGGCTCGGTCTTGTCGATCGCGCCCTGCGGCGAGAACGACATCACCTGAAGATCGCGTGGGCCACCCCCGCCGCAACCTGGGACCAGCGCGGTGAGCACACCGGCTACACAGATCAGGGTCGTCGTTCGTACATGCCGAGCCATCTGGACGCGTCCGTGCATCCGCAGTGCCGCGGCGAGGCGGCGTGGTTCTCCGGGGTTAGTCGGCGAGTGGCTGCTCGGACACAGCACGGTGCCGACGCCGAACCACGTGGCCGCACCGTGTGGAATAGCCGGTCGGCGCAGCACGTTTGAGCGCGCGCGATAGATCGTCTGCCTACCTGGTGCGTGTAACGTCCTCACGCCATGGCGCGCCTTGCCATCGTCTGCGTGATCGCTGCGTTCGCGAGCGCCGCACATGCGGGGGACGTGGCGAAGCCGATGGGCATGTACGTGACGACCCCGGCCCGAACGGCGCTGGTGATGCTCGGCAGCACGCAGACCGTCACGGTGCGCGGCCCGATCGTCGAGACGGTGGTCACCCAGCGGTTCGAGAACCAGACCGATCGCGCGACCGAGGCGACCTACATGTTTCCGTTGCCGAACGATGCCGCGATCTCGGCGATGGTCATCCGGCAAGGGACGCGGACGATCCGGGCGGCGATCGAGAACCGCGCCGATGCACAGCGCAGATACGAGGCGGCGGTCCGCGCCGGTCTGATCGCGGCGCTGCTCGAACAGGAGCGCTCCGATGTATTCACCCAGACCGTGTCTGCCATCCCGGCGCACGGCATCGTCGAGGTCACGCTGCGCTACGACGCGGTCGCGCAGTTCAGCGCCGGGACCTGGCGGCTGGTGCTGCCGATGGTGGTGGCACCTCGTATGGTGCCCGGCACGGCGACCGGCGTGCCGACCAAGGGCACGGGCAGTGCGCCGGACACCGATCGCGCACCCGATGCCTCGCGCATCACACCGAATACGTCGCCGACCGCCGGCGGCAAGACCACCGTGTCGATTCACTTCGTCGATCGAGTCCAGCGCGTCACCAGCCCGACCCACACGCTACGCGGTACGCAAGACGTCAGCTTCGTCGACCCGCGGACCGATCACGACGCGATCATCGAGTGGACCACCTCGGCCAGCGCGGCTGGGTGGAGCGAGCCTGGCAGCGACGGCGGCTACGCGGCGGTCTTGGTCACCGCACCTGTCGCGCCAGCGCGCCAGGGCGCGATACGCCTGATGCTCGTGCTCGATCGCTCTCCGACGATTCGCGGCGACGCCGACGCCGTTCAGCGCTCGGTGGTTCGCGCCCTGCTCGCGAGCCTGACCGCGGCGGACCGAGTCTCGGTGATCGGTAGCGAACGCATCGCATGGGCCACCCCCGGTGATGCGCTCGCTGCGCTCGACGCGGCCTGGCAGCGCCCGCCGCGGCCCTTCGATCTGACGCGCGTGCTCGCGGACATCCGCGCCGAAGCGGCGGCCGTGGTGATGGTGACCGACGGTCTGGTCGCCGACGACCGGGCGGCGATCACGACGGCTAGCCAGCTCGGCATTCCGATCCATGTCATCGGCGTCGGCCCCGCGCCGGCACGTGGTCTGTTGACCCGCCTCGCCGCGACGACGCGCGGCACGATCCGATTTGCGGGCGTCGGCGATGATCTGCCCGCGATCGCGAGCGCGGCGGTGGGCGATGCCGCATCGCCAGCACCAGCCGTGGCGGTCACGTGGGGAACGCTCGCGGTCAGCGACGTCGTGCCCGGGCAGTTGCCGCGCCTTGGCGGCGGTCAAGCGATGCTCGTGCTCGCACGGATCAAGCGCGCGGAGCTCGCGAATGGACGCGCGAATGGTGAGCTGTTCGCGATCGAGCCCGCCGCTCCGCAGCGTCCGCTCGAGGGTGCGACCAGCGTGGTCGGTCCACTGGGACGGCGGTGGGCCCGGGCGCGGCTCGACGAGCTGGTGGCTGCAGGCGATCGCGCCGCGATTGCCTCCCATGCCCTCACGTTCGGGCTGGTGTCGCCCGAGACCTCGCTCGTCGCGATCGGCAGCGAGGTCATCGTTCGCGATGGCGTGAAGCACACGGTTGCGGTTCCCGTGGCAGTTCCGGCGGGACTGCGGTGGGAGGTGATCGAACGCGGGGCGGGATATACGCAGCATTCGGCAACGGTCGACGCGAGCACGGCTGTCCCGCCGCCCAAGGCCGAGGCGGAGAAGGCCGCGCCGACCAGCGGTGCCGCCGCTCCGAGCGTTGCGACCGCGCCGGAGCAAGACTCCGCGAAGGTTGGCGAACCGGTCATCGTCATGGCATCGCGCGATGCGCGCAGGTCTGGCCCGATCCTCGCCGTGGGTCTGGCGGGCGGCGTCGCCATCGCCGACGGAACGTCGAATCTGTTGGTCGGCGCGAGCCTGCGCGTCGATGCGGCCCTGGATCGCCGACTGCGCGCCGGGCTCGAGGGGTCGGTGTGGTTCGACGAGAGCGACGCCCACGTTCAGGTGCTGGCGATCGCCACCGTGCTGCCGTGGTCGAGCTGGTGGGAGCTCGCGTCGGGCATCGGCGCCCAGCTCGGTGACGGCCACGGCCCCGCGTTCTCGATCGGGATCCGGATCCGCCCACCGGCACTGCCACAGGCGGCGGGCTATCTGCGCTACGACGCCGCCTTGCTGCGGGCACCCCAGGCCGACGCGTGGATCTTCCAGCACGTCCCTGCGCTGGGTGTGGAGTGGTCGTTCTGATCAAGCCCGGTGCGGCGGGCGGGTCGGCCGGTTATCTGTAGTACAAACCGAGCGTGCGGCAGATCCGGCTCGTCGTCGAATACGACGGCACGGCGCTATGCGGTTGGCAACGGCAGGCAAATGCGCCCACCGTCCAGCAGCACCTCGAGGAAGCAGCGTCGAAGCTGTTCGATCACGACGTGAAGATAGCGGGCGCGTCGCGCACCGACGCCGGCGTTCACGCACGCGGTCAGGTCGCCTGCTTGCGCACCCAGAAGACGATTCCACTCCACGGGATCCGGCGCGGCTTGAACTCGCTGTTGCCCGAGACCATCGCGATCAACCGCGTCGAGGAGGTTCCGGATGAGTTTCATCCTCGGTTCTCGGCGACCGGCAAGCACTACCGCTACACATTGTTCACCCGCGCGGATCGCTCGCCGCGCTGGCGCAACCGGGCGTGGCACCATCCCGACCCGCTCGACCTCGAAGCGATGCAACGTGGTGCCGCCGCGCTCATCGGCGAGCACGACTTTTCGGCGTTTCGTGCGGCCGGCTGCACCGCGCGCACGGCCACCCGTCAGGTCGAGCGCATCGAGCTCACTGCCGGCGAGGCCGACATCGTGCGGGTCGATGTCCACGGCAATGCGTTTCTCCGCAACATGGTCCGGATCATCGTCGGGACCTTGACCGAGGTTGGCACGGGACACCGACCAGCGGGACAACTCGCTGAAATCCTTGCGTCGCGCGACCGGACCCAGGCTGGAATCACCGCACCAGCCCACGGGCTCGAGCTGATGGAGGTGCGTTACGACGGCCGCCGGCGAGTGGGGGTGTAGGACGATGGAGGCGCGCGATCGCCAGGCGCCTGGCCGGATGTGTAAGCTCCGGCCGCGCCAGGACGTTAGTGGATAGTCCGTGGCCTCCGAACCTGCCGGAGATCAGCTCGGCGCCGAGCTCGCACAGGAGCAACGCCAGATCGAGGAGGCTCAACGCGGCAACCTCGACGCCATGCGCCCGATCCTCGAACGTTACGCTCAGCCGCTGTACGGCACGGTGATCTTGCCGCGCCTGGGCGATGCCGCATCCGCCGAGGAGATCCTGCGCGACACGCTCGCGACCGCGGTCGAGAAGATCAAGCGGTTCACCTGGCAGGGCAAATCGATCTATCCGTGGCTGCGGCAGATCGCCATCAACAAGGTCTATGATCTACATCGCCACTCCAAGCGATCGCGCCGGCTCGCCGAGGCGATGGCCCAGGAGCTGCCGACGGAGAGCGATCCCGATAGTCATGCCGACGCCCAGTTGATGGCCGATCAAGAGCGCCGGGCTCATCGCACGCAGATCGACGCGGCGATGACCCAGCTCACCGAACGCTATCGCGTGGCGATCGAGCTGCGGTTGATCCAGGAGCTGCCGCGCGAGGAATGCGCGCGGCGGCTGAATGTTACGGTGGGAACCTTCGACGTCTTGCTATTTCGCGCGGTGCGCGCATTTCGCAAGCAGTTTGGCGAGCGCGGCGCGTCGCCGGCGCCAGGAGCACGGTAATGGCGAACGCAAACGACGACGACGACATCTTGAGCGGTCCGGTGCCCGCACCGGATGAGGAGGCCTCGCCGGGGGAGCGGTCACATGCCAAGACGTTCGGCGACATCATCGACAAGGCGCTGATCGGCCGGGCGCCCGCGGCGATGTCCACCGACGATCGTGCGCTGCTCGAGGTTGCCACGGTGATCCGTGCGGCGAGCGGCAACGTCGAGCTGACGCTGGCCAAGCAACACTCGATCGTCGAGGCCGCGCTGCGTCAGGCCGTGGGGATGGGTACGGCGGCGGGCGCGGTGGCGCCGATCGAGCGAGCGCGGTCGCGGCGCTGGCTGCCGTGGACGATCGCCGGCGTGAGCACGGCCGTCGCTGCGGCGGCGGTGCTGGTGTTGGTGCTGCGCTCGCCGCAGGCGATCCGCCCCGACGCTCCCGTGTCCGAGTCCGCTCAGCTGCCCACCGAGTGGCTATCGCGTCCTGCCGATCCGCTGATCGGTCCGATCGCACGCGAGCGCGCTGGCGACGCGGTGAGCCGGATCGATTACTTGTTTGCCGACCGGCTCGATGGGTTTCGCGAGCGCCGGCTCGCCGGAGGAGGAGGTACGCGATGACTCATCGCAAATGGCTGGTCGCGATCGCCAGCGTCGTGCTCGCTGCGTGGTGCGCGGGATGCGCGGGATGCTCCACCGAGCACGAGCCGATCGCGAGCACGGGCTCGGTCACCAGGGTGCCGGAGGCGAGTGAAGCGATCGATCAAGACCTGATGATCGCGCTCGCGCAGGCGAAGAACTTTCACCACAAGGCCAAGGTCTACATGAGCGATGGCAACCTCGCTGCAGCCACGGCCTCGGTTCGTCAGATCCTGTCGTTGCAGTTCCCTCCGGGGGCGCCCGAGGCCGACGATGTCCGGCTCGACGCCCGCGCGTTGCTCGCCAAGCTGCTGGTCAGCCAGAACCAGCTGGACGAGGCGATGCGCACCGTGAGCGAAGGGCTGGCCGGCAGCCAGCGCGAGAGCTTCTTCGTCGCCAACCTGTATACCGTCGAGGGCGAGATTCACGAGGCACGCGCGGCGCAGCTCGATAGCGAAGGCGAGGCGAGCAAGGCTGCGGCCACGCAGGAGCGCCACGCAGCGATCGAGGCGTTCGACCGATCGATCCAGATCAACGAGAAGCTGCAGAAGCAGCTGTGGGAGGGACGGTGAGGGCGCGCGCGATCGTGGTCTGCATCGCCGCCGCGACCGCGACCGGCGGCTGCGGCAGCTCTGGCTATCGGATGGACACAAGGACCAAGCACATCGAGATCAGCAATCTGTGGACGCAGATCCGCGGCTGGCGGCGCGAAGCGAAGATGGATCTCGATCCCTCGCCGCAGATGCTGCTCCAGCTCGGGGGCAAGCCGGTCGGTGAAGCGGCGCACGTGTGTCCTGATGGCCATCCGGTCCCGAAGGCCTGCGATGACATCTGCAGCCTCGCCGATGCGATCTGCGACAACGCCGAGGCGATCTGCGGGATCGCCGACGAGCTCGGCAAGGACGACGACTTCGCGCAGCAGAAATGCACCAGCGCCAAGGCGTCCTGCCGCGAAGCCAAGCAGCGATGCTGTGACTGCTCGGAGAGCGATCCGCCGCTGGCGACCGGAGCGACGCCATGATCCGCTGGCAACCGATGGTCGTGCTCGCGTTGGTGGCGCTGGCCACCGCGTGCGCGGCGAGATCGGCGAACTACGGCGATCGAGCGCCAGCGGCGAGCGCTCCCGAAGCCGTCGCGACACCCCAGGGCAGCGCGCGCGAACAGCTCGACGACCTCAGCAAGAACATCGACGACGATCTCGCCAGGCTCGGTCTCCCACCAGCCGCTCCGGCAGCATGCGTGAGTGCGTCGTGCATGAACGCCGAGCCGAGCAACCTCTCGCCACCGCTCGAAGACCCCGCGTGTCGGCCCGCGAAGTCCGAGCTCTGCACGGATACCTGCAAGCTCGCCGAGTCGATCTGTTCGAACGCCGGCAAGATCTGTCAGATCGCGAAGGACCTCGGCGACAACGATGCCTACGCGAACGGCAAGTGCATCAGCGGCAAGGCCAGCTGCGACGCCGCGAAGCAGAAGTGCTGCGGCTGCCAGCTGTGACGTCCGACAGGTGCTCTTTACAAGCTACTTCCACCTGCACGTGAGTTCCTCTACCGTACAGCCGCGTGCGCCTCGGCTTGATCGTCCTGTTCGTCGCGGTCGCGACACACGCGCACGCCGGCGGGCTTGTCATCGTGGGCGGGACGCCGCGCGCGATCGGCCGCGCGGGTGCCGCGACGGTCGGCGACGACGGTGGTGGTGCGCTGCTGGTGAATCCAGCCGCGATCGCGCGGCGTGAAGGCACGCGCGTTCAGCTCGGCACGTCGCTGATCGAAGACTCGACGTGGTGGCAGAGCGCAAATCCTGATGCGCCCCTGTCGCGCGATCAGGCGGGCACGAGCGTGGCCCCGATGGCGGCCGTCGTTGGATCGCTGGGCTCGTGGATCGTCGGCGCGACGGTCGCGACGGCGGCGGTCTCCGACCGTGCGTACCGAACGCCGGTTCCGACCGACGACGATCAGAAGGCGCTGTTTGATTACCGCTACAGCGGGATCGCCGGCTCATTGCGGCGAGACACCATCGCGGTGGGCGTGTCGCGCAGGTTCGGCGAAGCCGTCGCACTCGGCGTGTCGGTGGGTGCTTCGCGTGTCGCGGTTGCCGAGACGCGCCGGATCTGGGCCGGATTTTCCGGCGTGGTTCGTGCCGGAGACGAGAGTCGAGACGTCGAGCTCGCGATGACCGGCGAGCGGTGGTTCGTCCCGAGCGCGGTCGTGGGGGTGTTGTTTGCACCGCTCGATGCGCCGATCGAGCTCGGCGCGTCGGTCGGATGGTCGGCGGGCGCACGCGTGCGGGGTGACGTCAGCGCACATGGCAGCGACGGGGGGACCGACGCGAGGATCGCCGATCCCAGCGCGAGCCTGCTGGTCCGCCAACCCGTGGCGGTTCGCGCCGGTGCACGTTACGTTGGCCAAACCTATTCGATCGAGCTCGGTGGCGACATCTGGCTCGCGAGCGACGCGGCGAGCGAGGCGAGCTGGCAAGTTCGCGGCGTCACCGCGGTGGATCCGGCGGTGACGAGCGTGGACGTGGAGGTGGTCCCGTCGCGGCTGTCGACTCGCACACACGGCGCCGTGCGCGCGGCAGTCGATGTCGAGCTGATCGGAGGGTTTCTCTGGGCGTCGGCCGGCTACGCGTACACCGTTGGAGCCACGGCGACCGGCCGGTTATCGCCATCGCTGGGCGATCTCGGTGGCCATACGATCGGTCTTGGGATCGAGGGCAACGCCGGTCGGGTCTCGATCGCGTTGGGGTGGTCGCGCACGTTTGCGCTCGCGCGGGCGGGCGGCCAGTTGCTCCGGCTCGACAATCCTTTCGGGGCCGGCGACGCGTCCGTCCCTGCAGGCAGCCTCGATGGTGCGGTCGATCAGCTCGGAGTGATGATCGACGTCGAGCTCGGCGCTCCCGAGCTCTAGGGCGTCCGTCAGCTCAGCGAGAGCGACGCAATCATCACGAGCGCGAGGTGCGCGAGGACGAACAGGCGCGTGTTACGGGACATGCCGCGGGGACCAGCACGGCCCGTGCCGGCCGGAACTACGTGAGATCATGAGGCGTCACGATGGCTAGCGTAGCGGTTGCTGCAACGCTAGCTGGCAACTCGGCAAGCCACCTGGAGGCTCGCCGTGCCAGAACGCCCGCGAGGTGATCAGTCCTCGGCGGCGGTGAGCTTCTTCTTCGGCTCAGGCTTGTCGTCGCCGATCGAATCGTCGAGCTCGACAAATCCGCCCCAGACCGCGCCGATCAGCCCGCCGAGCACCGGTGGCCATGCGACCAGATTGCCGTCGTACGCGGCGATGTGGAGCTCGGGCCTCCAAAGCTTCGCGACCAGCGCATAGAGACCGCAGCCGACCCCGAACCCGAACGCGGCCTTGAGCCCGGCGACCACGGTGGTGGCGTTCTTGTCACGGATCAGCGCCCAGAATGGTCGCCCCACGAACAGGCCGATCAGCGCCCCCACCACGCCATAGGTCAACCACCCGTTGAAGAACCCGGTCGACTCATGGAGTGCATGCGCGCCGTACCCCGTCGCAGCGCCCAGGATCGCACCCTTCAGGATGCCGATGAAAAGCTTGACCACCTAACGAGTGTGACGAGGAACGTCGGCGTCGGCAAGCCGAAATCCCTGACTGTCGGTTGGCCCAGGCTCAGATCGGGCCCGCGGGCAGCGAGATCGTCGAGAACATCTGTTCGAGCTTTGCCACTTCGGCCTTGAACTCGGCGAGCTGTTTTTTCGAGACACCGCGGCCGCGGATCGGGGTCAATTTGCTCGGATCGATGTATTGGCCGTTGCGCTTGACGCCAAAATGCAGGTGAGGCCCGGTGGACAGCCCGGTGGTGCCGACGTAGCCGATGACGGTCTTCGCCGCGACTCGTTGGCCCACCTTCTGATCCGGGGCGAACTTGCTGAGGTGCATGTACGCGGTCTCGATCCCGGTGTCGTGCCGGATCATCACGAGATTGCCCGCGCCGCCTGCGGGGCCGCGATGCACGATCGTGCCAGACGCTGCCGCCCACACCGGCGTGCCGGTCGGCGCAGCGTAGTCAACGCCCAGATGCGCGCGCACGGTGTGCATCACCGGGTGCATGCGCTTGCGATCGAAGCCGGAGGAGATTCGCGTGAACTTCAGCGGCGTCTTGAGCAACGACTTCTCCGACGATTGACCGGACTCATCGTAGTACCCCTTCGTCGCGGGGAAGTAGAACGTCTTGAACGTCCCCGCCTTGCCCTGGTATTCGGCCGCCAGGATCCGGCGATAGCGCAGAAAGTCCTGACCCGCGAGCTCCTTCTCGACCACGACGCGAAACGTGTCGCCCTCGTGGGTGTCGTTGTAGAAGTCGAGATCGTAGGCGAACACATCGACGAAGAAGTCGACCAGTGCGCCCGTCTCACCGGCTCCGGTCAGCGAGGCATAGAGCGAGGAATCGATCCGCCCCCCGATCGCCTTGACCTCGACGCGGGTCTCGGAGGTGTCGGCCTTGCCAACCAGCGCGCCCGACGCGTCGCGCATGGCGCGCGCGGTCTCGACCTTGCTGACCTCGAGCTCGAACAATCGCACGCGACCATCGGCGCCTCGCTCGATCCGGTAGCTCTGCCCGGCGCGAATGTTCTTGAAATCGAGGACGCCTGAGAGTGACCGGATGACTTCGTCCGCCTCGGCCGCAGACAGTCCGCTCTTCTTGAGCAGCTTGCCGAGCGTGTCCGACTTGGCGACCTTGCCCTCGACGGTTCCGGGCGGCCCGACCGGTACGGCGGTGGCGAGTGCCGGTGCCGCCGCGGACGGAACGAGGGGCTCGGAGGGCAGCGCCATCGCGGGCGTCTTGGACTCGGCGATCTCCTTGATCGCGCCGACCGACGTCTTCTTGTCCCAGACGAACACGTAGAGGTTGACGACCACGAGCGCGGCGAGGACGAGCGCCACCCAACCGCCGTTACGGCGTGCAGGCAATGCGTTCAACGGCGCGCCGATAACGGCGCGGCGTGACGATTTCTTGCGCGTGGTCCTCCGCCTCCTGACCATGGGTCGCAGGAGGCCAGCAATATCACGAGCCTCCCCGAAGGACCAAGGAAATGGCGAGCACTCCTTTTGACCCCGCCTCGACGAGCGAAGCCACCGGAATGGGTACCACAAACGCTCACCTCGAGGGCCGAGGAACAGATCTGCCGCCGCGCGAGCAGCTGGAACTTTTTTCCAACTCGGGGCAAGGTGCCGGCGCAGCGCTAACTCCGCGGGAACCAGACATGGCAAAGAAGTCGAACTCTTCCAAGACGAAGCCCTCTCGGAAATCGCGCGCCGAAGCGGCCGCAGGTGGTGGCGGCGGGGAGGCCCTTGGCGCGAGCGCTCCGCCTGACGGAGGGTCGGAGGGCGATGCCTCGCTCGAGGCCGAAGCCCGGCGCCGTTATTTAAACTATGCGTTAAGTGTCATCACGTCACGCGCGCTTCCCGACGTGCGCGATGGTCTCAAGCCGGTGCAGCGCCGGATCCTCTACGCGATGCTGCACGACCAGCATCTTCGACCCGATGCCAAGCACCGCAAGAGCGCGACCGTCGTCGGTGCCGTGCTCGGCAAGTACCACCCGCACGGCGACACCTCGGTGTACGACGCGATGGTGCGGATGGCGCAGGACTTCTCGCTGCGCATGCCGCTGGTCGATGGCTCCGGTAACTTCGGCTCGCTCGACGGCGACGCGCCGGCCGCGTACCGGTACACCGAGTGCCGGCTCGCGGTTCCCGCCATGGAGCTGTTGCGCGAGCTCGACTTCGACACCGTCGACATGCGGGCGAACTACGACGGCACCACCGAGGAGCCGACGGTGCTTCCGGCGCGGTTTCCCAATCTGCTGGTCAACGGCTCGACCGGCATCGCGGTCGGCATGGCCACCAACATCCCGCCGCACAATTTGCGCGAGGTCACCAGCGCGCTGATCGCGCTGTCCAAGGATCGCAACATCGAGCACGTCCAGCTGATGAAGCACATCGACGGTCCGGACTTCCCGACCGGCGGCCAGCTGCTCAACAGCAAGGTCGAGCTGCGCCAGATCTACAAGGACGGCCAGGGCACGATCCGCGTGCGCGGCGAATACAAGCTGGAGGCCAAGAAGCGCGGCGGCACCGACATCGTGATCACCTCGATTCCGTACGCGCTCACCAAGGCGGACGTGGTCGAGAAGATCGCGGAGGTGATCGTCTCGCGCAAGCTGCCGTACCTGCTCGACGTGCGCGACGAGTCGACGACCGACGTGCGGATCGTGCTGGAGATCAAGAAGGACGCCGATCCCGAGCTGGTGATGGCGTACCTCTACAAGAACACGTCGTTGCAATCGAACTTCCACGTCAACCTGACCTGCCTGGTGCCGCCCGGCTATCTCGACGACGATCAGGGACGCAAGCTGTCCGCGGACGCGCCACCGCAGCCGCGCCGGATGGGGATCAAGGAGGTGCTCGATCACTTCCTCGACTTCCGGATCCACACCACCGAGCGGCGGTTCCAGTACCAGCTGAAGAAGCTGAAGGAACGGATCCACATCCTCGAGGGCTTCCGGACCATCTTCGATGCGCTCGACGAGACCATCAAGATCATCCGGGCCTCGGACGGCAAAGAGGACGCCGCGAACAAGATCATCAAGCGGTTCAAGCTCGATGAGATCCAGGTCGACGCGATCCTCGAGCTCAAGCTGTACAAGCTCGCCAAGCTGGAGATCAAGGTGATCCGCGAGGAGCTCGAACAGAAGGCGGCGGAGGCCAAGCGGATCGAGAAGATCTTGAAGAGCGACGAGAAGCTGCTCGACGTGGTCCGAGAGGACCTCGAAGCCGTGGCCAAGGAGCTCGGCACGCCGCGCCGCACCAAGACTGGCGGCGCGAGCGACGAGATGGAGTTCGACGCCGACGCGTTCATCGTCGAGGAGGACGCCAACGTCGTCGTGACCAACGATGGCTGGATCAAGCGCGTGCGAGAGCTCAAAGATCCGAGCGCGACCCGAACCCGCGAGGGGGACGCCGTGGCGCACGTGCTGCCGGGCTCGACCAAGGAGAAGGTCATCTTCTTCACCAGCCGCGGCTCGGCGTACGTGATCAAGATCAACGACATCGCCGCGACGACCGGGTACGGCGATCCGGCCCAGAAGTACTTCAAGTTCGCCGATGGCGAGAAGATCGTCGCGGCGATGACGCTCGATCCGCGCGCGATGGTGCCGCCGACGCTACTCGCGGTGACTCAACGCGGCTTCGGGCTGCGATTCGCGACCTCGCAGCACCTCGAGGTCACCACCAAGGCCGGCCGGCGTTACGCGAAGCCGTCCGAGGGTGACGAGGTGCTCGGGGTGATCGCGTGCAACGACGACGACGTCGTGGTGTGCGCCACACGCGATGGTCATGTCCTGCGCTGCAAGGCCGACGAGATCGCCAAGCTCGAGGGACCCGGCCGCGGCGTGACGGTGATCAAGACCACCGATGACGATGTCGTGATCGGGTTCATCGCCGGACGCAAGAGCGATCAGCTCGTCGTCGAGACCGAGAAGAGCGGCAAGAAGTTCGAGCTCGCCGCCGATCCGAAGCAGACGTCATCGCGTGGCGGCAAGGGCCAGCAGATCGTCAAGCGGGCCAGCCTGGTCGTCGTGAAACCGCCGGTGACCATTCAACCGCTCGCAAATGCCGAGGGCGGACCGGAGGTGAACTAAGATGTCGAACGAAATGGCTGCAACCACCGGCCGCAAGAAGTCGAGCTACAGCGGCGACGAGATCCAGGTCCTCGAGGGCCTCGAACCGGTTCGCAAGCGCCCCGGTATGTACATCGGCGGTACCGGCAAGGACGGCTACCACCACCTGCTGTGGGAGATCGTCGACAACTCGATCGACGAGGTGATCAACAAGCACGCGACCAAGGTCGAGGTCACGCTGCACAAGGACGGCAAGAGCGCCACCGTCGACGACAACGGCCGCGGCATCCCGGTCGACATGATGCCGAAGTTCAAGAAGAGCGCGCTCGAGGTGGTGTTCACCACGTTGCACTCGGGCGGCAAGTTCGAGCGCGGCAAGAGCTATGCAGTGTCCGGCGGTCTGCATGGCGTCGGCGCCGCGGTGGTCAACGCGCTGTCGAGCGAGCTCCACGTCGTCGTCAAGCGCGACGGCGAGCGCCACGAGATGAAGTTCGAGCGCGGCGAGCCCAAGGGCAAGCTGAAGACGCTCGGTAACGCGCGCGGCAGCGGCACGACGATCACGTTCCGTCCCGACGATGACGTGTTCAGTGCAAAGTTCAGCTTCGATCCCGAGTTGATCGCCGAGCGCCTGGAGACCAAGGCGTATCTCCACGGCGGCCTCGAGATCGTGTTCCGTGACGAGACCGCGAGCCCTCCTGCGGAGCATACGTACGTCCATCCGCAGGGCATCGCCGAGTACCTGCCCAAGCTGGTCGCCGATCGCGGCAAGCAACCGGTCCCTCCCGGCAGCGCCGTGTTCTACATGGAGAAGCAGGACAAGGACGCCAAGCTCGGCGTCGAGCTCGCGCTGCAGTGGACCGAATCTCCCGACGATCTGATCAAGACCTACGTCAACTCGGTGCCGACGCCCGACGGCGGCACGCACGACGCGGGGCTGCGTTCAGCGATCGTCAAGGCGATCCGCAACTACATCGCGACCCACAAGCTCGATCCCAAGGGTGTGACGCTGACCGCCGAGGACATTCGCGAAGGTGTCGTCGCGCTGCTGTCGACCTACGTCCACGACCCCCAGTTCCAGAGCCAGACCAAGAACCGGCTCAACAACCCCGAGGTCGCGGCGCAGGTCGAAGCGATGGTCCGGCCCGCGCTCGAGAACTACCTCAACAGCAATCCCAACTGGGCGCAGGCGGTCGTCGCGCGCACGATCATCGCAGCGCGCGCGCGCGAGGCATCGCGTGCGGCGCAGCAGGTCACGCGCAAGACGGCGGTGTCACACCGGCTGAACCTGCCGGGCAAGCTTGCCGACTGTTCGTCGACCGATCCCAACGACAGCGAGCTGTTCATCGTCGAGGGCGATTCCGCAGGTGGCTCGGCCAAGCAGGGCCGCGATCGCAAGACCCAGGCGATCCTTCCGCTGCGCGGCAAGGTGCTCAACGCCGAGCAGGCCAACAGCCAGAAGCTGCTCGCCAACAAGGAGCTCCAGGACATCGTGTCCGCGCTCGGCTGCGGCATGGGTGAATCGATGGACCTGGGCAAGCTGCGCTACGGCAAGATCTTCTTGCTGATGGACGCCGACGCCGACGGCCATCACATCGCGACGCTGCTGCTGACGTTCTTCTACCGCCACATGCGGACGCTGATCGACGGTGGCCACGTCTACCTCGCGCAGCCGCCGCTGTACCGGATCGATATCGGCAAGCAGACCTACTGGGCGCTCGACGATCTGCACAAGGAGCGGCTGCTCAAGCAGCACGCCAAGGTCAACTCCAAGCCCAGCATCACGCGGTTCAAAGGTCTCGGTGAGATGAACCCCGAGACGCTGAAGTCAACCACGCTCGATCCGAAGACCCGGCAGACGCTGCGAGTCACCGTGAAGGCCAGCGAAGCCCTGCTCACCGATCGAACGATCTCGGAGCTGATGGGCAAGGACGTCGCCGCGCGGTTCAAGCTGATCACCGAGAACGCCGGCGAGATCGGCGAGCTCGACGTCTGATTGGGGACGGTTTCAAGTTAGCCAAGTTTGACGCCTAACACCGCTTCTTGTTGAAGCGACCGGGAACGGCTTCAAGCCTTTGACTGTTGCTGCAGCGGAGGCACTCTCGGCTCGAGGACGAGCAGCCACTCGCACCTCGCGCTGCGTTCCGGTGCACCAACCCGAGCGACGTTCAAGTCCCAAGAACTTCACATCCTCGTCAATGTGAAACGTCCTGAAGACACCGCGCCGTGCTGCATGCCGAGGCGCACATCGTTTGGACGTGTATGGCGATCACGATCGAAGAGTGGGGTCTTGCGAGCGAGCAAGAACGTGTCGCGTGTGCACAAGCCCTGGTCCGCCAGCTGCCGACCGAGTTCTCGTTTGCTGGTCTGCAGGAGTACGAGCTCGGCGGCGTGAGGCAGACTGTAGCGACGTTCCGATCGCGCGGCCGGACATTTTCGTTGGTGCCAGGCGGCGAGCGGACGATCGGTTGGGAGCTACCGGGGACGGTTTCACATTAGCCAAGTTGAAGTGTCGAACTGCTCGGAAATCCTGAAGTCGTGCGGGACGGTTTCACGTCCGCGCAACTCGTAGCGTCACTCGCCGATATCCGCCTCATGGCCAGAAACGCGCGACGCAACGTTCCCGGTGGGATCTATCACCTCATCTCACGCTTCGCTGATCATCGGTGGTTCCTTCGCGACGATGAAGAGCGAGAAACCTACCTTCGGATGTTTGCGTACGGTCTCGGCGAAACCGACTGGAGATGCCTCGGCTATGCGCTCATGAGTAGCCACCTGCATCACGCGATGATCGCCGGACGGATGCCGATGGAGAGCTTGACCAAGCGAGTTAACTCGCAGTTTGCCCATTGGCTCAATCGTCGCCATGGCCGAATCGGTTCGGTGTTCGCTGATCGGGTCAAGGATATCGGCTTCTCTCCGAGCCGCGCCGCATGGCTTCTCGCGTATATCCACAACAACCCCGTGCGCGCGGGTGTCGTCAAGCGCGCGCGTGACAGCACGTGGACATCACATCGTGCCTACTGTGGACTCACGCGGGTCCCGCCATGGTTGCATGTCGAGCAGGGACTGCAACTCACCGGCTTCTGCGATAGCAGCGGTTTCGATGCTTGGGTCGACGAGACACCGGGGGAAAGCCGCGATCTGCTGTTCGAGCAATTGCGTCGAGAAGCCAGGCGTCGTGGTGCGGTCGTGCTTGCCACTCCGCAGGTCGACCGCGATGCAGCACTGGTGCCTCTGGTTGCAGCGCCATTTGCGCACCTGCGCCCTGACCCACGTGGCGTAATCAGCTGTGTCGCCGGGATCACCGGGATCGATGTCGCCCTCATCTGTTCGAGGCGGCGCCTGCTTCCGATCCGATCGGCCCGCACGATCGTGGTAACAGCATGCCTCGCGCTCGGTCTGACCAAGAGTGAGATCGCCTATGCGCTCGGAATGAGCGCACAGGGCGTCCACTACGCCTCGCAGCGGACCCCTACGAATCGAGAACGAGCGGTAATCGAGCTCGTCATCGATCAGGTCGCACTTGCGCTGCGGCAACGGTCGGCGGGTTGAATCCGTCCCCAGGCGATCCAAAAAACACGAGGTGTTAGGGACTCCAACTTGGCTAACTTGAAACCGTCCCCTCACCTCGCACGGCCAACAGCGGCGAAAGCCGGCAAAGCCGAGGCCCCCCCGTCTGAATGCGTCTCGCGACGCTAGTGTCCGCCCATGCGAGCTCTCGTCGTCATGATCGTGGCGCTGGCGTCGGCCGCGGGGCCCGCGCATGCGGGATCCATGAGTGTGACGATCGCGGACACCACGCTCCGATTGTCGGCCAGCAATCCGTTCGAGCTGGTCACACGCAATCGCGAGCTGGAGGTGCGTGCGCGATGGCTGCCGAAGATCTGGATCGGTGTCAGCGTCGTCCCGTATCCGGCTGACCCCAGGATGCCCGCGTTTGACGCGCCGATTGGCTATGTCACCAAGCCCGATCCCGCGCAGGGTGCCCCGCCCAGCGATGAACCGTGGACGGTGTTCGTGCAGGGCGATCACGTGACGCTACAGGTTCGCATCGCTCGGTTCGTCCAAACCGATCGTTACGCGGCGGCGTACGTCCACCAGATCTTGCGTTCGATCATCCGGTCGATCCGGCCGCCGTTCGAGATCGCTCCAGGCATGGTCCTCGATCGCACGGAGCACCCGCAGCTGATCAGGCGTGGCGCACATCCGAACGAGCTCGTGGTCGATGCGACGATCGTCGAGGTCTCGTTCGATCATGTGAGCTGTCTGGACGTCTCGCTCGAGAACGAGCAGTCGCGCTGCGTCGAGCTGCCAGACCGTGCACTGCTGCTCACGCCGCGAGCGGCCGAGTGGGATGCGGACGACGACAGGTTTCAGCGACCCAAGCCACTGGATACGGCGCTGGTGGCGAACCTCAGCGCGATCGCAAGACGCGTTTACGGAACGGCACGAGTGCCGGACACTGCGTTCAGGCCGGGCTGGGCGAACGGCGAGATCCCGATCCACCGGATCCCGTTCGACCGCTGGAAGCTGAGCACTCGAGGTGACGACTTTCAGCTGTTCGGGATCGATTCTGGAACCCGTATCGTGGTCAAGCGTGCGCGGTGTGACGCATTCTGGAACGCGCCACCCGACGGTGCGCGGATCGAGTCGCCCGCGTTCTTTCCCAGCCACGCTCGTGCGGCGATCACCGGGGCCCTCGGTCCGTCGCACGCCCTCGAGCGCAGGCATCCGCGCGAGCTTGCGCGCGCGGGCTGGGTCGCGACGTCGTGCTTCGACCTGCTAGGTCGCGACGTCGCGGTGTCGATCGAGGCGGCGGGCCCGCCGACTCCGACGCAAGCGAGGGCGTTGGCGGGAGCCCTCACCGAGATTCAGGATGCAACCCGCGTCGCGTATACCATGGCCGGAATCAAGAGCGCCGGTGGGGGCGGCATGGCTGGGGAAATGTGGTTCGTGGGTGGCCGCGCGTCAGCCCTGTTGCAGCTCGAGCTGATCCATCCAGGCGCCCACGATGTCGATGAGCTGGCGGCCGCGCGGTTCGCGATCGCCGGAGGGCTCGGCGTGTCGCGGCCAAGGCTTCGCGCGGGGATCCATTTCGGGCTCGGGTTGGAACGAGCACCGATGCGAGTCAGGGCAGGCGAAGATCACGCGGGGGGATCGCTGTTCGTTGATGCTCGCAGCGCCGCCCGCGTGGGTCCAATCGTGGTCCAGGGGATCGCGCGCGGAACGCTGTACTCCGACCTCGACTGCGAGCCGGCGGAGACCGACGGCCAAGGGTTTTGCGCGGATCGTCTACCCCATTCATCCGATTTCACACCGCGCGCAGGCTTGGAGACCGAGCTGCGAATCGGCGCAACGCCGCGGCGTGGCGGATGGCTGACCGGCGGGTTCCTCGGAGTGCGGCACATCGCGACGTGGGGACGTGCGGGCGTCGAGCACCACAACCTGGTGTCGGTCGGGTTGATGGTCTGGTGAAGCCGATCGGGCGCTGCGACGGGCGCGTCGTTCGAGCGTGTTCGAGATCACGTTGCTCGTGCTCGTGATCCTCGAACGATGATCAACGGCGTCCTCTGGATCTCGGCTCGGGTTCGGCGTATTCCGCCCGGATGCACCGGCTCCTGGTCGTCACGCTGCTCGCCGTCACTCCGCGACTCGCCACCGCAGACGATCTCTTGCGGCGGCCCCCTCCGCCCCCGGAAGGTGTCGACCTTACTGCCGCGGCACGGTTCACCGAACAACTCGTGAAGGGCGACGTCGAGGCCGCCGTCGCATTGCTCCGCCCGACACTACAGATTGGCGCCCTATGGTTCGACGACGAGTCCTGCACCAAGCAGTTTGCTAGGCCGCGCGCCGTCGACGAATCGAACCGAGCCGCCCTGGTGAACTGTCTGATCGCGGTGAAGCCGAAGGACCTCGAGTACGTCGGCAGACGGCTGGCGATCGTGTTCGAGGACAACGTGCTGTTCGGCCTCGCGGGCGACCGAGCTGGCGTTTCGATGATCGAGCCGATCGGTGCATCTCCGGACGAGCCAGCAATCCGCACGGTCGCAGGGAACCAGCGCTGGTCTCGCGAGATCGAGAAGTTTCAAACCAGCTCGGTGACCGGCCGTATGATCGCACCCGGCCAGGATCCGGTGACGGCGACGCTCCGAGTCTGCGCGAACGCTGCAGGCAAGGTCACGAAGGCCGACCTGCTCGCTGAGAGCGGAAACGCCACGTATGACCGAGCTGCCCTCGCTGCTGCGACTCGATGGACGCGCAAGCCATTCAAGGTCCGCCACCGAGCGGTCGCGCTGTGCGAGATCTTGACGATCAAGGCATACGCCGATGGTTCGACCGAAGGTGGCGTCGCGGGCTCACTGCTCCATGAGATTCTGACCGCGCCGCCGCCACCGCCGCCACCGCCACCGCCGCCGACGAACATCGCTCCGACCGTCCTCGAGCAGTCTCGGATTGCTGGCGAGCGAGAGATCAGACCCGATGGCCCGACGTTCGAAAAGATCGTTGCCTCGGGCCATCGCCGCGTCATCGGTTCGTTCAAGCTCTGCATCGACGCGAGCGGCAAGATCATTTCGGTGAGCCGGCTCAGGTCCACCGGGTTCGTTGGTTATGACGCCACGATCATCAACACGATCAGGAACACCTGGTCGTATCGCCCGTTCACGGTGAACGGCAAGCCGGTGCCGGTGTGCACCGCCGTGACGTTCATCTACAGCCTCAGATAGCCATCCCTTGCCTGCTGTCCGCGCCCGCGTTGCACGAACGCGACAACTACTCGGCCACAGCGGGGGCCAGCGCAACCTTCCGGTGTTTCGCCCAGGTGACGACCGCGTCTGCGCGACGGTCCTTGAGCTCCATGAGCTCGGCGTACGCCTGGTTCGCGAGGGTCACCGCGCGCGGCCGCGATCCCTTCGACGCCCATAGTGCGCGGGCCATCGCATATCGAATCATGGCCCGCGCAACCCGATCGTTCGGGCTGTGAATCGGCTCGGCTTCGCGCCTCGCGAGCACCCGTTCGAGCCACGGCAGCGCCTCCGCCTCGCGTCCCAGGTCGGTGTAGCAGTCGCCGATCGTATGGCCGATGCCCACGACGTCGGAATGATCGGCGCCTAGCAGCTTGGTCCGCGCCTCGACGGCCGCGTGGAGCAAGGGCAGCGCCTCCTCGCAGCGCTTGTCGAGACGCAACGCCATCGCAACGTTGACCTGCGCCTGGGTCGTGCCGAGGTGATCTTGGCCGAGTGTTCGCATCCGAATCGCGAGCACGCGCTGATGTGCGGCCAGCGCGTCGGCCGGTTTCCCTGCGCGGCTAAACGTCGCGGCGAGCGTCTCGAGCGTAACCGCGGTATCTGCAGAGTCCTCGCCGCCGATCGCCGTCATCAGCTCGACCGCGCGCTTCGCGGGCGGGATGGCGAGGTCGAACTTGCTGTTGAACAGGTACGCCTGCGCCATCAACGCAACCGATAACGCGACGTCGCGATGGAGCTCGCCGTATCCGGCGACCAACAGATCGTACGAGCGCTGTTGCGAGGCCAGCGCTTCATCCAGCTTGCCGATCCGCATCTGGAGCTGGGCGAGCACGTGGTAGGTCTTGCCGATCGCTGGGTGTTGCTCGCCGAGCGCAGCTCGCTGGATCGCGAGCGCGCGATCGAGGGCAGCTTGCGCCTCGTCATACTGCTTTCGCGATGCGAACACCGCGGCGAGCGTAACCAGCGGCTCGGCGACGCGCGCGTCGTGATCGCCATACAGCTTGCTCCGCCGCGCGATCAGCTCCTCGAGTCCGTCGCCCGCTTCCTTGAGCTTGCCCTCGCGCCAGCGCAGCACGCCTTCGTGATATGCCAGCTCCGACGCGAGCTCTTGATCGTTGCCCAGCCCCGCGATCACGGCGTTCGCATGCGTGACGCTGCGCTGCGCTTCAGCAAACGCGCTGCGATCGCTATCCGCCACCACCAACCAGGTCAGCGCCCGCGCACGCGTACGCGCATCGCGACCCCCTTCGGACGCCAGCACGGCGCGTTCCAACGCATCACGGCCGGCATCCCAGTTTCGAAGCCGAGTCTCGACCGTGCCGAGCAGGAGCTCCGCCTCGCCGAGCGTGGGCCGGTGGCCGATGTCTCGGGCGGCAGTCGCCGCAGCCGAAGCGCAGACCTTCCCGGCGCGATATTGCCCGGTGGCGACCACGGCACGACACGCGGCGAGCTCGGCCTGCACTGCCCCGACGCGGGCACGCATGGCGGGGGCGGCCGGCGCGCGCTCGACCTCCTGCAACGACGACACATCCGCGCAGTCCGAGATCGACGGCAGCGCGGCGACGGCGGGGATCGCATCGCGCACCGCGTCCGGGGTTCCGCGAGCCAGCTCGTCGAGCAAGGCCTTGGCATCCTGCCGCCGGCGGGCCAGGCACTGCATCCGCGCATCGAGCAACACAGCCGATTGCTCATGGCGGACGTGAGTTGCTTCGCAGGTCTCGTCGTAGGCGGTGACCCATTCGTCGCGGTAGCGATCGAAGGCGGCCGCCACGGCAGTGAACGCGCCCGACGCGTACGGTAGCGGTGACGCCTTGAACGCCGTGTCGAGCCGCGTCCGCATTGTGGGGTTCCAGGCCTGGGCGAACTGGCCGTCGCCGTCTTGGCACATCGGCGCCGAGGTCGTCGATGCGGCCCACAGCGTTCCGGCGACCCCGAGCCCAGTCCCGACCGCACCAACCGCGAGCCATCGTGTGCGGTGGGTCAACGCTGCATCGAGCACCGAGCCCAGCTCGGCCATCGAGCCGAATCGCTGTGCCGGCACCGGTAGTAACCCGCGCTGCAGTGCGCGGACCACTCGGCTCGGCACCCCGCGACGCGCCGGCATGACCGGCCGGTCTCGAACGATCGTCGCTCGCAGCGTTGCGACGTCAGCGGCTGCGAAGGGACGCTGACCGTACAGCGCTTCGAACAACGTGACGCAGAACGAGAACTGATCGGACGCCGGCGTCGCCTCGGCGGACGCGTCGAATCGCTCGGGAGCCATATAGGCCGGTGTACCGGCCACCGTGTGACTGGCCGTCGCGCCGATCTCGGCCGCGGCAACGGGCTCGCCGGCGAGCAACTGCGCCAGTCCAAAGTCGGTGACCAGCACGCGGCCATCGTCGGCCACCAACACGTTGTCGGGTTTGAAGTCGCCGTGCACCATTCCTGCGAGATGCGCAGCATGGAGACCGCGGCCCGCATCGCGCATCGCCGCCACGATGCTACGCACGTCGCGACGCTGTGTGAGCAGCCACGATCGCAGCGTGCGGCCTTGTACCAGCTCCATCGCGAGGAACAGCGCGGAGCCCACGGTACCCACGTCGTAGATCCGGATCACGTTGGGATGGGTGACTCGCGCCATCGCCTGCGCCTCGCGCAACAGTCGCTCCTGCGAGCCACCGCGGCGAACTAGCTTGATCGCGACCTCACGTCCGAGGTCCGGATCCGTCGCGCGATAGACCTCGCCCATCGCCCCGCCACCGATCAGCTCGACGATCTGATAGCGACCGACCGCCTGGCCGATCCATTCGGTCTCGAACAACGCCCCGACCAGCTCGCTGCAGGCCTCGCAGCCATCGAGATGGACGCGCACCGGATCGCGGCGTTCGCCGGCCAGATCGCCGCGCACCCATGCCTCTACCGCTTGGTCGTCAAGACACTCCACGCGGGGCTACTCGTAACAGAGCAATGCCGGCGGTGTGGGGTTTTTTGGGCATGCGGCTAGCTACGCGAATCCATGGTGGTTCTCGCGAGCTCGCGGGTCAGCGCGATTTTCTGCGACTCGCCGGGTGCTCGCGCATTTGAACAACCAGAACAACCAGGAGTGCTCGAATGAAGATCTTCGTCGTCGTCGTGATCGCCGCCATCGTCGGTTGCATCCCCACCATCGGGTCCCCCACTCGGAGGACCGCCACCGCCCAACAATCGAACCAAGCGCACGCTGCCGGGGACTCGTGCACGTTCTCGAGCGATTGCGGCGAGGGCAGGACATGTCGCTCGAACACGTGCATGGGGCTGGGCGAGGCCGGCGACCCGTGCGTGTTCTCGAGCGATTGCTTGTCGAGCTCGTGCGACGGCTCCGAGAACATCTGCCGATGATCATGGGTGGCCAGATGATCGGTGGTCGGCTCGATGGTACGAACGTACTCACGGTGAGCGTCCAGATCGTCCCCGATATCCTCCGCCGCGCCGCGCGCAGGGCGCCCGACCGCACCGCGATCCAGATCGACGGTGGACCGGCGATCACGTATGGCGACTGGTGGACCCGAGCGCAGCGAACTGCACATGGGCTGATCGCACGCGGTGTGCGACCCGGCGATCGAGTGGCGATCGCGTTCGCGAACGACCGCGCGATCGAGTTCAGCGTGGCATACATGGCGACGCACCTCGCCGGGGCGATCGCGGTGCCGATCAACATGCGGTTCTCCGATCACGAGCGCGAGCGCGTGCTGGCGCATGCCGAGCCGCGGCTGATCCTGGGCACCTGGGGCGAGGCTCCGTCGGCGATCGAGCAGGCGGGCAACGCCGCCGACCTGCCGTCCCGAGCGCCGCAGGACATCGCCGACTTGCTCTACACATCAGGCACCACCGGTATGCCGAAGGGCGTCGCCGCCCCACACGCGAACGTCGTCGCGTTCGGCAAGCTGATGACGATGTTCGACGGGCAGACGTTCCTGCACGCGATCCCGATGTACACGTTCGCGGGGTGCCACGGGATGCAGCTCGGCTCCGCTGGGGCGCTGATGACGACCGTGGTGATGCCGGAGTTCGATGTCACGCGGTGGTACGACCTCGTCGAGACCAAGCGACCGAGCCTGACGTTCGTGGTGCCGGCGATGGCCGTGCTGATCCTCGACGCGCCGGAGCTTGGCCGGCGCGATCTGTCATCGCTGAAGATGGTCATGCACGGTGCAGCCCCGATGCCGCCAGAGGCGTCGCGACGTTTGAGCGCGGCGGTGCCGGACGCGTGGATCGCGAACTCGTACGGGATGACCGAGGCCGGCAGCGTGGGCTGCCTGCTGCCCCCGGGCGAGGCCGCGCGGCGCCCCGGCGCGGTCGGCAAGCCGACCGGCGGCACGGAGGTGCGGATCGTTCGCGACGACGGCGCGCTCGCCGCGCCGCGCGAGGTCGGCGAGGTCGCGCTGCATCGCAGCGACGTGCCTGCGCGGTTCTACTTCCGCGACGAGGAGGCCACGCGCGCGACCTGGCGAGCCGGCTGGCTGATGACGGGGGATCTCGGATTTCTAGACGAGGATGGCTACCTGTATCTGGTCGACCGCAAGAAGGACCTGATCATCCGTGGTGGTCACAACGTCCATGCGGGCGAGGTCGACGCGGTGCTGTGCGCGCATCCTGCGGTTCGCGAGGCTGCCACGGTGGGAATCCCGCATCGCGTGCTGGGGGAGGACGTTGGCGCGTTCGTGGTGTTGCGTGCGGGTGCGAGCGTGACGAGCGACGAGCTGATCGCGTTCGCGCGGGAGCAGCTGGGTGACTACAAGGTCCCGCGCCGGATCTTCTTCGAGCGCGAGCTGCCGCGCAACGCGCTGGGCAAGGTGGTCAAGCGCGAGCTCCGCGATCGGACGAAGGCGCTGGTCGGCGAGTAGGACCACCACCGATCATTCCGTCTTCCAGCTACACCCCAGGGTGCTGCTGCAGATGGTCTGGTCGTCCGCCGCGCTGCACCAGTCCGGGTAGCCGTCGCAACCCGAACCCCAGACGCAGTCCGACTCGGCGTTGCAGTCGAGCTCGTTGTAATAGTAGTTGCAGGTCGTGCCGATGGCGACCATGCACAGGCCGGTCGAGCTCCACGTGCACCACGAGTTATCGTTGCACGAGGCCTGGTCACGCAGCAGCGGGCACATGCCCATCACGACGCTGTTGCACATCAGCTCGGTCTCGCATCCAGCGTTGCACTGGCTGACCGCGCGGTACTCGCAGCTCACCGGGCTCCCTGTACAGCGGCCACCGCCGACGTCCACGTGGTCGTCCTCCGACTCCGAATACGTCGTCGTGTCGCGTGGATCGTCCTCGCTGGGAACATCAGCGCAGCCGGCCGTGGCGAGGGTTCCACCGATGAAGGCGAGGACGGATAGATGTGGATGCCGCAACATGATCAACCGCCTTGTTCAGAATTGGACCGATAAGTACGCGGGCTCGAGCCAGAGCGTGGGCCCGGTCAAGACGCGCGCCGCCGCGCCGACCTGCACGGTCCCGAACCGGAGGGCCGCGCCGAACCGGTAGCTCATCACGAACGCCGACGCAGACTCCATCGCGTCCGTCGACAGCACGGTGCTGCTGTACCAGCCGGGTGCGAGGGCGGCGTCGAGCTCGAGCTTGCCCGCGCGTACCCCGATCCCGATCTCTGCGCTCAGCAGCAAGTGACGGAACTCGCCGGAATCGCCCTCGACCTCGATCCCTCCGAACGAGACGGAGAAGATCCGGAACACGCGCGACGACCGTGGCGACATCAGGCCGATCGAGGCACTCAGCCCCAGCCCGACCGTCCCCGCATCCGGGTTCATCCGCATCAGCGGCGACGCACGCATCATCACGGCGGGGCGTGGACCGCTGTGTTGCGGCGCCGAGCCATGCGCGTACGCCGATACCTCCGCCGGAGATGCGCCAAGCACCACGCGCACGAACGAGGACCGACTCGATACGCCGGCGTCGAGCTCGACCGCTCGCCGGCACGCGATCGATGATGATGCTCGCAAGCGGTTACCGAGCACGTTGGCCTGGGCCGGCGTGAGCTTGGTCTCGCTCGGATCGCCCAGCTCGATGATCAGCGACACGTTCCACAGCGCGCCGGCCACGAACACGAGCAGGTCGGGATCCTTGATGCGGTCGATGATGGACGCGAGCGCCTGATCGACGTCCGACACGCGGACACCCGCGTTCAGATCGGCAGCCTTGCGCAGCTCGTCGAGCGCGCCGTTCTGGACCAGCTCGTCGACGACCATCGCGCTGTCGCGCGAGGTTGGCGTCGCCGTCGAGGCCGCGTCGTCCTGCAGCCGGCGCTGGCCTTCGCCGAGCGCGAACCGGAGCCTGGCGATCGGGACCGCGTAGCCAATACCCTGGACGCCCTTGTCGACGTTACCTCGGGCGATCGCCATGCCGAGCACGGCGTCGTGCTCGTCGACGATCGGTCCGCCAGAGTTGCCCGGGTTGAGCGCGATATCGAGCTGGATCGTGCCGTCATCGAGGAACCCGGCGACGATGCCGCGCGCCGACTGAGGCTGGGTGCGCGCGGCGTCGATCGGGTAGCCGATCGCGAACACGTTGCTGCGCACGCGTGGCGTGGTGTCCGCCAGTGCGAGCGGCGGCGGAAGCGGCTGCCCTTCGGTCTCGAGCGCGAGCACCGCGACGTCGTTGTCTTTCTCGGCGAACACGACGCGCGCGGGATAGAACCCGCCGCGGCCCGGCAGCCGAACGACCACGTGACGCGCGCCATCGATCACGTGGTGCGCCGTCATGACCAGGCGGTCACCGACGATGAAGCCGGTGCCATGCCCCGCCACCGCGTCGGCGACCTGGATCTGGCGGCCGCGGTACTCGACGATATCGGCGGCGACCGTGCCGATCGAGAACACGCGTACTGTCGACGCGTCGATCGAGAGCGCAGCGGGCGGGCTGGGGGGAGCGGAGGGCGTGCTCGGGGTCGGCGCAGATCGGTCCGGAGCAGCCGTTGCCACGGCGGGGAGCGCGACGAGCAGCACAGCAAACGTGTGCCGGATCGCATGGATCACGGCCGCGTGGCGCGACACTCGAGGATCGATGGTTGGGACCAGCCGCATGGCAACTCCGGGGACAAAATCGGGGTTTCATCCGGCTAACGACGCCAGCGTCGCGCGGTCGCAGCTGACCGTCCGATCACGTGATCGGTGGCACCTTCACTTCGCGGTACCGATGTGCGGGCGAAGGCTCGCGCAGCGACCCGGTCTTGGCGATGGTCCGGCGGTCCGTAGCGACGCGATCGGCCGCTGTGACGCGATGCTAGTGATCGGCGCGAGCCACAGACGCCGCCGCGGACATGCGCGCCTGCGCCGTCACGACCGGAGCGTCGCCGAGCCGCGCCACGATGTACTCGTACAATCCGAGCGCGTCGAACGTGCCCCTGAGCGGAGTGCGCCAGCCAATCTGCTCGAGGTGATCGGCCTCGATCTCGGCGAGCGTCTCGCCCCAGTACTGCGAAGCCATCGAGACCAGACCATCGTTTGGGCCCTCCACGTGGCGTAGGTAGGCGTGCGTGGCCACGAGGGTGAGCGATACGGTCGTACGTGCCTCGCGGATACCCCCGACGACACACGCGTAACGCACACCGGGCACGTCGCGCACGCGCTGGTTGAATCGCTCGAGCGCCGCGGGCGAGAGCCAGTCGAGCGCGTCGAGCGGAAGTCCGAGCAGCCGGACGGCCTTTCGTGCGATGCCGAGCGGACCTCCCGACGCGAGGTGCGCGAGCGGAGTACCGCGATGCGGTGTGCCGATCGTGACGAGCGACCGGACCTTGCTCGCCAGCCCAAGGTGCGCGAGCGCGTAGCGTGCGTCGAGACCGCCGAGGCTGTGAGCGATGATGTCGACGCGTTCATGAGGGAGTGCGGCGATCTTATCGACGAGGATGCGCGCGCGATCTGGCACGGAGTCCGCCGGTGGAAGCCGGACCGCGTGCGCGTGGCAGCCAACGGTCTCGAGATGCTTCACGATGCCGCGGAAATAATGAAACCGCATGCCGGGCACGCCGATCCGATCGAAACCGAACAGCCCATGCACGAGCACCACGGGCAGCGGCGGCCCACGGTCGCTACGGCCTGGGACCGGCGCAACCCCGTGAAGACCGCCGGCGGCGATCCGCTTGAATCGGCGGCGGCGGACGACGAGCACGCCGACGACGGCGAGCAGGCCGAGCGCGCCCAGCACGCAGGCGATCAGGAGCGCGAGCAGCGCAATCTCGACGGCGCTCACGTGGGAAGTATAGGCGGGGCCGAGCGCGTCGGAAGGACCTCATGCGTGACGCAGATCGCAAAGCCGCCGGGGTTCACCGACGACGATCAGCGACCGAGGTTCAACACGAAGCGAGCGTTGCCAGGGGCCCAGACGTCACCGTCGAGCCGGGAGCGGTGACACACGAGTGAGGTCCAGACGGCGGCACCTCGTGCACCATGGCGAGACCGGGCATCCGATCGCGCAGCTTCGCGGCGGGTCGCGGCGACCACGTCTGCGTGCTCGAGCACGTGGTTCAAGGCCTGACGGACACGAACGCCTCGAGCTCTTGCAGCATGGGTGACGAGCTACGAGGACCTCGCTCGTTGACCAGCGCATCGTCGTGGCACCCCAGGACGTGTGCGCGTCGGTCAGAGCGGGGGGGAGCTCATCAGGACGGCCGGACACCTTTTTGCCGCGATCTCGCGTCGCGAGTCAGCGGCCGGCGCGCCACGGCGAGCTGATCACGCGATATCGTCGTCGCTGATGTGGCGCTGTACTGTCACGATCATCCTGGGGCTCGCGGCGTGCGGCCGGCTAGAGTTTGATCCCGTCAGCTCGTCTGGCGTGGATGCGTGTGAGACCGGAGCCGCGTTCTTCGACAACGACCGTGATGGCTGGGGTGGCGACGCGGCACCGTGTGGAACAACGAGCGGAGTCGTCTCCACGCCGGGCGACTGCAATGACGACAGCGATGCCGTCCACCCTGATGCGAGTGACGATTGTCTGGGCGACCGTAGCTGTGACGGTGCGTGGATCGTCGCGGTTCCCGCTGAATGCCCGACGATCCAGGCGGTGCTCGATGCGGCGGCTGCCACCGGCAACGAGGCAACCGTGACGCTTGGAGCGGGCACCCACGTCGAGAACATCCGATTCGACGGCGCGCGCGTGACTGTCGTCGGTGAGGGACCCGGAGTCACCACGCTTCGCGGAACTGGCACCGGGCCTGTGGTCGTGTTCGCCAACGAGGGCACGATCGCGCAGGGTGTTCGCGGCATGACGATCACCGGCGGCGTATGCGACATCGTGGTGGACGATTGTAGAGGCGGTGGAATCGTGGTCGATCGCTCGGCGCCGGAGCTGACGGACCTCGCGATCGCCGGCAATGTTGCCGATGCACCGGACGCTGCGTACGGCGGCGGCATCGCGCTGATTCGTTCCGGCGCTCGGCTCGCCGACGTCGACATCCACGCGAATACGGCGACCTATTATGGCGGCGGCGTCTATCACGAGTCCGATAGCTCCACGCTCGAGCGGGTAAGGATCTTCGGCAATATGGGTCCGACGTACGGTGGAGGAGTAGCGTCGTACTATTCGTCACCGCGGTACGACAACGTGATCGTCGCGGGTAACGATGGAGCGCTCGGCGGAGGGCTGATGATGCAAGCGGGCTCTCCCAGGCTGTCACAGCTGACGGTGGTCGGTAACACCTGTACCAGTGGCTGCGGAATCTACGCGATTACCGATACAGCGATCGATCTCGATGACTCGACATTCAGCGAGAACGTACCGTCTGGCGCCGGGGGAGCCATCGAGCTCGAAGCCGGTAGCACGGTCACGATCGGCTATTCCAACTTCTTCGGAAATGGTGCGTCGCCGTTCAGCGGCATGCCCAGCCCGATCGGAGCGAACGGCAATCTTGGCGTCGACCCGAAGTTCATCGACGACGTCGGAGCCGATCCTGGTGCGTGGAACCTCAAGCTCGGGCCCACGTCACAGCTACGTAACGCTGGCGATCCGTCGGTGCTCGACCTCGATGGGTCGCGCTCGGATATCGGAGCGTTTGGCGGTCCGCTGGCATGGCCGTGACCGTACGCCGTTGTTGGAGTGCTATGGGCACTCGGTGCTGTTCTCGCCGATGCTGACGTCGGACGGAAATCCAGCCTGCTCCCATAGCGCAACGGCGCGACAGTTAGGAAGTACATCATTGCTGAACATCTCGAACCTGCTTGCCTGACCAAGGAGCGGTGCTGATAGCGACGTCAAGCCGTTGTTCTGATTGACCGCGAATTTGTTCGCACTGGTGAGCGCCGGTAGCTCGAGGTGAGTCAATTGCTGACCGTACGTCGAGATCTCAAGCCACGTACTCGTGCTTAGCAGCGGTGCAGAAATCGAAGTCAGCTGACTGGCGCTGAAGACCACGAGGTTCCCCGAGGTGAATTGCGGGAGATCGATGGTTGTGAGGTCCTGACAAAACGAGATCTCGACGCCTCCGGTCTGCAGCTGTGGCAACGACAATGCGGTGATCGGAGCGTAACTCTGGAGCTGAACTCGACCGTGCTGGAGCAATGGCAAGCTCAGCGTTGCGAGCTTGTCGCCTTCTACTCTAATGGCCCCTGCCGTCGTGAGGCTGGGGAAACTGATCGAGGTCGGGCCGCCCCGAAACACGCTCGTCCCCGCGATGGCTGCGAGGTTAGGCAAGTTGACCGATGCGAGGTTGCATCCGACGCTTGTTCCACACGTGATACCGCCTCCGATGATGTGAAGATCGGGAAGATCAAGCGCGATCAAGCTGTCGGAGTGAATGAACAGCCCGCCCGTGATCTGGGTGATTCCTTCGAGCTGTGCGAGATCGGACTCATCGAAGATCACGACGTTGCCGTTGATCACGGATGACGGCTCACACACGTAGTCCGTCGACTCGACCTCGTAGTCGTCGAGCACATTGTTCCCATTGCTGTCGATACCGGTGATGATTCGCGTTCCGCCCGCGTAGCAGTTGTCGCCGGGTTCCTCGGGTTCGACTCGGACCATCGTCTTAACCCCACCGCAGACGTCGGTGCGTGACGTGATCTCGCCGTCATCGAGCGAGCCGTCGCCATCGATGTCGAAACCGATCTGGATCTGCTTGCCGCCTGTCGCGCAGATGCCGCCGGGGAACAGGTTGCCCACCTGCACGAGCTGCGCGAGCGTTGCCGGTGGCACGCACACGTAACTGGTCGAGCTAACCTCGGCGTCGTCAAGCATATCGTTCCGGTTGAAATCCAGCCCGCTGCGTACCGCGGTGCCCCCATTCGTGCAGTTGCTGCCCGCGAGCTCGACATCGATGCGAATCAGCGGCTGTGCCGACTCGCAGTTGAACGCAGTTGCATCGACCTCGTTGTCGTCGAGCACGGTGTCGCCGTCATCATCGAGCCCGGTGGCGATCGCTGTTCCACCATATGGGCAGTTCGCGCCGGGCGGCTCCCCAAGCACGCGCACGAGCGACGATGGTCCGGGAGCTGTATTGCACGTGAGGGCAGTGTTCGTGATCTCCGTAGCGTCGAGGATTCCGTCGCGATCGTCATCGACGCCGCTCTGGATCGCGACCCCGCCCGACGAGCACCCAGCACCCGCCGGCACCTCGATGGTGGCGAACAACGTGGGCGGCTCCTGCGAAACCGTGTCGACGCCACACGCCCCGAGTACAAACAACGCGAACAGGCCTCGCCTCATGCGATTCCTACCTTGCATCCCCCATGCCTCGACTAACCCAGTGGATCCGTGGCCGGCTGTGCCGCAAAACGTCACTTGCAGTGCCGCGGGTCGGCCTTGGTTAGCGGCGGCGTAGGCGCAGGCGCTCATGCTACGACACCCAGGTTCGATGAAGCGCGTTGTGAAGCTCGTCGCTGGACTGTTTGTCTTGTGGCTCATCGTGTTGGTCGTGCTCGGCCTCGCGCTCGAGGGCAGAACGCGCGATCGCGTGGTAACCCGGCTCGAGGAATCGCTGCATGCCGAGGGCGCGGTGGCGTCGAGTGACCTGGCGCTGGTTCGGGGCACGCTCGTGATCGATGGGCTCTCGCTCGAGCGCGACGATCTGATCGGCAAGCTCGCGATCGATGTCGGATCGATTCAGTGCGATCTGCCGGCGCTCGGCTGGGCGCTCGTCGACGGTGATTGTCGCGAGCTCGCGATCTCGAATGCCAAGCTCGAGGTGTCGAGCGTGGCGCTGTTCAAGCTACAGCGTCCGAAGCGCTCGCCGTTCCATGCGGATTCGATCGTGATCGACAACGCGACCCTGACGTTTGCGCCCAGTGCGTTCGTACCTCAGCTCGGCGCGATCACCATCGCGATCGAGCACGCAGATGCGGCGAGCACGGTGTTCACGACGCCGCTGTCATGGATCTTCGCACTTCGATCGCTGCGCGCGACCCTGATGCTGCCCGGCGACATCGTGATCAAGGTCGGCTACGCACAGGGCAAGCTCACGGCATCCGGGGCAGTGTTTGGCACCAAGCCCATCGAGATTCCGTTCGAGATCCCGGTCGCCGAACTTCACGACGATCCGAAGGCCGAGCTCGAGAAGCTGGCGAAGCTCGGCAGCGAGACCGCGAAGCGGCTGGTGGAGCAGCGTGCAGAGGATTGGCTCAAATCGAAGCTGTCGGCGCCGTAGATCTCATCGTCGTCGGATGCTCGGGACGGTCGTGACCCGGTAGGGAGTGACTAGCGGACCGAGTACGCGGACAATCCGAGCAGGTAAGTCGCCTGCCTGAGGCGACGCTGTCAGGAACCGTCTCGCTCGAGCGGCTCGGCTGCCCCGCGTAACGCCGCGGCATGCGTCGCCCCACTACCCACGATACGTATCGTCCTGCTCGATCTTCGACAGCACCCAGTCGAACTCGCCGGCGGTGACGTGCGCCCCGCAGTGCTCGCACTCGCCGGCCATCGTGATCGTGAGCGGTGCGCCGCAGTTACCGCACACAGGCTGCGCACGCGGCGCACCGGTGCGGCCGCGGGCGCGGATCAGCGTCCAGTATTCGCTGTACGCGCGCTCGCGATGCTTCGATCCGCGAACGACCTTGCCGGTCTTGCTGTGCACGACGAAGTCGACGCCCTTGGCCCAGAGCCGGATCGTGATCGCGTCGTACCAGTGATCCCGCACGACCTTGGCGACGATCGTGTGGCTGATCTGCATGCCGGTCAGCTGGTTGCGCAGGCCCTGACGGTTGTACGCCTCCACCCAGTACTGCAGATAGTCGTAGAGCCCGTCGGAGACCAGGCCGCGCACCGGACGCAGCTCGTTGTTCGACCACGCGGCGTTGAGCTGCTGGTAGATCATCGCGAGCCGCGCGACCAGGTTCTGCTCGGTGATCTGCGGATCGTCAGCCTCGAGCGATAACCACTGCGCGTCGACGTCGGGCTGGCGGTAGGTCGGCAGATCGGTGCCACGCTCGGGGACTTCGTTGGTCAACGTCGGCGCGCGCTCGTCGATCGAGCCGAGCGCGATCGATTCGACCGTCCAGTCGAACCGGCCGTTGTCGACGACCTGGCCGCACGACGCGCACACCTGCGTGCCGGTGGCGTGCGACTGCCACGGTGCGCCGCAGTTGGGGCACGGAAAGCCCTTGCTCGCACCCGGTGGCTTCGATCGCCGTCCGGCGTCACGGCCGAACAGCCAGCGCTCGACCGAGTAGTACGTGTGCTGCGCCGTTGTCACGTTGGCTTCGAGCTCGACGCCGATCTGCGTGCGCTGCTCGCCGAGCTCGAGCTGAAACACGCGCATCGCACCGACCACCACCGATTCGACGCGCTGGCCGACAGGAGCTCGTGCCGCGAGGTGAGCTCGCGCGGGCTCGGACACATACGGCGCGACCGATGCCAGCGTGTCGGCAGCGTGGCGAACGCGATGGGCCGTCGAGAACAGCCGGAACGCAAAGTCCTCGAACAGCACCTGCGAAAACTCGGGGTCCACGCGGCGCAGATCGTCGAGGCGAATGGTGTGCTTGAGCTCCACCGGCGGACCGCTGTCCCAATCCTTGTTGCGGTGCTGCTTGTAGGCGCTGTAGCAGACCCACGCGATCACGATGCCGAGGATCGGCACGCCGAGTTTCGGGTAATAGAACACGAGCCGGATCAGGTGGAACAACAGCTCGAGCAGTGCACCGCCGTCGCCGCCGCCATCGCCGCCGTGACCGCCGCCGCCGGAGAAGCTGTCGCCACCTCCCGGGCGCGCAAACGCGAGGTCCGCGAACACGAGCAGCACGAGCAGCACGAGCAGCACGAGCCCAGCGACCGCGATCGTCCTCGCGGGGCGGCGCCTCATCGTTGGCTCCGCGGGCGGGGCAGATCACTATCGATCGCGTCGGGCAGCTCGTTGCTGTCGGAAGCGCTGCGAGGGAGCACCGCGGCGAACCTGCCGGCTTGTTGCTCGAGGACCTTGGCCACTGCTGCGCCGCCGTGGCGCATCCGGCCGGTGAGCTCGGCCTCGAGCGTCCGCAGCTCGGCGTCGGGGAGCACTCGACGAACGCCGCTGTCGGCCACGACCGCGATCGTTTGCTCGACCCACGAGACGTAGACCAACAGACCCGAGCGGCCGCTGGTGTTGTGGACGCCTCGTTCAACGAACGTCGCGGTCGCCGCGTGCGCAACGAGCCGGCGGCGCGTGCGTGCTGGCGTTAGCCAACGCTCCACTTGCGGCAACAGCTGAACCAGGCCGCCAGCGGCGAGACCAACGAGAAATGGATCGACCAGAATGGCGATCAGGCTGAACGACTGCGACGAGTACAGCATGATCGCAAGCCCCGCGAACGCGACCGCGATGCCGACGATCAGGCTCGCGTGGAGATAGCTCGCCGAGCGACGGCGCACGGCGACGACCACCTCCACCGACGACACCGACTCGATGGCCTCGATCGCCCGCGAGAACGCGGATCGCGCGTCATCGTCGAGGAATCGGGCACCCACGGACGTGGGTATACCACCCTCACGCCGGCTCGATGTACGGAGAATCCCACTCCGCAGCACACGCAGCTCGACGACCGCGTCGCCTGATCCCGATCAGCTGCTCTGATACGCTGGTGAGGATGCGTGTTCCGTTGGCGACCGTCTTGTTGTTCCTCGCTGCGTGCGGTTCGAGAGCCGGCAGCAACTCCGACGATGATGATGACGATGGCGGGAATGGCGACGGCGGCAACGGCGATGCCATGGCGATCGACGCTCCGAAGTACGCCGAGCTGTGGTACGCGATCGACGATCAGCTCGTCTACATCCCGCTGAACATCAGTAACG
>JBFWXW010000033.1:0-70110 GCA_050187075.1 Kofleriaceae bacterium | reverse complement strand
AACCCACGCTCGCTGGTCCACCCCCAGTCCTCCACGGACGCGAGCAACATGGTCGGCCGCACGCCGACACCGAGCTCGGTGATGACGAACGCCAGCTGGGCGATCTCCGACGCCTCCGTCATCCCGCGCGTGCGCGTGACCAGTTGCGCGAGCAAGCGCTCGAGCGGGCCCTCGCCGCCACGCGCTCCGTGGCTGACCAGGCTCGCGACCGCCACCGACAGCCGCACCGTCGCGAAGCACAGGCACATTCCACTCGCAGCCATCCACCACGGCGTGTCGGGACCGACCTGCACCAGCACGACCCAGCCGAGCAGGATCGCCGCGGCGAAGTGGACGACCAGCAGCGGCGCGTCGGTATCGACCGCGCGAACCCGCAGCAGATCGTCGACGATCAACGCGCGCACGACCAGCGCACAGCCGATCGTCGACAACACCCACCCGATCGGAAACACGCCGAGCCCAAACGCCAGGCCGGCATCGATCAACCCCGCGTAGGTGACCGCGTTGGCGAGCAGGATCAGCCGCAGCTGCCGGCGCTCGGCGGACGGCTTGGTCGTGAACGCCGCGCGCCCGAGCGCGATGAACCCGCCTGCCGACAGCAGCGCGATGTGGGCGAGCGCGAACCACGCCCAATCGCCAGCGTCGGGAAACCAGAATCCCTCGAGCCGGCGGACGCCACTCAACGCGGCGTCGCTCGTACCTCCGATGACGATCCACACCGCAGCGTTCGCGATCAGAAACCAGATCACCCATCGGTACTTGCGATGTTTGCGGATCAGCGCGAGCTGAAACGCAGTGCCGCTTGCGGCGGCCATCGGGACAAACGCCGCGGCCATCTGGAACAGCTTCTCGGCAACCGCCGCGGACGTGATCGACGGAGATAGCATCATCACCGTCGCGTAGGGCAACAGCGACACGAAGTGCGCCAGCAGCCAGCCGCGCAACGCGGGGGCACCACGCATCACCGCGGCGTAGGCGATGACGATCAGCATTGCCGCGGGTGCGACGGCAAACGGTAACGACAGCAGATGCGGCTCGTAGCTCGCGCTCGACCACAGATCCTGCATCGACGGGACGACTCTAACTCGTGTACCCTCGTCAGGTGGCGGATCAGCGCAACCCATCCCGCAGGAAACTGCCCGGGCTGCCTCTGCCACCACCCGATCAGGACGACGCGCAACTGTCGACGCGGTCCCAGCGCGCCCTCACGCCGCAGGACACCGACGAGCTCCCTCGACTACCCGAGGTGGGGTTTCACGACGGCGCGGGTGAGGTCGCCGTCGACCACCGCGCGCTGGCTCCTGGCCACCGCTCGCTCAACGGGGCGCGGGCGGTTCCGGTTGCCCCCGTCGCGGCGACCCGGGCCGGGCGGCCCGCCGGTTCGGACAAACCCCGCGCGCGCACCAACAACCTTCACAACACCCCGGTGCCACCACCGCGCCGGGCGAGCAACCGCGTCGCGACGGCGGAAAACTCGTCGCTGATCGGCGACCGGTACCAGATCGTCTCGCGCATCGGTCAGGGCGGGATGGGCAAGGTCTACAAGGTCAACCACGTCCATCTGTCGCGTACGTTTGCGCTCAAGATCATCTCCAATCAAGTCGCCGAGACCGACGAAGCGCGCGAGCTGTTCTACCGCGAGGCTCGATTCGCGTCGGCGATGAGCCATCCGAACATCACCTCGGTCGTCGACTTCGGCGAGGACGAGAAGGTCGGGATGTTCATGGTGATGGAGCTGGTCGATGGCGAGGCGCTCCACAAGATCCTGTTTCGGGAGAAGCGAATCCATCCCCGCAAGGCCTGCGAGATCGTGCTCCAGGTCGCTGAAGCGCTCCACTACATCCACCGTCGAAACGTCGTGCATTGCGACATCAAGACCGAGAATCTGCTGATCTCCGAGGAGGACCACGACACCAAGCGCGGCCGGATGGTGGTCAAGCTGCTCGATTTCGGGCTCGCACGTTCGCTCACCGCGAGTCGCGCCTCGACGTCGCTATCGGGTACTCCGCACTACGTCGCGCCCGAGCGAATTCGCGGCGAGCCAGCGTCGCCGGCGAGCGATGTCTATGGCGTGGGCATTCTGCTCTACGAGCTGATCACCGGTGCGGTGCCGTGGGATGGCCCGGTTCAGAAGATCCTGGCTGGCCATCTCGACGAGCAACCCAGGCCGCCGTCGGAGATCGTCGACGGGCTCGATGCCGCGCTCGAGACGCTGATTCTGCACGCACTGGCCAAGCGCCCGGCCGATCGCCACAAGGACATGGCGGCGTTCATCTACGAGCTCCGCACGGTCATGGACATGATGGGGATGAACCGGCGCGGCCGCGGCGGCGGTCACGCCAAGCGCGTGGTGATCGAACAGCGCAGCGACAACCGGCGCGACGAGCTTGCCCGGGTTGCGTTCGATGCCTGCCGCCTGCCGCTCGCGCTGCTCACACCGCAGGGTGTGATCGTCGTGGCGAATCCGGCGTTTGCGAAGTTCGTGATGGGCGTCTCCGTCGAGATCGAGGGAATGCCGATTCGCTCGACGGCGCTCGCCAACGCATGGTCGTCCGCCGAGCAGGACATCAATAAGACGATCGCGGGTCATGCGATCCGCCGGATCATCGAGATCGACGTCGCCGATGGCGAGGTGCGCCGGCTGCTGCTCTGGCTCGATGCGGTATCTCGCGACGCCGTGTTACTCGGTGTTCAGCCGCTGGAGATTTGAGCTGGGGCCCATTCGCGCGGACCCGCCAGAGTGCGGGTGTGGCGCAGCCGCACAGCTTGTTCGTGTGCGGGTTCTCCGAAACCAGGGTCGACATGCACGCGGAACGATCGCAATACTCGCTTTGATACGTGTCGTCGTCGGATTTCCAGCCATCGCGCGAGCTACTCGACATGCTCGAGACCAAGCTCGACTCACTCGAGAAGCTCGAGCTCGTGCTCGCGCTGCGTGAGGCGCCCAATGTAGCGAGCTCGGTCAACGAGTTGGCTGCAACACTGAAGATGGCCCCTGAGATCCTGGCGCAGGTCGTGGATGAAGTCTCGAGCACGCTGGTCGTGAGAGAGAACGATGTGATTCGGTTGGTCATCCATCGCGATGATCCGGTGCTGGTCGAAGCCGTTCGGCTGCACGGTGAGAGCCGGCATCAGATGCTAGGTTTGCTCTCGACGATCGCGATCGATCGGATTCGCCGCATGGCAGCGCGGGCGTTCGCGGACGCGTTCCATATTCGGGGCAAGAAAGACGGAGACAATGGCTGAAGCCGTCTACCTATTGTGCGCGCTCGCGAGCTTGTTCTGCGCGGTGTTGTTGTGGCGCAGCTACCGGCAGCAGCACACGCGGCTGCTCATGTGGAGCACCTGGTGTTTCGTCGGCCTGGCGCTCAACAACATCGCGCTGTTCATCGACGTGATCGTCGTTCCGACTGCGATCGATCTCTCGTTGATCCGAGCGATCATCACGCTCGGATCGGTACTGCTGCTCCTCGTGGGTCTTCTCTGGGAGGACACATGACCGGCTCATTGCTGCCATTTCTGCATGGGGCCGTCGCCGTGACGTGCCTGGCGATCGGTTTGAAGTTTCTCAAGTACTACCGGTTGAGCCAGGACCGGTTCTTCGTCTGGTTCGCAGTCGCGTTCTTCACGTTCGGCGGCGGAGCGACCTGGCGGGTGTTCTCACCGCATATGTGGGAGCACGCGCATCTCGTGTTCTTGCCCCGGCTCGCCGGGTTCGTGCTGATCCTGATCGCGATCATCGACAAGAATCGCCACGCTCGAAAGTGAGCCCGAGCTGCGACGCGGGCGCCGCGAGCCCGAGCTGCGCCGCGGGCGCCGCGAGCCCGAGCTGCGCCGCTGGCGACACGGGCGCCGCGAGCCCGAGCTGCGAGGCTGGCGCCGCTTTGCCGGCGAGCTGCGACGCTGGCGCCGCTTGCTCGTCTGCCTCAGGCCGACTAACGTCTGTCCTCTTGAAACGGAGGACGTCATGATCTCGAGGCTCGTGTATCGGGTAGCCGTGGCCTGCGCACTGGTGCTGCCTGTCGTCGCCGTCGCGGATACGCCCAACGGCGCACCCGCTGCGCTTCGGCCGCCGGTACCGGTGGACGCGGATCCCAAGCTGGTGTTCGAGAAATACACGCTGCCCAACGGCCTCGAGGTGATCCTGTCATCGGACAAGTCGGTGCCGCTGGTGGCCGTCAACGTCTGGTACCACGTCGGTTCGGGGCACGAGACCTATGGGCGCAGCGGGTTCGCCCATCTGTTCGAGCACATGATGTTTCAGGGCTCGAAGCACGTCGGCGACGACATGCACTTCCAGATCCTGAAGCAGATCGGCGCGGACGGCGTCAACGGCACGACGAACGACGACCGCACCAACTACTACGAGATCGTGCCGTCGCACCAGCTCGAGACCGCGCTGTGGCTCGAGAGCGATCGCATGGGCTACATGCTCGACACGCTGACCGAGAAGAGCTTTCGCAACCAGGTCGACGTCGTTCGCAACGAGCGGCGTCAGAACTACGACAACCGACCCTACGGCAAGGCGTTGTTCGCGATCGGGCTGGCACTCTATCCAGAGGGTCATCCGTACCGCTACCTCGGGATCGGTAAGCACGAGGATCTCGAGGCCGCCTCCGTCGAGAACGTGAAGAACTTCTTCAAGACCTGGTATGTGCCCGCGAATGCCACGCTGACGCTGGTCGGCGACTTCGACATGGAGGAGGGCAAGCGGCTGGTCGCGAAGTGGTTCGGTGGCATGCCCGCAAGCAAGAAGCCCACGCCGGTGCTCGTGCCGGCCCCGAGGATCAAGGCGAGCGAGACCACGGTGTCCGACGATTTCGCGAAGCTCCGTCAGGTCTCGTTCGTGTGGCATTCGCCGGCGAAGTACGCCGATGGCGATGCCGAGCTCAACATCGTGGCCAACGCCCTGGCCCGTGAGGGCACTGGCCGGCTGTATCGCGAGCTGGTGTACTCGCGACCACTCGCGCAACGCGTTCGGGTTAGCCAGAGCGGTAGCTCGTTCTCGGGACAGTTCGAGATCGAGGTCACGCTCCGCAGCGAGGCCGATCTCGCCGAGGTGAAGCGGATCGTGAACGAGCAGGTGTCGGCGCTGCACAGGGCGCCGCTCACCGACAAGGAGATCGCTCGCGTGGTCGCCGCGAACGAGGCGAGCGTGATCCGCGCGCTGGAGTCGGTGTTCGTGCGGTCTCAGGTGATGCAGCAGTACAATCACTACCTCGGCGATCCGAACCGGCTGACCTGGGATCTCGATCGCTACCGCAAGACGTCGGCCGAGAAGATCCGAGCGACCGTGGCGAGCTATCTCGCGCCGGAGCGCATGGTCACCGTCATCACCATGCCCACATCGGAGGCCAAGCCATGAAGCGCGCGTTTGTCTCGATGCTCGTTCTTGCTGCGTGCGGCTCCGCACCGCAGCCGACCACCACGCCCGGGGCTCCGGCCTCGCCGCCCACGGGGGATGCCGTGATGACGCCACCGACGCAGCCGGCCGCCGAGCCGTCGATTCCGACACAGATTGCAACTCCGCAGGAGCTCGCGTTCCCCGAGGAACCATTTCGCGCGGCCCAACCAGCTCCGGGCGAGCCGCGGCCGTACCGGTTCCCCAAGATCAAGCCATTCACGCTCAAGAACGGGATCAAGGTCTACCTCGTCGAGCAGCATGCGCTGCCGCTGGTCTCGATCGACCTGAACTTCGACGGCGGCAGCGTGGTCGATCCGAAGGGCAAAGAGGGGCTCTCGAGCGTGTGCATGTCGATGCTCACCGAGGGCACCGAGAAGCTCGACAAGCTGCAATACGCCGAGGCGCTCGCGGACATCGCCTCGAATGTGGGGGCCTACGCTGCCGAGGATTCGCAGGGCGTCACGCTGTCGAGCTTGAGCAAGCACCTCGACGCCACGTTCCAGATCTTCGCCGACACGCTGCGTAGCCCCGGATTTCGCGCGAGCGATTTCGAGCGCATGATCAAGCGCCGGATCGAAGCGGTGAAGCAATCCAAGGGTGACCCCGCGTCGGTCGCCGGTCGGGTCAGCGGCACGGTGTTGTACGGTCCCGAGCATCCACACGGGACGGTCACCACCGAGCAGTCGCTCGCGAAGCTCACCGTCGACGATTGCCGCAAGCACGTCACCACGTGGCTCAAGCCGCGTGGCGCACGGCTGTTCGTCGTCGGAGATCTGACCGAGGCGCAGATCCGCGCATACTTCGACGGTGGCGCGCTCGCCGGGTGGACCGGTGGTGCCGGCAAGCCCAAGGCGCTCCCTGCACCCAAGACCCTGACCGGCCGGATCTTCTTCGTCCATATCCCAGGCGCGGCTCAGTCGCGGGTGTCCATGCTGCACTTCGGTCCCAAGCGGACAGCTCCCGACTACTTCGCGACGTCGATGCTCGGTGCAGCGTTTGGCGGCAGCTTCTCGAGCCGGATCAACATGAACCTGCGCGAGGACAAGGGGTATTCGTACGGCGCACGCGGCGGGTTCAACTACACCAGGCAGTACGGAACGTTCGGCGCAGGCGCATCGGTGCGGACCGACGCCACGTACCAGACGCTGCTCGAGATCGAGCGCGAAGTGAAGGAGCTTGCTGCGGGCAAGCGCCCGATCGACAAGACCGAGCTCGAGCGCGAGAAGCAGGGCGCGATCCTGGCATTGCCCGGACGGTTCGCGACCGCGCAGGCCGCGCTAGGTCAGTACCGCGGCCTGGTCTATTACGGCCTGCCGCTGGGCTACTACGACAGCTACATTGCCAAGGTCCAGCAGGTCAGCGAGGCGCAGGTCAAAGCGTCGGCGGCCAAGCAGCTCAAGCCCGGCCAGGCGGTGTACCTCGTGGTTGGCGATGGCGACGCGAAGATGATCGCGCGCGATGCCGCCGGCAAGGACGTCCCGTACACGAAGGAGGGAAAGCAGCTCACCCTGCGTGAAGCGCTGGCAGATCTGGCGGCCCGGGGCGAGCTCGGTCCAGGTGCGCTCGTCGAGCTCGACACCGACGGCAACCCGAAACGGTAGCGCGCGGCGCGCGGAGCGGCGAGCGGGCGGCGCGATCCAGGGCGGGTGGACTGGAACTCCCGACTGGCTCGCGCGACACTCGCCCATCATGCGCGCAGTGCTCGTGTCCCTTGTTGTGTTGATCGCGGCGTGTGGGAGTGGGATCCCCAAGTACGATTACGCCAGCGAGCCGGATCCTCGGAACAAGGAGTTGATCCTCGGCGTTGGCGACATCGTCCAGATCAACGTGTGGGGAGAGGGCAACACCGGGCTCAACACCGAGTCGACGATCCGCCCCGATGGCACGATCACGATGCCGCTGGTCGGCGACATGAAGGCGGCGGGCGAGACTCCGAGCGCGCTCAAGGCGGTGATCAAGACCCGGCTCACCGACTTCGTGAAGCTGCAGGGCAGCGAGATCACGGTCGCGGTCAAGGCGTGGCGCAGCTATCGATTCACGCTGCAGGGCGAGGTGGTCAAGGCGGGCGTGTTCAGCTCCGATCAATACGTCACGGTTGCCGATGCGATCGCGATGGCCGGCGGGCTCACGCGCTTCGCCAAGCGCGACGAGGTCGTCCTCCTCAGGACCAACCCGAAGACCAAGGAGACCCGCCGGATCCCGCTCGATTACGAGGCGCTCGCGTCGGGCAAGCGGCTCGACATGAACATCTACGTGTTGCCGGGCGACACGATCTACGTGCCTTGATCGGGCGTCGGCCGGCAGTTAGCGCTTCGCAGGAACCCACACCGCCGCGCCATCGACGACCTGAACGATTCGCGCCGGTGACGCGGTGAACGCACCGTCGATCTGCACCCGGTAGAGCGCGAGTGGTCCGCTCGGTGGTGCGACGGCGACGTCATCGGCGGGCGACGGCTCCGCGCCGCTGGCGTCCGGCTCATCGCCAGGCTCCTGCGCGTCCTGCTCGCCCTCCTGATCGGCGCCCGCGGACTTGGTGCCCCGGTCGTTTCTCTTGCCCTTGTCGCGCTTGCTCGCCTTGGACTTGGCGTCGCGAGCTTGCTGCTTGCTACCGTCGCGGTTTCCGAGCACGAGTGCGTAGCGGCCGTTCGACGAGATGGACGCGGCGGTGTACCCCTTCCAGCACTTGTAATCACCGCCGGTCGCCCGCACCACGCACGCGCTCGCGCCGTCCTGTACGAGCACCCATTGCGAGTCGTGCGACCACTCGACCGGCACACCGTTGCGGATCGTCTTGCGGCGTGCGGCCTGACCGTCGAGCGCAAACACCATCAACAGCTCGCCCGGCTTGGTGTGCCGGCCCTCGTGAATGACATCTGCATAGGTGCCGATCGCTCGGGTCCCGTCGGGGCTAGGCAACAGGCCACGCAGCGGTGCTTCGGGACCCACCCGCTTCTTGTTGCGCGTATCTGCCTGCGGTGCCGACCAGATGCCCGACGCGTCGCCCCAGATCAGCTTGCGATTGGGTCGCTCGGACACCAGGCGCGCTCCGGGTGCCGGGACATTCAGCGGCGCGCTGCGCCCTGACTTGAGGTTGTAGATCATCGAGCCAGCACTGGGGCCATTGCCCGGCGCCCGGCACAACACGCACGCGCCATCGACCGCGAGCTGAGCTGGGCCGTCGGCACACGGCAGCGGAGTCAATGCGGTGGCCGAACCATCGAGCGGCATCCACGACCACTTGCCGGCGATGTCGACCAGCAGGACCGCGCCGCGTGCATCGGTGCGCAGCGCGCGAACATCGGGCTTGGCCGTCGATCCCGGCGGGGTGAGCTGGACGAGCTCCGTTTCGGTCTTGCCGCGCGGGTCGGTGCGATACAGCGCATTGCCGCGCACGAAGATCACGGTGGCACCGTCGAAATCGTCGTCCGCGTGAGCGATCGACGCGATCATCGGCGATGCGAGCACCAGCGCGATCAGCGTCGCGAGCCGCATCACTTCACCAGCTGCGCGGCGCGCGTGGCATCGTGAAAGCTCGTCACGAACCGACCCTTGCCGGAGATCTCGAGGAGCAGGACCGGTCCGAAGCGCGGGAAGTGGACATCGAGCGAGCGCAGACCGTTGCTGGTGCTGGCATCGCGCTCGAAGCTCGCCTTGGTGAGCGGCTTACCATCGACGAAGACCTCGGACAAGAACTCGAGCGGAGCGATCCAGCTGGCGCCGTCGCGATGCAGCTTGTCGCGCATCGCACCGGTGAGCTCGTCGGAGCGCCGCACCACGTGGTCCCAATCGCCCTTGCCCAGCGCCGCGGCGACGTCGAGATCGAAGCGTTCGGCAGGAAATACCAGGACGAGCGCACCATCGATCTCCTTGGCCGAGATCGGAGGACCGGCCGGCTCGGGCGCCGGTGGAGGCGCTGCATCGGCCGGCTTGACCGCTGGCTTCGCGACGGGCCTGTCTGCAGGCTTGCTCGCGGGTGCCCCAGGGATGAGCGAGAACCGGTCCATCGCCGCCAGCTGCTGCTCCATCATCAGCGACTTGCGCTGGTCCCACGTGCCGTCGGCCTCGAGCACATCGACGACCACGAGCTCGCCGCGCCGCTCGAACGCCACGCCTGACAACCCGGCGATGATCTGCTGATCGTCGAGCTCCTCGAGCCGCTTCTCGTAGGCGAGCAGCTTGGCCTCGAACTCCTTCTGCGACAACGGCGTGGCCCGGCGCTTGCCGTCGATGTCGACCTGCGGATCGAGCGCCCAGGGCAGCAAGCAGATCGCCCGGAGGTCACGCATCTCGCGCGCGACGATCACGGCATCGCCCCAGCTGCCGAGCACGAACAGCCGGCCCAACCGGATCGGAAGCTTTTGACAGATCGCGATCAGCGCTTCCTTCGCCGGCCGCAGATCGGCCTTGATCATCGCATCGGTCTGCGGGTCCTCACGCGGGGTGACGACCTTGTCGTCGATGATCATCAACCGGCGTTCGCCGCGGCGGCGGAATGGCATCGAGGGCGAAAGCTCCATCTCCGCGCGCGGGTCGAGCCGATCGACATCGAGCAGCTGCTTGGTCTCGAGCTCCGCTTGCCCACCGAGTCCTTCGATCAGGGTCTTCTGATCGGTCGCGGCAGAAGCCTGGAACATCAGGTCGGTGACGAGACTGTCGAGTTGCAACGGCATGCGAGCATCCTTACTACAAATAGCCGGTTCGCTGGCGCAAGAGCCATTCAAGCCCCAGCAGCCCGATGATCAGGATCAAGAGCCCCGGCCGGCTCCACAGCTCGACATCGGTGCGGCGATCGACCCGAACGATCCGTGGTGGATCGAACCGCAGGTTCTGCGGGAGCTTGTCGATCGCGCCGAGCGCGCTGCCGCCGGTCGCCGAGGCGATCGATTCGAGCGACGCTGGATCGCCCACCGGGCGATCCAGCTCGGTGCCGGCCTCGCGGACCAAGAAGATGTCGGCTGCTTCGATCTCGCGGCCCGAGACCCTGGCATGGCCTTCGACGCGATACACGCCGGGCTCGAGCCCTCCGAGCTCATGGATCGCCGTACCGTCGTCCCCGACCGTCAACTTGGCCGCGGCGGTCTGCGTGGCGCGCGCCGGATCTGCGCCACGCTTGACCACGAGCGACACTTCCCCGTGGGGCAACGGCTGATAGTCGCGTCCGAGCAGCCGCACCGTGACCCGCACCGTCGCTCCCGGCGTGTACTCGACCGCATCGCTATCGACGTGCAGGTTGCGAAGGTCTGGATCCTGGATCAACCAGCGCATCGCGGTCTCCCAGAACTTCGTGTACTGCCGGCCATCGTCGCCCGGGCGTGCCGCCGCGACGAACCCCCACCGCCACAGCGAGTCGGTGGTGACCGCGAGGGTGCGGCCCTTGCCGTACTCACCCGCGACGATCACCGGCATCGGCTTGCCGGCCTTGGTCTTGAGCTTGGGGTGTACCGCCAGCACGGTGGCGTCTGGCTTGGCGCCCGCGACGATGTTGACGCCTTCGAGTTGTGGGAGTGCTTTCCAGGTCGCGAGATTGTCGTTGGCGGCGTAGCGCAGCGAGGTCACCGGGTGGAGCTGGCCAGCGTCGGTCAGCTGCGGCGCAAACCGCTGCGTGTCGATGATCGGCCCCTGGTCGAATGGACCGAACAGCTCGACCGGAAGTGCCTGCGCCACCGGCGTGCCGAAGTAGCCGCCCGAGGTGAACGACGTCGAGCCGCCGAGCATCGCCAGGCCCCCACCGCCCTCGACGTAGCTGCGAATGTTCTCGAGGTAGTTCTGGATCCCGTAGGGCAGGTACTCGAAGTTCTGGATCAGGATCAGGTCGAACGATGGCAGCTGCTGCTGGAACAGCTCCATGGTCGGGAACGGGATCAGCGACATCTCGTCGTTGGGAACCAGCGAGATGTCGTCCTGCGTGCGCAGGATGAAGAACGAGATCAGATCGACGTTGGGGTTGCTCTTGAGCATCTGGCGCAACGCGCGGACGTCCCACGACGGTTGGCCCGCAACCTGGAGCACGCGGATCTTGTCCCGGATCACGCGCACGACGAAGCTGCGCGCGTTGTTGGTGGTCACCGCTTCGCCCTGGGCTACCGGCACCGAGACCTCGTAGACATAACGCCCGACGCGCGGAGGGGTGACCTCGAACGTCACCGTCACGTCGTGATCCCCAGCCGGCAGGTCCACCAGCTTCTGGCGCAGCGGCTGACCATCGGTCGAGAGCGTGACCGGGACGCGGCGCGCCGGCAGGCCGGTGGTGCGGATCACCGCGTCGATCCGCACCACCGTGCGTACGAACGCGAACTCGTCGGCGTTGACCTTGGCGATCGCGATGTCCTTGAGCCCCTTGCGCGCGCCCCATACGGTGTGGACCCGGGTGTCGAGCGAGCGCAAGAAGTCGCGCACCGAACCCGCGCCATCGTCGTCGGAGAAGCCCCCGGTCGATGCGCCATCGGAGATCAGCACGACCCCCGCGAGGTCGCGGCCTTCGTAGCGCGCGCGGACCAGCTCGAGCGCTTTGCGGAGCAGCGTGCCCTTGCCTTGCGCCGTGTTCGAGGCGAGCGCCTTGAGCGAGGTCGGAGCGAGCGTGTCCGAGAACGTGTAGTAGTCGATCGAGTGATCGCGCGACCACGCATCGAGCGTGGCGCCCGAGGCAGCGAGCAGCTGGCGAGCGCGCTCGATCCGCGTCGGGCCATCGCCGAGCTCGGCGAGCGACATCGACCTGGAGTCGTCGATGAGCACCGCGATCCGGTTCGGTTCACGGGCGACCTGGCGCAGCTCGACGGCCGGCTCCAGAAATACCACCAGCGCTGCGACGGCGGCCGCGGCGCGGATCCCGATCATGGCCGCCCGGCGCCACGTCGAGGCACCTCGGCTCGCACGCCAGGCGAGTGCGACGATCGCGAGGACCGCAGCACCGCCGAGCGCCAGCCCGAGCCGCCCCCAGGGCGCGAGCATCACCCAGCGGTACTCGTTGAAGTCCGTCGCATCGGGAACTGCGAGTCGCACCGTTAGCGCCACCAGCGCCTCGGCGGCGAGCGCGCCGCCGGCCAGCAGCGCGCCGACGCCAAATGCCGCCCCGATGCCGCCGCGTCGCCGGCGCACCGCGATCACCGCGCCGATCGCGAGCACGACGCATACCGCGATCAACGCATAGCGAGCCAGCGGCGAGAACAGGACGATGTTCACGGCCGCGCCCTCACTTCTTGGGCTCGGGCGCGGCGGTCTCGGCACCGTCGTCGGGTTTCCAGCGTCGCCGCTTCATGATGAACGGGACGTGGACTTGATCCGACTTGTAGTCGAGACACAGCGCATACATCACGAGGTTGACGCCCATGCGGAACGACAGCTCACGCTGGCGTTCACCGCCCGGCTCGCACGGCAAATCGTAGTTGCCGAAATCGTCGCGCGACCAGGCGCCACCGAGATCGTTGGCCACGTAGGCGCACACCACGCGGCCATCGCGAATGATGCCCTCCATCGCCGGCGCGATCATCAATCGGCCATACGGCTTGTCGAGCAGATAGAACGACTTGTAGAGCGAGTGATCGCTTGGAATGATCTCGAGCCCACCGGCGGGACGACTCGATGGAAACACGGCCCCCAGCAGCTTGCGCACCGAACCATCGAACGCACCGTCGGTGGATCCCTCGGCGGAATCGATCAGCAGAAATCCGCCGAACGTCAGAAATCTTCGCAGCGATTCGAGGCCGCTCGCGCTCGGTAGGGCCAGATCGCGATCGCCGACCAGGTAGAGGAACGGCGTCTCGTGCAGCGTGTCGGAGGTCGGGGTGACGATCGAAGGTTGCAGATCGATCTCGATCGACGTGCGCTTCTCGATCTCCCATGACAGCCGGCGCAGCGCATTGGGCCGCGGACCTCCCGGAGCTCCACCGGGTGTCGCGAGCTGGAGCTGGCCGAATCGGAACTTCGAGCCCGGGCCGATCGCATGGGCGCGCCGCGCGAGGAGGAACGCCGCGACCGCGAGCCCGCCACCAAGTAGCCCACGCCGCGTCAGCCGAGTCATCGGTCGGGAAGGTAGCTCCGGGCGCGTCGGGAGGCCAGCGTGGCTTGTAGCTCGATGGCAGTCGCGTTAGCGTCGGGCGTGCTCCGACCGAGGGCTTGGCTCGTCGCGCTTGCGTTGGTCAGCGGACCGGTGGCGTTCGCCCAGGATCCTGATCCCGTGGATCCCGTTGCTCCGGCCGATCCGGTCGCAGCGGTTAACCCTGCGCCTCCAGCCACCGCCGGCCCTCAGCTGATCTCGCCCAAGAACAAGCTGAGCGCCTCGTTGCGCCTCGGCATGGGCATCCGCGCGCTGGTGCCGTACGACGAGATCGACTACTGCGGAAAGACCGATCCACAGACCGCGACCGGCTACGCCGCGGTGTGCACCGGCCGTGCGCCGTTCAGCCTCGATCTCGAGCTGTCCTACGGTGTCACCGGCAACATCGAAGCGCTGGTCGAGCTCCGGCTCGGCCTCGAGCGAGACTTCGCATCGATCCCGAGCGGCGACGATGGACCGCGTAGCTTTCACGTTTCGCCCGGCGGCCGGTTGTTCTACGGCGAGGGCGCGCGGAGCAAGCTGTTCTCCACCGGGCAGCTGGTGTTCGATTTCAGCGGCTACGACAACGCGGCGGGGGAATCGCTGGGTAGCGACTTCGGCGTTCGCAACCTCAACGGACTGTGGTTCGATCTGCATCCGCGCTACAGCGTCTACGGCTATGTGGGTGAGACCGCGACGTTCTCGCGATGGATGCGGTTCGAGCTCGAGGCCGGGATTGGCGTGCAGGGCCGGATCCGCTGATTCGATTCGCGCGGTGGCGACATCGAAGGCGTCATGACGTTCAGCGATCATTTCTCGGCGGTATCGACGAGCTACGCGGCGTATCGTCCGCACTATCCCCAGGCGCTCGTCGATGCGCTGGCAGATCGAGCGCCGCGCGGCGTGGCCTGGGATGTCGGTTGTGGGAGCGGCCAGCTATCGGTCAAGCTCGCGAGTCGGTTCGAGCGCGTGATCGCAACCGATCCGTCGCAGGCGCAGCTCGCCGAGGCGCCGCGTCATCCGCACGTCGAGTATCGCTGTGCGCCGGCGGAAGCGAGCGGGCTACCGGATGCGAGCGTCGCGCTGGCGGTCGCCGCGCAAGCCGCGCACTGGTTCGATTGGCCGCGGTTTGTGGCCGAGATCGGCCGGGTGACCGAACCCGGCGCGCTGATCGCGCTGGTGCTGTACGGTAACTTGCAGCTCGATCTCGGCGATGGATGCCTCGACGGGTTTCGCGCTGCGGTCGAGCCGCACTGGCCACCCGAGCGAGCTCATGTGCTGAACCGCTACCGCGATCTCGTGTTGCCGTGGCCCGCGCTCGAGCCACCTGCGATCGAGATGACTGCCAGCTGGACGCGCGACGAGCTGGTCGGCTACATCGGAACCTGGTCGTCGAGTCAGCGGCTCGCCAAGCGCGAGGGCAGTGTCGCGTTCGATGCATTGCGCACCCGGTTGATCGAGGTGTGGCCCGACAACGAGCCGCGAACGATCCGGTGGCCGCTGACGATCCGCTTGGCGCGGCGCTAACGACCTGTAACGACGTTCGTCCGGCGGCGTACATCGACCTCCATTCCGATCTCGTCGATCGCCGTTCACACGATCGGCGTGCTCACGGTTCGACGAAGCGAGGTCATCCGCGTACATTGGGTACGTGTCGTATCGGTTGCTCGCGCTCGATCTGGACGGCACCTTGCTTCGCACCGATCAGCGCGTCGATGACGCCGATGTCGCGGCGATCGCGGAGCTTCAAGCGGCCGGTGTCACCGTCACGATCGTCACCGGTCGGCTTCGAACCGGCGCGCTGGGGGCCGCGCGTGCGTGCTCGATCGAAGGTCCGATCGCGTGCATGGAGGGCAGCCATGTCGTCGAGCTGCGCTCGAACCGCAACTTGATCCATCATCCGATGCCGCTGGCGGTGCGCAGCGAGCTGCGAGCGACGTTGAGCTCGTATGGCCTCGCCAGCTTCGTGTTCGACGCCGACGGCATCCATCACGACCACGCCGGAGCTCCGTTCGCTCGCTACGTCGCGACCTGGTCGCCCAACCTACGCGTCGTCGAGGAGCAACAGGCGTGGGATACCGAAGCGCTCGGCGCTGTTGCGGTCGGCGATCAGGCCGCGGTCGCGGCGGTTCACGAGCAGCTCAAGCAGCGGCCGAACGAGCTGTTCTCGGTCGCGTTCCCGATCTCGATGGTGCCTGGCAAGTGGGCGATGCTCGTGCGCGCCGCCGGGCCTACCAAGGGCACGGCGCTCGCAGAGCTGTGCAAGGTCGCCGGCTGCTCGCTCGCCGATGCTGTTGCCGTCGGAGACTGGGTCAACGACGTGCCGATGTTCGAGGTCGCCGGCCGTTCGTTCGCGATGGGCAACGCCCCCGAGGCGGTGCGCAACAAGGCGACCGATCAGCTCGAGCGCAAGGCCGGCGATGGCGGTGGGATCGCCGAAGCCATCCGCCGCGCGTGGGGTTAGTACGCAAGTAGCGAGCGGTCGACGAGGTCCGGCACGGCCTCGAGGTTGGGGCCTCGAGGTTGGGGCCTCGAGTTGGGGCATCGAGGTTGGGCCTCGAGGGTTGCGGCTCGCGACTTGTGTCGCAAGAACCGCTTGACGAGCTCGGCGAATATCAGGCTACTCGTCGCAGGCGCTCAGGTTCGGACAGCCGAGATCGAACGAGCCAGTGATCTTCACCGGCTTGTTGCCAGGTACGAGCTTGCCGGAGATCTCCACCGTGCCCGCGATGTGCGAGCTGTCGAACGCGGTGACATCGACGGTGCCGACCGGGTCGGCGAGCGTCGTCTGCCCGAACGACGCCATCACGTTCGCGCCGTTCCGCTTGCCGCCCTTCTTTAGCTCGTACTTCTTGGGTTTGAACGGCATGCCGTCGGGGCTGCCGCCGCTGGGCAGGATCGAGACGCGCGCACCGGGGCTGATGCAGTTGATGACAAATCCGTCGACGCCCATCATGTTCTTGCGCTCTTCGGGCGTCAGCCAGTACGCGACGTTGACCGCCTCCTTGCCGCCCACTTGCGTGATCTCCGCGGTCACTCCGCCGGTCACCTGGAGCTCGCACTTGCCGAGCTCCTCGGGCGTCTTCAGCTTCTTTGGCGGCGGCGGTGGTGGCTTGGCGGACTCGGTCGGCTTGGTTGCCTCTTCCCTCGGCGATTCCCTGGCCGCTTCTTCCTCGGCCTGTTTCTTTATGTCGTCGTGGCTGGAGCACGCTGAGAACAGCAAGATCATGCCGAGATAGATGCGCATGCGCGAACAGTAGCCCGTTCGCGCCCGCGAATGGACAAATCGATCGAGGATCGCGGCCGGGGCGCCCCGCGCGAGGCGCAGGCGGCAGTGCGCGCACGCTCCGCCGTACACGGTCCGGCGCGACGTGCCTATACTCGCGTCGCTGTGACCCTCAACGAGCTGTTGGACGTCGTGTTTCGCTGGGCCCACGTGATCGCCGGGATCATGTGGATCGGCAACTCGATGCTGTTCAACTGGCTCGATCGGAACCTCGAGAAGTCCGGCCCGCTGTCGCGGCTTTCGCAGGGCAAGATCTTCATGGTCCACTCCGGCGCGTTTTACGACGTCGAGAAGAAGCTGCTCGCGCCCGGCGAGATGCCCGACAACCTGCATTGGTTCAAGTGGCAGAACGGGATCACCTGGCTGACCGGGATCTCGCTGCTGGTGGTCGTGTACTTCATGAACACCGGGTTTCTCGTCGATCCGACGATCCATGACATCGAGCCGGCCGTCGCGATCACGCTGTCGGTCTGCTCGTTGCTCGGCGGCTGGATCATCTACGACGGGTTGTGGCGGAGCTATGGTGAGCGCAATCCGCGGTTCGCGACCGTGCTGTCGATCATCCTGTTGTTCGGCGCCGTGATTGGATTCTCGCTCACCCTCAGCGGGCGGGCGGCGTTCGTGATGACCGGCGTGCTGATCGGGACGTTGATGACGGGCAACGTGTGGATGTGCATCGTGCCCTCGCAGCGGTCGCTGATCGCCGCCACCATGGCCGGCCGCGAGCAAGACCCGGTGCTGTCGCTCCGCGCCAAGCAGCGCAGCATCCACAACAATTATCTGACGTTCCCGCTGCTGTTCATGATGGTGTCGAATCACTTCTCGGCAGCCATCAGTCACCAGCTCAACTGGTTGGTGTTGATCTCGGTGCTCGTCGGCGGCGCGGGCATCCGTCACTTCATGAACATCCGCTACCGAGGCGAGGGCAAGCAGCTCGCGACCGCAGCGTGGCTGATCCCGGTGGTCGCGATGGCCGGGATCGCGATCGTGGGCCTCATGGTGGTGACTCGGATCCGCGTCACGCCGGCAGGCATCGATCCCGATCCCGTCTCGTTCGAGACCGCGCAGGGGATCATCGCGCAACGCTGCGTGAGGTGTCACAGCGCGCGACCATCCGATCCGATCTTCAGGGAGCCGCCGCTCGGCGTCATGTTCGATACGCCGAAGCAGATCCGGCTGCACGCCGAGCGGATCTTCATCCGCGCGGTCGAGCTCAAGACCATGCCGCTCAATAACCAGACGGACATCAGGCCCAAGGAGCGCGCCCAGCTCGGGCGATGGATCGTGGATGGGGCGAAGCTGGAGTAATTGGTCGATTCGACCATCCGCGTACGCGCACATGCGGTTGGCTGCATATACTGCCCCGCGATGATCGACCTGGTCGTTCGTTCTCGGCGAGTGATCGCATGGGGTCGCGTCGCCCCGGCTGCGATTCACATCCACGGCGCAACGATCCAGGCGGTCACGGGCTGGGACGACGTTCCGGCAGATGCTCGCCTCCATGACGTCGGAGAGCTCGCGGTGTTGCCGGGCATCGTCGATACCCATGTTCACCTGAACGAGCCCGGCCGCACCGAGTGGGAGGGCTTCGCGACCGCGACCACGGCGGCAGCTGTCGGTGGCGTGACGACCCTGGTCGACATGCCGCTCAACTCGATCCCACCGACCACGACGAGGGAGGCACTCGCGGCCAAGCGCGAAGCGGCGCGCGGCCGGTGCGCGGTCGACATCGGCTTCTGGGGCGGCGTCGTGCCGGGCAACACCGACCAGCTCGCGGGCATGGTGTTCGACGGGGTTCGTGGCTTCAAGTGCTTCATGGTCGACTCGGGCGTCGAGGAGTTCGGCTGGGTCGGTGAAGCCGAGCTCAGGCCCGCGATGAGCATGCTCGCGCCGCTCGGTGTGCCGTTGCTGGTGCACGCCGAGGTCGCCGGCCCGATCGATGCAGCGACCGCGGAGCTCGCCGGCGCAGACCCCCGGTGCTACGCGACGTACCTTGCGTCGCGGCCGGAGGCCGCCGAGCGAGAAGCGATCGAGCTGGTCACGGCGCTGTGCCGGACCACCGGTGCACGCACGCACATCGTTCATCACTCGGCGGCGTCGGCGTTGCCGCTGCTTCGTGCCGCGCGCGCCGAGGGCCTGCCCCTTACAGCGGAGACGTGCCCTCATTATCTTCACTTCTCGGCCGAGGCGATTCCCGACGGTGCCACGCCGTTCAAGTGCGCCCCGCCGATCCGCGAGGCCGGCAATCGCGAGCTATTGTGGCAGGCGCTCGCCGACGGCGTGCTCGATTTCGTCGCGTCGGATCATTCGCCGTGCACGCCATCGCTGAAGGCGATGGAAGCTGGCGACTTCGTGGCTGCGTGGGGCGGAGTGGCGGGGTTGCAGCTCGCGCTCCCGGTGGTGTGGACCGAAGCGTCGCGCCGAGGCCATACCCTGGTCGACCTCGCACGATGGATGTCGGAGCGGCCGGCGAAGCTGGCCGGGCTCACCGGAAAGAAGGGGGTGATCGCCCCGGGGGCGGACGCTGACCTCGTGGTGTTCGATGATGGCGCGTTCACGACGGTGACGCCCGAGTTGGTCCAGCATCGTCACAAGGTCACCCCGTATGCCGGCGAGATCTTGCGCGGCGTCGTTCGTGCGACCTACTTGCGCGGGCGCTGCGTCGCCGAGAATGGTCAAGCGTACGCGACCGACCTGGGAGTCTTGATATGACCACGCCTGCGTTCGTCGACCTGCCGGATCTCGCGAGTGAAACCGTCGGTGGTGCGGTGCTCGCGTGCAATGACGAGTTCTTCGCCGAGAAGGAAAATCTGCTGAAGCCCGCCGAACCGGTGTGGAAGGATCACGTCTACACCGATCGCGGCAAGTGGATGGACGGCTGGGAGACCCGCCGCCGACGCCCCGAGGGATCGCTGACGCTACCGAGCAAAAGCGACGACCACGACTGGTGTTACGTGCGGCTCGGGATGCCTGGACGGATCGCCGGCGTCGTCGTCGACACCGCGTGGTTTCGCGGCAACTATCCCGAATCGTGCGCGCTGTACGGCGCGGAGATCGACGACGTGCTCGATGTTCGCGCGCTCGAAGCCGCGACGTGGACGCCGCTGCTCGCGCGGTCGGCGCTGCGCGGCGACAGCAAGAACGCGTTCGAGATCACCGGCGCTGGCCGAGGGCAGCGATTCACGCATGTGCGGTTCGAGATCTATCCCGACGGTGGTGTCGCCCGGCTGCGCGTGCACGGCCACGTCGCGCCGCGGTGGGAGCGGTTGCGCGCGCTGGGTGGACCGATCGATCTCGCGGCCCTCGAGCATGGCGCCGTGGTCGAGACCTGCAGCGACATGTTCTTCGGCTCGCGCAACAACTTGATCAAGCCGGGTCCATCGATGTCGATGGCGGACGGCTGGGAGACCCGGCGGCGGCGCGGCCCTGGCAACGATTGGGCGATCATCCGGCTTGCCGCCGTAGGAACGATCGATCGCGTGCTCGTCGATACGTCGCACTTCAAAGGCAATGCACCCGGCCACTGCATCATCGAGGGTGTGCATGCGCCTGGCGTTGCGGCTGATCAGCTGACCGGTTGGAGGGCGCTCATCGGCTCGCCGCTCCAGCCGCACACCCGACACACGTTCGATCAAGAGCTCCGCCGGATCGGCGCCGTCAGCCATCTCCGGCTGTCGGTGTTTCCCGACGGTGGCGTTGCGAGGATGCGCGCCTGGGGCACACTCGTCGCCGAGTCGGCACCGGGCCTCGAGCGGCTCAACGTGTTGTCCGCCGATGACGCTCGCGAGGCGCTGCGCCGGTGTTGCGGTTGTGCGCGCTGGGTCGAGCTGATGGTCGCCGCGCGACCGTTCGAGGACACCGCCGCAGTCCTGCGAATCGGCGAGCGCCTGTGGTGGTCACTCGCCGAGGCCGATCACCGCGAGGCGTTCGCAGCTCACCCCAAGATCGGCGAAGCGAAGGTCCCGGCGAGTGGCGACGCAACGTGGTCGTCGGACGAGCAGAAGGCCGCGGCAGCGACATCGGCACAGACCGCGAGCGAGCTCGCCGCCGCGAACCGCGAGTACGAAGCGAAGCACGGCTTCATCTTCATCGTGTGTGCCACCGGCCGCTCGGCCGATGCGATGCTGGGCGATCTAAAAGGCCGGCTCGGTAACGCACAGGCGATCGAGCTGCGCACCGCCGCCGAAGAACAGATCAAGATCACTCGGCTGCGCCTCATCAAGCTGATCGGAGAGCTCGCATGATCACCACCCACGTCCTCGATACCTCTCACGGCCGCCCCGCGAGCGGCGTCGCGGTCGAGCTCGAGCGCGACGATCATGGCGTCTGGAACCTCATCGGCGCCGGAGTCACCGATGCCGACGGGCGGTTGCGCACGCTCACACCCGAGGGGCCGGTCCAGGCCGCGACCTATCGGATCCGGTTCCAGACCGGCCTGTACTTTCAGGCCAATAACGTGACCGGATTCTTTCCGATGGTGGAGATTCACTTCACGATCGCCGATGGCACGGCCCACTATCACGTGCCCCTGCTGCTGTCGCCGTACGGCTACTCGACGTATCGCGGGAGCTGAGAACCGCGCGCGTGATATCCGGACGCGCCCGTCCGCTGACGGTTTGCTCGGGATGCGGCGTGAGTTACAACCGCGCTCCATGGCGGTGCGAACAACCCTCCCAGACAAGAAGCTTCACAAGGCCCTCGATCGCGTTCAGCGCGCGCAGAATCGCGTGGTCGCGAAGTACCCCGGTGACTCCGGCGCGCGCCAGCCCGTGCACACCGTCTATGGCGGTGCGCATCTGTTCGCCGCTGATACCGCGCGCAAGCTCGGCGATCTCGCGCTGCGTTCGCTCGAGACCTATGCACCCGATGCGGCGAGCTTCGCCGAGGCGATCGGGGTCAAGGGTGAGCTCGCGCCCAAGGTCTACGAGCGCGTGCGCGACAAGCTCCGCCGAGAGCCGGTCGAAGATTTCCGGATCGACTTCGAGGACGGCTACGGAAATCGTCCCGACGACGAAGAGGACGCCCATGCCGTCGCTGCCGCGCAGCAAGTCGCGCTCGGCATGACGTCCGGTACGTTGCCGCCGTTCATCGGTATTCGCATCAAGCCGCTCACGCGGGATCTCGCGGCGCGGTCGCTTCGCACGCTCGATGTGTTCCTGACCGAGCTACTCGACAAGTCCGGTGGCAAGCTGCCGGGCAACTTCGTCGTCACGCTGCCCAAGATCATGAGCAAGGTCGACGTCGAGACCCTCGTCGAGGTTTTCGAGGTGATCGAGGAGCGCACCGATCTCGACAGCGGTTCGCTCAAGGTCGAATTCATGGTCGAGACGACGCAGAGCATCTTCGATCCGCACGGTCGATCGATCCTGCCGAGGCTTCATCGCGCCGCGAGCGGCCGGCTCACCGGCGCGCACTTTGGAACCTACGACTACACCGCGAACTGTGACATCACCGCGGCGCACCAGCGGATGCGGCATCCCGCGTGCGATTTCGCCAAGCACATGATGAAGGTCGCGTTTGCCGGGACCGGCGTGATGCTGTCCGACGGCGCGACCAACATCATGCCGGTCGCGCCGCATCGCGGAAAGACCGTCACCGACGAGCAGAAGAAGGAGAATCGCGCCGCCGTGTTCTCGGCATGGCGACTCCACGCCGATGACGTTCGTCATTCGCTGGTGCATGGGTTCTACCAGGGCTGGGATCTCCATCCGGGTCAGCTGCCCACGCGCTATGGCGCGGTCTACGCGTTCTTCCTCGATGGTCTCGCGCCCGCGTCCGAGCGCCTGCGCAACTTCGTCGACAAGGCGGCGCAAGCGACGCTCGTCGGCGACGTGTTCGACGATGCTGCGACCGGGCAGGGCCTGCTCAACTACTTCCTGCGCGGCATCGCTTGTGGCGCCGTGACCGAGGACGAGGCACTCGCGACCGGACTATCGCTCGACGAGATCCGGAGCAAATCGTTCGTGAAGATCATGGCCGCGCGACGCGCCCGGACGTGATGGGATCGGTGATCGGACGCAGCGGTCCGGGCGCGGAGCAAGGCCGTGGATCGACCGCGCGACGCGCCCGGACGTGATGGGATCGGTGATCGGACGCAGCGGTCCGGGCGCGGAGCAAGGCCGTGGATCGACCGCGCGACGCGCCCGGACGTGAGGGGATAAGTGATCAGACGCGGCGGTCCGGGCGCGGAGCAAGGCCGTGGATCGACCGCGCGACGCGCCCGGACGTGATGGGGTCGGTGATCGGACGCAGCGGCCGGGCGCGGAGCAAGGCCGTGGATCGACCGCGCGACGCGCATCCTTGATCCCGGCGCGGCGCAAGGCCATGGGGTCACCACGCGACGCGCGCCGGCGTGATCCGGCGCCGGGCCGGCGGATCGAATGTCTTGCCCACGAACGCGGCGAGCTGCCACTGCGTAAAGTCCGCGGCGCCGATCTGCCAGCGTCGAACGACGCGTCCATCCACACCAAGACGGATTCCGAACACGTCGAATCCCACGTTGGCGCAGGCAAGCGGCGAATAGAATCCAACGCCCGTGTCGTCCGCGACACGATCGACCGCGACCAGATCGATGCCGCCCCCCAAGGTGATCCGCAGCGGTGACACCCGGAGGCCGACGTTGACCGAAAACGGCATCGCGATCCCCCAGTCGCCCGAGTGCCCCCACGCTTCCAGGCCAAGCGCCACTCCCAGCAGTGGAGTCGCTTTGGGAGCAGGCTCGCCCATCATGCCTTCCGCTTCGACCCTGGCCAGCCAGCCGTCGTACACCCGGCCACCGTGCACGCTGACGTTGGCGAACACCGCGTCCGGATGCACCGGTCCACCCATCCCAACCTCATCGCGCTTCGGTGGGACCGTGGAGGTACCCGGTGCCGCCACCGTCTGCGCCCAGCTGGATGTGGTCACCACGAGGGCCAACACGCTCCCAGGAACGGCCCGCGATCGATGCATGGTGTCACTACGCGCGCCGCTCGTAAGCCCTTACAGGTCCATCTCCCGCGAGGTTACCCGTTGCGGTCGTCGGGCAGTTCAGGTAGACACGTGCTCCTCTCGGAGGATGTAGCTCAGTTGGTAGAGCACCAGGTTGTGGCCCTGGGTGTCGTGGGTTCGATCCCCATCATTCTCCCCAATCTCCCCACGAATTCGCGCGTCACGGTCCGGCGAGCTGCTGCAGATACGCGAGGAGCTCGGGCCGGATCGCCCGCATGGCGCGTGCCCGGTGTGAACGCTCGCCTTTGGTTCCAACTCCGAGCTCGGCGAACGTCTGACCGAGCTCGGGCACCATGAACAGCGGATCGTAGCCAAATCCGCCGCAGCCGCGCGGTGCCTCGAGCACGAGACCATCGCACGTACCCGTCGCCGTGATCACGCGATCGCCGAGCGGACCGGTCGTGTCCGCCAACGCGAGCGCAGCGCGAAACCGTGCAGTTCGGCGTTCGGGGGGAACGCCGGCGAGCGCTGCGAGCAGCTTCGCGTTGTTGGCTGCATCGTCGGCGTCGGGGCCCGCATAACGGGCGCTGAGCACGCCTGGATCACCATCGAGCGCATCGACCTCGAGGCCACTATCGTCCGCGAGCGCTGGTAGGCCGGTGGCTCGCGAAACCTCGCGCGCTTTCTTGATCGCGTTGCCGGTGAACGTCCCGGCGTCCTCGTCGACCTCGGGGATCGTGCACCCTAGCTGGCTCGCGGCCTCGTCGATCGCGAGCACGTTCACCCCGGGTAACAGCTGCCGGAGCTCGACGACCTTGCCGCGATTGCGCGTCGCAAACACCAGCGGGCGGACGGTCATTTCGCAACGACCTGGCGCTGCGCAGCCGCGAGCTGGCGAATGCCGATCGTCGCGAGGTCGAGCATCGCGTCGAGTTGCTTGCGGTCGAACGTGCCGTGCTCCGCGGTGCCCTGGACCTCGATCAACGTGCCGTCCTCGGTACCGACCACGTTCATGTCGACGTCGGCCTTCGAGTCCTCGACGTACGGCAGGTCGAGCACGACCTCACCGCCGACGACGCCGACCGACACCGCGGCGACCGGGGGCTTGAGCGCGCTGCGATCGCGCAGCTTCCCCGCTGCGACCAGCTTCTCGATCGCGAGGGCGAGCGCGACCCAGGCGCCCGTGATCGAAGCGACCCGCGTGCCGCCGTCGGCCGACAGCACGTCGCAATCGACGGCGATCGTGCGCTCGCCGAGTCGGCTGAGATCGACCGCGGCGCGCAACGAGCGTCCGATCAGTCGCTGGATCTCCTTGCCTCGCCCGCCCGGATCGCGCTTGCTGCGCGTGTGCGTCGAGCGCGGCAGCATGCTGTATTCCGCGGTCAACCAGCCCTGATTCTTGCCGACCAGAAAGGGCGGCACACCTTCCTCCACGCTCGCGGCACACAGCACCCAGGTGTCGCCCAGCTTGATCAACGCCGATCCCTCCGCGTGCTTCTGAAAGTGCGGAATGATCTCGAGCGAGCGGAGCTGGTCGGGTCGACGTCCATCGGGGCGCATGGTTGCGCAGGCTAGCAGGGTCAGACTCAACTTGCGCAACTTGCGTGCCGCGGGCACGCAAGTTGCGCAAGTTGAGTCTGACCCTATCCGTCGCGAATCAACCGCTTGGCAGCGTCGCGCACGGGCGCAGGATACGCGGTCTGGACTGCCGCGAGCTTGAGCTCGTGCTTCGGCATGAGCCGCAACAGCCGGATGATCTGGTCGGTGCCGAGGCGGGGATTGGAGAGCAGCGCCCGCCGGACCTCGGCGATCTGCAGCCACGCGCCATTGTTGAGGATCACCTCGAGCAGGACGCGGGGCAGGGCGCCCATCCGCGCGATCCGCGCGACCTCCGGGGCCGTGAGCCGGGGATTGCGCAGCAGCGGCTCCCACACGTTCTTTCCGTAGAACCGTTCGAGCAGGACCCGTTCGGTCTGATCGCCGGTGGTGGCGAGCTTGACCTGCTCGGCGAGGGTGAGCCCGCGCAGCCGCTCGTGTGCGTTGCGGGATCCCTCGGGCTTGCCCTCGTCGTCGGCTCGGCCCGCGGCTGGTTCATCGGACTCTGCGGGCTCGGCGGGGTCGACGCGCTCGAATGGAACGGTCGGGACGTCACACGCTGCCCCCGCACCGCTTGGCGTTGCCGTGCCATCGACGCTTGGCTCGCTTGCGCGCGCGGTGCGGACCTCGCGTCCGAGCAGCTTGGTGAGCTGCTCCCTGATCTCGCTGTTGAGACCGGTCAGCTCGAGCCCCGCGCCGCCGCTCGGCGCAACGTACACCACTCGCGCCGCCACTCGCACTTCCTCGGCGTCGCACCGCACCACCAGCTCGCATTCGGCATCGAGCGGCAGCGTGCAGCAGGCGACGAACGCGCCACCGGCATCGAGATCGCGCGCCAACCTGGCGTCGAGGTCGATCACCACCGTCGGCCTGCCCATCGCCAGAATTGTAATCCGAGTCAAAACCCCGGATGCAATTCGCTCGTTACGGTTCGCTGGCCGACGTGATGCGCTGCGCGATCCGCCCGGCCGCGCTATCAGGATCGCGCCGGGCATATGTGTGCGCAGCTTGGCGACACCGCTCGTCAATCGCGGCCAGACACGAGATCCTGACGCGCAGCCACAACGCCGCCGTGTAGTCGGCACCGCCCTGGAACCGGATGACCTTGGCGAGCGTTGCCAGCGCGTCCTCGGGTTTGCCCAGCTTCATCGCCTGGATATACGCGATGCCATAGAGCGCGCGGGGCGCCTCGCTCTTGCGCTGACCCAGCAGCCCCAGATACGCCGCGATCGCCCGCTGAGGATCCGGTTCATCGATGCTGATGGGTGCGGTCACCGGTTGCTGGCGAATCGCGGTCCGCAGGTCCTGTACTGCTCCAGTTCGCGCGTTGCTGCCTGCCGAATGGCTGCGCCGGTCATCATGCTGCGGTCTGTTCGCGTCGGCGATCGCGATGGACCCCGTGGCCGCGGGGCCATCCGGCACGTGCGCGACGCGTCCATGGAGCACCTCAGGTGGCGGCGCATCGCCGATCGCGACGCCTTGCTCAGACGCGGCGATCGGCGCGGCCTGCTCGTTCGGCGGCGTGGATGGCGGAGCGACCTTCGCGCTCGCGAACAGCCCACGCCCGGTCTGCCACGTATGCCCCGCCGCGACGCGAACCACGTCGCCGCTGCGAACGACGCGAACGACGCCCTCCATCACACGGACGTCGACATCCCCGGTGCCATCGCGGTAATCGACGGTGAACCGGGTCCCAACCACCTCGACGTCGGTTGCTCCGGCGCGCACGATCAGCGGGGCACGGTGCCCCCGCTTGGCGACATCGAGCTCGACCTTGCCGCGCGTCAACGTGATCAGCACCCCGGTACCGGGCCGGGTCACCTCGAACAGCGTCGCTGGATCGCTGGTGATCGTGGCGTCGCCGAGCTCGAGCACCGATCTCGTGCCGGTCGTGGTCGCCCGCAGTGGCTGCGCCTGGTCGGCGAGCTGCGGCGCCGGTGTTGCGGTGCTGCCCAGCCTCCAACCGACGCCAAACAGCGCCATGGCCGCGACCACGGCGAGCGCGACCCACGCATGACGACGCGACGCAACCCGCGCGGTTCGTGCGGGTCGATCCGCGACCGCGATGACGAGGCGGCGCTCGATGTTGGTCAACCGCTCTTCGTCGAGCGGCTCGACCGGGACTCTTCCGACGAGCTTCATTCGCCCCCCCGATCCGCGTCTTGGCCGGTGGGCTCGATGAACTCGCTGAGCACCGGATCCGCTGCTGCCGCCGCTTCGATTCGCCGGCGGGCGCGCCACACTCGCAGCTTGGTCGCGGTCACGGAGGACCCGACCAGCTCGGCGGTCTCGGCGAGCGAGCGGCCGTCGATTGCATGCAGCGTGAATGCGAGCCGCGCAGCGGCGGACATCTGGTCCAGCACCGCATAGAGCCGTCGCACCCCGTCGCGCGCGAGCTGGCGCTGCGCACCTGGACCGATCGCGATCGTCGCGTGCTCGATGCCGGCGCCGTCGGGTACGAGGTCCAGCGAGGCGGTGATGACGCGCCGGCCGCGTTGCGACAAGTGGCGATAGGCGACGCGAACCGAGACTCGATCGATCCACGTCGCCAGGCTCGCCTCCGCGCGCCAGTTGCGCAGCGACTGGAACACCTGGAGGAACGCCTCCTGAAGCAGATCGTCGATCTCGCGGTTGGAGCCGAGCACGCGGAACAGGCACGCGTGAACACGCGCGCGGTGACGGCGAAACAGCTCGCGGGTGGCTGCGGGCTCGCCGGTGAGGCACCGGTCGACCAGCAACACATCTTCCACGTACGCGGCCGCGGTCACGTCCCTAGATAGTGAACGACGCGGCCGTTCCGGTTACGTGGTCCGCTTCAAACGCCGTAACCTATAGAGATCGTGGCGATCACGACGCCCGGCGCCGGACGTCCGGCGCCCGCTCGGCCACGCCTGACGCCGTGCTCGTCACGGCCGACACGCTCGTCTTCGTGGCGGGCCTCCGCGCCTTGCTCAACGTCCGAAGCCCTCCGGTCTCCGCCGCGCGCATGTCGGCCAGCGGTCCGGGGCAGTCGTCGCGCAGCTTGCAGCCATCGCATTCAGCTCCGCGCCACAGCTGCTCGTACAGCGACTGGATCTGATCGAGCAGCGGACCATCATCGGTGACGATGCCGAGCTCGAAGTTTCGACGCCCACTGCCCTTGGCGCCCAGCCCCGCGCCCGTCCAGTTCGCGCTTCCCAGATACAGCAGCGCGCCATCGACGATCACCAGCTTCAGATGGATTCGCGGGCAGCGCGCGAGCGCGAGCCCGCCAGCGACCAGCCGCGGGTGGCGCGCGAGTGCCTCGCGAAACGGTCGCGATGGCAGCTCGGCATGGAGCAGCCGGAGCTCGACCCCGCGGGCTGAGAGCTGATCGAGATGCGCGAGCACCGACACGTAGCTCGCGCGGCGATGCGTGCGCCGGCGTCCGGGCGCGGCGCGACTGTCCTCGACCAGCAGCTCCTTCACGTTTGCCGTCGCGATCCACACGCTGGTGTGTGCGGCGAGCACGGCGGAGATCACGCGTTCGTAGTGGCCGCGTCCACCGATCAGCTCGATCGAGATCGGTCGCGCCGGCATTGTCAGATCGAATGCACTCGAGCTCGGCGCTCGCAGCCGGGTCGAGGCGCGGCTCCTCGCGCGCCGCCTCATGAGGCCATGCCGAACGGCGGGGTCGCCACGCAATGGCCGCCGTCGACGACGAGCGTGTGCCCGGTGATGTACGCCGCCGCGGGCGATCGCAAGAACACCGCAGCGGCCGCGATCTCGTCGATCGTGCCCAGCCGCTTCGCCGGGATCGCCGAGACCATCTTCGTGGCGACTTCGCCGGGGGCGAGCCGCTTCATGCCCTCGGTGTCGCCGATCGGACCCGGTGCGATGCCGCACACGCGTACGCCGAACCGTCCCCACTCGACGGCGAGGTTGCGCGTCACCGCGTCGATCCCGGCCTTCGCCGCCGACGCGTGCACCTGGAGCGGCGTGCCGTGATAGTGCAGCGTGGCGCTGAGGTTGAGGATCAGTCCGTTGCCCGACTCCTGCAGTGCTTCGAACGCGGCGCGCGAGGTGAAGAACGTGCCGTTGAGATCGATGTCGATCACCGTGCGAAACCCGTTGGGTGACAGAGCCGCCGCCGGCGCGAGGAAGTTTCCCGCCGCGCCGTTGACGACGGTGTCGAGCTTGCCGAACTGCAGGATCACTCGCTGGATCGCACGCGCGATCGCGTCCGGATCTCGGACATCGGCCGAGACGGCGAGCACTCGGCGGCCGGTGGCCTGACGGAGCTGAGCTGCCGTCGCGTCGAGCACCTCCTGTTTGCGGCTCACGATGCACACATCCGCGCCGAGCTGCGCATAGGCCGCGGCGATTCCCCGACAGATGCCGGTGCCGCCACCCGTGATCAACGCGACGTGGCCCCTGAGGACGTCATCACGGAACGCGTCGATAGGATTCGCCATCGCGCGATCATGCCGCAGTCCACCCGGCCTCGCGAAAAACTTGAAACCGGATCGCGGCGCGGGTGTCTCAGCGCTTGAAACCGACGGTGCCGCCGCTGCTCGCGGCGCGCACGTCCGGACGCCAGGCGCCGCCGGCGTCCGTGGCGCGAGCCTGCCCTCGCGCCCCGAGCACCTGACCGGAGGTCTGTCATGGGTCGACGTCTGTCGATGCGCTGGGCGAGCTGCGCCCTCGCGACTGGAGTCATTGCAGGGATCGCGATCCCGAACGCGAGCGCCGATCGATCGAGGAAGTCGCTCGCGGCGTGCACGGCGTTCGATCAGGCCGACAAGGGCGACGACCTGGTCGAGCTCACGATCCACAACACGTGCTCGGTCCCGGTCGATTGCTCGATCTCGTGGCGGCTGGTCTGTGCGCCCGAGGCCAAGAAGCGCCGAACCAGCCATCGCGGCAGCACCAACCTCGCACTGTCGCCGAACACGTCCCACACCGCCGAGGCCTCCGCGGCCGCATGCGGCGACGACGGCTGGGTGATCGACTCGATCCAGTGGAGCTGCGAGCCCAACCGCGACTGAGCAATTTCGGTGCGTTGTCCCAGGTGAGGTGTGCCCGCATCCCGACGTGCCGGCGACGTTAGATCGTCGAGCACAGTCTTGCGTACGTAACCGACAGGCGACAAACGAAGGCCCGAGCCAGCACGAAGTTGGTGCCAAGTGCTCGATCTGGCAGGCCTCGTCCGTCCGTCGCTCCGCACGTACGCACGTAGTATAAGGATGCAGGACCCATGGAAAGCCAGGACATCGACGCGCTGCTGATCAGCGCACTCTATGGCGAGCTCACGCCCGCCGATGAGGCCCGGCTGGCGGTCCATCTTCAGGCCCATCCCAATGATCGGGCCGCGCTCGCGGATCTGACCCAGGCGAGAGCTGCGATTCGCGATAGCCGCGCCCTGGAATGGCAGGCCGAGCCACCTCAGGCCGTGTCGGCGTTGTTGCTCCAGGAGGCGGCTCGCCGCGTCGTGAAACCATTGGCGGTGCGCGACGAGGAGCCGGGCTGGTTTACTCGGTTCATCCGCTCCATTGCCGCACATCCCGCGATCGCCGCCGCTGCGATGCTGGTGGTCGTGCTCGGTGCCGGCGCGCTGCTATCTCGCCACCGTGGCAAGGCCATGTTCTCGGAGGCGCACGACGTCGCGGTTGCGCCCATGGTGGAGCAGCCCGCTGCTGTGTCCGCTCAAGCACCAACCGGCGCTGATGATCCAGGCGCCGAGGGCTCGGCCGGCACCGAGGTCAACCTGCCCAGTGCCGCCGGCCAGCCCGGGACCGCGACGTTGGGTGGAGCCGCGCTGGAACAACAGCGCCAGGCACCTGGTGCCGCTCCTCCCGCGCCGCCGATGAAGCCGAGCGTCGCGGCTCCGGCGCCCGCCCGAAAGTCCAAGGTCAGCACCGCGAGTGGTCTCGAGGTGCGAACGAAGGAGGAGCTCGCGCCCCGCGATCTCGACGAAAGCAAGGCTGATCGCGCGCCGACGGAGCGACTCAAGAAGGTACGCGCCAGCGATGACGAGGGCGAGGCCGCGGTCGATCAGGCTGCGCGCGGGCGCGGTGGTGCACGGCCGTCCATGACGGTCCAACCACCACCGCAGGCGCCCTCGCCGGCACCCGCGCAGACCGCGTACAAGGATGTCCGCGCCGAGAACAAGGCCAGCGATCCGCAAACCACGTGGGCGCAGGGCCAACACAAGAACCTGATCGCGCAGGTCCGCGCAGGTGACTGTCGCGCCGCGGTGAGCTCGGCGATGGCGATCCTCGACCGCGCGCCGACCTACTACCAGCAGAACGTCGAGACGGATCGCGAGCTCAAGGGCTGCTTGACGTACATCCGAGCGGAGCGCGCGCAACGCGCGAAGCGCGCGACCGACAAGAAGTAGCTCAGGACTTCTCGGGGACGTAGTCGGGCGGCAGCGACCCGCCATCGCCGAACAGGAACGCTTCGCACTGTTCCTTGAGCACGTCGTGCGCCTTCTTCTGCGTGAGATCGAGCCGATACTCGTTCACGAGCTTCTTGCTGTGCTCGATCCACTCGGCCCACGCTTCTGCCGACACGCTGTCGTAGATGCGCTGACCCAAGGCGTCGTTGAACGGTTTGTACGGCAGACCAGGCAGCGTCCGCCCGAGTTTCACACATTGGACCATGCGGCTCATGGCGGCAGATTCGAGCAAGTTTCGCCGAGATCGGCAAGCGTCGCGCTCGATTTCGCCCGATCGGAGTGACGTGCGAATGGTCGCAGCTGCGCGCAGCGATGCGCGACCGATGGGACCTCGACGGATTCGATTGAGTTGCCCGGTTCGAGCAGGCGCTCCGCATCCCCGCGTACCGTGCTATCAAAGGACCCAGGCATCTCATGAAACAATCGATCTGGGAGCTGATGAGCCACGGTGGCGGAGCCATGTGGGTCGTCGTCGTGTTCTCGGTGATCGCCTTGGCGGTGGCCATCGAGCGCGTGATCGCACAGTGGAAGTTCGTGACGCGTGCGCGGTTGCTCGGTGAGACGGTGAACCGCTGCCTGTCGCGCGGCGCGATCGAGGATGGCCGATCGGCGTGCGAGCGCTCGCCATCTCCGATCGCGGACGTATTCCTCGTCGGATACGAACGGCTCGGGCGCACCAAACCGGAGCATGTGGTCACCGCGGTGCATCGCGAGCGCATGCGGGTCACCCAGGATCTCAAGGCCCGCCTGTGGGTGCTGGGTACCGTGGGTGCCACGGCGCCGTTCGTCGGTCTGTTCGGTACCGTCGTCGGCATCATGACGGCGATGGATGATCTCGATCCCCAGGCGACCGTGAAGCTGGGCGAGATCTCTGGTCCGATCTCGGCGGCGCTGATCGTCACGGCTGCGGGCATTCTCGTCGCGGTGAAGGAAGTCATCCTCTATAACTTCTTCAGCCAGCGCGCGAGCCGGATTGCCACCGAGCTCAAGCTGCTGACCGACGAGTTCCTCGAGCTGTTACTCGAGGCGCCCGGAGATTCGCAGCCACGCAAGGCCAAGCGCGACTCGGATGCCGACCCGATCCATGGATCGTCCGAGGATTCCAAGTCCGATAAGCGCACCAAAGGTGATGGCGATGGCGATCGGGAAGCTGCCTGATTCCGACGAAGGCGTTGACGACGGCGAACCGATCTTCGCCGAGATCAACATCACGCCGCTCACCGACGTGTTTCTCGTGATGGTGATCATCTTCATGATCAGCGCGCTGGCGGTGCAGGCGGAGCGCAACCAAGAGAAGCAGAAAGAGCAACAGGACGCCGAGGTCGCCCAGCGCGCCGGCATCAAGATCAATCTGCCGATCGGTCAGTCGCAGGAGTTCGATCCGTCCAAGGCAGCGCTCAAGCTGCTGATCCCCCTCGAGGGTGACATCGTGCTCGAGCCCAACCGTCCCGTACGCGACGCCGAGCTCGACAACCTGTTCCGGGCGGCATTCGCGCGAGACAAGATGACTCAGGTGGTGCTCAAGGCGGACAAGAGTGTTCACCACGGCCGGGTCGTGAACCTGATGGAGCGGGCCAAGCAGGCCGGGCTCACGCAGCTGGTGATTCGCGTCGGTGGTAGCTGACGTACCGGTCTGAAGCTCTCAGAGCAACACGCCTCCGGCGGGCAGTCCACCAGCGTCAGGATCCGAGGGTGGTGCTCCTGCATCGCGCGGCGGTTCGACGGGAAGCGCGACGCCGGGTGGAGCACCAGGCTTGACATCGGGCGGCACTGGAGGAGAGGCGTCCGGTTGATCGTCCTTGGGACCGCTGCGCAGCGCTTCGACGATCTTGCGAACGTGCGCGGCCCACGTCGCGGCGTCGGACACGTGGACCGGACGCTGCTTCGCGGCGGCGTCGAACTGGTTTGCGGCGTCGGCCAGCGAATCGGCAGCGAGCCGAAGCTTGGCGGACGCTCGCCAGTACGCAACGTCGCCGAGCAGCTGCTCGATCGTAGCTCGCTGTTTGGCGCGAGCATCGTCGTTGGTGAGCGACCGCGCCACCAGCAGGGCCTGCTGGAGCTGAGCCTCGGCGTCGTCGATCTTCGTGACTTCTCGCGCGGTGAGCAGCGCCGACGTCTGCTTCAAGATCGTCTGGAGGAAGCTGCGCGCGAGCTCGCCAACGTCGGTGGTCTCGATGCTGGCGCACTCGGCTTCCGGAGGGAGCTTGAGCGGCTTCCACGGAGCGCCTTCGAGCGGGTGGGTGCCCCACGGTGGGAATGCACGGCCACCGACGACAACGACGCGATCAGGTTCGCACACGATGGCGTAGCGTTCACTGTTCGCGCGTCCGGCGAACACCGCGACCGCGACGATGAGACCGGCGGCGATCGTGATCCCCGAGACCATGGCCGTGATCCGGTTGCGCGGATGGCGCGACCCTCCATCACTCGCATCATCTCCGGCGTCGCCATCGTGGAAGCTCGACGTCGACGAGTCCCGGAGATCCGCAGCGCCGGTCTTGATCGTGCCGGATGTCACGCCGACCGATTCCGGAACGCCGGAGCTCGCAATCCCTGCGGTGGAGCCGGGCGCAGTTTCTGCAGGCTGAGTTTCCGGGCGGGCGCTGGGCTCTATCAAGGTGGTGCTCGCGGCGTCAGGCGCGCTCCGCTCGCTGCGGCCGCGCATCGGCAGCAGAAGGTCATCCGAGTCGCCAGCCGCCCCGGGTGAGCGCAACGGCGGCGTCGACCTGCCAGGCGCGGCATCGTGCGACGTAGCATCGTCCGACGAGGCCACGTCCGACGTGGTCTCGTCCGCCGTCGTGGTACCGGCCGAGGTGGTCGGGGGTGGGTCGCTGTCGTTGCCGCCCCCGTTCCCCGGCCGGTCCGTCACGGGGCGACCTCGACGCGATTTCGCCCGCGCTGCTTCGCGGAATACATCGCCGTATCTGCGCGATCGATGAGATCCGAGGTGTCCTCCCCCGTCCGCCACTGCGCGACTCCCACGGATACGCGGAGCAACAGCGCCAGGCCATCGCCGACGTCGAACGCGCGCTCGGACACGCGCTGGCGCATGCGCTCGCCGACCTCCCAGGCCCGGCCCGCGTCGGCCTTGGGAAGCACCACCAGGAATTCCTCGCCGCCGTAGCGCACCAGCAGGTCACCCACGCGAATCGCGGCACGCAGCCGGCGCGCGACCTCGGCGAGCACGACGTCGCCGACGCCGTGACCATGCTGGTCGTTCACGGCCTTGAAGTGATCGACGTCGACCATGGCAACCGACAGCGAGCGATCGCGATCCACCGATGCCTCGATCTCCTGCGGCAAGCGCGCCGTGAGGAACTCGCGGTTGTACGCGCCGGTCAGCGGATCGGTGACCGCAACCCTGTGAAGGCGAACGTTTTCGATGTCGAGCGCGATCGTCATCGCGATGAACCGCACGAGCTCGAGGTGGTTGGCATCGAACGCCGCCACGCGCTCGCTGGTCGCGGTGACCACCCCCACGCGTTCGCCACGCGCAATGAGCGGAACGCACAGCATCGAGGCGATTGGCGTCTGGTTCATCGGCAGCGTGACGAACCGCTTGTCGTTCGCGACGTCGTCGATCAGCGCGGATTCACCGTGCTCGACCACCCAGCCCGCGACACCTTCGCCGATGCCGAATGACAGCGTGTGGACGCGCTCGGTACGTAGCCCGTAGGCGGCCTTGGCGAGCAGTCTTCGCCGATCTGCATCGAGCAGCATCACCGAGCACGCCTTGGCATCGATCAGCTGGCACAACAGCTCGGCGATCCGAGACAACAGGATTCCTGGATCGAGATCGGAGCCGACGAGCTTGCCGAGCTCGAACAGGGCTCCGGGGAGCTTGTTCAAAACATTTGGATTCATCGACGGGATCTCACGGCTCTTGGACGTACCCGATGAACGGGAGGTTTCGGTATAGCTGCCCGATGTCCAGGCCGTAACCGACGACGAACTTGTTGGGGATCGTGAACCCGAGGTAGTCGATGTGGACCTTGCGTTCGGCGCGTTCCGGTTTGTGCAACAGCGAGCACAGCTTGATGCTCGCCGGACGCCGCGTGGCCAGGTTTTCGAGCAGGTAGTGCACTGTGTGTCCGGTGTCGACGATGTCCTCGACCACGATCACATGTTTGCCTTCGATCGGCCGTGACAGGTCCTGTGTGATTTGCACGACTCCCGACGACACCGTGGCGTCTCCGTACGATGAGATGCCGATGAAATCGACCAGGACGGGGGCTTCGATCCGGCGCACCAGATCCGCGAGAAACAGCACCGAGCCCTTGAGCACGCCGATCACCACGACGTCGCCGGTCGGATTGCCGGGCTTCGTCAGCGGAGCGTAATCCGCCGTGATCTGGGACCCGAGCTCGCCCACCCGTGCCGCGATCGCATCGGCGGAGATCAACTCCAGGAATGGGGCAGGACTGCGATTCCAGGGCGGCGCGGGCATACCCGGACTGTATCCCAAGCCCGTCACAAGGAGATTTCGAGGCTTGCTGCAATTGCGTTCGAAATCGTGCCGATCGACGCAGTCGTGCGCGCCGATCGGCGGGCAGCGCTGCGGGTTCACGGTACAATCGTTTTAATGGTCGCTGCCGGCCCGGATCTCGACTCGCAGCTCGGAGCGCTGCTGGGCGAGACCACTACCGAGATCGATGTTGCGCGCAAGAACCGAGTGTTCTGCAACAGAAATCTCCGCATGGACACGATCGAGATGATCGGGTTCGACATGGACTACACCCTCGCGCTGTATCACCAGGACAAGCTCGAGCAGCTGTCGATCGATCTGACGATGACCAAGCTGATCGACAAGCACGGCTATCCCGAGCAGATCCGATCGCTGCACTACGATCCGCGGTGGGCGATCCGCGGTGTGATGGTGGATCGCGCGCTCGGCAACGTGTTCAAGCTCGACCGCCACAGCCACGTCGGCCGCTGCTATCACGGGTTCCGCGAGCTGAACCACGACGAGCGCAAGGCGACCTACCGCAACGAGAAGGTGAACCTGTCGAGCGATCGCTACGAGTGGATCGACACGCTGTTCGGTCTGCCCGAGGCGGTGATGTACACGACCCTGGTCGAGTGGTTCGGTCGCCGCGGCGGGCCGGTCGACTACGACAAGCTGTTCGGTGATATCCGGACCGCGATCGACGAGGCACACCGCGACGACACGCTGAAGAGCGTGATCAAGGCGGATCTGCCGTCGTTCATCATGAAGGACCCCCTGCTCGGCGAGACGCTCCACAAGTTTCGCAGCTCGGGCAAGAAGCTATTCCTGTTGACCAACTCGCTCTACGACTACACCTCGGTCGTGATGAGCTACTTGCTCGACGGCGAACGCAAGGCGTATCCGTCGTGGCGCAACTACTTCGACATCGTGATCGTCGGCGGTGCCAAGCCGGCGTTCTTCAACGAGCAGCGCCCGTTCGTGCAGATCGATCCGGCGACCGGTGCGCCGGTGCACAACGGCAGCAACGGCGAGATCGTCAAGCATCTGACTCGCGACAAGATCTACCAGGGTGGCAACGTCATCGCGTTCGAGCAGATGACCGGGATCAAGGGCGAGCAGGTGCTCTACATCGGCGATCACATCTATGGCGACATCCTGCGGCTGCGCAAGCAACACATGTGGCGCACCGCGATGGTGCTGCAAGAGCTCGAGCGCGAGGTCTCTGTGAGCGACCGACTCGAAGGACCGATCAGCGATCTCGAGCTGCTCGATCGCCGCCACCGCAATCTCGAGTCGGAGATCGATTATCAGACCCTGCGGCTCAAGAAGATCCAGCGTCTGCTCGAGGACGAGTCGACGTCGCCATCGCTGCGGGCGCGGCTCGAAGAGGAGCGTCGCACGATGCGTGCGAGCCTCGAGTCGTTGCGCGATCGCGCGGCGCTGATGGAGAGCGAGGTCGAGGCGCTCGAGGCACGGATCGATCGCACGTACAACCCGTACTGGGGCTCGTGCCTGCGCGAGGGCAACGAGAACTCGCGGTTCGGCGAGCAGGTCAACGACTACGCCGACCTCTACACGTCGCGGGTCTCGAACTTCGGGCCGTATTCGCCGCTGCGCTACTTCCGCGCGCCGCGCCGGCCGATGCCGCACGAGATCTGACCGCGGTGGGCACTTGGTCGCTCGGTGGATCGAACCGGGTCGGCGGTCAGAACTGGGGTGCGGAGCAACCGGACGTGGAGGCCGTGTGCTCTGGGGCCATGCGGACCACCTGGGCGGGAAGCTGCAGACAGTCGAGGTGACTGGCTGTGTCGAGGATCCAACTCCGAGCCAGTGACTGGGCGGTCGTTCGAGAACGTCCGGACGCACGAACGCCCGAGGCGAACCTCGGGCTTCGAAACAGCGCTGGAGATCAGACCGGTGGGGCGTTGACCACGATCGTGATCTTGCCGTCATCGGCCAGCTTGACCTCGACGTCATGGAAGCCGTGGTCGGCCAGCCCGCTCGTGACGATGTCGCGGAACTGCTGGTCGGTGATTCCAGCGACGTCGCCCAGCTCCGGGTTGCTCATCGCGGCGATCGCTGCCGTCTGTAAGCGCGCTTGCTGCGCATCGGTGAGCGTGCACCGGACATCGAGCTTCAACATCAGCGCGGCGTCGGAGAGCTCGGCACCTCCGCCGGGCACGGTGACCTTCAGCTTGTCAGGGTCGAGCCGCTCGTCACCGTGGATCGTGATCGAGACCTGTCCATCTGGCGTCTTCTCGGCGGTGACCTGATCGGGGACGATCCCGGCGTTCTGGAGTTGCGTCTTCACGTCGGTCTCGATCTCGCTCGCCGACTTGTCAGGATCGACGGACAGGAACACGTGGTTCACGAACGCATACGTGAGCGGGGCGAACAGACCGAGGCAAGCGATCACGACGACGGCGGCGAGCACTGGATGATGTTTGAACAGGCGCATCTTCGATTCCTTTGCGTGAGAGTGAAGAGAGTTGAGAGCCGACGCGCGCGTCATCGCGGGCGATGACAGGTCGGCCTTGGTTTGCTCGCCGAGGGCGGCGAGGTCGTTGCTCCATGGATCAGCCACGGCACACCTCCTCGGAGAGGGATTGGGGGTCTTGGGGTAAGGGTGAGGCGGACGGGGCGAGCTCGCGAAATCCGGCGTAGAACCGCCGGAGCCGGTCTCGTCCGCGTGTCAGTCGCGACTTCACCGAGGACAGCGACGTTCGCTGGATCTCGGCGATCTCCTCGATCGAGTAGCCGTGCAGCTCGAACAGCACGATCGCTTCACGTTCCGCGGGCCGAAGCGTCGCGAGGGCGGCGGTCGCACGGCTTGCGCTCGCGCGTTCGTCGGCCCAGCGAGCGCCATCGTCACCCACGGGCTCGGGAAGCGAAACGTCATCCTTCGAGATCAGCCGCCGCCAGAACGAGCGGCGGCAGCGCGTGCGATGAACCGACACGACGACGCTCTGGATCCACGGCTTGAACCGCGTGCGATCCTTGAGCGCCGGCAGCTTGTCCACCGCCCGGAGCACGGCTTCCTGGAACACATCGTCACCCTCGGCGTTCGACCGCGCGATGCGGCGTGCGAACAGTTGCACGTCGTCGTGGATCGGGCCGAGCAGCTCGAACAACGTTTCCCAGGAGGGTTTCGAGGTACTCATTTGGAGGCTCCGACCACTAGACGCCCGCAGCCTCGCCGAAAGTCGCAGCGATCGATCCAAAAACTTCGACTGAACACGCTACAGCGCTCGGTCTACGGCCCACGCAGCTCCGCGTTGCAGATCTCGGAGTGTTCCCTCCTGTGTTGTCGCGCGGTTGGCCGGCCGTCTACCGTGCAGAGCTCGGTGCGCAACGTACTAGCGTGACAAGCGCAGCGGTGCCACGCCGAGCCAGGTCGCGAGCACGCCGGCGACTCGCCGCATGTCGATGAGCTCGCCGCTGGGCTGGTGCGCGGCGGCGTGTGACGTGCGCCGTGGTCCGAGCACGATCAGCGGTACCTGACGATCGTAGGGATGCAGCGAGCCGTGAGACGTGGCGTTGGGATCGTCGTCGGCGACGATGATCCAGCCGGGCCTGGGTGTGAACACGATCTCGCCGGAGCGCTCCTTGTCGACCGCGAGGCATAGCCGTGCCGTATCGCCGGTGCGCTGGCCGCAGTTGCCCGCGACATCGACGGTGCGCTCGACCCGGGCGAGACCGGGAAATGACCGCAGCGCGTAGACGATCTTCTTGACCAGCTTGCTGCGCGGCTTGTTGGCGAGTGCGAGCGCCGCGGGCGACAGATACACGGTGGGGTTGTAGATCGCCGAGATCCACGTGCCCGGGCCGCGTTCGGCGAACGCTGCGCGATTCGCTGCATCGGTGAGCTGGGAGATCGTGATCCGGTCGACCGGCATCGGGCTCGCGCCGTGATCGCTGGTCGCGATCATCGTCCAGCGATCTGCACCGACGAGACGATCGAGATCGGCGAGCAGCTGATCGAGCCTGCGATCGAGCCGGAGCAGCGTGTCCCATGCCTCCCAGGACTCGTGACCCCACGCATGGCCGACGTAATCGTGCGCCGACAGGCTGATCACGAGCAGGTCAGCCACGTCGTCGCGACCGAGCTGCTGACCCTCGATCGCTGCCGTGGCCAGATCGAGCACGATGTCGTTCCCCGCGGGTGTCGCGAGCAGCGCAGCGATCGGATGTTTCGTTGCGGAGGGATCGTGGGGGAACGTCGCACCGAACCCTGCATCGCCGAGCTCGCCGGGCGCATCGTCGGCAACCTGCGCGAGCTGTGCGATCCGCGCTGGATCGAGCGGCGTCCACGCCTCCGATCGTCGCGATGCGATCGGATGCGCAAGGTTGTAGTCGTCGAGCCAATCGGGCGCTGCTGGCGATGCGGCCCACCCGGCGCGCTCGGGATCGAACCAGATCGCGGTCCCGTGATGACCTAGCACCAAGATCGCCGACCGCGCCTTCAGCGAGATTCCGAGCGCCTTGCCGCCGGCGCCGCGTTCGGCGAGTGCGTCAGCGAGCCCGGGGACGCGCAACCGCGAGGTCGTCACACCATCCGCGTCGCGCACGCTATCGATGGTTGCGTTGCTGGTGCGGTCCCACCATGCGTTGGCGAGGATGCCGGTCACTGACGGTGCCTCGCCGGTTCCGAGCATCGCGTGGCTCGGCGAAGTGATGGTCGCGGCCGATGGATAGTCGCCGGTGTGCCACGCGCCGCCGCGCAGCAGCCGCTCGAACCCCGCGGTCAACGCCGGACGCTTCTGTTCGAAGGACCATGCCGGTAACTGATCGATCACGAGTAGCACGACCAGGCGGATCGCGCCGGGCGCTGGCGGCGTGGCCGTGAACGGCTCCGGTGGTGGCAACGCGGCAGGGCGGGGGCAACCGGCGAGCGTGACGACCGCGAGCAGGAGCGCGAGACCGCGAGCTAGCGCCACAGCGAGACCAGCAGATCGATCAATGCGGTGCCGGACGTCGGCGCGTCGTAGGAGCTACGCGTCGTGGCGCGCGAATCCATCATCGCGGCCCATTGCGCGTTGTCCTGCTCGCGCTTGGCAGCCTCACGCATGCGCTCGATCTCCTTCTTCTCGGCCCGCTCCAGCCCACCGTTCATGACGAACGAGATGACGCGTGGCAGCTCGCCGACGTCGAAGAACGCGCCGTGCGAGCGACACACATCGATGATCACGCCTGCGCCAGCGGCGAACAGCTTGCGATTCATGATCGTCGAGCACACCGGGCACTTCACGTAGAGCTTGCCTGCGGGAGGCTTGGTCTGGATCTCGCCCGCAGGAAGCGAGCCGAGCAGCGCATCCGCACGCGCTTGCTGGCGGTCGGTGACCACGCGCTGGATCGCGGTCTGATCGAGGAACAGGCCGTGACAGTCGGCGCATTCGTCGATCGCGATATCTCCCACTCGACGAGCGTGCATCGCGGTCGTGCATCGCGGGCACGGCCGATCGTGCGCGGTTGGTTCGATCGCAGCGACCGCTAGCTCGGTGCCACACTCGGGGCAGTGATGATGGCCGTGAAACACCCGGGACAAGCAGCGCGGACACGCTTTCAGCAACAGCTCGGACGAGCAGTGCTCGCACGTCTTGGCTGTCGGAGCCACGCCTGCACCGCATCGCGGGCACGACAGCATCCCGGCCTGTCGAGACGGCGCCTCCAGCGTGGAGATCACTCCACACCGGCAGCGAAACTGCTGTCCGATCGCATGCCCGGTGACGTCGTAGCGGCTGTTGCAGCCAGCACACGCGAGGATCATCCCCTCGATCATGCCAGCGGATCGCCGACGGCGCACGAGGAGGCTCGCGTCAATACCAGCGGTCGCGTGACCTACACCAACCTACGGCCGGCTCGAACCGATCGGAACCAGCCGGCGAAATGCGACGTAGCGCGATGCCGTCGCTCGAGCCAGCGCCGTCTCGTACAGCGTTCGCTGAGCGGCCGGCAGCGTGCTCGCGAGGCGAACCGTATAGAGATGCTCGTAATACGCATCCGGGTGAACCTCGACGGTGACGCGCGCGGCGGTGGCCTCGTCGGTCCGCCCACCGGACCATGCGCGCGCCATCACCCGCCGCTCGCCCGGCCGGATCCGGGTGTCGCTCACCTCCTGCCAGCCTCGCGCGGTGTCGTACGCGATGTCGCGGCCGATCCGCAGCGTCGCGCGAGCTCCACCGATCGCGGCGCCGCCACGATCGACGAGCTCGATGGTCACCCATACCGCCGGTGTCGGCGTGGTCGGGAAGTAGTGGCCCGCTCCGATGTTGGTCAGCTCGGCGACGGCGGTGACCCTGGAGCCGGTGCGGTGCGCGCGCGTGGCGAGCGAGATCGCGCGCGCCACCATCGCCGGATCGTGGATGCCACGAACCCGGTGATCGCGCTCGGGCATGTGGCAGTGCTGGCACTGGATCCCGCGCCGCATGTATGGGCCTTCGAGCCACTCCTTGTAGGTGTTGAGCAATGGCTTACCGGCCACAGCGGTGCGCGGCGGCAGCTGATGACACGGCAAGCAGAAGTCGCCCCGCTCGTAGATCGCGAGCGCGGTGCGCGGATAGCCATCGAGCGGAGCGAGCGACGCGTCCGAACGCTCGGGGCCATGGCGAACCCAGGCGCGAACGTGGCAACCCGCGCATTGCACACCCTGGACGCGCAACGCGTCGTCGGAGAGCTGCTCGGCGAGCGGCGCGTGGCAGCGCTGGCACGTTGCGACCTCCGCCGGCGGCATGCCGGCGATCTGCGCCCGGAATCCAGGCGACGCGGCCTCGTTGTGGATCGAGCCCGACCAGCGATCGAGCTGGGTGGTGTGGCAGGCGCCGCACCGGCGGGCATCGAGCGACGCTTGCTCCGCCGGCAGCTTCGACGGCGGAGGGCCCTGCGCGCCTACCACGGTCCCGAACATCACGGCACCGTCGTCACCTCGGCCGGGCCAGGTGCCGACCTCGATCGGTGCCTGGCGGTCGGCGGCGATCGCGCTGGCATCGAGCACGCTGAAGCGTCGCGGCGTGGAGGTCGCGCCGAGACCCACCACATGATCGGCCAGCGCCCAGATGTCGGACGTGCTGAGCGAGTCCGCGTATCCGGGCATCGCCGTGCCGAGCCCCGTCGCGATCGTGAGCGCGATCGCGGTTCGCCGTGTGCCGGGCTCGTCGTCGGTGCGCGGTCGATGCAGCAAGGTTGTTCGCAGGTCGGGTGTACCGGCGCGCGGACGATCGTGACACGCCGCGCAGCCGGAACGTGTCCACAGCTCGGCGCCGCGCTGTCGGGCGGGCGCGGGCGGCTCGCCGAGGCGGATCGAGACGGGCGTGGCTGCAAACGTGTCCGGTGCGAACGCCTTCACGACCGCGACTAGCTCGTCGATGGTCTCGCCATCGAGCACCGCCGCGAACCCGGGCATCGAGGTTCCGGGCGCGCCATGACGGATCGTGAGCCGCAGATCGTCGTCGGTCGGCGGCTGGCCGATCGGTGTCGATCGCCACGCGAAGTTGCCCTGATCGAACGCGCGCGGTCGTGGCGTCGTGTATGGCGCCGCCGGACCACGACCATCGCCGGCCGCGCCGTGGCATGGGCCACAGTAGCGGTCGTACACGCGCCAACCCGGGAGTGCCTTCACGGCGTCGGTCGCACGCGCCGGCCACGCGATCGCCCCGACCGCGAACGTAAGGACGAGCACGACGCGGCGCACGGCAGGAGGCTGCCGCAAACCGGGTGGCCGCGCCAGTCATGTCTGCTGCCCTTGTCGTCGGCCGCGCACATGACATATCCCAGAGACCATGATTCGCACCCAGGTCCTCGGGCTCGGTAGCTACGTGCCCGATCGCGTCATCACCAACGACGAGCTCGCCTATCTCGATGACCGGCACGTTCGCCGCGACACGATGCAGATCGAGACCAACGACGAGTGGATCCGCAAGCGCACGGGAATCGTCGAGCGGCGATTCGTTCCGAGCGACGGCTCGATGGCGACCAGCGACCTCGCGCTTCGCGCCGCCCAGCGCGCGCTCCTCGACGCCAACCTCGAACCTGCGGAGATCGACTGCATCATCGTCGGAACGCTGTCACCCGACATGCACTTCCCGGGCACCGCGGTGTTTCTACAGAGCAAGCTCGGGATCGCCGATCGCACGCAGTGTGCGTGCTTCGACATTCGCCAGCAGTGTTCGGCGTTCGTCTACGGCCTGCAGATGGCGGATGCGTTCGTTCGAGCGGGCACGTACAAGCGCGTGCTGCTGGTCGGTGCGGAGATCCACAGCCACGCGCTCGATTTCACGACGCGCGGCCGCGACGTCACCGTGCTGTTCGGGGATGGCGCCGGAGCGGTGGTGCTGGGACCGATCGACACCGACGATCCACGTGCCGGCGTGATGTACACATCCGTGGGCGCCAACGGCAGCGGCGCGATGGATCTGCATCTGAAGATCTTCGAGATCGCAAAGCTGCCGTACATCGACTACGACGCGCGCGATCGCGAGCAGAACCAGAAGATGTATCCGCAGATGGACGGCAAGCGGGTGTACCTGAACGCGGTGCGAGGGATGGTGATGGCCACCCAGCGCGCGCTGTCGACCACGGGCCTGGCGTGGGATGACATCCAGTGGTTCGTGCCGCACCAGGCGAATCTCCGGATCAACGAGAAGGTCGTCGAGATCGCGCAGATTCCGCCCGACAAGGTGCTCAACACGATCGAACGGTTCGGCAACACCACGGCGGCGACGGTGCCCTTGACCATCGACTACTGGCGCCAGCAAGGAAAGGTGAACAAAGGCGACCGGATCTTGTCCGCGGTGTTCGGATCGGGATTCACGTGGGGCGCGGCTGTGTTCACCGTGTGAGGATGCTTCTCGACACCCCATGTAGGCTCGACTCATACGTTCGCTCGAATTGACGGCGAGGGTGGCGGGCGGCGATCCTCACGTCGTGCGTAACAAGCGACGGTTGGTGGCGTGCGCCGTGGTGCTCGGTGCCACGATCGCCGCGTGCGTCACCGTGAACCTATCGTCGACGAGTCAGGCGACGATCGTCCTGGACTACACGTCTCATGACTTCGGTCAGGTGAACGTCGGGGGCTCGGCGGCGTGGTCGTTCACCATCACGACGCAGGGCGACTTCGATGCCGACATCATCGATCAGATCTCGCCGGGGCAGGGCTGCACGGGATTCTCGGTGAACCCGAAGAATCTGCCCGCGCAGGTGACGTGCACGGGTTCGGCAGGCTCAGGCGGATCGCAGTTCTGTACGTCGTACACGTTCGAGGTGGTGTTCGCTCCGCAGGGTCAAGGTCAGTACGCGTGCCCGATCACCATCACGTATCACTCGATGAACGGCAGCGCCGCGTACGTGCCCCCGCCGGTGATGATCCCGGTGATGGGCTTCGGCGTTGCTCAGCAGTACGCAATGGATGTCGTGCCGACGACGACGATCCACTTCGGCGACGTGCTGGTGTCGAATCTGAGCGACGGCCAGATGATCCGCATCACCAACGCGGGAAGCGGCGCGCTCTCGGTCACTCCATCGCAGACGCCACCTTCGGGTAGCGTGTTCGTGCTGTCGGGCTGTGCCGTGGGGTCCGCGTTTCAGCTGGCGCCGGGCGCGACGAAGGACTGTTCGGTGTTCTGCCAGCCGGCGAGTGCCACGATGTACACGGGCGCGGTCACGTTCTCCGCCAACAACGGAATCATGCGGTCGGTGAGCTACGACTGCAACGGGATCGCATCGGACCTGCACGTCACTCCCAGCCCGGTCGTGTTCGACAACTCCCTCGTCGGTACCGCACCGGGGAACAAGACCGTGGTGATCCAGAACCAGGGCAGCGCGGCCACCACGATCCAGGAGATCGAGCTCAACTCCATGGTGGGCGCCGAGCTCGAGTTCGTGACCACGCCCACGACCCCGATGTCGCTTCCCGCCAGTGGCAGCGGGAGTTTCAGCCTCAAGTACACGGCGGCCACCGAGCACCCATCGGGTCAGCTCGGCACCCTCGTGATCCGCGAGAACAACGGCAACGTACGCAACGTGATCGTCACCGGCGAGGCGCTGGTCGGCGAGATCGGCACCGCGCCCGCCACGGTCGATTTCGGTCCGATCTGCCCGGGTACGACGGCCAACCAGGAGGTTCAGGTCTATGCGGCCGCGGCAGGCAAGCTCACGCTCGCGTCGGTCTCCAAGCCCGACGCGCCATTCGACGTGACGACCGTGATGAACCAGCCGCTCGCAGGCAATCACGGCTCGTCGGTGAGCCTGACCGCGTCGGTGACGGGACAAGGCGAGGGTGTGATCTCCGATCGCTTCGTGCTGAGCTCGAACGCGCCGGGCGACATGCAGCACCAGGTCCCGATGTCGGCGATCGTATTGCCTTCCGGCGTGAGCCCTACACCCACGGTCGTCCATTTCGGTCCGGGTGTCGTGGACGCGGCGACGATCGGTCGAGAGGTCACGATCAGCAACTGCGGTGCGACGGAGCTCGTGCTCAGCGGTGCGCGGTTCGACGGTCCAAACGGTGAGGGCTCGCCCACCGGTCCCGAGTTCTTCCTGGCCACGCAACCCGAGGGCGAGATCGCGCCTGGCGGATCGCGGAAGTTCCTGGTCGTGATGTTTCCCAAGAGCGAGGGGATCAAGTCGGCGACGCTGACGTTCGAGCACTCGGCGGGAACGACGGTGGTCGCGCTCGATGGCACCGGCTTTGGCGCCAACGGCGGCCGCACCGACCTGACCACGTATTACGCGTGCAATACCGGCGGGGCAGCCGGTGGATCGCTGCCGATCGGGCTCAGCTTGCTCGCACTGATGCGACCACGCCGGCGGCGCAAGCCGGCGTAGGTTGCGAGCGCCAGCCCGAGTGAGCCAGTCGGCGCGCCGGGATGTCCTGAAGCATCGCAGCAGCCGCTCGGCGCAATCACCTCGCAGCCCTCCGCGATCGCGGGTGGCCGCTCGCTGGGCGCGCGGGTCAGCGCATGCACGGTGCCGTCATACGAGCCGACGATCATCCAGTCACCTGAGACCGCGAGGCTGGCGAACACCGGCGCTCCGAGCTCGGTGGTCCACAGCGGGCGTCCGGACCGCAGCTCGATCGCGGACAGCACGCCGGCGGTATCGGCGGCCCACACGATCCCGCCGGTGATCACCGGCGCCGCCGCAAACCCAGCTTCGCGCGCCCCGCGATAGTGCGTGGTTCGTAGCGGGCTCGGCGTGCCAGCGAATCGCCACAGCTCCGTTCCGGTGGATGCTTCGAGGCCGACCAGGTCGCGGTACAGCGTCGGAACGACGAGGATGCCGCCGGCGATCGCAGGGGTTCCTACGATCGCATTGCCCCATTCGAATCCGCCGGGATCGAGCTTCACGGTCCAGCGCACGGCTCCGGTGATCGCCTCGAGCGCGATCACGTCGCTCGGACCACTGGCGAGGAACACGACATCACCAGCGATCACCGGCGACGCATGGATGCCGTAGCTCGGCTCGCCTTCGAGCCGCCACAGCTGCTTGCCGGTCATCCGGTCACGCGCGACCACGCCGCCGGCCGCGCGATCGAACACGCCGACGCTGATCCCATCCCCGATCGCGGGCGACGACAGCGTTGGAAAGCCGGCGCTCGGAATCCCATGCTCGATCGTGCGCGCAGGTGCACCCGTCGCGGCCTCGATCGCGGCGACGCGGCGTTCGTTGCCGATCAGGATCTCGTCACCGTCGATCGCGGCAGGCGCGAACGTGGCCACGCCGGAGGAGGCATCGCCGCCGCCGAGCTCGTATTGCCAGCGCAGCTCGCCCCGCGCCGCGTCGATTGCCACGACCGTTCCGTCGATCTGGGCGGCGACGACCACATCACCGACGACCACTGGTCCGGTGCGGACCGGCATCGGCGTGGCGACACGCCAGCGCAGCGCACCGGTCGCGAGCTCGAACGACACCACGCCACCGCCGGCGCCTTCACCGAGATCGGTCGCAACGGCGTACACCGCGCCATCTGCGATCACCGGCGCCGAATGCAGGATGTGGCCGCCGACGGTGTTGGTCCATCGCGTCTGCAGGGGCGGCGCGAGCTCCGTCGCGCGCGCCCCGGTGTGCCCGGAGTTGCCGCCGAGCTGTGGCCATGGCTCGCCCGCCGCTGGCGGCTCCGTCGTCGAGCAGGCCTCGATCGCGACGGTGCGTGTTGCGACCTCGCCGTTCGCAGACTGTGCCTCGATCCGCAACGTGTGAGCGCCGTCGGACAGCGGGGGAAGATCGGTGCGCCAGCTCCAGCCGCCGGCATAGCGCAGCGCGACCGGGGTACCGCAATCGAGCTGTGCCGTGACCGACACCGAGCCTGCGTCGAGCTCGGCAGCAACGATCAGCGGATGTCCCGCACCGGTGCATTGATGCGGCGCCGGTGCGATCACCGAAACGAACGGCTGCTCCACGACGCTGCGGTGATATGCCGTGAGCAGGCCACGATCGATCGTGACGACGCGATACCCCGCCGGTGTGAAATCGAGCCCACCCATCAGCAACGGCTCGGTGGCGAGCTCGAGCAGGCCGCCGTGATCGACGACCCGATTCGAATGCGTGTGACCAGTGAGCAGATAGTCCACGCCGAGATCGCGAAGCACGTCGATGATGTCCGGCGCCGGCGGCGCGTGCGTCATCGCGACCACCGTCATCCCGGGAGCCACGCGTTCGAGCTCGGCGCCGAGATAACCGGCGATGTCCTCGGCCGCCATCGCCATGTTCCACACCACGAAGTGCACCGTGCCGATGTCGAAGCTGTAGTTGTCGGGGCCAAACCGCGCGAACCAGGCTTCGCCGCCGTCGTACCAGTCGTGGTTACCAGGCACGGGAATGAACGGCACGTCCAGCTGAGCAACCGCTGCGTCGATGAGGTCGAACTGGTCCTCACCGTTGCCCTGGGTGAGGTCGCCGAGGATCGTGAAGAATGCAGGCGCTTGATCGGTGGCGATCGCGTTGTCGAGTACGCGGTCCAGATCGAGACCGAACGGATGCTTGGGTGAGATGTGCGTATCGGATGCGACGACGAAGCTGACCGGACCTGCGTGCGGCGCGGGCAGCGGCCTGAGCGCCAGGTCGATGCGAGGCGCCTGGTCGACGCGCCGCCACACCGGACCGGGTACGAAGCCGTCGGGCACGCGGACCCAGGCGATCGACCGGTCGCCCTCGACGACCTCCAACGTGAACTCGCCCCGCTGGTCGGCTGCCACGAAGCGCTCGACGCCGAGCGCCACGATCGCACCCGGGACACCCGGTTCGCCGATCGACGGCACGCCATCACCGTTGCGATCCTCGAACACCAACCCATGAACCGTCCGTGCGGATGCGGGTGCGGTCAGCCCGAGCACGGCTGCGAGCACGACGAACGACCGCATGCCGAATCATTCCACATCGTGGTTCGCGTGCGCTCAATCGAACGGTGAGATCGCTGCCGCTGCACGCTTTTGGTCGAGCAGTGCCCGCAGCTCGCGCACGATCTCGGGATGACGCGACGCGAGATTCGTGAGCTCGTTGGGATCCTCCTGCACGTCGTAGAGCTCGAGCACGTCGCCGGTCTCGATCAACTTCCACGTGCCCCGAACGATCGCGAAGATCTCGTGGGGGCTGGATCGATCTTTGATCATCGCCGCGAACGCCGTACCGGTCCCTGGGACGGCCACGCGTCCGCCGGTAGCCAGTGGCGCAAACGATGCGCCGTCGACATCCGGGGCCTTCGGCGGGATGAAGCCGGCGAGCTCGACGACCGTGGGTGTCAGGTCGACCAGGCTGACGGTCTCCGCGATTCGCTGCTGCGCGATGCCGGGCCCTTGGATGATCAACGGGATGCGGAGCTGCGAGTTGTACAGGTCGGTGCCGTGATACGGGTTGCCGTGATCTCCGAGCGCCTCGCCGTGATCGGCCGTGACGATCACGATCGGTGCGTTGGCGGGCTGGCGACGTTCGAACGGACGCAGCACATCGGCCAGCATCGGATCGCACCTGCTGAGCGACGCGTCGTAGAACCGCGCGGCTGATTCGGCTCGCGCCGCCTCTGAAACGCCGAGCGTCCAGTTGTGGGGCTCGAGCAGGTGCATCCACAGAAACAGCGGGCGTCGCTTGGGCGTGGCCTCTCGTGCCGCCAGCCACTCACCCGCCATCCGCGCGAGCTTGCCGCCGCTCGCCTCGAACACGAGATGATCGAGGCCGCGCTCCCATCCACTGCGCACATCGGGCCCCCATAGCCGGTCGCAGCACATGAATCCAGCCGTGTCGTAGCCGCCGGCGCGCAACCGCTCCGCGAGCAGCACGTAGCGCGGATCGACGCGCAGCGCCCAGCTCACGACGCGGCCCTTGATCCGCGTCGGAGCGAACCCGATCACCATCGATGGTATCGATCGGCGGGTGACGTTGCTCGGGGCATAGGCGAAGTCGAACACCGTGCCGCGGCTCGCCAGCGACTCGAGCGTGGGCATCGGAGCGGAGCCGCCGTACGGCACCAGCCGATCGGCACGCATCGTGTCGATCGTGATCAAAATGATGTCCGGATGCTGCGCACCCGGGCGCGGTGCCGGGCGAAACCGTTCGAGCGACACCGCAGCCCGGATCGCATCGAGGTCATAGAGCGCATCGATCGCGAGGCCGGCGATCGGACGATCGCCCCACACCTCGAGCGCCACCGCGGGCGTGCGCGTCTTGGTGATCAGCGCGGTGACGGTCGCCGCCACCACGAGGACGACCACACCGATCGCGATGCGCCGCAGCTTGGACCACGCCGCGTGCACGGCAACCGCGACGACGAGGCCGATCACGGGCGCGTCGATCGCGCTGGTATCGATCGGCCCGAGGCGCGGCCGGACCTCGATCCGCCACGTCAGATAGCCGATCACCGTCATCGCGATCGCCGTGGCGATCAGGATCCGGCGCGGGTGCAGCAACGTAGCGTGCCCGGCTTGCCGCCAGCGGGTGTCGATCCGTTTCGCGAGCTGTTCGAACAGGCGGGCGCTCGGGCGTGACACCGCGACGAGCGCGAGCGCTACCACCACCGAGACGCCGGCCTGTGCGAGCCCGACCGGCGCGGGCTTGAACTGCGTGCCCGACGCTAGCCACCACGTGGTTGCGTGCCCGGTCCAGGCCAGCACGACCACGCTGATGCACAGCGTCGCGAGCCAGCCGGCAACTGCCGGCCCGCTGTCATCGCCGCGATCGCCGTGCCACGCCGGCTCCATGCGCCAGGCGGCCGCGAGCGCACGCGCAAGGACGCTCATCGCCACGAGCAGCGGCACGATGATCAACGCGGCGTACCCGACGGTGACCGCGAGTGGCAGCACGCCACCGCCGATGCCCTCGATCAGCCCACACGCAAGCGCGCCGGACGCGGCCGCCACGACGCTGGGTAACAGCCAGCGAGCGATCGAACGCAGCCGCGATCCGAGACGGGAGACCTTCGCCACGCGCGTGGGCATTGTACAGCGCCCAGCCAGCGCGCGCTCGTCGACGACCATGTCGGTTGGACGGCGGATCGAACACTGGTAGCGTGGCCGGGATGGTGCGGAAGCTGATCGCGCTGGGTCGACGCATCGTCGGCGCGCTCGGCCGCGTGCCCAGCGCGCTGCTGGTGATCTCCGCCCTGGTCACCGCAGTCATGTACTGCGGCAACGACAACTTCGATCGCAAGCCGGAGGCACCGCGCGGCGACGGAGTCTATCGCCCGGTGATCGCGCGCGGCGACGGCCACATGCACTTTCTGATCACCCGCTCGGTGGTGTTCGATCGCGACTTCAACTTCGACAACGACCTGGCGCAGTTCGGCGATCCGTGGCGGCAGCCGGTGACCGTCACCGGCCGAAAGAACGTGATGCAACAGATCGGACCTTCGCTCGTGTGGGCGCCGATCCTTGCGCTCGCCCACGGCGGTGCGGTGCTCGCGAACGCACTGGGTGCCGACATTCAGCCCCACGGCTACACGCTGTTTCACCAGCGGGTGCTGTTTGCGTCGAGCGTGGTGTTTGCGTGGCTAGCGATCGCACTCGGCCTGCTCGTCGCCTATCGCTTGATCGGCGGCCGCTGGGCGTCGGTGTGGGCCGCGATCGCGGTGCTGCTCGGCACCTCGCTGACCTACTACGCGACGTTCATGCCGAGCTACGCGCATGCGATGGACGCCGCGGCGTGTGCAGGGTTTCTCGGGCTGTGGGCCGTGAGCCTCGGAGACCTGCGGTGGCGTCGATTCCTCTGGCTCGGCGTGTTGCTCGGGATCGCCGCGATGGTGCGGATCCAGGATCTGGCCATGGGCATCGTGGTCGCGCTCGAGCTCGCGATCCTCGCAGCGCAGCGGATCCGCGAACGCGACGCGCGCGCGGTGGTCGGGCTGCTCGCACGCGGCGCGGCGAGCCTGGCGATCGCGATCGCGCTGCATACGCCGCAGTTCTACGTGTGGAACGAGATGTACGGTTCGTGGCTGACCACCCCGCAGGGGCCGGGGCAGATGCGCTACGGCCATCCGATGGTGCTCGAGCTGTTGTTCTCGGCGCGCAATGGTTGGCTGTCGACGCATCCGATCGCGTACCTCGCGGTCATCGGTCTCGTCGCCGGGACGATCACGGGGCCGCGGCTCGGCAAGCACGTGCGGCTGGTGTGCGTCGCGATGCTGCTGGTCGTGAGCGGGCAGGTCTACATCAACGCGGTGACCTACGAGTGGTGGAGCGGTGCCTCGTTCGGGCAGCGCCGGATGTGCTCGGTGACACTGTCGCTGGTCGTCGGGCTTGCGGTGCTGTTGCGCGTCGTGCACGTCATGCTCGTGCCGCGACTCGCGAGCTGGTGGTCACGGCTTCGCGGACGCCCGGTGCCGACCGGATCGACTCGGCGTGCGATCGCCGAGCAGGCGGTCACGCTGGTCGTGCTCGGGTTCCTCGTCGGATGGAATCTGGTGTGGGTGAGCCGGCTATCGCTCGGGCGCCCCGCCGGCCGTGACAACATACCGACGTGTTGTCGCGACGTACCGGCACCGCTGTCGTGGGTCGCGCGTCCGATCTATGCGGTCATCGGTAATCCGTTCGAGCTGCCCGCGAGCTTGTGGTTCGCGATCGAGCACGGTGTCGAGGTTCAGCGCTGGGACGCCACCGTTGGCAGCTATCCGCTGGTCCCCGGCGTGCTTGGCTACCAGGATGGCAGCTATCGCCGCGCGACCGCCACATGGAACCTGACCGACGCCAGCGGCGGCAGGTTCTTGCTCGACGGGTTTGGGCCTCCGCAACGTGCTCCGACCGCCGGCAAGCCCTGGCGGTGGACCACCGCGGAGCGAGCTGAAGCCTTGCTCCCGATCCTGATGCCCGAGCCACATCGCGTGGAGATTCCGCTCGCCGGCAACGTCGCGCCCGGCGAGACCATCGAGGTTCGCGTGCTGTGCAATGGCGGCGAGGTGACACGCGCACAGGTGGGCCCTGAGTGGACCACCGTGGTGTTCACCACCGACGGCTCGCTCGGTGAGAACGAGATCGCGATCGAGGCCACGCCGCGGCCGTTTCGCCGGGTGTCGGCGCGCGGTCCAGGCGCTCCCCCGAGCCCAGTGAGCGTTGGCGTCGCGATGGGACCCTGGCGAATCGGACTCCCGAATGACCATGCTACGGTCGCGAGGTGATGGTGGTGGACTGAATCCGGCGGCGAAGGAGACGCATCGAACGACCATGTCGCGGCGGCCGCATGTAGTCATCATTGGTGGTGGATTCGGCGGACTCGCCGTTGCCCGCGGGCTCCGGCGCGCCGACGTCAATGTCACGCTCATCGATCGGCGCAACCACCATCTGTTTCAGCCGCTGCTCTACCAGGTCGCAACCGCGGCGCTCAATCCGAGCGACATCGCGTACCCGATTCGGGGCGTGTTCCCCGATGAGCCCAACATCCGGGTGCTGCTCGCGGAGGCCAGGTCGATCGACGTGGCGACGCGAACCGTGGTCATCGACGATGGAACCCTCACCTACGATTACCTGGTGGTCGCGACCGGCGCGACGCACTCGTACTTCGGCAAGCCGTGGGCCGCGCTCGCTCCGGGGCTCAAGTCGGTCGAGGACGCGCTCGAGATCCGCCGCCGGATCTTCACCGCGTACGAAGCCGCCGAGCGCGAGTCCGATCCTGCCGCGCAGCGCGAGTGGCTGACGTTCGCGGTGATCGGTGCGGGCCCCACCGGCGTCGAGCTCGCGGGTGCGCTCGCCGAGATCGGGTTGCATACGCTGGCGCGCGATTTTCGCAGCATCGATCCCACGCAGGTTCGGGTGCTGCTGTTCGAGGCCAACGATCGCGTGCTCGGTACATATCCGCCGAAGTTGTCGCTCGCCGCGCAGCGTTCGCTCGAGCGGCGCCAGGTCGAGGTGCGGGTCAACACGATGGTGACCGCGATCGACGAACATGGCGTCACGGTCAAGTGCAGCGACCACGAGGAGCGAATCGCGACCCGCACGGTGTTGTGGGCGGCCGGCGTGCAAGCGTCGCCGATCGCGAAGGACCTCGGCGCGCCGCTCGATCGCGCCGGTCGTGTCCAGGTCCTGCCGGACCTGTCGATCCCGGGCCATCCCGAGGTGTTCGTGATCGGCGATCTTGCCAACATGGCGTCGACCGGAACCACCGTGCCCGGCGTCGCGCAGGGTGCGCTGCAGGGCGGGCAACACGTTGCCAGGGTCATCAAGGCGGAGCGGGGCACGTTCGCCGAGCGCCGCGCGTTTCGCTATCGCGACAAGGGCAACATGGCGACGATCGGTCGCGCCGACGCGGTGATCGCGACCAAGCGGTTCGCGCGCTCGGGGCTCGCGGCGTGGCTGTTGTGGTGGGTGGTCCACATCATGTTCTTGATCGGTTTTCGCAACCGGGTGCTGGTGATGTTCAACTGGGCGTGGTCGTGGTTCACGTTCAAGCGCGGGGCACGGCTGATCACCGGTTCCACCGGAGCGCTGCCCGCGGTGAATACGATCGGCGCCGACGGGGAGGTGGTACTACCAGCCGCGGCACAGAACATCGCGCTCGACGGCGAGCCCCGTGATGCCGATCGACGGTCCGCCGAGACTCGTTAGCGCAATCGCTCGACCCATTTGATGTCGCGATCCACGGGCACGTCGATCGTGACGTCGCGCTGGACGTCGAGCACGGGGTTGGTGAACCGAACCTTGTGACTGCCCGGCGACAGCTGCAGGGTCCTGGGAGTCTCGTAGATCGTCGCCGCATCGTCGACGGTGAAGTGAGCCCACGGCACCGCGTGGATCGTGACGGCGCGGAGGGGGAGCGCGGCCGCAGAGCCGGCGGATCCGGTGGTCGCGACGGTGGCTGGCGTTGCGCTCGCGGGGTGAGCGGGCCGGGGCCGCGGTTCCGCAGGGACCACATGCGGACGTCCAGCATCTGCGGGCGGAGCGACATCGGGCGTCTCGCGCAGCTCGGAGCCCGATGCCGCAGCGTCGTGCGCCACGCCGTGCTCACTCGTCGCATCGTGCTGCATCGAGCGAGGCGCGTCACCCAGCTCGGCGGCGGCCACCGGCGCCTTGGCATCGGGAAGCGGGTCGGGCGGCCGGCTGGCCATGATCACTGCCACGATGAGCAGCGCGGTGAGCGCCACGACGATGATCGCGGTGGCGACTCGGTGCGCGCGCGGGGGGCTCGGCGGCGGTTCCGGGACGTGGGGTAGATCGAGCCTCGACGCCGCAGGTCGCTCGCGGTCGGCTGCACCATCGGCGACTGTGACCAGCAGGGATCGAGCCGTTCCGGTGCCGATCACGTCGAGCACGCCGTCGTCGAGAAAGCTGACCAGGTGCGAGCCGGACACGCTGTCATCGCGATCGCCATCGCCCGTGTCGCCATCGGCGTCGTCGCGCTGATCGCCCCAGATGGCCGTGAGCCAGCTCGCGAGGAGCTGCGAGGGCGTCTCGCTGCGGGTGGCCGCTCGCTCCGACACGATGAAGGCGTCAAGATCGGCGAGCATCGCGCGCGCGTCGCGATAGCGATCATCGGGCCGCAATGCGGTCGCATGATCGATGATCGTGACCAGCGGCCCCGTGATCGCTGCCGGCCATGGCTTCAGCCGCCCGGCCTTTGCCATCTCGACCAGACCATCGCGGCCTTCGCCCGGCCGTGCACGCTCCCCGGTGAGCGCCTCGCGGAGCACGAGACCGATCCCATAGATGTCGGCCCGCGGATCGATCGCATCGTTACGCGCTTGCTCCGGCGCCATGTATGCAGGCGTACCGAGCACGCCGCCGCGTGCATCACCGGCGAGCGCGGCGATGCCGAAATCGGTGAGCTTGACCTCGCCCGCCCACGACAGCAGCACGTTACGCGGCGTGACGTCGCGATGAACAATACCGAGCGCCGCGCCGTCGGGGCCCTTGCGGCGATGGGCGTAGTCGAGCGCCTGACAGCATTCGGCGGCCACGTACGCCGCGAGCAGGGGTGGCAACGGACGGGCCTGCGCCCGAGCGAGGCACGAGCCGAGATCCTTGCCTTCGACGCGCTCCATCGCAAGGAACACCTGATCGTCGATCCGGCCGAAATCGAACACCGGGACGATGTTCTGGTGGGCCAGGCTCATCGACAGCCGGGCCTCGCGCACGAACAGGTCGAGCAGCCGCGGATCGCGGGACCACTCCGCGCGGATCCGCTTCACCACCAGCCACTTCTCGACCCCTGCGGCGCGCCGGCGCGCGAGGAATACCTCCGCCATTCCGCCCCGTGCGAGGGGTCGAAGCAGCTCGTAGCGGCCAAGCTCTCGCGTCATTTCGGGCCCCGGATCTCGTCGAGTATAGCGGTGGAACCGAGAACCGTCTGTGACGTTGGATCGGCTGACCCCGGCCTCGGATGGACACGCGCCTCCGGCGCCTAGGCCGACAGCACCGAAACCCGAGTTGACCCGGGCATCACGCCGGTCGAGACTCCTATCAGGTGCACCGGCTGCTGCCATTTCTCGTCGTCGCCGCCGGATATCCTGCGATGGCGAGTGCGCGGCCGGCCGCCGACGTGGTGGTCGTGTGGGCGCCAGGTGCCGACATCGCGCCGGTCGAGGCCGCCGCCCGAACCGCGGGGGCCGCGGTCATCGATCGTTCGCCGGCGATGCACCTCGAGCGCGAGACTGCGGCGCTGCTCCAGCGCGGGATCGCCGAGTACCAGAATGCCAGGTTCGATCGAGCGATCGCACTGCTGGAAAGCGCGCGGGCGGCCGCGGACAGGACCGGCGCTGCCGATCTGTCCCAGACCGAGCTCTCGGATCTGTTCCTGTATCGCGGGCTCGCCAAGCACGCGAACCAGGACGCGACCTCGTGGGATGAGTTCGTCAACGCCGTGACGGTGGCGCCGACGCGCGTGCTCGATGCCGCACAGTTCTCTCCCACCGCGGTCGAACAGCTCACGCGCGCGCGTGCCGCGGTGCTCGAGCGGCCCAAGGCGACGCTGGTGATCGCGGCGCCGATCGGCTGCACGGTGGCCATCGATGGCGGCGTGATCTCGACGCTGCCATCGGCTAGCGCGATGCCGGGGGCAGGGATCCCGCGTCCGCTCGGTCCGCACTGGGTCAACGTCACCTGTGTCGACCGCGGACCATGGGGCGCGCGCGTCGAGCTGGCATCGGATGCGACGATCACCGCCACCAACCCGCCGCTCGTGCCACCTGCGCTCGATGATCTGCTGATCCAGGCGCGCACGATAAGTGCCGAGGCGTTCGTCATCGCCGAGGTGACCGGCCGCATCGGAACCGTGCGGCTCGTCGGCATCGATGGCCGCGAGCGCGACCGGCGCACCGTGACCGTCGTGGCTGATCTCGCACCGCTGGCGTCGGCGATCACGGCGCTGATCGCGCCCGCGCCCGAGCGTCACTGGTATCAATCGCGATGGGTCTGGGCCGCTGGCGCCGCGGTGATCGCGGCGGCGATCGCGATCCCGATCACCGCCGCCGTGATGGACGATGATCGGCCAACCTCGGCGACGCTGCGACCCCAGGGGTTCTCGTGGTGAGGTTCGCTGCGCTCGCGTGCACTCTGGTGGGCGCGTGCAGCAATGAGGCGCTGGTGTTTCAGCCGGTGATCGAGCTCCCCAGCGCCCGGGATCAGAATGACGCTCCCGAGGACGCGAACCCATTTGCAGGTTCGATCAGTCGGATCGAGCTGTCGGTGCTCAGCTCCGGCCGCGAGGTGAAGAGTCAGTCGTACGCGCGTGGCGAATCGATCGAGCTGACGGAGTTTCCATTCGGTGAAGATCTTGTGATCCAGATGCGCGGGTTCGACGCGGATCGGGTGCTTGCGTTCGGTCGCACGTGCTCCTTCGAGTTGAGTGCGGAGACGCATCCAGCTCCGCACCTGTTCTTCTCGACAATCGCGACGTTCGCCGATCGCCCGCAACGATCGGCGCGACAGGACGGACATGGACTCGCGCTCGATGGCATGGGGCTGTTCATCGGGGGGCACGACAACACTGGCGAGCTGACGACGGTCGACGTCTTCGATCCAGCGACCGGTGAAGCGCGCGCGCTCGCGGGAACACTGGCGCCACGCACCGGCGAGATGGTGGCGCTGCGCGAAGCAGCATCGAGTTATCTCGTGTTCGGCGGCGAAGGAGCTGGCGCGGAGCTGCTGGAGACCGTCGACGCCTCCGGTGTTCGTCAAGCGGCTGCGCCCCACGAGATGGGGCGCGTTCTGGCAACTGCGACCTCCCTTGGCGCAGGCTCGGGTGACGACATCATCGTGATCGGCGGCAGGTGCGTCGATGCGGGGTGCACGTGCGCGGGAACGACGTGCGCCGACAATCCGCTCGCCAAGAACGTCTATGGGCTTCGTAGCAGCCAGCCTGGCGACAGCTGGACCGCATCCATGCTGGCACCACGCATGTCTCACACCGCGACTCGTCTAGGAACGGATCCCGGTGCCCCGATCCTGGTCGCTGGCGGTGTGGATTCCGCCGGCGCGACGGTAGATCAGATCGAGATCGTCGAACCATACCGGCGAACGTCCACGCGGGTTCCTGCCGACGAGATGGAGCCGGCGGTCGTGCTGAAGGCTCCCAGGTCCCGACACCACGCACCGCTGCTGCGAGATGGCAGCGTGGTGATCATCGGCGGCGTCGACACCGTGGGCCAGGCAGTCACCACGATCGAGCGATTCTCGCTGGTGGAAGATCCGGACGAGGAACTTCCAGAGCTGGCGGCCGAGCTCGGTGCTATCGATATGACGGAGACCAGGCTTCCCGATGGCCGGATCCTGTTCACAGGTGGTCGCCGCGATGCCGGCGGTCCTCCGCTCGATACAGCGTTCATCGTCGATGTTGGGGTTGCCAGCAGCACGATAAGCGTTCTTCGCACGGCGAACCTGTCCACTCCGCGCGCTGGTCACCAAGCCGTGCTGCTCTGTGACGGCACCGTCCTCATCACCGGCGGCACGGCAGATGAGAAGCTCGTGGAGCGCTACAACCCGATCGAGGTCGGCCGGTAGCTGCTACTTCGCAACATCCACGACGTCGCCGTCGGCGAGCGTGGGCACCGCGATCTTGATGATCGATTCGTCACCGGTGAGCCCGGTCGCGATCTGCAGCGCCGATCCGGTGTCGCGCTCGATCGTGATCGGCGCGAACTTCACCTTGCCCGCGGCATCGACAGTAGCGACGCGCAGGCCCTGCGAATCGTTGTACAGCGCGGTCGACGGAATCTCGAGCGTGCGATGCGGAACGGGCAGGGTGAGCGACGCATTGACATACATGCCCGGCAGCAGCGCACCGTCGGGGTTGGGGACCTGGATCTCGGTGGTCATCGTGTGGAGCTCTGGGTCGAGCGCACCGGCGGCCCGCGTCACCTTGCCGGTGAATTGACGGCTGCCGTACTCGCGCACGGTGATCGTCGCGGGCGTCTCCGCCTTCACGCTCGGAGCGATCGACTGCGGGACGTCGATGAACACGCGCACCGGATCGATCGCGACCAGGGTGAACAACGGCGTCGGATCGCCCTCGCGAACCAGCGCACCGCGATCGATCGAACGCGTCGTGACTGTACCCGCGAACGGTGCGACCACGCGCGCGAACGACTGCAGCTCGAGCAAGCGGCGGACGTTGGCCTCCTGCGCCGCGACGTTCGATTGAGCCGACGCCACCGCGGCCTGGTCGGTCGCCGCCTGGGCCTGGGTCTGCTCGACCTGCGAACGTGCGACCAGGTTCTGATCGGCAAGGGTCTCGAACCGAGACGTGTTGGACTTCGAGTAATCGCGCTGCACCGATGCTTGCTTCACCGCGACCCGTGCCTGCGCGAGCTGCGCGCGCGCCTGCGAGAGCTGGGCGGCGAGCTCGGGGGTGTCGATCTCGGCGAGCAGCTGACCGGCCTTGACCTTGTCACCGATGTCGACCGTCCAGCTCCGGACGAAGCCCGTCGTGCGCGCGTAGATCTTGGTCTCCTCGAACGCCTTCACCACGCCGGGGAGGGCGAGCGCGCGGTCGCTGCTGAGCACCTTGGCCTTGATGACCTCGACCCGCACGGCTCGTGGATCGGAGCCCACCGGAACGCCATGATCGGACTCGTTGTTGTGATGCTGGAGATAACCGAACGCAAACCCGCCGCCCACCACGATCGCCACGGCCACGAGCACGCGCACCCGCGAAGCCTTGGCGGGGGCGGGAAGCGCGAAGCCGAGATCGTCTTGTTCCGGGGTAGTACTCACTGCAGAAGTGCCTCCATCTTGCGCGGCTGCTTGCGCCGGAGCAGGCTGTACATCACGGGCACGAACCATAGCGTTGTCACCGTCGCGATCGCGAGGCCACCGATCACCGAGCGCCCGAGCGGCGCGTTCTGCTCGCCCCCTTCGCCGAGACCGAGCGCCATCGGCACCATGCCGATGATCATAGCAAGGGCGGTCATCATCACCGGCCGCAATCGGGTCATGCCGGCGGCAAGTGCTGCGCCCCGCGCATCGCGCGAGACCCGTTGCTCGTTGGCAAACGACACCACGAGCACGCTGTTTGCCGTCGCGACGCCCACACACATGATCGAGCCGATCAGCACCGGCACCGAGACGGTGGTCGCGGTCATGAACAGGATCCACAGGATGCCGGCGAGCGCGCCCGGCAACGCCATCAGGATGATGAACGGGTCGAGCCAGGACTGGAAGTTCACCACCAGCAGCAGGTAGACCAGCAGGATCGCAAAGATCAGCCCCTGGCTGAGCCCGCTGAACGAGCTGTCCATGCTTTCGGCTTGACCCTTCACGGCGATCCGCACGCCCTTGGGCGCGTTGGCCCGCGCCTTCGCGACGACCTCGTTGACGGCGTCCGCGACCGAGCCGAGGTCAGTCCCGTCGATGTTGGCCTGGACGTCGAACGTGCGCGCGATGTTGAAGTGGGTGATGTTGGCGGAACCGTAGTCGCGCTTGATCGTCGACAGGTTGCCGAGCGTTTGCGTGCGGCCATCGGGCGTCGAGATCGGCGTCGCGCGGACGGCGTCGAGCGAGTCCATCTCGTATTGCGGCGTCTGTACCGAGACCACGTATTGAACGCCGCGCTTGTCGATCCAGTACGACGGCGCAACCTGGCCGCTCGACGACAGCGAGACCAGCAGGTCACTGGCTACCTCGCGCTCGTTCAACCCCGCGCGCTGCGCCTGGGTACGATCGACCGCGATCTGGAGCTGGGGAACTCGCTCGACCTGCGCGAGGTGCACGTCCACGGCACCTGGAACCTTGCGCACCTCCGCCATCAGCTGTTCTGCGATCGCGAGCGTCTTGTCCTCGCTGCCGATCGGGCCGACGACCTGAATATTGATCGGTGCCGCGAGCCCGAAGTTGAGCACCTGCGTCGAGATGTCCGGCGCCAGGAAGAAGAACGTGGTCTCCGGATGCTCGCGGTGTAGCGCGGTGCGCAGCTCGCGCAGGTATTCCGCCGTCGGCCGGTGGCCTGGTTTCAGCGCGATCAGGATCTGGCTATCCGCCGATGACACCAGCGCGCCTTCGCTGAGCGACAGGTTGATGCCCGAGTACGGGGTACCGAGCACGTCGATCACGGTCTCGGTCTCGCTGGCCGGGATCACCTTGCGGATCGTGCGCTGGATCTCGGCGATCCGGTTCTCGGTCTCCTCGATGCGCGTGCCCGGAACCCCGCGCACATGCAGCTTGATCAAGCCCGCATCGACGGTGGGGAAGAAATCCCGGCCGACGAGCGGAAACAGCGCGAGCGAGCCGGCCACGAACACCAGGAACGTCACCACCACGAACGCACGGTGTTGCAGGGCCCATGCGAGCCAGCGTCCATACGAGGTTCGCAGCCGCTCGAACCCGCGCTCGAACGCCGCGGTGAACCGGTTCGGTGCGTGATGGCTCATCGCCTCGCGCGCGAGCAGGTAATGCACCATCGTCGGAACCAGGGTTCGCGACAGCACGTACGACATCAGCATCGCGAACACCACCGCGAGCGCCATCGGCACGAACAGCGACTTCGCCGCGCCGGTGATCATGGCGATCGGCGCGAACACGATGCAGATGCACAGCGTCGACACGAACGCGGGCAGCGCGATCTGCTGCGCGCCGTCCATGATCGCCTGGACGAACGGCTTGCGCTGGCCGATGTTGCGGTGGATGTTCTCGATCGCGACGGTGGCGTCATCGACGAGGATGCCGACCGCGAGCGCGAGACCACCCAGGGTCATGACGTTGAGCGTGTAGCCCAGCGCGTGCAGCACGGTGATCGAGAACAGGATCGACAGTGGGATGCTGATCACGACGGTCAAGGTCGAGCGCCAGCTTCCGAGGAACATCAGGATCATCAGGCCGGTGAGCACGGCGGCGACGATCGCCTCGTGCACGACGCCGTCGATCGACGCGCGCACGAACACCGATTGATCGAACAGAACCTTGACCCGGAGCTTGCCTTGCGCTTCCTTGGGCAGCCGGTCGAGGGCGCGCGGTAACGCCTTGCGAATCGCGTCGGTGACGTCGAGCGTCGACGCATCGCCGTTCTTCAGGATCGTCATCAGCAGCGAGCGCTTGCCTTCGACGTGCACCATGTTGGTTTGCGGCATGTTGCCGTCGCGAACGTTGGCGACGTCGCGGATGTACACCGTGGTGCCGTTGACCGTCTTGATCGGCAGCGCCGCGAGCTCGTCGAGCGTCGCCGGGGATGCGCTCAGCACGACCGGGTATTCGTTGGTGCCGATCTTCACCGTGCCCGCCGGCAAGGTCACGTTCTGCTCGGCGAGCGCCGCCTGGACGTCACGCGGCGACAGCCCCGACGCATGCAGCCGCCGGGGATCGATGTCCACCATGATCTGGCGCTGCTTGCCGCCGTAGGGATACGGAATCTGCGTGCCCGGAACGGTGACCAGCTCCGATCGGATGAAGTTGATGCCGTAGTCGAACAGCTGCTGCTCCGACAGCGAGTCGGTCTCGAGCGCGATCTGCATGATCGGAACGCTCGTCGCGCTGTAGCGCATGATCAGCGGCGGCGAGGCGCCCGGGGGCATCTGCCGCACCGCGCTCTGGCTCACGGCGGTGACCTGCGCGATCGCCTGCTCGACGTTCGCATCGGGCTGGAGATAGATCTTGATCACGGCCTTGCCGGTCAGGGTCTGGCTCTCCATGTGATCGATGTCGGCCACGATGGTGGTGACGAATCGTTCGAAGTTGTTGACGATTCGCTTCTCCATCTCCTCCGGCGGGAGGCCGCCGTAGTTCCAGATCACCGACAGCACCGGGATGTCGATGTTCGGGAAGATGTCGGTGGGCGTCTTCTTGATCGAGTAGACGCCGCCAAACGCGATCAGCATCGCCATCACGACAAACGTGTACGGACGACGCAAGGCGGTGCGAATCAACCACATCGCTGAACCACACCAGTGTGCCCGGTTGGTCGTCTCTGTCTAGCGGACCGGGCGGCCCTGGCAGCCCGCCAGTGTAGTTCTTAACAATTGGCGAGCCAGGTGCGCCGACGCTGACACTGGCGCCGCGAGGGCAACTGGCTGGAAGTATGCGCAGTGCAGAGACGAGCGGGAGCTAGTCAAGATCGCCCAAGTTTGTGCGCCTGGCTCGAGCGTACACTGGTCGCCAGAACATGGCGTCGAACGACGATCGCCGGCGGATCCGGTTCTGGCGCCCCGACTCACCGTCGGTCGCGGGAATGCTTCGCGTCGAGCACGAAGATCGGATCCGCACCACGTACTCCGAGCAGTTCGTGGTGGTGGTCGTGTACGAAGGCGCGTTTGACGGTTGGTATCGCGGCGCTGTTCGCACGCATGTCGCGGGTGCGATCAACCTCAAGGAGCCGGGCGAAGTCCATCGCGGTGTTCGGATCCACGTCCCGTTCACGATCCAGGGCGCGACGTTCACGAGCGCGATGGTGGCGGCGGCTGCCGACGCACTGGGGTTGCGCGGGCCGGTGCAGTTCAGATCATCTGGATTTGGTCCCGGTGATCGAGCCGCCGAGCTCGGGTTCGCGATGCACGCAGCACTGATTCGCCCTGATGCTCCAGAGATCGAGCGAGCAACCCGGGTCGCCGAGGCGCTCACCGAGCTGTTGTCCGATGCAGCTCGATCGGACGCTGCGGATCGCAAACGTGCGCCGCGCGCGATCCGCCGCGCACGCGCGTTCCTTCACGACTCGCTGGCCGACAAGGTCACGCTCGACGAGCTCGCGCGGTTCGCCGGGCTCGACAAGTTTCATTTGGTGCGTGCGTTTCGCGCAGAGATCGGGCTGCCACCCTACGAGTACTTGACCCACGCGCGCATCGCGAAGGCGAAGCAGCTCCTGCAGCGCGGTGGGCTCGTGGCAGACGTTGCACAGGCGGTCGGGTTCTGCGACGAGAGCCAGCTGCATCGGCACTTTCGCCGGATCGTCGGAATCCCGCCGGGGCGGTTCGCCAAGAGCTTCAACCGGTGTGACCCAGCCAACATCGCCCAATCACGCCGTTCCGGAGCGGGTGCATGCTAGCGGCATGAAACCATCCGCGCGCAGCGACGGCTTCGGTCACCCTCCAGCAACCATCCGGATCGGCGACCTCGAGGTGAACCGCCTCGGATACGGCGCGATGCGGCTCCCCGGCAAGGACGTGTGGGGTGAGCCTGAAGATCCCGAGCGCGCCAAGGCGGTGCTGCGGCGGGCGATCGAGCTCGGCATCAACTTCGTCGATACGGCCTGGTACTACGGGCCGTATGTCGCGAATCGGCTGATCTGCGAGGCGCTGCATCCTTATCCGCGCGATCTGGTGATCGCGACCAAGCTCGGCGGCAAGCGGCTCCCCGACAAGAGCTGGGCTCCCGCCGCGCGGCCCGACGAGCTGCGGCGCGGCGCCGAGGATGATCTGCGCACGCTGAAGCGGGAGCGTCTCGACCTCGTGCACCTGCGGTTCATCGGCAGGTCGGGCGTACCGTTTCTGGAGTCGCTCGATGCGCTGCTCGCGATGCAGGCCGAAGGCAAGATCCGTCACATCGGGCTGAGCTGCGTCGATGCTTCACAGGTCGAGGCAGCGCTGGCGCGAACGCCGATCGTCACGGTGCAGAACATGTTCAGCGCCGGTGGCGCGGGCGGCATGCTCGCCAAGGTCACCCACTCCGAGGTCGCCGAGCCCGAGGCGGTGCTCGCGTTGTGCCAGGCGCGCGGCATCGCGTACCTGCCGTTCTTCCCGCTCGCGGTCGGAACCGTTGGCCAGCAGAACGCGGCGCTCGCCAAGATCGCCGACGAGCGCGGCGCGTCGCCGTCGCAGATCGCGCTCGCGTGGCTGCTCGCACGCTCGCCGGTGATGCTCCCGATCCCGGGCACCAGCTCGGTCGAGCATCTCGAGGAGAACTGGGAGGCGCGCCGGATCGCGCTGTCGGATGAGGAGCTCGCTCGGATGACGTCCTGACGATCTGGCGAGGTCGTCGACAACCGGCGCCCTGGTCTCGGTCACACGTAGGACAGCGCCGCCCCGGCGAGGGCCCCAGCGAGCACCAGCCACACCGAATTCACGCGGAAACGGATCAGCGCGATCGCACTGGTTACCGCGAGAATGGCAGTCGGCACGTCGATGATCGCGGAACGGCCGAGGTGGAGCGTGACCGCAGCCATCACCGCAAGCGACGCGACGTTGACGCCATCGAGGATCGCGCTCGCGGTTGGTGAGCGCCGCAGTCGAGGCACGAGCGGGCCGCTGATCGCGACGAACACGAACGCGGGGAGAAAGATTCCTAGCGTGGCGACGGCGGCACCGGGGATGCCGCCGAGGACATAGCCGATGAACGTCGCCGTGGTGAACACGGGGCCGGGCGTCATCTGGCCGACCGCGACGGCGTCCAGCAGCTGGGCCTCGCTGAGCCAGTGAAGCTGATCGACGAGATCGCTGCGCAGGAACGCGAGCAACACATAGCCGCTTCCGAACAGCACCGAGCCGACCTTCAGGAACACCCAGAACAGCGGCCACAGCCCGAACGACGTGCTGGCTGCGGCGGTGGCGCTGGTGGCACTCGCACCGAGGAGCGGCAGCGGAATCCACGCGCCGGCAGCACCGCCACGGACGGCCCGTCCGGCCGCGAGGATCACGCCGGCCGCCGCGATCACCGCTAGCTCGCCCACGCCGGCAAGGTTCGCTGCGAATGCCGCCACACCGATCGCGCCGAGCAACGGGGTCTTCACCGCCGTCTTGCCCAACCCCCACAACGCCTGGACCACGACGCCGATGATCACCGGCTTGATCCCGTACATCACGCCGGTCAGCTCGGGCAGCGATCCATACCGGACATAGATCCATGCAAGGGCGGTCACGGTAACCACTGCCGGAATGATGAAACACGCGCCTGCGACGACCAGCCCCCGCCACCGTGCACGCGCGTGACCGATATGGATCGCCAGCTCCGTGGAGTTGGGTCCGGGGATCAGGTTCGTCGCTCCGAGCAGATCGAGGAACCGCTCGCGCGTCATCCAGCCGCGCCGGCGCACGACTTCGTCCTCCATCATCGCGATGTGCGCGGCGGGGCCGCCGAACGCGATCAGCCCGAGCTTGCCAAATAGCAGCGCGAGCTCGCGCAGCGTCGTGTGCGAGTCCGTAGCCGGTTGTGCCTCATCGGGCTCGGTCATGCGGTCGTCAGCTGCGCGGTGGTTCGTGGAGCTCGATCGGATTGCCGTCGGGATCCTCGATCAGGATCTGCTTGCCGCCGGGTCCGGTCTCGACCTGGTTGCGGAACCGGGCGCCCGCTCGGTCCAGCGCCGCCGTCGTCGCTTCCAAGCTGTCGACATAGAGCACGATCCGGGTCCACCCACCCGGCTCCTGCGTGCGCCCGTCGGGCATTGGCCGCGCCCCGGAGCTGTCCGGACCGCTCAAGATCACGTGGAGGTCGCCGCGCGAGGCGATCGCGATCACCGGGCCCGATCGCTGGGTGACCTGAAATCCCAGATGCTGGGTGTAGAAGCTGACCGCCCGCTCGACGTCGCGAACCTGGTAACGAACGACGGCGGAGCTCGACGAGAACACCTTGATCGAAGCATTCGAGAGTTGCGACATGATGATCTCCGAGTGAAAGCGCGTTCGAGCTGGTTGTACCTCCCGCGCGCCACGCTCGCCCAGGTCGAGCTGGTGTTCCGCCTACCCTGGTCAGGAGCCACGCACGTATCGCGAACGCGAACCAGCTATTGCAGCGCGGTCGACGCATCACAGAGCATCGCTCCATGGGTCCGAGCGCGCTCCCATCCGTCTCGGCGGGGAGACCGTTCCTCGATCTATTTCGAGTGTCCGAACATGCGACGGTCAGCGGGTGTGTCGTCCGGGTTGCGTGACTGGTCGAGTTGCCGGTCGGTGCGCCAGCGTTCGGCACGAAGCACGCGGATCGGACGTGGTTCGGCTTGGCATTTGTGGTGCACGAGCTCTTCGGATGCTTCGAAGTGTGCTCCTGACCACTACCCTTGGGGTCACCGCATGTGGCCAGGGCGCATCGGTGCTCGACGAAAAGGTCGACGGCGCAGGCAAGGGCGATCTGTGGCACGCCAACCGAGTCGTGCACATGCCGTTCGAGTCGGGCACGACGATCACGCTCAGCCAGGTGTTTCACGGCGATCTGTCCCACAACGGGACCCAGGCCTACGCCGTCGACTTTCCAATTCCGATCGGAACCACGGTCCTCGCAGCACGTTCTGGACGAGTTATCGCGACCCGCTCCGATTCCTCGACTGGATGCGGGATCGCCGCCTGCGCAGTTGACGCCAACTACATCATCATCGACCACGGCGACGGCACGCTCGGTCGCTACTACCACCTGCAAACCAACGGCGTCGACGTTGCTGTGGGTGACTCGGTGTGTCGAGGAACCCCCATCGGACGATCCGGCAATACCGGCTTTTCGACCGGGCCACATCTTCACTTCGACATCGTCAACGTCCACGGCGAAACCATCCCGGTGCAATTCAGCGAGCTCGCCGAGGCTCAGCTTGCCGATGGAGCAGACAGCATTTCCGGGCGGCGGCTGCACGGTGTTCCGTTCCCCGGCGCTGAGATCACATCGGACAATAGCTTTGGCAGCTGCGAGCCGGTGGAGCCAGCCAGCTGCGACGACGCGTTCATCCACGTCGGGATACGATTGCTCGACGAAACGCCCTGTTCCGTTGCGAGCTACGACGATCCTCGCCCACTGTCGGGCCAGATGTTTGGATCTGGTGATCGCGTCCAGATCGGCCAGCTCCTTGGACCGCTTCGTTCTCCAACAGCGACACCGCCGCCTCCGCCAGAGTGGACGTACACGTGTATCCCCGTGACCAGAGCTCCAGGAGATCTCCATGCGACGTTTTCGACGACGCTGACCTGGCCGCGGCAGGCGTATGGCAGCGCCAGGTCCGCTCATCTCATGGTTCACTCCGCCCGCTCCACGCCAGGCGGCGGGTGCAAGGCTGACTGGGGCTGGTCACAGTCAGCCGAGGTCTACTTCGCCGAGTAGCGCTGGCCACGAGCGTGTCGCAGTCGGTGTCATGAGTGCGCTCAGAGCCTCAGTTACCGCCGGTATCGCCGCGACTCGGCGGCGCCTTGAGCCCGTACTTCTCCATCTTGTAGATCAACGCGCGCCGCGATAGCCCGAGCCGGCGAGCCGCGCGGGTCTGGTTCTGGCCCTCGGCGTCGAGCGCATTCACGATGGCCGAGCGCTCGACGTCGGCGAGGTGGCCGCGGACGTCGGCCGAGACCGTCGTCGGTCGCACGCGGTTGGATGCGTCGTGCAGCTTCTCCGGCAGATCGGCGATCGTGATCGTGTCGCCGCACAAGACCAGCGCGCGCTCGATCGCGTTGCGCAGCTCGCGGATGTTGCCGGGCCACGCGTAGCTGGTCAGCGCGTCCTTTGCCTCGTCGGACAGGACCGGCGTGATCCGGCCCTGGGTCTGCGCAGTGGTTCGCGCGAAGTATTCTGCGAGGGGGGCGATCTCGCCGGCGCGATCGCGCAGCGGCGGGACCACGAGTGTGAAGCCGCTGATCCGGAACAGGAGATCCTGACGGAATCGTCCGGCACGGACGTCGGCGTCGAGATCGCGATGGGTCGCGGCGATCACGCGTGCATCGGTCGCGACCTCGACGGTGCCACCGACGCGGGTGATCACCTTGCGCTCGAGCACGCGCAACAGCTTGGCCTGCAGCGACAGCGGCAGCTCACCGATCTCGTCGAGGAACAGCGTCCCGCCGTCCGCAGCCTCGAAATACCCGGTCTTGCGGCGGTCGGCGCCGGTGAACGCTCCGCGCTCGTGACCGAACAGCTCGCTCTCCAGCAGATTTTCAGGAAGCGCAGCGCAGTTGAGCTTGATCAGCGGGCGATCGCGGCGTGACGACCTGGCGTGGATCGCTTCGCACACCAGCTCCTTGCCCACGCCCGTCTCACCGAGCACGAGCACCGTCATCGCGGTATCGGCGACCCGCTCGATCAGCGTATGGAGCCGCCGCATCATCGGATCCCGGATCACCACATCGTGGGCAGGCGGCAGGTCGGGGCGGGGCGCGGCGCCGGTGCGCAGGCCACCGCGCAGAAGCCCGACCAGCGTGTCGAGCTTCGTGCCGTCGTCGGGGCACAACACGGTCGCTGCCTTCGCTGTCACGTTGCTCGCGCGTGCGAGCTCGAGG
>JBFWXW010000032.1:0-72791 GCA_050187075.1 Kofleriaceae bacterium | reverse complement strand
TCGAATCGCACCCCCACGACGCGTAGTGCGGCGTGCTCATCGGCTTCGTCGATGTCCCTGATCAGCGAGAGACCGATCTGATCGAACACGGCCCGTGGCACCAGCTCGCCCCCGAGCGCGGGCATCGTTGCGGCCCACGGCAGATCGCCTCCCGGTTCGGGGAGCGGCACGAGCACCGAGACGTCGTGACGGCCGAGCCCTGCTGGGTCGATCAGTCCGGCCGTCTCGGCATGACTCAACAAGCTATCGAGCGCGACCGGGCCGACGAACGGAATCATATCCAGCTCGGCCATCGAATCGATCGTCTGATCGTCGAGGGTGCCGGGTTCAGCATCGGCACCGGCGCGGTACTTCACCAGCTGGCTGCTGGCAGCGGACGCCATGCCGATCGCCTGCAGCCCGGCCTCGTCGAGCTCGTTGGCGAGCCCGAGCACGGCATTGACCTGCGGCTCGTTGAAGCTGAAGCCGTCACCCTTACCATCCGATCCGGTGAACCGGTCGTCCTCGCCGTCACCAGCGGGATCTCGATCTCCGGCACACGAGGTCAGGGCAGCCGCAGCGAGAAGCAAACAACGTGCATGAAGCGAGTGAGTCATGGTGGCAGCGCCAAGCAAGGCTTGCGCCCGCGTAACGCCCCGGATCCCGGCGACGCAGCACGGCGGTCGGGCTAGCCGGCTACCGCGTTCACCTGGGACCGCTCATTTGCACGGCGTGACCCCGGAGCTACGCCCCCGCGCGCGCTCTGAAACGAAACGGTCCTCCATCACAGGTGATGACACCGCTAGATCAGTTCGTCGCGCGTCAGCGTTGGCCGTGCGCCCGAAAATCTGCGCGCGTCGTCCAGCCGGACGCTCGGAGGTTGTCGCGCAGCGGGCCGACTCGCTCGCCGGCCACCTGACCCCACTCACGCGCCGCCGCGCGCCGCAAACTCGGCCTGGTCGAGCTCCAGCGTCCACGTCCCGCGCCTGGTCGGCTCGTCGAGTGCGAGCTTGAGCAGCTCGAGATATTTCAGGCGCGGTACCTCGTACGCACCGAATCGCATCAAGTGCTCGGTGTGCACCTGACAATCGATGAGCCCGATGTTCCACGCATCGAGCTGGCGGACGCACGCGACGTACGCGATCTTCGAGGCGTCGGGCGCGTGCGCGAACATCGATTCGCCGAAGAATGCCGCGCCGAGCGAAACACCGTACAGCCCACCGACGAGCTGATCCGCTTCCCACGCCTCGATCGAGTGCGCGAACCCGAGCTCGTGCAGCCGGCAATACGCCTCCACCATCTCGGGGATCAGCCACGTCCCGTTCTGTCCTGGCCGCGGCACCGACGCGCAGCCCTCGAGCACCTGTGCGAACGCCGTGTCCATGCGGAGCTCGTAAGGCTTGCGCCGGATCACCTTGCGCAGGCTCCTCTGCACCACGAGATCGCGCGTCGTCATGATCATGCGCGGATCCGGCGAGTGCCACAGGATCGGCAGGTTCTCGGCGTACCACGGAAAGATCCCCTGGCTGTACGCCAGCAGCAGGCGCTCCGGTTTCAGATCGCCGCCGAGCGCAAGCAGTCCATCCTCGGCGAGATGAACCGGCGGGAACACGAGGCGATCGTCGAGCCGGAACACCGGCATTGCCAAAGTGTAGCGGAACCGACTCCGAGAATCTCTGCGGGTGGATCCGGTGCAGATCGCGTACAGTCGCCGCGATGCGGCTGCTGTTCTGCGGTTCGGGCTGGCTGCCGGTCGTCGATCACATCGCCGATCGCTTGCCCGCAGGATCGTCGATCACGCGCTGGGATCGCCGCGCGCCGCTGACCAGCGCGGTGGCCGAGGTCGACGTGTTGTTGCCATCGAACGCGGTGATCACGCCCGAGGTGATCGATGCGGCGCGCCGCGTGCGCTTGATCCAGCAACCGGCGGCAGGCACCGACAAGATCGATCGCTCCGCGGCGATCGCCCGCGGAATTCCGATCTGCAACGCGCCGGGCACCAACCACGTCTCCGTCGCCGAGGCGGCGCTGTTCATGCTGTTCGCGCTCGCGCGACGCATCAACGACGCTCGCCAGGCGTTGATCGATCGCACGATCGGGACGCCGCTCGGGATCGAGCTCGCCGGGCGGACGCTCGGGATCATCGGGATGGGACATTCCGGCAGCGAGCTCGCTCGGCGCGCCCGCGCACTCGACATGACCGTGCTCGGCCTGCTTCGCGGCGCCACCGACGCCGACAAGACCGCGTTCTTCTCGTCGTGCGACGCGATCAGCATTCACTGCCCGCTCACGCCCGAGACCCGCGGCCTCGTCGGAGCGTCTGCGTTTGCCGCGATGCGACCTGGCGTGCTCGTGATCAACGTCGCGCGTGGCGCGATCATCGACCGCGCCGCGCTCGTCGATGCGCTCGCGACCAACCACGTCGGAGGCGTCGGGCTCGACGTCCACTGGTCCGAGCCTCCCGATCCGTCCGATCCGCTCTACGCCGACCCTCGCGTGTTCGCGCTGCCCCACATCGCAGGATCGACCGAGCAAGCGTTCATCCGGATCGCTGAGACCGTGGTCGCCAACGTCCGCCGCCTCGAGCGCGGCGAGCCGCTACTCCATCGCGTCGCCTGAGCTGGGAATCATCGGTCGAGCCGAAACCTCGCCTGCATGTCCTCGCGCGGCTGCGCGACGACTGGCAGCGGCGGCCACGTGTGCAAGCCATCGTCTTTGAACCGGGGGAACAGATGAAAGTGGACATGAAACACCGACTGCTCTGCATCCACGCCGCTCGCGTGCAACACGTTGATCCCCGTCGCACCGAGCCGGTCACGCCAGCGCGACGCGTGACGCTGCGCCGTGGTGATCAGACGATGCAGCACCTCGGCAGGTGTCGTGTAGATGTCCGCGTGGTGCGCCTTCGGGATCAGCAACGTGTGCCCATCGACCTTCGGATGCAGCGGCAGAAAGCTGATCACGTGCTCGTCTTCGTCGATCACGAGCGCGGGCGCGCTGCCTTCAGCGATCTGACAGAAGATGCATGCAACGGCGGCCACGCCTCGAGCCTACTGGAACGCGCGAACGCCTGGAAGCCACTGCGGTGGTGACGGGCTCTCGACGTGCGGAGATGCTAGGAGCGGATCGCGCAACAATCCATCGCGGGCTTGCGCTGGCGAGCGAAATCTCGAGCTTCGCGGGCCCCGCACGATCCACGAGCGTGCCGTGCGCAGTCCCGTCAGTCCACGCGCGCGACCACACCGGGGCCGCCGAGATAATCGACGGCATGCAGCAGCGATTGCAGCGAGTCCGTCGGGCGCAGGTCGGCGCGCGTGGTGCCGTTGTTCGCGACCCAGTAGATCTTGCGCTCCCATGGATACTGCGGCTCGCGCGCGATGATCGCCACCTTGCGGGCGCCCGCCTTGGCAGCGTCGACGATCACGCCGCGGACCTGGGCGAGCGACAGCTCGGGACGTAGATGCAACGCGATCTCGGTGTGCCTGCCGCGCAGGTCGCGTAGTGCGTCGATGCGCTGCCCGCCGCCATAGCGCTGGCCGGCGATCACGATCTCACCATCACGGTTGAGCTCGGCGAGCGGCAGGTTCGGATCGAACCCCTCCGCCGCGTTACCCGCGACCGGCCAGTTGTCTGGATCTCCTCGGCGCTCGACGTCGGAGATCCACGAGTGCGCCGTGCGATCGAGCTGTTCCCAGCTCCGGACCGCTTCCTTCCAGCCCGACTCGCTCGCGCACGTCGTGCAATCCGCGATCGCGTTACGCGCGCGCTCCATCGCACGGCGGGTCGCGAGCGCCGAGATGACCGCGCCCTGCTGCTCGGGAACCACCTGCTTGCATTCGCTCGCGAGGGGGCCGCCACACAGTCGCTCCAGATACGCGCCCGTCGTTTCATTCGGCACGGGCATCAACTGCGCCGATCGCGGATCACGCTTGTCGAGTACTTCGTCCGCTTCCACCGCAGGCGCCAGCAGCGTCGGCCACACGGTGAGGGCGAGCACGTCGACCTGGTCTGCAAACGGTTTGGCTTGCACCGACTGCACCGGCGCCAGCGCGAGCACGATGAGCTTGAGCTCCGCCTCCTCGGCGACCGTTCGATCCATTCCCGATCGCAGTGCGAGGACGGTCCGCGAGAGCTCGGCGTAGGCATCCGGCGTGCGGTGCTCGGCGACGAACTTGTCGACGGCTGCCGCGAGCGCACGACGGTTGTAGTCGTTGGTCACCTCGCGATGGACCCGGATCTCCTCCTGACCACACCCCGCGCTGGCGACGGCCAGCACGGCCACAACGGACAACGACTTGAACACCATCTGGAAGCTTCCAGACATAGCAAACCCGATGCCGCGGCGGTCTTGGGTTAACGCCGGGCTCACGCAGTGGCGGCGTGCACACAACCGGCAAGAACCTGGCGATCGACGCCCGGACCGAGTGCAACGATGCGTCCATCCTCGAATTCTGGAGGATCGATCGGCTCGCTCGATACCCGAGGGCCCACGCGGTGAACCGCCGCCCATCTCACCTCGCCAGACGGGTCCCGCCCGTCGACACATCGCATGATCCCCTTGATCCGAACGTAGTTATCGGGGAGCGCGGCGAGCTGGTCCTCGAGCTCCTCGAGATCGACGACATGTGTGACGGACAGCGAAATGCTATCGACGCCATGTGTGTGACCGGTGTCGGGATGTCGACACTGGTCGTCGTGAATGTGGACAGTGGACCTGCCATGTCGGACTGTTTCGAGGCTTGGATCCCCCAAGATCTGCTCGATCCAGGCGGCGTGGCCATCGCTATTGGCGGTGCGGATCAGCGCACGTGGCGCGAGTGTCTTGACCGCGGCGATCGCGGCATCGGTGGCGCGATCACCCGCTAGCTCCGACTTCGTTACCAGGACCACGTCTGCGTACGCGACCTGCGAGTCCACCGACACCGAGACGGTCCGCCAACGTACGAAGTTTGCCGCATCGACCAGCGTCACCACCGCGCTCAGTCGCACGCGCGATGCGACGGGCTCGCGCTGCAGTGCCCACGCAATCGACAGCGGCTCGGCGACGCCGGTGGTCTCGAGCACGATCGCTTCGATCCCCGGCGTCGAGTCGAGCAACTCGATCAGCGTGGTCTCGAGCTCGCTACCGAGCACGCAGCACACGCAGCCGCCTGGTAGCTCGATCTGGCGCGCCGACTCGCCGCCGAGCAGCGCCGCGTCGATCCCGATCTGACCGAGCTCGTTCACGATCACGCCGAGCTTGGCGGTCTCACCGCGCGCTGCGCGCCGCGCGAGGATGCGGTTCAGCAGCGTGGTTTTGCCACTCCCGAGGAAGCCGGTGAGCACGACGACGGGCACCCGCACGCGACGATCATAGCGCCGCTACGAGCAAGCGCGGTGGTCCGCGACGCGCGACACCGGCTGATCGGGCAGGTTTGGACTACCATGTACCCGCCTTGTTGAGCCGCCTGCGCAAGAAGAACCTCCATTACTGGTTGCGCGACTACGGACGCCATCTGTGGCGTCGCGCGCGCAGCCCGCGTCGGGCCACACCACGCCACGTGCTGTTCGCGCTGTGCGATCACTACGAACCGCTGTGGGGAGGTGCACCTGACGATGTCGGCCACCGCCGCGTCGATGTATGGGCGGAACGCTACCCGGGGCTGGGCGAGTTTCGCGACAGCAACGGCCGCCCACCGCGTCACGGCTGGTTCTTCCCCGGCGAGGAGTATCGTCCGCGGTTCCTCGATCGACTCGGCGAGCTCGCCCGCGCCGGGTTTGGCGAGGTGGAATTTCATCTCCACCATGATGGCGACACCGCCGCGACGCTGGCACCGCGGATCGCCGCGCACCTCGAAACGTTTTCCCAGCATGGTCACCTGTCGCGGTCCGACGGCGACGGGCGTGGCAAGTTTCGCTGGGCGTTCATCCACGGCAACTGGAGCCTCGCCAACGGGCGACCCGATGGAAAGTGGTGCGGCGTCGATGACGAGCTGCCGATGCTGCACGAGCTGGGCTGTTACGTCGATCTGACGTTTCCGTCGGCTCCCGATCCGTGCCAGCCCGACAAGGTCAACCAGATCTACTGGCCGACCGGTGATCTCACCAAGCGTCGTTGCTACGAGCATGGCGAGCGCGCCCGTGTCGGCGCGAGTCACGACGATCGCGTACTGATGATCACCGGCCCGCTGGCACTCGCCCGCAAGGGCCGGGGGATCCGGATCGAAAACGGTGCGATCACCGGTGACGATCCGCCGAGCGCCGAGCGCGTCGCGACCTGGATCGATCAAGGCATCCATATCGAGGGCCGGCCCGAATGGGTGTTCGTGAAGGTCCATACCCACGGCGCGATCGAGGGCACCGCGTCGTCGTTGCTCGGTGATGGTGGCCGCGCGCTGCACACGGCATTGGCTGAGGTCATGCGCAGCGGCTCGAACCTGCACTACGTGACCGCCCGGGAGATGTTCAACGTGGCGCGCGCCGCCATGGACGGAAAGACGGGCGATCCGAGCGCATATTTCGACTACCTCGTCGCGCCGCCACCGATTGCATCCCGCTGAGCTGTCGCGGTTTCACCGCCGAGCGCAGCGCAGATCACACAGCCTTGCGACGGTGATGGTGGATACTTCGTCGGGTGAGACAGCTGGTCGATTTCGTGATGGCGGCGACCTGGGCGATCGGCACGGCCGCGTGCGGGTTCACTCCATCGAGCACGCCCGTCGACGCGGGCGATGACGCCGACGCACCCGCGTGTGTGACGGCCGGGGTGACGTGTTCCGGCGATGCGATCCGCACGTGCTCGGCGGCGGGTGCAGCTCCGGTCGACGCCATGTGCGACTGGGGCTGCTCAACGGACCCGTCCGCGCATTGCAGGCAGCTGGTGCCGTCGGGTGCGCTCGTTCCCGATGATCTCATCGCACCCGCACAGCCGCTCGCCGATCTCGAGATCACCAGCGAGACGAAGATCGACACGATGTCCGGACAGATCGATGGCGTTCGCGGACCTGGTCAAGGAATCGTCGACGGCATCGACTTCGTGGTGCGCGGAACGACCGGCGTGTTCCGGGTCAACAAGCTGACGATCGCCGCGAACGTGAGCGGCGCCGGACCAAACGCGCTCGCGATCGCATCGCTCACCGCGATCGAGATCTCCAGCGCCATCAACATGCAGGGCAGCTGCGCAGACCGCGAGCCAGGCCCGGGCGGCAGCCGCGGTGGCGATCATGAACAGCCCGGAGTAGGTGCCGGCGCCGGCGCCAAGGGCATCGACAAGGACGGCATCCGGACCGGCGGTGGCGGCGGTGGCCACGGTGGCGCAGGAGGGGGAGGCGGCACCGATGGAGCCGCGGGTGGCGCGGTGTTTGGTGATCCGGAGATCACGATGCTGATCGGCGGTAGCGGCGGCGGCGGTGGCCGAAACGCCGGGGGTGGCAACCAGGGCGGATTCGGCGGCGGCGGTGGCGGCGCGGTCCAGCTGACGGCGAACGGCGCGGTCACGATCACCGCCGGATCGATCAACGCCGGCGGGTGCGGAGGCAAGGGTGGCAAGGAGGGCGCAGGCGGCGGTGGCGGCGGCGCGGGCGGAGCGATCTTGATCGAGGGATTGACGATCGCCCTCGCCGGATCGCAGATCGCGGCGAATGGCGGTGGTGGTGGCGGCGGTGGCGAAGCGGCCGGGGTCGGTGATCGCGACAGTGGAACCGATGGTCAGAACGCATCGACCGCGGCAACCGCGGCGACCGGTGGTCCCGGCGGCGGCAATGGGGCCCGGAAAGGTGGCCGCGGCGGCGACGGTGGGCGCGCCGGGATCGTCGATGGAGCGATCGGCTTGACCGCCGCCGACTCAGGTGGCGGCGGAGGAGGAGGCGTCGGGAGGATCCGGTTCAACACGCGATCGGGCACGATCGAACAGCTGATGGAGGTTGTGATCAGCCCGACCGAAGCGAGCGGCCGAGCCAGCGTGGGCGTCGCAACGACCCAGTAGACGCATCCGATGCGACCCGCAACGTGCCGCGACGTGGGTACGGGGCAGCCGTTGTCGGTACATGTGTCCCGTGTCCTCGTCGAGGGGTGCAGCCCAGGGCGGCCACCCGACCCGAACTGCCCCGGATAACACCGTGCGGCCGCGAACCACCGCTGAAGACTTAAATCGGGGAAATTCCTCGGGCATAATAATCGAGTGACGATTCCGGCGGGGACACTGATCCCTCGCGATGCCCGAGATTTCGGCAGCTACCAGCTGATCGCGAAGCTCGCGACTGGCGGCATGGCCGAAATCTTTCTCGCGCGTCCGTCGGGACAGTCCACGAAAGACGTCCTCGTCCTCAAGCGAATCCTCCCGCATCTCGCCGAGGACGAGCACTTCGTCAACATGTTCCGCGATGAAGCGGACCTCGCGAGCCAGCTCGTTCACAAGAACGTGTGCCACGTGCATGCATTCGGCGAAGTGGCGAACACCTGGTTCATCGCCATGGAGTATCTCCACGGCGTTCCGCTGTCGCGGATGATGACCCGGCTCTCCAAGCTCGGAAAGATGCTGGATCTCCGCGTGGTCGCCGGAATCATCTGCCAGGCGTGCGAGGGCTTGCATGCCGCGCACAACGCCCGTGGCCCCGACGGCCACTTGCTCAACGTGGTCCACCGTGACGTCTCGCCGCCCAACATCATGGTGTGCAGCGATGGCGTGGTGAAACTACTCGACTTCGGGATCGCCAAGGCCCGCGGCGCGAACTCGCGGACGCGAACCGGAACGGTCAAGGGCAAGAACGCGTACATGTCGCCCGAGCAGATCCTCGGCAAGCCGCTGGATCGGCGCAGCGACGTGTTCGCGCTCGCGATCGTGATGTACGAGCTGTTGGCGATCAAGCGGTTGTTCCATCGCGATTCGGACTTCCTCACGTTCAAGGCGATCACCGAGGAACCGATTCCGGATATCCGCGAGCGCCGGCCGGACATCCCCCCTGGGATGCGCGCCGCGTTGATCCAGGCAATGGCCCGCGACCCCAACGGACGCTTCGACAGCGCTCAGGCGTTTGCGAGTGCGTTGCGCGCCTCGGTGGCAACCCTCGGTGGACCATCGAGCCCCGCGGATCTCGCGAAGTTGCTGTTCAACGACTTCCCCGACGAGATGGCCGCGCGCGACGAGATCTTGAAGGCCGCCGATGATCCGGCGCCTGCGCCAAGCGCGCCGCCACCTCGCCCGTCCGCTCCGCCCGCACGACCGCCACCGACACCACCGCCGCTGCGCAGCGGCGAGCTTGCACCCGCAGCCGAGCGCACGAGCAACGTGGCGATCGACTCGGGGCCGTCGATGATCGTGGCGGCCACGCCGGCGACCGCCACCAAGATCGAGCATCGTCCGGAACCCGGCGAGTCTCGACCGATCACCGGCGAAACCCCGCCGCTACCCGCCGGCGTCCTGGATCTTTCCGCGAACGTCCCGGTCGATTCGTGGGTCGCCAATCCCGACACCGATCTGTTGTGGCAGCATCGCCGGCGCGGTCTGCGCAATGTGATCGTGCTGCTGTCGGTGCTCGGCCTGGTGTGCGCGCTGGCGCTGTTCCTGGTGACGCGCGGCGCGACGGAACCCGAGCCGGCGGTCTCGACATCGCCACCACCGTTGGACGCAGCCGTCAAGGTCGCGCCGCCGCCAGACGCCGGGCCGTCGCGTGGCCAGATCGAAGCGTTGTCGAAGTTCGGGTTCTTCTCGATCAATGCCAACGCGAAGACGACGATCTACGTGGACGGCAAGTACGTCGGCGAGACGCCGCTCGAGAAGTATCCGGTGACGTTCGGGCCGCACAAGGTGAAGGCGGTGGGGCCGAAGAACAAGGTGAAGCAGTTCGACATCACGATCTACGGTGGCCAGTACACCGATGAGGGCACGCTGATCTGGTGACCCGGGACATCGGGGTTCACTGTTGCGCTGGCTATGACAGCGGAGCCGGCCTGATACTCGAGATGTGGAAGCTCGAGTCCGGGCTCGTCACGATCTGAACCCGGTCTCCCGTCGAGAATCTGGGCACGAGCTCGGCGGGTCCCTGGAACTGAAGGTCAGCGAGATTGACGATGTCGAGCTCGACGCCGCCTTCGTCGACGGCGCGCTCGATGTCGAGCTGGATCTTCGCCACCTGGCGCGGTGTGACGTTCTGAAACTTCGCGGCAAGCGGGTAGAGCTCGATGCTGCGGATGGTTCCGACCACCCGCAATCCATCCTCACTCGCCATGGATCCATCGTACACCCGTGACCAGTCACGCCCCGTGACCGGGCGTCGAGATCTATGGCGTGCAATCGCGCGTGATGAGCCACACTTCCTCACCCTGCACGCAAGTGCAACCTACGAGCTTCGCTACCAGTTGGTCGCTGCTGCTCCGGCATGGTAAGGGCATGTCCCGATGTCGAGTGTCAGCACACCTGGCGAGCTCGATCGCCGAGCTGCACTCGAAGCACTCCGCGATGCGATTCGCGCCCAGACCACGGATCGCACGTGGTCGCAAGGAGTCACGCTCTCTCGGGAACAACGGGTGGTCGGGCGCGCTTGGCGGGGTGATGAGCTGGAGCTCGAGGTCCGCATCCCAGGTCGCCCCACCCCACTCGAGGTGATCCTCAACCTGCGCGACGGTGAGTGGGAGTGCAGCTGCTCGAGTCGCGAGGCCGCGTGCTCGCACGCCGTGGCGGCGGTGCTTGCGGCGGACAAGAGCGAAGGCGAGCTACCGCGCTCGTCGGTGGTGGGCGCATCGATCCGCTACCTGATCACCCCCGATCCCGCGGGCGTGCTCGTCGAGCGGATGCTGGTGCGCGGCGATCGGATCGAACGCTTGAGCCAGCCCCTGCTCTCACTCATCGGCTCGGGCCGGGCCTCACACATCGCGAGCGTCGAGGCCGACCTCACGGCGGATCAGCTGCTCACCGCGCGCGCAGGGGCGGTCAGTGGTGAACGGCTGGACCGCTTGCTCTCGGTGCTATCGACCGCGCGCGATGTACGCTGGCGCGACGAGCCGGTGACCACGAGTGGCGACCCGGTGATGCCGCGCGCGGTCGTCGACGATGCGCCCGGTGGGGTTCGCGTCAAGATCGAAGCTGACCGCGGGGTGCGCGATGTGGTCGCGCTCGGCGTGGTGCGCACCACCGACAACGTGCTGCGTCCGGTCGGAGCCGTCGACCTATCGGGCGCGCGCCTGGAGAAGCTCCCGCAGACCTTCGACGTGCCGCGTGCGGCCTTCGCGGAGCTGATCGGCAGGACGCTGCCGCACCTCGCGCAACGCATCGACGTCGACATCCGCGCAAAGTCGCTGCCCAAGATGGGCGCCCGCGAACAGCCCAGGATGGCGTTCGAGGTCGAGCAGGACGGTGATCGCCTGCTCGTGTTCCCGACGCTGGTCTATGGCGACCCACCGCGGGCGCGCGTCGACGCGGGCACGCTCGTTCATCTCGGCGGCGCGCTACCGATTCGCGATCAGGATGCGGAGCGCCGGTTGATGCATCGATTGCGCGACGAGCTCAACCTGGTCCCAGGCCGCAGGGTCGAGCTCACCGGACGCGAGGCATTTGCGATGCAGGCCGGGCTCGCGTCGTGGCTCAGGACCGATGCACGCGCGGTCGATGCCGCCAAGGCGGTCGCGCTCGAAGCCAAGATCGTGCTCGATGGCGCGAAGCTCGACGTCGAGCTCGGCGGGCGTGGCCGCACCGCGTCGGTCGTTGCTGCGCTTCGCGCGTGGCAAGCGGGCGTCGATCTGGTCCCGCTCGCGGGTGGTGGTTGGGGCCGATTGCCGATGGCCTGGTTCGATCAGCACGGCCATCGGCTCGCCGATCTGCTCGCGGCGCGCGGCGACGATCACCGCGTTCCGATGTACGCGGTGCCCGAGCTGGCGCGGCTGTGCGCCGAGCTCGACGAGCCCACGCCACCGGAGCTCGACCGGCTGCGCCCGCTGCTCGACGGGTTCACCGGCATCCCGGTCGCCTGTGCAGAACCCGGCTTCGTCGGTGAGCTGCGTCCATACCAGCAGCGCGGGGTCGACTGGCTGGCGTTCTGTCGCGCCGCGGGCCTCGGCTGCGTGCTCGCCGACGACATGGGTCTGGGCAAGACGATCCAGGCCCTGGCGACCGTGCGCGGCGGCGGACCGACGCTGGTGATCTCGCCGACCAGCGTGCTGTTCAACTGGCTCGCCGAGCTTCGCAAGTTCCGACCGGATCTGTCGGTCACCACCTACCACGGCGCCCGCCGGTCGCTCGACACCTCGACGGACGTCGTGCTGACCAGCTATCCGCTCCTGCGCAACGACATCGACGTGCTCGCGCCGATCGACTGGGATACCGTGATCCTCGACGAGTCGCAGACGATCAAGAATCCCGATAGCCAGGTAGCACGCGCGGCGTACCGGCTCCGCGCGCGCTGGCGGATCACGCTGTCGGGCACGCCGATCGAGAACCGGCTCGATGAGCTGTGGAGCCAGCTCCACTTCACCAACCCCGGCCTGCTCGGGGGCCGCAGCGACTTCGTCGAGCGCTGGGCGGAGCCGATCGCCGACGGCAATCAGGCCGCGGCGGCGAGTCTGCGCGATCGGATCCGGCCGTTCGTGCTGCGCCGGGTCAAGTCCGAGGTCGCGCGCGAGCTGCCGCCGCGCACCGACGCGGTCATGTACGTCGAGCTCGACGACGCCGAGCGGACCACCTACGACGCGATCCGCGCCGCGACCCAGCGCGAGATCGTCGCGCTGCTCGAAGCCGGCGGTGGTGTGATGGCGGCACTCGAAGCTCTGCTGCGGTTGCGTCAAGCCGCGTGTCACAGCGCGCTCCTGCCCGGTGCGATCCGCGGCGGCGCTCCGCCGGCGAGCTCCTCGAAGCTGATCCGGCTGCTCGATGCATTGAGCGATGTCGTGGCCGATGGCCATCGCGCGCTGGTGTTTTCGCAGTGGACGTCGCTGCTCGATCTGATCGAGCCACATCTCAATGGCGCGAAGATTCCGTTCGTCCGACTAGACGGCAGCACCGTGGATCGCGCGAGCGTGGTCAATCAGTTCCAGTCCGAGTCAGGTCCGCCGGTGATGTTGCTATCGCTCAAGGCTGGCGGGACTGGCCTGAACCTCACCGCCGCCGATCACGTGTTTCTCGTCGATCCATGGTGGAACCCTGCAGTCGAGGATCAGGCCGCCGACCGCGCCCACCGCATCGGCCAGGACAAACCGGTGATGGTCTATCGGATGGTCGCGCGCGACACCGTCGAGGAACGCATCCTCGAGCTGCAGGCGCGCAAGCGCCGGCTCGCGGACGCCGCGCTATCCGAGGCAGGCGCCGCAGCAGCGATCACGCGCGATGATCTGCTCGCGCTGCTGTCATAGCGACACAGCGGAGACGAGACAACGAACACCCCACACGGCAAGGTGTGGCTCGGCCTCTGGCATCAGAAGCTATCGGCCACGGTCTGGACCGCGCGGACGCACGCGTCGACATCTTCGATCGTGTTGAAGTAGCCGAAGCTGAACCGGATCGTTCCCGTCGGGAACGTTCCGAGCAACTTGTGAGTCGTCGGTGCGCAGTGTAGCCCGGCGCGGCACGCGATCCCGAAGCTCTGATCCATGATCGTCGCCGTATCGACGGGCTCGATCCCCTTGATGACGAACGAGATCGGCCCGAGCTGCAGCTCCGGGACCAAGCCGCTGTACAGCTTGATCCTGGCGTCCTCGCGGATGGCGTTGGCAAATCGCATCGCCAGCGCGCGCTCGTGGGAGAGAATCTTGTCGATCCCGGTCTTCGCGATGAACGCGAGCCCCGCCTCGAGTCCGACCAGCCCGTGTGCGTTCGGCGTCCCGGCCTCGAGATGAAACGGATAATTGTCGGGATGATGCTCGTGCTCGGAGGCGAAGCCCGTACCGCCTTCGCGAAACGTCGCCACCTCGACGCCGCCGCGAACATAGAGCGCGCCCGTGCCCATCGGTCCGAAGCAGGCTTTGTGGCCAGGGAACGCCAGCAGATCGATCTGCATCGCGCGGACATCGATCGGCACCACACCAGCGGTCTGCGACGCATCGACCAGCAGCAAGCAGCCGTGCGCACGCGCGATCCGGCCATAGTCGGCGATCGGATTGATCACACCGAGCACGTTCGATGCGTGGGTGATCGCGATCAGCCGCGTGTTGGGCCGGATCAGCTTCTCGATCTCATCGGGCGGCACGATCCCTTGCATCGTGGTCCGGGCCACCGAGCAGGTGATCGTTCCGGCGCGGACCAGCGCATTGATCGGGCGATTCATTGAGTTGTGCTCCACCTGGCTGGTGATCACGTGATCGCCCGGCCGCAGCACACCCCGGATCGCCATGTTCAACGCGTCGGTGGCGTTGAATGCGAGGATCATCCGCTCGGGTCCCTCGGCATTCACCAGCCGGCCGAGCGCCGTGCGCGCTCCTTGGACACGTCGCTCCGCCTCGACGGCCATGTGGTGGCCGCCACGGCCGGGGTTCCCGGCCGATGTTCGCGTGAACGAATCCATCGCGGTGTAGACGGGCTCGGGCTTGGGCCAGGTCGTGGCTGCGTTGTCGACGTAGATCATGATCCGATGAACCTCGCGTAGAGGGCACGGGCGCGCGTCATGTCCGAGGTGCCTTTCACGATCGCGCGGCCGTCCGGGAAGATCGTGGTCTCGCAGCCTTCGAGATCGGCGCGGATCAAGAACTCGTTGCGCTTGATCGCCGGCGACACCGCCTTGAGTCGTTGCTCGAGCTCGATCAGATCGATCGTGCTTCCTGCCGACGGCGTGATCTGCACCGCATTGCGCCCGCACAACGAGGTTGCCGTGCCACCCGCCCGCGCCGTCAAGAACACCTGCTCGTGGCCCACGCATACCGGACAGCGATCGAGACGATCGATCGCCATCGACTGGAACTCGTTGTTCCAGACGTCGATCGTCATCAGCTTACCGGACAAGGCTTGATGCTTGCCGGCGAGAAACTTGAGCGCTTCCGCCGACTGAAGTGCCGCGACCACCGCGACGGCGGGGCTCAGGGCCCCGGCGGTGTCACAGGTCTGTGCCGTGCCCGGCTCGGGTTGCTCGGGCAGCATGCACGCGAAGCATGCGGTCTTGCCGGGATGAACCATGAACACCATGCCGGTGCTGCCCACGACGCCGCCATAGACCCACGATTTGCCGGCCTTGATGCACGCCTCGTTGAGCAAGTACCGGGTATCGAAGTTATCCGTCCCATCGACCACTAGATCGACGTCGGCGATCTGATCTTCGACGTTGGCGTAGCTGATATCGACGACGCGCGCTTCGATCGTGATGTTCGAATTGATCCGCCGGAGCTTGGCCGCCGCAGCTTCTGCCTTGGGCATGCAGCTCCGCACGTCATCCTCATCGAACAGCACCTGGCGCTGCAGATTGTCGAGCTCGACAAAGTCGCGATCGCAGATCCGAATGAATCCGACGCCCGCGCGTACCAGATGTTGGGCCAGGTGGGTGCCGAGTGCGCCGCACCCGAACAAGGTGACTCGCTTCCCCGAGATCGATGCTTGGCCCTGATCGCCGATCCCGAAGAACAGTCGTTGTCTCGAATAACGATCGATGGTGTTGCTCACGATCGATCGCATCTGCAGCTGGCGGGCCTGGCGTTGCCGACATGTCGGCTCCGCTATCTAGCGATCGAGCCGAACGCGATCAGGCACTTGCGGTCGGTTGCGCAAGCGAAGCGCAGTCCATTGCGCAAGCGAGGAGTCCGAACTTGCGCAACGAAGGACTGCCAAGTGCGCAAATCGTGTGGGGAAATCTGCCGAGAGCGCGGCGGCGCTCTCCCTGGGCTCGAGGGGAATCGCAGACCTCGACGCGATCCGCGAGATGGCAATGCGCTTGCTGATGAGCTTCGAAACCGATGTCAGCAACTCTTCCCTCCACCACGGTCACCAACGTCGCCCCCACGCCCGCGATCAAGCCGGCGCGGTGGAATCAGATCCTGCACCCACTCGCGCCTGCGGAGCTGGTCGAAGAAGCTGCCAGCGACTACGCACCGTGGATCCAGTCGGTCGTCAACCCCGGTGCCAAGCACCGCGACCGCACCGGCACGCCGCTCGCGCGCGACATGATGCGCGAAGCCGGTGCCCTGGGCCTGCTGGGATACACGCTGCCGCGCGAGGTTGGCGGTCTCGCACGAAGCTGGCGTGAATGGGGGTTCACGCTCCACGAGATCGGCTACTACACCGACGACACGGCGCTGCCCATGCTGCTCGCGTACTGCAGCACGGTCACCAAGCTGCTGCACGACACGGGCCGCGCAGATCTGATCGCCAAGTACGTTCGGCCGATGGTGCGCGGGGAGATCCTCGGCGGCTTCGCGTGGAGCGAGGGGCACGACCCGTTTTCGTTCAAGACCACGTTGACCAAGAACGCGACCGGATACGTCCTGACCGGCGCGAAGACGCCGATCGCCAACGGTCTGATCGCCGACGTCGTGATGGTGTTCGCCACCGACGCCGAGACCGGCGACGTGGTCACCGTGCTGGTCGAGCGCAACGACGCCGGCGTGGAGATCGAGGGCTACAACTCGATGGGCCTTCGATCCGCCGGCCTCGCGGCGTGGCGATTCCACAACGTGAAGCTGCCGGCAGACCGCGTGATCGTCGGTGACGATGGGCTCAGCTGGGGCCAGCGGTTTCTCAACGAACGCCGGCTCGAGATGCCGTGCTGGGCGCTGGGCCGGATGAAGCGGCTCTTCGAGAGCTGCGTCCACGATCTGGCGACGCGCATCCGCTACGAGCGCCCGCTGACCGAGATGCAGACGATCCAGGCTGCACTCGGCAAGATGACGATCTCGCTCGAGAGCTGTCGGATCATGGTGCGCTCGACGCTCGATCGGATCGGTGAAGAGGGATGCGACTTTCTGTGGGAGCCGCAGCTCGCGATCCTCAAGAGCCACGTGATCGAGCAGGCGCTCCAGCTGGTTCGCGTCGTTCAGGACATCACCGGTGGCTACGCCGTGTTCGAGGGCGCGCCATATGAGCGGACGATCCGCGATCTCCAATGTCTCAACCCGATCGCGGGGACCCTGGCGACGCTGCAAGTCGACCTTGGCATCCTCGCTGCAGACGAAGTTCAACGCCAACTCCGTGCCCGCAACACCAACCGACGAAGGGAAACCACTCATGGTGATCAAACTGTCCGGAAATCTCCTCAGGTTTTCGAATTTCCAAAACGAGATCAAGGTTAGTGCTCCCAACGTGCTGGCGGGCATCCACGCGCTGGTCGAGGGCTATCCCGAGCTGCGCAAGGTACTGCTCGACGGTCACGGCGCCCCACGCGCGATCCATCGCTTGTTCCTGAATGGCGCGTTGATCGCACGCGACCAGGTCTCGCAACCGGTCACGCCCGCCGACGAGCTGAGTATTCTCACGGCCATCGCAGGAGGTTGAGATGCCGAGGACCACCACGTTCGAGCTCGTCAGTGACACCGGGTACTTCAACCCGCTACAGATCCAGCCCCGCGCGCTGCTCTCGACCTCGTTCAACGGGCTGGCGCGCTGGCTGCGCGAGCACCTCGTCAGCTTTCCAGCGCTGATCCGCGACGAGAAACACTCGGTCGTGATCCTCGCTGCGAGCATCGGGTTCGAGCAGCCGCTGTCGTTCTTTGACGGCGATAGCGTGAAGGTCGAGACCACACTTCGGGTGCTTCGCGGCGGAACCCGTGCGCAGCTCGACAACACGTTCTCCGGCGCCAACGGCGTCGCCGCGCGGGTCCGGATCCTGCTGTGCCCGGTCTCGGTGGATGATCCCGATTCGCTCGGGGCGATCCCGGCCGCGTTTCCCGAGCGAATCCTCGCGCGATTCGCCGCCGACGAGATCGATCCCGGCTCACCCGATCGCCCGATGTTGCCGCTGCGCGAAGCGGTCATCGCGCAACCTGCCATTGCCACCCACGTCGAGCCCTTTGTGATCCATCGCCATCACTGTGAGGTCGCTGACCAATGGGCGTTCTACGAGGTGGCCGGGCTCGTCGGCGCGAGCCGGGAGGCGTTCGGCAAGCGGGCCGTGAAGGATCACCCCGAGCTCGCCGATGCGCTTGGCAAGCCGGTCCGGCGGTTCGAAATGGAGCTGTCGCGGCCGTATTTTTGGCTGCAACCGGGATCGGTCGAAACCACACTGTATCGCCATGGCGGTTCGATCGCGCTCGTCCATCGACTGCAGTCCGACCTGCCCGGCGAAACGACGTACGGCACGATCATCGAGACCTTCTGATCGGCAGGTGCGCGCTGCTGGCGCGCGCGACACAACGCGTCACTCCGAGAGCGTATCGACCCACCTAACCTGGTAGCATCACCCGAGGTGGGATCGGCGGACAAACCCCATAAGCCGGGCGACCTTGTGAGCACTCGGCGCGAGAAGACCAGACCGCGCTCGTCACACGGGTTATGCCTGCTGGTCATCGGTGAGGGTCTGTTCGTGACCCACGCCCTGCCGAGCCAAGGCGTCGTCACGATCGGCCGGTCTCCCGAGTGCACGATTCGGGTGGACCTTCCCGCGATCTCCCGCGAGCATGCGGCGGTCCACGTCAACGGGTCGTCGCTCTACGTGCAGGACCTCGGATCGTCCAACGGCACGCGCGTGCGCGGCCAGGTGCTGGAGCGGTCGAAGACCGCCGAGCTGTACCCCGGGGACATCATCGAGCTCGGCAGCACGATGGTGATGGTTCAGCACTTCACTGGCGAGCTGGCGTCGAAGCGAGTGTGGACGCACGACTATTTCGAGTGGCGCGTCGAGGACGAATGCGAGCGCTCGAGCCGGACCGGGCTTTCGTTCACGCTCGCACGGATCCGGTTTGCCGACCCGCCGTCGTCGGACTCGCTGGTCTCGATGATCCTCGAGCGGCTTCGCCCCGGCGATCACATCGCCGAATACGGGCCTCAGGATTACGAGCTGCTGCTGCCGAACACCGCCGCGGTCGACGCGGAGCGCATGATCGCGGAGCTCTGCGCCAGCCTGCAGGCTGCAGGACTCGAGAACAAGTATGGCGTCGCCTCGTACGGCCGCGACGGCAGAACCTCGCAGGTGTTGATCGAGAAGGCAGCGGCGGCGCTGGTCGAAGCTGCCAACGAAGAGGTGGTGTTCGTCGAGACCGGCGTGATGATCAGGCTCCATCGCATGGTCGAGCGCATCGCGCAGGGCGACATCAACGTGTTGATCCTGGGCGAAACGGGTAGCGGCAAGGAAGTGATGGCCCAGCGGATCCATGCGATGTCACCACGTGCAAGCAAACCGATCGTCGCGATCAACTGCGCGGCGCTGTCGGAATCGCTGCTCGAGAGCGAGCTGTTCGGACACGAGCGTGGCGCATTCACCGGCGCGGTGGCTGCGAAGCGCGGCCTGCTGGAGGCGGCGCAGGGTGGAACGGTGTTCCTCGACGAGATGGGCGACCTTCCGCTGCCGCTGCAGGCCAAGCTGCTGCGCGTGATCGAAGAGCGCCAGGTTCGCCGTGTCGGCGGTGTGACCTCGACACCGATCGACGTGCGGTTCCTGGCGGCAACGCACCGCGACCTCGAGACCGAGGTCGAACGCGGAACCTTCCGCCAGGATCTGTTCTTCCGGCTCAACGGGATCGCCATCGTGGTCCCACCATTGCGGGAGCGCCAGGACGAGATCGAGCCGCTCGCGCGGTTGTTCATCAGCCAGGTCTGCGCGCGGTCCAATCGACCGGCCCCCGAGCTATCACCGGCCGCACGGGACGCGCTGGTGAGCTACCGCTGGCCGGGCAACGTCCGCGAGCTGCGCAACGTGATCGAGCGCGCGGTGCTGCTGTGCGGAGATGGACCGATCTCGCTCGAGCACGTGCCGATCGGCCGGATGCGGGCTCGCTCGCCATCACCCGCCGCCGAAGCCCACGTTCAGGTTCCAGCTCGGGTTGATGCAGCCCATGGCGAGAATCCGCCCGGCTGGACCGATCTGCGTAGCGGGCTCGAGAGCCACGAGCGCAAGCTGCTGATCGACGCGCTCGAGCAGTGCAACGGCAACCAGACCGCCGCGGCCAAGCTGCTGGGGATCTCGCGGCGCACCATGCTGAACCGGATCGCGGCATACGGCCTGCCGCGCCCGCGCAAGGACAAGCAGTCCGGCGGCGAGTAGGAACAACCGCTCGATTTCGTCGGGTTCCGCCCTCGACCTACGCTGCTGGCGCCAGGCGCAGGCTCTTGCCGTGAACATCGCCGCTGTCCGCATCGATCGCCGGATCGATGAACAGCCGGGTCACCGCGCTGTTGCGCAGGCCCGTGAGCACGTCGGTGGTCACAAACGCCGGCGCGTCGATCCCGATCGCGAACAATCGCTCGTTGGTGCCCATCGCCTCGGCGAACGTCTCCGCTGCCTGGCCGGACGAGAACAAGAACCCATACGGCCGCCGGCACCACATGTCGCTGCCGTTGGACGTCAGGTACCAGATCCGCGGCGGCAACAGCTCGAGCAGCTGGTCGAAGGAAACGGCGTCGCTCATCAGGGGACCCTGCCACAAAAACCCGGCGACGGACGTGCTAGCGTCCGCGCATGACTCGATTTCTCATCGGTGCGCTCGTCGCCATGGGCGTTGGCACGTGCCTCGTCGGCTGTGGGCCGGGGGCAAAGGGCGGTCCTTCGATGAACAATCGCATCGGTGGCAACGACGTCACGCCGGTGGCATCGGCGGTGGTCTCGCAAGACATCCTGTCGCGCGAGCCGGTGGCCAATCGCGCGACGGTGAAGCACATCCTGATCTCGTGGAAAGATCTCGCCGACAGCTTCAATGGTCGCCAGGATCAGCGCGCGCAGCAGCGCACCAAGCAACAGGCCGAAGCCCAGGTCCAGTCGCTGATTCAGCAGCTCGAGGCCGGCGCCGAGTTCGACGCGTTGATGAAAGCTCACTCCGAGGATGTCGGCAGCGCCGCTTCAGGAACGGCGTTCGAAGTATCTCCGGACGCGCAACTCGTGATCGAGTTTCGCCAGCTCTCGCTGCGTCTCAACCCCGGGGAGATCGGCGTCTGTCAGTCCGACTTCGGGTTTCACATCATCAAGCGCCTCAAGTAGCGGCGAGTGTCCCACGCCCGGGGCCTGCACGTGCACTTGCTCACCTGCACTTGGCACGTCGCCGTTAAGACCTGCACCCCGACTGCGAGCGCGGTGGCATGTCGACATGCGCCTGCCGTCACAGCTCGTGAGGTCTGTTGCGCTCGCAGGCGATCCATCGAGCGAGCTTGCGGCGCTCGTCGTCGGTCGGCCTGGCACACGCGCGATCGATCGGCCCGCCCTTCATGCTCGGACACTCGTCCGGCGGCATGAACTCGTTCTCGGCGTCGGGGCCAAATCCGGCCTGCTGGTCGATATGGTCCGGCGTCTCCAGCACGCCGAGCAGGGAGTCATAGTCGTGGTACAGCGGCGCGCCGTGGCGCCGCGAGCGCGGGATGTCGCTGCTGTGACACCAGACGCAGTAGTCCTCCATGAACTTCTGGCCAAAGTTTTCATACGTGAGGTCGCCCGGATCCGGATCCGGGCACACCGTACCCGTCGGCGTTGGCTCGGGCCCACACCCCAACGTGGCGGCGATCAACACGCACAAGCCAGCGCGGCCGACCCACTCACGCCTCCTCCCGATCGGGCTCCGCTGGCTCCCGGGCAAGGCGTCCATGTTTGGTCGGATCAACGTCACGGTCCTTTCGCGAGATGCTCCGCGAGCTGAGCAGACCATCACCTTGGTGTCACGCACGCGGTCGATGACGCGCGCTGTCAGGGCGAGGCTTGGACGGCTCATCCGGTCGGTGACTCCAGGATATGGCCGGCCCGCACGATCGACGCGCGCAATCGCCGCAACTTGATGTGGTCGGTAGTGATGATCACGGCGCTGACCACACCGCCGATGGCCTGCAGCGCGAACGAGACATGCGTGAGATGCAGCACCGCGAGGACCACCGTACCCCACGCGATGAAGTCCCGACGAACGACGTAGGGCAGATAGGTCGCGAGCCACTGTACCCACCCCGGCAGCTCGCGGGTGGGTGCGATCGCGGTCGCCGCTGCAGGTCGCAACCGCATCGAATTGGGGCGCTGTCCTGGAACCGCTTCGAATCGACCGACGTAGTCCTGGCTGTTCGCGGAACCCACCGCGACGATGATGTTGTAGTAGATGCCGTAGATCGACATCGCATAGGTCACCACCCCGATCGCCGCAGCGACCAGCCAGGGGTCGAACCCCAGCGGACCGAAATAGTCTGGCCCGAACACCAGGTGACAGTGATAACCGAGGGCGACCATGTAGCCGACAGTCGAAAGCTCGTCGACGATGGTGTCGATCCACGCTCCGAATCGCGATGACAACAGCTTCACACGCGCGATCTCGCCGTCACAGCAGTCGACGTATTGTGACGCGAGGATCGCCAGCGCCCCTGCGATCGCCATGTTCATGCTGGCGTGCGCGGTCAGCCAGCACCCGAACGCGACGATCGCCGCAACGAGCAACGACACCTGGTTCGGCGTGATCGGCGTCCACACCAGGCAACGCGTCAGCGGCAGCGAGATCGGCCGAAACAGATAGCGCGTGATCGCGTTGTCCTGGGGCTTGATCAAGATCCGGTACAGCAGCTTGTGTGCGGCGGCGCGATCCGCCGGTGTCGCCACGGCGTGCCGCGCGATCTCCCCGTGACGCACGCGCGAGGTCGCGCTGGCGATGAGCTGCGCGTCATCTCGAGCCGCGAGCGCCGCCACCGCACCACGCACGGCATCACCGGTGGCCAGCCACGCGCCGGCGTATTGATCATCGGGGCCGACCGCGATCACCAACCCATGGCCGGGCATCGCCTCGACCAGCGGCGCGACCAGCGGTGTGTGGACGAGCTGATCTGCGCGGATCATCAGCACGGGGAGCGTCGATCCGGCTCGCCACGCCTCGACATCGACGGCCGCATCATCCACCACCAGCACACGCTGCGCGCCCACACGACGCGCGACCCGGATCGCACGCTCGCGAACCGAAAGCCCGGCGACCTTGACGCGCGACAGCGGACTGTCGGCAATCACGATGGCATCGAGCGCTGAAGCCGCCACAGCTATCGTCTACACGGAGCAGCGCCGTCTCGCCAAGGCCCTGCCACGGACGGCTAGATCGTTACCGGGTGACAGAAATCGGTCGATCGGGTCCCTGGGCAGGTCGCGACCGGTGAAACTTGGACAGGTCGTGCAAGCAAGCCATTGAAATGTCTGCGCGCATGCGACTTGCAGTGGCCGGCTTGTTCGAATGAAGGCAGTCATTCTCGCCGCCGGATCAGCTCCTCGACTGCGGCCGGAGTCCGATCACCGCCCGGCTCCCCTGCTTCCGATCGGTGGCGTGCCGATCCTGCGGCGCGCGATGACCAACCTGTTGCGCGGCGGGTTCGACCAGTTCGTGATCACGACCGGTCATCTCGAGCACGTCGTCCGGGACGCGGTCAGCGCGTGGTTCCCCGGTCTCGACGTGGTCTACGCGTTCAATCCAGCGTTTCGCACCACGCACAACGCACAGTCGCTGCTGCTCGCCCGCGACCACGTCGAAGGGTCAGGGTTCCTGCTGCTCGATGGCGATGTCGTGTTCGATCCGCGGGTGATCGAGACCGTGGTCGAGCGCGGCCCCGACTGCCTGGCGGTGCGCTCGGTTGGCGAGATCGGGCTCGAGGAAGTGAAGGTGACCGCCGACAACGAGGATCGGATCCTCCAGATCGGCAAGCACGTGCCGGTGCGGTCGTCGATGGGGGAGTCGATCGGACTCCAGTTGCTGTCGGCCCGGACGTCACGGCGACTGTTTGCCGCCCTCGAACAGCGCGTCCGAGAGCACGGCTTGATCAACGAGTACTACGAGGCGGCGCTGCAACAGATCATCGACCAGGGCACGACCATCTACGGCGTCGACATTGGATCGATGTATGCCACCGAAATCGATACCGTCGAGGACATGCGCGCGGCCGACGCCACCCTCGCGCAGCAGCCACCGTTCGACGTTCGCGTGGATGATTTGCGGCTCGCGGTCTGACCACGCGCGTTGACCGGGCTGGTTGGTTCGTGATTTCCATTGCCCATGGCCCCGGCGCGGGCTCAGGATGCCGTCATGTTGTTTCGCTCACTCCTCGGGCTCATCGTGCTGGTCGCCGCCGGACCAGCTGGGTGCGCCAAGGCAGGCTTCGAGGGTGGCGGAACCACCGAGCCCGATGCCGAGATCGATGCTCCGGTCGCGCCACCCGACGATGCGGCGATCGACAGTCCCGGCATGATGCCCGATGCGCCACCGTGCACGATGGCGACGACGCAAGTGCTCACCAACCCGGCGTTCGATCTGTCGCCGGCGGGCATGGGTTGGACCGAGCAGCCGTTCGATCCGACGATCAACATCATCACCACGGCGGGGCCTGCTGCACCGAGCGCACCGTACAAGGCGTGGCTCGGTGGCTACGAAGCGGCGTCCACCGACGTCATGTATCAGGACTTCGTGATGCCCAACGGCACCACGATGCTGACCCTCAGTGGCTCGTACGCGATCGGCTCGACCGACTCACCGACCGTGGTCAAGGACACGGCGGCCGTCGAGCTGCTCGACGGCGGTACCCAGTTCGCGACGATCAAGACGTTCGACAACACCATGAGCACGGGCGGCTGGACCACGATGATGGCATCCGTGCCCGTGTCCGGTCGATCGGGTCACACGATCCGCCTCCGGTTCACGGCAATCTGCGACGGCGCGGCGAACACGAACTTCTTCTTCGACTCGCTTTCGCTCACCGCTGCGTACTGCGAGTAGCTGGCCCGGCGCATCGCTGCGACCGCGCTCGGTTGTCCCAGGCTCGTTCTCGCACGAGCAAGTTGTCCCGCGGTCGAGGTCTTGGCACTCTCGAGGGGATGAGGGCGATCGGTCCGTGCATAGCGCTCGCGCTGGCGGCGTGCGCAACCGGTGCCACAGATCCCGGCAAGGCGCTCGATGGCGGCACGGGCATCGAAGACGCGCCGATCCAGATCCCAGCTCACGACGCCGCGGCGGTGACAACCACGTTGAAGCAGACCGACACCGCGGCCGCGCCGTCACAGACGATCGCATGTGGCAGCACGATCGGCGGGTGGACCGCCGAGAACGGGTGGTATCGGGTGTTCCCGCTCGCGAGCTTCGGGATCTCGGGAGCGTTCACGATCTCGGAGATCGGGTTCGCCGTCGAAGCAGCCCGCGGCACCCAATCGATCACGCTCGACGTTGGAACCTATGCGGGCGCCCCCGGCGGCGCGCTGGACACCACGCTGGTCACGAGCGTCGCGTCGACCTCGGTCGTGATCCCACCGACCATGACGCCCCAGCTGCTGACCGCGCCGATCAGCGCCGTGATCCCCGCGCACAGTAACCTCATCGTCGAGCTCCGGGCCGAAGATCACACGAACACCACCACGTACTTCTACGCCGGCGCGAGCGCTGGCCCCGAGACCGCCGTCGCGTATCTGCGCGCTCCGGGTTGTGGTGCCGACGAGCCGCAGTCGGTCAAGAGCTTCGACCCGACCGCCGGCTCGGTGATCATCACGGTCACCGGTTCGTATTGATCCCTACGCGAGGATAGCTGCGGCGCCGATCGCCGGCGATGTCGTCGAGCACTGCCGCGAGCTCGGAACCGGCAGCGGCGATGCGTGTGTGGTTGGCGCGCGCGATTCGCGCTGCCGGATCAGCGCGCGGTGGGGCCGCGTGGCCGCCGAGGATCTCGGCCTGCGCGGCGCGCGTCACGACGGGTGGGACCGCGCGCACTTGGTCGAGGATGGACAGCGGAACCAGCTGGAGCAGTGGATCGGGCGACCGTCGCAGGAATGGAACCAGCCGCGCGGGTGTCGCGAGGTCGAGCGCCGCATCGGGATGAAACTCGGCGACTCCCGCGCCGGTCAACCCGGCCGCGATCCGATCGCGGATCGTGGCCAGCTCGGCGCGGCCGATCGCGAGCTCGGGAGCAACGACGATGGCCACCCGCGTCGAAGGCTGTGCGAGGAGTCGTTCGCCCGCCGTGCGCCAGTCCGCCTCGCTCGGGGTTCCCCACAGGATGGCCGTGGCCAGCTCGCCACGCTCCCGCGCTCCTCGCGCCCACGGACACAGGTCATACCGTTCGACGACCTCCACGATGTAGCGCTCCAGGATGCGCATCACCTCGGCAGTCCGTCGGTTTTCGGTCACCGCAACTATCGTATACAGAGCGTGTCATCTTGGGTGTCGTGATCAGACCAACGATCGTCGGCGCGTTCGCGATCGCGGTGGCGGCCAACGTCCATGCTGGACCCCTCGGCGAGGCGATCGCACGTCACAGCGACGAGGACGTCGCCGCGCTGCGCGCGCAGTTGCCCGGCGATCCGGCGACGCGCTGTACGCTCGGCGCCGTCTACGCCAGGCGCGGCGATCTCACACGCGCGATGCTGTACCTCGACGGCTGTGGCGATGCCGGACTGCCCGACGAGATCCGCCAGGACGTGTGGCGGATCCTACGCGACGTCAAGCAGCGCACCGACGAGCTCGCGCGGCTCTCGATCAGCTCTGCGCCGACCTCGCTCGTGGTCGAGATCGATAGCTTGCCCGGCGAACGGCTGACCACGCCCGTGGCGGTGTGGGTGAAGCCCGGCGTTCATACGATCCACACCGTTGGTGGCGGAGCCACCGTCACCAAGACGGTGACCGCGAGCGCCCGCAGCTACGCGCCGATCTTGATCGAGGTGCCGGTCGCCGCATCACCGAGCACGACTCCGGGAACGATCGAGTTCGAGGAAGAAGCCCAGACCGGTGGCTACACGGGACCGCCACCCGACGTCAAACGAGGGTCGATGATCTCGAACAAGTACCGCCGCAAGCTGCCTCCAGGAGGACCACAGCTCGAGGATCCATTCCCGAACCGATCGTCCCATCGGACCTCCCACGCGATCGCGCTGGGCGCGCGGGTCGGCGCCGGTATGTTCGACGATCCAGTGCACGCGATGCGAATCAGGCCCGCGGTTGCGGCAGCGCTGCGAATCTCGCTGGTCGATCGGCTGTTCATCGCATCCCGCGCGGACTGGACCCGCCGCGGCGGAATGGACGACACCGCGATCGACACGCTGGGGATCAGCGCGGGGATCGGAGTCACCGCGCTCGCCGGGTCGTCGATGGCCCTCGCGGTGATCGGTCAGGTTCGCGGCGATGTTCGACTCGTGTCGTCGCGCGACGAGATGGTGATCCCCCGGCTTGGCGCTGCAGCGGCAGGTACCCTCGAGCTGTCGTTCCCGGCAACTCCGATCACCGCCGGGATCCGCTTCGAGCAGGGAATCAGCGAGCTGGTCGCTGGGATGCGCGATCGAGCGCTGCTGATCGAGATGGGACTCGATCTGCGGTAGACGGCTAGGCGAACGTCTACGCGATCACCAGGCCGGCCTCGGAATCCCATCGCGCAACCCGATCCACCCGCGAGATCTGCGACCAGTCGAACCGGGCGATCAGCTCCTCCGGCCGGCACGGCGAGGCGGTCGCGGTGATCCCCGCCGCATGCGCCAGCACACCGCACAGCTCGGGGCCCTGATAGCGCGCGCGCAGCTTCGGGTAAGGAATCGAGCCGTGGAGCTTCGCGAGCTTGTCTCCCGTCGCCGGCTCGAGCAACAAGAAGTGGTGGCGATAGCGCGGCGTCGGAACCCCAAGCAGGCGCTGGATCATCACCTGCGTCGCGGTCGATGCCGCAAGATCGCGACCTCGCACCACATCGGTGATTTGTGCATCGGCGTCGTCGATGACCACCACCAGCTGATACGCGATCACGCCGTCGCGCCTGCGCACGATCGGATCTCCCACGTCGTGGGCCGGGGTTTGCGACAGGTCCAGGCCGCCGTCGTCGACCAGCGTGATCCGATCGTCATCGAGTCGCAGGCGGATTGCATCCGGACAGTCGCGCCAGTCGTGCTGGAGCACCCGCGATCGGCACGTGTTCTCGTATGCCCAGCTGCCGTCGGGCGCACGGCGGCCGCCGGCGCGATCGGCGCGACTGCACGTACACGGATACAGCCTGCCGTCGCGCGCGAGCCGATCGAGCGCCGCGTCGTGCGCAGCGTGCCGCGCGCTCTGCACCACGACGTCGTCCCATGCAAGCCCCAGCCACGTACACGCATCGACGAGCTGATCGGCAAGCCCTCGCCGCGCCCGCGTGACATCCAGATCCTCGAGCCGGAGCAACGCGCGGCCGCCGCGCGCGCGCGCGTCGAGCCACACCAGCAGCGCTGACAACAGCGTGCCCGGGTGAGCTTCACCCGTGACGGACGGAGCAAACCGCGAAATCACCCAGTGGGAATATCACTGGTTGCAGGCGATCAAACGCCCGGACGGCGCGCTTGCGGCAGCTGCTCGGTCGACTGCGGTCGACGCGCCACGTCGGCCCAGTGGGGGCTGTAGTGATTGCGACCCTTGAGGAACGTCCACGACGTATCGTGCAGCGTGGGCCGGGTGTCCATGTGAATGAACTGCTCGCTCGGGTACCAGCCGATGCCGACCTCGGTGTACTTGCGCCACAGATAGTCGCGGATCTCGCGCAGCTTCTCGCCGCGGATCCGGAAGTCGATCGCTCGACCAGCGCGGTGCGGCGACGTCTTCGATTCGCCTTTCTGCGTCCGGTAGACGCTGACGAACTCGATCGTCTTGCCCTCGTACTTCTCGGCGATGTCGGCCAGCATCACCAGCGTCCTGCGCGCGATCGCACGCTCGCGGTTGGTGAATCGGCAGCGGAACAGATGCCGGATCTCGGCCGTGGTTGCCTCGTCGGAGTTGCCCTCGTGATCGATCAACACGGTGGCACCGACGTTGAGGTTCTCGTCCCACAGCTTCACCTGGACGGGAGTCGCGGATCGCGTCTCGAAGATCTGTACGAACGCCTCTGCGGGCATCGGCACCGGGCTCGCAGACGCCGACCAACCCGCCATCGCCATCGTCATCAGTCGAATCTTCAGCAAAATGGGCAGCATTTGGCCTCAAGAACGACGCGTGTCGTGATCGAAACAGTCGCATGGGAGGCGGGCTCAGAAAACGCCAAAAACCTAAGTCCTCGTCGAGGATCTGCACTGATGTCGGACGTTTGCAAACATGTGCTCGCGGGCACGACGCACTTTGTGTTGCACGGCACTAAGTGTACGTTCGCTGTATGCGCGTCACAGAAGAGCACCTACAGCTACGCCGTACCGTCCGTGAGTTCGTCGATAAAGAGCTCAATCCGCACATCGATCAATGGGAACGCGATGGTGCATTTCCCGCGCACGACGTGTTCAAGAAAGCAGGCCGGCTCGGACTGCTCGGCATCGACAAGCCCGAAGCGTACGGCGGGATGGGGCTCGATTACTCGTACCAGATGTGCTTCACCGAGGAGCTGAGCGCGTGTGCATGTGGGGCGATCCCGATGGCTCTCGGTGTACAGACGGACATGGCCACACCCGCGCTCGCGCGGTGGGGCAGCGACGAGCTTCGCAAAGAATTCCTCGCACCGGCGATCGCGGGTGAGGTCGTCACGTCGATCGCGGTGAGCGAAGCAGGTGGCGGATCCGATGTCGCGTCGATCAAGACCAGTGCGCGCAAGGACGGCAGCGACTACGTGATCAACGGTTCGAAGATGTGGATCACCAACGGCGCACAAGCGGACTGGCTGTGCTTGCTGGTCAACACGGGCGATGGTCCGGTGCACTTGAACAAGACGCTCGTGATCGTTCCGACCAAGACCAAGGGCGTGGAGATCGGACCGAAGATCGACAAGCTCGGCATGCGCGCGTCGGACACCTGCCCGATCTTCTTCGACAACGTGCGCGTGCCACAGCGCAATCGGATCGGTGAAGAGGGCAAGGGCTTCATGATGCAGATGGTCCAGTTCCAGCAGGAGCGGCTCTGCGGCGCGGTCAACTCGACGCGCGCGATGGACCTGGTGATCGACGCGACCGTCGCATACTGCAAGGAGCGCAAGACGTTCGGCAAGACGCTGATCGAGAACCAGGCCGTGCACTTTCGCATCGCCGAGCTCAAGACCGAAGTCGAAGCCCTGCGCTCGCTGATCTATCGCGCGGTCGAAGAATACGTGGGCGGCAATGACGTCACGCTGCTCGCCTCGATGGCCAAGCTCAAGGCAGGGCGGCTCGCGCGCGAGGTCTCCGACTCGTGCCTCCAGTACTGGGGTGGCATGGGCTTCACATGGGACAACATCGTGTCGCGCAACTATCGCGACTCGCGGCTGGTCTCGATCGGTGGCGGCGCCGACGAGATCATGCTCGGAATCATCGCGAAGATGATGGGGATCCTGCCGGGCAAGACGAAGAGCTGATCGCTCGCCGTTCGTCCTGTATTCTCGGTTCGCGATTCGCCGCGATCCGGATTGGTGCCGAGGACGGTTCTCGGTTCAGTACTCACGATTCGCTCGACGGATCCCGGCGCCGGAGAATAGGGAACCGGACCTGAATCTCGGGATCCGTTCTTACTCGGGTACCACGCCGCTCGCGGGAACCCATACCGTCTCGCCACCGTTGCCGATCTCGAGCTCGTAGTAGTTGTGCAGCTGCTGCCGGACCGTCGCTGACTGCAGCATCCCGTCGGGCCCAGGAATCAGCACGCGGCGACCTGGCGCGATCTGCGCGTGCGCGGACGTGACGCGCGCCTTCGGGGCTGCGGTCGGCCCCTGGGCTGCCGGCGTGTTCGGCGCTGGTGATGTCGCTGCCGGCGTGTTCGGCGCTGGTGATGTCGCTGCCGGCGTGTTCGGCACTGCTGATGTCGCTGCCGGCGTCGCACCGATCACCGACATTCCGATCCCGAGGATCGCCTCGCGCGGCTGAGTCCCCGATGGCACCGGGGGTGGCGCACCGATCGCCGCCGCAGGCATCTTCTGGGTCTCGCGAGCCGCAGCCGGAAGCGGGAGCTTGGGTGCTGGGGCCGGGCCGGGGCGAGTCGATTCGGTGCGCTTGGTCTTCTCGACCGCAGCGCCCTTCCTGGGGATCGGGGGCGGCTGCTTGGGCTTGTGGTCCTTGGGCTTGACCACGATCTCGCCTGACACGGACGACGTGTTGCGATTTGCCGGCGGCTCATCCTCCACGATGGAGACGAGCTCTGGCTCGTGATCGATCTGTTCGCCGGCCGGTGACGGAGGCGCTTGCACCGCAGGCGCGAGGCCGGCCATGGGAACGGCTGGATCCGCGGTGTTCCCCACGGGCAGCTCGTGATGGCCGCCATTGGGCTGGATCGGCGGCAGCTTGAAGTGGCTGCTCGACCAATCGAGGTTTCGCTCGGGCAGCGCGAGGAACGGCGTCGATCCATTGTCCGCTGCGATCACCAGATGCCCCATCCGGCTGAGCTCGATCCCGAACACGGCGCCGGCGGCGGGGTTGTACGCGACGAGCTCTTCGATGATCCCGGGAAGCATGCCGGCCTCGGTCACCGCGACCGCGGTACCTGACAGCACGACCCGTCGGGTCAGGAGCCGCGCCAGCATTCGCTCGACGCTGCGCGCCACGCTCTTGATCAGGCCGGCGTTGATCTGTTCGCTCGGGATGCCGACGAACTGCGCGACGAGCAGCACCGGATCCGCAACCCGCACGGCCAGTGCACCGCTCGCACGCAGCCGCACCGGTTCGCCGGTGGCAGGAATCACGAACCGTGTCGTCATGTCGAACGACACCTCGACGGGCGCGGTTAGCACGAAGTACACGCTCGCCGGTCGCATCGGATCGGGGCTGCGCCAGCGATGCCGGCCCGGCCCGAACTGATCCGCGACCACCCACGCCGGACACATGACCACGTGCTCGTCCTGTCCGCAGGCCACCTCGCACTCCGTTCCCACCGGATACGGCCACTGGTACACGAGATGGTCTGACGCGACAGGATCGCGCGCGATGACCGCCATCGCCCCGATACTACAGGATCGCGGCGCGCGAGCACGCGGCCAGGTGCACCGACCGGAGGTCAGCGCGAATCTGCATCTTCCTCCTTGTCAAGCGCGTCCTCGCTATGGGCGACCGGGTGAACCCGAACACGGCGGACACGGCGGGGAGAGGCCTCGATGACTTCGAGAATGGTGCCGTTATCGGTCGTGAGCCGCTCACCGGCTTGCGGGATCGCCTGCGCGAGCGACATGCACAGGCCCGCGATGGTCGTGCGGTCCTTCCCCACCGGTAGGTCGAGGTGGAGGTCGCGGTTGACCTTGCGTACGGCAGCCCAACCCTGCACGAGGATGGTTCCGGCGGGCTCGCGAGTGAAGAACTGCTCGGGGACGTCGTCCTCGCTCATGATGTCGCCGACCAGCTCTTCGATCAGATCTTCGGTGGTGACCAGTCCGGACAGCCCGCCGTGATCGTCGACCACGACCGCCATCTGGGTGCGCCGGCGCTGCATCTCGCGGAGCAGGTCGAGCGCACGCGTGCCCTCCGGGACCTTGTGGGGCGGGCGCAAGATGTCCTCGAGCACGACCAGGCCCTTTTCCCACGCGAGCGCGAGCACGTCGCGCGCGACGACGTAGCCGACGATGTTGTCGATGCTGTTGTCGTAGACCGGCATCCGGCTGTGGCCCTCCTCGAGGATCACGCGCTGAACTTCTTCGGGCGGCGCGGTGCGCCGGATCGCGACGACCCGATTGCGCGGCACCATCACCTCGGCGACCGTGACCTCACCAAATCCGAGCGCGCGCGACGCGATCTCGCTGGCCCTCGGATCGACGGAGCCGGTCTTGGCGGCTTCCTCGACCAGCTGCTGGAGCTCGTCCTTCGACAGCCGAGCCTCGGTGAACGTCGTGCGATCGCCGAAGAACCGCAGCACGAGGTTCGACGTCGCGGTGAGCATCCACACCAGCGGCCGCATGATCGTCGCGAGCAGCTCCAGCGGCCGACCGACGAAGAACGAATAGCGATCCGAGTAGCGCAGCGCGAGGGACTTGGGCACCAGCTCGCCGACCACCAGCTCGAGGAACGTGATCAGCAAGATCACCGCTGCCAGCGATGCTCCGGAACCGAGGCCGATCGCCTCGAACTTGGGTCGCAGCGAGTGTTCCAGCCGCGCGCCACCAAACGCCGCGGCGGCGGTGCCAACGGCGGTGATCGCGATCTGCACGGTTGCCAGGAACCGCTCGGGTTGATCGCGCAGCCGCTTCACCGCGAGCGCGCGCTTGTCGCGGCGCCGGATGAACTCGCGCAGCCGGGTCTTGCGCACGCTGAGCACGGCGATCTCCGCACCGGCAAACAACCCGTTGGCCACCAACAGGCCAAACACGATCAACACCTCCGTTGCCATGCGTGCTGTGGCGCAGCATACCGGATATGCTGAGCGCAATGTCGACGCGGGATCGACCGCCGCCTGCTGCGAAGCGATCGGCATACATCACCCTCGAGGGCGCCAAGCGGCTCAAGGCCGAGCTCGATCAGCTGTGGACGGTGGAGCGCCCGCGTGTCACCCAGGAGGTCGCCGATGCCGCGGCACAGGGCGACCGCAGCGAAAACGCCGAATACATCTACGGCAAGCGGCGGTTGCGCGAGATCGATCGCCGCGTGCGGTTCCTGTCGAAGCGACTCGACGAGGTCACCGTGGTCACCGAGGCGCCGAGCGATCCCAGGCGCGTGTTCTTCGGCGCCTATGTCACCGTCGAGGACGAGGATGGTGACGAAAAGATCTATCGGATCGTCGGGCCCGACGAGTCAGAGCTCGAGCGCGGGTTCATCAGCATCGATTCGCCGGTCGCACGTGCGCTGCTCGGCAAGCGCGAGGGCGACGAGGTCGTGGTCAAGGTTCCCAAGGGGGATGTCTCGTACACGATCGTCACCGTGAAGTATCAACCGTGACCGCAGTCCCTGCCGTCCCGAAGCGCGTCGATGACGCGCCCTCCCGTGCGGTCGTGGTCGCGCTGCCCTCCCAGCTCGCCGCGTACGCGCGCACGCAGACCAAGTGGCGGCCGGCGTGCGAAGTGACGGTGCTGCGCGACGGTGAGCAGACATTTCCGGCGATGCTCGAGAAGCTCGCGGCGGCCAAGCGCAGCATCCTGCTGGAGACCTATATCCTGGCCGGCGACAGGACCGGCAACCGGTTCAAGTCCGTGCTGATCGAACGCGCGCGCGCGGGCGTCGAGATCAAGATCATCTATGACGCCGTCGGCTCGCTCGGATTATCGGACGACTGGGTCGAGGGGTTGCGCGCCGCGGGCTGCGAGGTGATCGACTTCAATCCGATCGCTCCATGGCGGCGGCGGTTTCGGCTGAGCCATCGCGATCACCGCAAGGTGGTGGTGGTCGATCACGAGGTCGCGTTCACGGGTGGCCTCAACATCGCCGATGACTACGCGTCGATCGCCGAAGGTGGTCGGGGCTGGCACGACATGCATTGCCGTGTCACCGGGCCGATCGTGCAAGACCTCGCGCGGATGTTCCGGCGCACCTGGCTGCGGGCGGGCGGCAAGCCGTTCGCGCCGATTCCGCCGGCTCCCCCGACGCTGACGACCGGCGGCTCGTACGTTCGGCTGCTCGACAACACGCGCCGGCGGTCGCGCGGCACGATCCGGCGCGCCTACCTGCACGTGATGCGGGCTGCACGGCGCTCGGTGTTGATCGAGAATGCGTACTTCCTCCCGGATCGCGGGGTCAGGGCGACGATGGTGCGCGCGGTGCGTCGCGGCGTGGACGTGCGGGTGATCGTGCCCGGCCACTCCGACGTGCGGCTCGTCGAGTGGGCGAGCCTCTACGTCCTGCGCCGGTTGTCGCGCCTGGGTGTCAAGCTGTTCCGCTGGCGCGGACCGATGATGCACGCCAAGACGGCGGTGGTCGACGATACGTGGTCGACGATCGGGAGTTACAACTTCGACGCGCAGAGCAGGTTCTCGAACCTCGAGGTCACCGTCGAGATCCTCGACCCCGAGGTGGCGACGACGCTCAGTCGGCAGTTCGAGCGTGACGCTGCCAACAGCGATCCGTTCGATGAGCAGAGCTGGATCCGCCTGCCGTGGTGGACCAAGGCGCTCGCTTGGCTGTCGTATCGGTTTCGCAAATTCCTTTGATCGCGATTGGCTTCAGCCGTTGCGCGGATCGCCCGCTCACGCCACCATCCGCCAACCATGTCCCTGGCGCAAAAGGCGGCACGCGGCGCGCTGTGGACGGTCGTCTCGAGCATCGGCGGTCGCGCGATCGGGGTGCTCGGCACGCTGGCGATGACGCGATTCCTTGCGCCCGATGACATCGGCGAGGTCGCGGACGCCACCGTCATCTGCATGACCGCGAACTGGCTGACGATCTGGGGCTTCGGTCAGTACTCGGTGGTGCACGGGCGCGGTGCAGCGACCGCCGAGGTCCGATGGCACGCGACGGTGTTCTATGTCGGGCTCGGTGCGATCGCGCTCGGGCTGGTGGCCCTGTTCGGCGGCCGAGTGATGCCGCTCGTCAACGCGCCCAACGCCGTCCAGTACGTGCCCGGGATGGCGCTGGCGCTGTTCATCCGCCGGCTCGGGGCGATGCCGGAGCGCGTGCTCACGCAACAGATGTTGTTCCGGCCATCCGGAATGGCGCTCGGAGTCGGCGAGCTCGGATACACGATCTGTGCGCTGTGGCTCGCATGGGCCGGATGGGGCGGCATGTCGATCGTGATGGCGAACATCGTCCGCTCGATCATCGCGGTGTTGATCCTCGTGAACGCGGCCGGCATCCGCAGCTGGGCGACCCCCACACCGCTACGCTGGAAACGTACCGCGGCGATGCTCAAGTTCGGGCTTCCGCTTGGCGTGCAGGGTACCGCCGGGCAGGCGTCGCGCTACTGGGACAACCTCGCGATCTCGTACTACTTCGGCACCGGGGTCGTGGGCGCCTACAACATGGCCTACAACCTCGCCGACATTCCAGCGATCCAGGTCGGCGAACAGATCGCGCTGGTGCTCATGCCATCGATGGCCGAGCTACCGCCCGAACGCCGGCCGGCGGCACTGGAGCGCTCGTCTGCGCTGCTGTCGTTGATCATCTTCCCGCTCGCCGTCGGACTTGGGCTGGTTGCGTATCCATTGATCGATCTATTGCTGCCCGACAACAAATGGCAACAGGTCGCACCGCTCCTGACGGTGCTGAGCTGCCTGTCGGTGTTCCGTCCGATCACGTGGGTGATGTCGGCGTATCTCGAGGCCGAATCCAAGACCAACCGGCTCATGCTGCTCGAGCTCGTCAAGATCGTGATGCTGCTCGTCGGCATCTCGGTCCTGCAACAGTTCGGACAACGCGCGGCCGCCGGCGCTGTCGGCGTTGCGTTTGGGTTGACGGCGATCGCGGGGATCAGCGTGGTGGTGCGCGAAGGCGTGTCGTGGCGGCGCTTGCTGGTGGGATTCTTCCAGCCGCTGGTCGCCTGCGGCGCGATGGCCGCCGGCGTCTTCGCGATCGAATATGCGCTCGAGCTCGGCGGGATCGACCACCCGGCGATCCGGCTGGTCGCAGGGATCGTCGTCGGCGCGATCGTCTATGTCGCGGTCGCGCTGGTGGTGTGTCGCGCGACATCGCGGGATCTGCTGCAGCTGCTCAAGAAGGCGCTGAACCGCGACTGATCTTGGTTGTTGGTCAGAATGGCCACCAGGATCGTCCTTCCATCGCGGCACAAGAATCGGCCACTGCCTGCTTGCGATTTGCGTCGAGGGCGACCGGTTGCCATGGATGGCGTCCGTCGAGCTCGGGAGACGTCAGCGAACCGTCGGGTTGCAGCGTTGCGTTGAACATCTCGTTCTGACTGACTCCAACCACAGTGCCGACGATCGAGTTGCCGGTGCGATCGTACGTGCCTTCCTCGGCGATGTCGGTCAGCACGAGCGTCAGTCCGCGGTTGGCGCACAGCGCGAGCTGCGCGTAACAGTTGGGCAGCCCATCGTCTGGGCACTGATCGGGAGTGTCGAACGCGTCAGCGAGGCGCTGAAACACGAGATCGGTGGTAGTGGCCGCGGCGTCGATTTCGAGCGCGGCGTCGGGACTGGTAGCGCCGCGGCCGCCGCATCCGAGCGCGACGACCGAGAGCGCAACGAGGGAGGGGCGCGTCATCGGCGCGAGTACAGCGCGAAGGGCCGCCGATGTCGATATCAGAGATCTGAGGGCACCACCAGCTACGACTTCGCGGGCGGCGAGGCCGTCAACCGCCCCACGTAATAGATCCCGACGTGACCAAACGGATCCGGCTCGCTCGTGACCTCGACGAACGGCGTCGCCCCGCGATCCTCGCCGCGCAACGCGTGCTCCCCGCAGCCGCCGTCCTGCATGCACACCCAGGCCACGCCCCCCGAGTACGCGATGTTCACGGTACGGAGCTGAGGGTACTTCTGGCGAACGTGCCAGCCCATGTATGAATCGGCGTTGACCCTCGAGTGAATGTTCCCGGTGAGGCCAATCGTCACGCGTTCGGCGACCGGTCGATCGCGGCGACCAGGTTGCTCGCCATCGTGCGATCGCGCTGGTCTGGCGCCATCGTGCCGTCGAACAGCGCGACAGCAATCCTGGCCCCGGCGCGCTTGAGCTGCCGCACCTGATCGAGCAGCGCGAACATCGCCTGGCTGCTTCGACCGTCCTGGAAGGTCCAGAACTGGCCCTCGAGCAGCTTCGAGACCGCGGCCTCGTCGCCGGTCGACGCGAGGAACGAATCGACGCCAGTACCATCGCCCGCCGCGAGCTATTCCGGGTAAGCCCGTTCACCTCGAATGCGCGAAAAAGCTCAATGATCCGAGACCGATCACCGTCTATGTCGATTGTTTGTCATGTTCCAGCGCCCCCGAGGCACTGGTGAACGACATGGGACAAACGATCGCGATGACGGATGGTGAGCTGCTCGAGGCGAGCAGGCGGGGGGAACGCGACGCGTTCGGAGCGCTCGTCGAGCGTTATCAGGATGTGGTGTGTGCGGTGACGTATAGCCGCACGCGCGATCAAGCGTTGAGCGAAGATGTCGCGCAGGACACGTTCATCGCGGCGTGGCGCCAGCTGGACCAGCTGCGGGAGCCAGGCCGCCTTCGATCGTGGCTGTGCGGGATCGCGCGCAACCTCGCGAGCAAGGCGCGCAGGCGCAGTGATCGCGAGACCGCGGTCGATCAGCCGATCGCGATCTCCGAACGCAATCCGTTCGACGACGTTTGCGCGGCGGAAGCCGAGCAGGTGGTCGCGGATGCGCTGGCGCGCGTGCCGGAGGCGTATCGCGATGTGCTGGTGCTGTACTACCGCGAGCAGTGGTCGGCACGAGACATTGCAGACGCCCTCGGGTTGACCGAGACGACCGTCGCTCAGCGGTTGGTACGGGGCCGGCAGTATCTCGCCGATGGCGTGTCGTCGCTCGTCGAGACCTCGCTGCGCAACCACCGCAAGCGCCGCAACCTCGCGGCCGGCGTGCTCGCTGCGTTGCCGTTGATCGTTCCGTCCCAGGTCGAAGCGTCACCTAGTAGCTCGTCTGGAGGAACCATGTTGAAGATCGCACTCGTCGCCGCTGTTCTCGCAACTGCCGGCACCACCGCTTACGTCGTTCACTCGCGCGATGAAGCACCTGCTCCGTCGTCTGCGCCGACCAGCGCCACCGTCGAGGCGCCCATGCTGGCACGGTCGACACCGTCGCTGCCGTCGGTCGAATCCGCGCCGCGAGATCCCAAGCTGCCGGCGGACGTGGTGATGGCCCCCTCGCCCGATCAGGAGGAAAAGATCGACCGGATCAAGCGCCAACAACTCGGACTCGACCGCGGACCTTCGCGCGGTCCCGAGAACGCACCGGTGACGATCGTCGCGTTCACCGACATGTTGTGTCCGTTTTGCGCCAAGTCGCTCGGCGCGCTCGATCAACTGATGGACGACTATCCCGGCAAGCTGCGGATCATCGTCAAGCAGATGCCGGTCCACAAGAAGCAGAAAGCCGACGTGCTCGGCGAGGCGTTGTACGCGGCCGAGGCCCAGGGCAAGTTCTGGGAGCTGCACGATCTGATGCTCGCCAACCAACACGAGCTGTCGATCGACACGATGCCTCAGCTGGCCAAGCAAGCTGGGCTCGACATGGCGAAGTTCAAGACGGCGATGGACAAGCATGCATTCGCCGACGCGGTGGCCCAGGACGAAGCCGCGGCCAAGGCGATCGATGCCAAGGCCGTGCCGGTATTCGTGATCAACGGCCGCCGGCTGACCGGCGCGTTGCCGGTAGAAGCATTCCGCACCGCGATCGACGCCGCGCTCGCCGAAACGAACTAGTACTCGGCGGTGCCGAGCTCGACGCGGCGCACCTTGCCAACGGCTTCGACGACGTACGGCCGCGGAGGAATCACCGGGAGCCCACACGACGTCCACCGGAACGTCGAACGCAAGCGTTGGGAATACCGGTTCGAGATCGACTGCTAACCCGCGTTGCGCAGGAGGCCGATCCCGTCCGCGATGCACCCGAGCGCACATCTTTGCCATCCGGTCGCTTCGTTCTGACGCAGCGGTGCTCCGTGCTGGAGCGATGGCAGCTGCGCACCGCGCCGCCGGCGCCGTCAACTGGTCGTCGGCAATGGCGGATTGCGTTGGCACCAAAGCTGCTCTCCACCAGCTCGCAACTGTCTGGGAGGTAGCCATGTCGGACGATCTGAGTGTTCGGTTCCTGGGTGTTCGCGGTTCGATTGCCACGCCGGGTCCTGACAAGACCGCGGGCGGGAACACCGCGTGCCTCGAGGTGTGTGCCGGTGAAACGCGGATCATCCTCGATGCCGGCACCGGTCTGCGCACGCTTGGTGACGAGCGCATGGCTCACGGGCCGCGGCACTCGACGATCCTGCTGTCTCACCTGCACTGGGATCACATCGCCGGGCTGCCGTTCTTCACGCCGATCTACGTTCCTGGCCACCGCGTCGAGATCGCGAGTGGACCCAACGGCGTGATGCCGCTCGCCGAATCGATCCGCGCGGTGTTCCGGGCGCCGTTCTTTCCGGTCGAGTTCGACGACCTTGCCTCGCGCGTATCCACGCGCGAGCTCCGCGCGCAGGAGCCGTTCGCGATCGGCGACATCACGATCACGATGGCCAAGCTCAATCACCCTGATCCGGTGTATGGATACCGGCTCGAGCACAACGGCCACTCGATCGTCTATGCGACCGACACCGAGCACTTCTCGTGCGTCGATCCGACGCTCCGCAGGCTCGCGGCCGGGGCAGACATCCTGATCTACGACGCGCAATACACGCCCGAGGAGTACCCGTCGAAGGTCGGCTGGGGCCACTCGACGTGGCTTGCCGGTGCCGAGCTCGCCCGCGCTGCGGGCGTGCCGCAACTGGTGCTGTTCCATCACGACCCCAACCGGAGCGATGCCGCGCTCGCGGCGGTCGAGGCGGCCGCGCGTGCCAGCCTGCCGGGAACGGTCGCCGCGCGCGAAGGCATGACGCTGTTTGCACGTGATGCCGAGCGTGCCGCCGCAGCGTGACCATCCGTGCGATGCTGACGGCTCGGATGAGTGAGCACGAGCAGCGGTTCGAGCTGCTGGCAGACCTCGGCGCGATGATCGCGGGCGAGGTCGAGCTCGATGACTTGCTCGCGACGTTCGCCGATCGCGTCGCCCATGCGCTCGGCGCGGACCGCGCGACGCTGTGGATGATCGACGGCGAGACCGGCGAGCTCCGCTCGCGCGTGGCGACCCTCCCGGAGCTCGCGGAGCTGCGCGTGCCACCGGGCCACGGCGTGGTCGGTCACGTCGCCAAGACCGGCGAGCTCGTGAACATTGGCGACGCCGGCTCCGATCCGCGATGGGCCGAAGACATCGCGGCCCGCATCGGCTACGTGACCACGTCGATGCTGACGGTGCCGATCATCCGGCGCGAGCAGATCCGCGGCGTCATCCAGGCGCTCAACAAGCGCGGCACACAAGTGGGGAGTGGCTTCACCTCGCGCGACGAAGAATTCGCGCGCGTGCTCGCCGAGCAGATCGGCCGGGCGCTCGACTACACCTCGCTGCGAGGCGATGACGCTCAACGCGGGCTCACCTTGCGTGGCCGGTTCAACCACGTGATCGGACGTTCGCCCGAGATGGCCGCGGTCTACGAGATGATCGTCCGCGCCGCTCAGACCGACGCCACGGTGCTGCTCCGCGGCGAGACCGGCACCGGCAAGGGGCTGCTCGCGCGAGCGATCCATGTCAACAGCGCCCGGCGCGATGCGCCGTTCGTTCACGTCGATTGCACGACCCTGCCCGCCGCGCTGGTCGAGAGCGAGCTGTTCGGGCACGAGCGCGGTGCCTACACCGGCGCGGACAGCCGGGTGATCGGAAAGGTCGAGGCGGCGCACGGTGGCACGCTGTTCCTCGACGAGATCGGCGAGCTGCCGTTGGCGCTCCAGGGCAAGCTGCTGCGGTTCGTGCAGGAGCGCAAGTTCGAGCGGGTCGGCGGCCGCGAGACGCTCGCCACCGATGTTCGTCTGGTGGTCGCGACCAACCGCGACCTCGCGGCGATGGTCAACGCCGGCCAGTTCAGATCGGATCTGTACTTCCGGCTGTGCGTGGTGGAGGTGGAGATCCCGCCGCTACGCGCCCGCGGCCGCGCAGACATCACGGATCTGGCGGCTCACTTCATCGATCAGCTGTCGCGGCGCTATCGCAAGGGTCCGTTGCGGCTCGCCGAGGCTGCGATGCCAGCGCTCGTCGCATACCCGTGGCCGGGCAACGTGCGCGAGCTCGAGAACACGATCGAGCGTGCGGTGGTGCTGTGTCAGTCGCCGACGATCGGCGTCAAGGATCTCGCGCTCGAGCCTCGCCGGGTCACCGCGGCAGGCATCTCGATCCCCGCCGGCGACGTCATCGCGCTGCCCGGTGATCTCGAGCTCGAAGAGGCCGAGCGCCGCTATGCCAGGGCGGTGCTCGATCGACACGACGGCAACCAGACCGCCGCCGCGCGTGCGCTGGGGATCAGTCGCAACAAGCTCGCGCGCCTGTTGCGTGAGCCCGAGAACTGACCGCTCAGTACGATGCCCGGACGGCCGTGAACCCGATCCCGAACGAGACTGCGTCGACGCCATCGACCGAGATGTCGGAGTGCAGCAGCGCCGTCATCGCCGCAGATGCGCGAACATCGGTCTCGCTGACCACGCAGGAACCAGCGTCGCCAAATGCCCGCTGAAACATCTCGGCGGCCGATCCGGAAGGGCAGTTGCAGCCATCGAAGCTGTCGCACTCGGCGAGCACATCGAGGCTACCGAACACGATGTGATCGACGAACTCTCCCGACAGCAACGACAGCGGGATCGCACCCGAGATCACGCCCTCGCCAATCCCGTCCTCGGTGACGCGCTTCAGCTGAAGCTGTGCGCTCAGCAGCGGCAGCTTGAACGACATGATGCCATCGATCGACAGCGCGATCGACTGCGTGCCTGGCTCGCTCACGAACGTGCCGTCGTCGATGTGCCCGAGCAACATCGGCTGCGGTGCGTCGAAGCTGAGGTCGAACTCCGCGTTGCCATCGAGGTGCCGGCCGCACGAATCGATGAAGCAGGGCTCCGGCGTCGACGAGAACGCGTAGTGGGTCGTCACGCCAGCGCTGACGGCAAACTCGAAGTTGGTCGCCTGAAACTCCACGAGCTGCATCTGGTTGCCATGCTCGATCGAGATCCGCGTGTAGTGCTCGAGCGGCAGCCTTCCGGCCAGCGCCCGGCCGAACGTGTTGATCACCGAGTTGCTGGAGTTGCGCAGCAGTCCCAGCTCGCCGGCGAGCTGCGGATTGTTCGGCATGGTCACGCCACGGATGACGTATTTGTGGACCCGGCCCTCGGGCTTGACCTCGTCACCGACACATCCGGTGGCCAGCACGGCGAGCGACGCAACGCCGATCGCGCATCCAGCGCGACCGCGCGCACGGCGATGACCGAGCGTAGCCATCACGCCGTCACCGCCGGACCACATCGATCCCGACGGACAGCAACGCCCGCATCGGAATCTCGAGATCCGCGCCCGCGTTGATCGCCCAGAACAGGCCCGCGTCGAGGCGAATCCGACCGAACCGCACACCGCCTCCGACCGCGAACGCTGGGTACGCCCGGCTGTAGGTCTCGGTCACGATGTTGACGTCGCCGATCTCCGCCGATTGCCAGTAGCCGTTCACGCCCAGCTCGAACGATCCGTGAAACCATCGGCGTGGCGTGGTCTGAACCCCGACCAGCGCGAGCAGCTCGGTGGCGTCATAGCGGCGGAGTTGAGGCGTCCCGAACGCGGATTCGGAGTGAAGCAGCAGCGACATGCGCGACGTGATCGCGACATGGTTGCCGATGCGCCGCACGAAACCAAATCCTGGGCCTGCGCCGGAGTTCACGTTGTTATGACTCGGCACCAGCGATACGAGCTCGAGGCCGATCAGCGTGTTCGCAAGATGGGGAGAGATCTCGGGCGCTGGCTTCGCGACGGGCCCTGCGGGCTTGGACACGGCGGGCGTCGTCGCCGGCTGGCGATACGCGGTCGCCGGCACGTACGCACCCGCGGTGTGCCCGATCGGGATCGTGATCATCTGTTGCGCGCCCGGTGTGAGATTGGTGACGATCTCGAGGTGGGTCCCGTCGTCGAGCGTTGCGATCAACACCTGCCGCCCGGGCGCCATCGTGATCCATTGCGCGAGCGGGTTCTGCAGATCGCTTTCGCCTTGTCGTCGCACCGAGATCACGCGCCGTGGGACGTAGTACCCGGGCATCCGCAGCCACACGAAGCCGACCTTGCCGCGCAGCTCGGCCAGCTTGTACTTGATGCGCTCCGCGCGCGCCGAGACGTCGACGTCGCGGGTGCCCAGCCGACGCTGTTCCTCGACCGATAGCCGCTGGGCCACGACCATCATGTCGTACGCAAGCGCCAGCTGACCGAGGCCCTCCACCGCCTGCGAGTAACCGAGGTACGAGCGTGCGGTCGGCTCGGCGGCGATGCTCGACGCAAATTTGGTCGCGGCGTCGAGGTACTTGCCGCTGAGCAGGAACGCCTTGCCCTCCTCGTGGAGCACGCAGCTGGCGCGCTGATCGGGACACGTGGCGTGCGCAGTCGCCCCGGCGATTGCCACCATGGCGATCACCGAACCGAGAAGACGTCTCGCGCGCATCGTGCGCCACTCAATAACCGACTGGCGCAGCAATGCAAGGGCGAACGTAAATGGTGCTCAGTGCACCATGGTGAACCGATCGCTACAGACCGCAGCTTGGATCACTCGGCGCACACGGGGTCGGTGCGGGCTCGGCTTTGGGCTCGGGCTTGGGGTTGGATCTCACGTCGGGCTCGGGCTTGAGCTCAGGCTTGCCCTCGGGCTTCGGCTTGGGCTCGAGCTTTGCCGCCGAGCCCGTGTATTCGCCGGGTTCGAGCGGCTTGCGGCCATCCTTGTGGTTGCGCCGTGATCGCTTGAGCTTCGGCGGCGTCACGATCGAGGGCGTGGCACTGCCTGCGCGGTGACCGGACATCTCGCCGGACATCTCGCCGGGCATCTCTCCGGACACTGGCGGGATCGCGGCGGGCTCCGGTTCCGGCGGTGGCGTGACCACAGCTGGTGGGCTCTGCGTGATCGGCACGGTCACCGGGACTGTTGCAGGCGTCACAGCTTGTTCGTCGTCACGAAACGACTTCATTGCGATCACGCTCACACCCGCGATCACCAACGCCGATGCGAGGCCGACCACGATCCACTTGCGGCGTCCAACGGAGGTGGTCGGCGCTGACTCGCCTGCCACCAAACCCGTCGTATGGGAACCGAGCGTCAGCGGGACCCGCGCCTCCGAACCCGCGGCACCCGTCCACTGCGCCCCGACGACGTTGACAGCCCCCGTCCCGATCAGCGTCGGTGACGCTGTCGGTTGCAATGCTCCGGTCACCAGATCGGCGGCGGCCTGGCCACCTGGAAACAACGGCGCCAGCGCGCGCGCGAGCTCGGCAACGCTCTGAAATCGATCGTCGCGGTTCTTGGCAAGGCATCGATCGAGCACGGCGTGCAGCGCAGGATCGATGTGGCGCAGTGGCGGATGTGGATCGCCGACGATCATCAGCGACAGCGCGGTCAACGTCGGTGCCACGAATGGCTGTCGCATCGACAGCAGCTCGTATAGCGTCACCCCGAGCGACCAGATGTCGCTGCGCGGGTCGACATCGCGTGCCGCGCGCAGCTGCTCGGGGGACATGTAGCTGGGCGAGCCGATCACCGACTGCGTCGTCGTGAGACCATGATCGATGTCGCCGGTCGCGGCGGTCGCGATCCCGAAATCGAGCAGCTTGATCAGCGGCGCGCCGTTGGATCGCCTGGTCACGAACAGGTTCGCCGGCTTGATGTCACGATGGACCATGCCGAGCGCGTGCGCCTCGGCGAGCCCCTCACACGCCTGCACGATGTATTCGACCGCCAGCGCGGACGGGATCGGTCCGTTCGCCAGCTGGGTCGCGAGATCCGAGCCATGGAGCATCTCCATGACCATGTACGGCTCTCCGCTATCGAGCTGACCGACGTCCATCACCCGCACCACGTGCTCGCTGCGCAACCGGCCGGCCGCGCGCGCTTCACGCATGAACCGCTTGGGCACCTCCGGATAGCTCAGCGCGGAGCTCTTGAGCACCTTGATCGCGACCGTGCTCCCGATCGCGAGGTGCGACGCTGCGAGGACGCGACCCATCCCGCCCTCACCGAGTCTCACCTCGATACGGTACTTGCCGTCGATGACTTCGCCCGGGCGCACGGGCCCCCACTTTACCAGACCGCGCCAGCCGGGCTCCGGCGAATTTGCGCCGCCACTGCAGCGCGCGCTAGCGTGGCCGCATGGACCGCCGGACGCCCATGCTTGCCGCCTCCGTTGTCGTCGGCTTGATCGCGGCCGCGACGAATGCCCGCGCCGATGATGGCGAAGACACCGGTGGCCGCGCCGTGGACAAGGGCACCTTCGGGCTCGGCCTCATCCTGGGTGAGCCGACCGGTGTGTCTGCCAAGCTTTACCTTCAGGATGATCAGGCGATCCAGGCGGCGGCCGGCTCGGCGTTCCTCGGCGGCGGCCTACAGGTTCATGCCGACTACGTGTTCCACCCGTACATCCTTCAGACCCGAGACAGTTTCGTGCTGCCGTTTTATTTCGGCCCAGGTGTACGGTTGATCAGCTACTCCGATGGCCAGGACGATCGGTTCTTCGCGCTTGGCCTGCGCGCCGTCGCGGGCCTGCTGTTCGACTTCAACGACATTCCACTCGACGCGTTCGTCGAGGTCGCCGGCGTGTTCGAGTTCGGGTTCAAAGAGGACGAGGGGTTCGGCGTCACCCTCAACGCTGGCGCCGGAGCGCGTTACTACTTTTGAGCGTCGATCAGCTCGAAGCTTCGACGTCCGATGGAGTCACGCTGCGCATGGATCGCCTGCGCGCGCAGGGCGTACGTCGCGGCGTGGTGCTGTGCCTGCACGCGATGATGACCGACGGACGCTACTTCGGAGCTCGTCGCGAGCAGTCATTTGCAGCGGCATTGAGCGAGGCTGGATTCGACGCGGTCGTCGCAGATTTTCGCGGTCACGGACGCTCGACTCCGCCGCGCGCGGATCGCGACGACTGGAGCTTCGACGATCTGGTCCAGCGCGATCTGCCTGCGATCGTCGCTGCCGTGGCGCATCATTCGTCCTGTGATCCGCGCGAGCTTGCGATCGTCGGGCACTCGCTCGGTGGGCTGGTGACGACCGCGGCGCTGGGTACCGGCCGGATCGCACCGCTCCGGGGCTTCGCCGTGGTGTCGACCTCGGTATGGCTGCTCGGCCGCGACGGACCGGTTCGCCGTCGCCTCGTGATGACAGGTCTTCGCGCCATGGCACAGCTGCTCGGGCGGGTCCCCGCGCGGGGCGTCGGGTTCGGTCACGCCGACGAGCCGAACACCTACGTTCGCCAGCTCACCGGTTGGACCCGGACCCAGCGGTGGGAGAGCCTCGACGGCATCGACTACTTCGCCGCTGCGGGCGGCATCACCACGCCGGTATATCCATACACCGGCGCCGGCGACTGGGTGTGCACGCCGAGCGACGCGACCGGTTTCGCCGCGCGAATCCCGACGGCGCGCCCGCTGCGCATCGTCGGGACGGCTCATGGGGATGCGATCGATGCCGATCACTTCAACGTGGTGTCGGAGCACCGGCTCCGGCCGGTGTGGAACGAGTTGATCGCGCAGCTGTCGAGCTAGCGAGCGCTGCCGAAGTCGTTCCGCTCCCGCTTGTCCACTCCCGTGGCGCTGAGCTAGAACGGCGCGGTGCCGATCAAGTCCACGCCGGGGAAGGACGACGCACCCAAGGCCGCTCGTGTGAGCGCCAAGGGCGACGATGGTGCGGCGCGTGGTGACCGCAGCAAGCGGCTGCTCGATCTGGTGATGATCCTGCTGCGCACCCGCACGCCGGTGACTTATCGCGAGATCCGCGAGCAGTTTCCGGGCTACCAGACAGCCAACGCCGAAGCCGGGCTACGCGCGTTCGAGCGCGACAAGGCCGACTTGCTCGAGCTCGGCGTACCGATCCGTTACATCACCCCGGACGAGGATGACTCGCTCGAGGATGGTGGCTACGTCATCGATCTCAAGCGCTTCAAGATGCCGGAGGTTCGGCTAACGCCTGACGAGATCTCCGCGCTCGTGCTCGCTGCATCGGTCGCGCATGCGATGCCGGGAGGCACCTATCCCAAGATCGTCGACCTCGCGCTGAAGAAGCTCGCGTTCGACCTGCCCGACTTGCCCGACACGCCGACGGAGTTTCCTCGGCCGGCGCCCGTGCTCGTGCATTTCCCGGAGCGCCGGCTCGCGGCCGCCGGCTCGCGGCCCGAGCTCGGCGAGATCTACGCGACGCTCGAGTCGGCGACCCGGCTGCGCAAGCGGGTGACACTCAAGTATCAGGCCGCTGCCACCGGCATGGTCAGCAAGCGCGACCTCGATCCTTATGCGCTGGTCTATCGCGAGGGGGCATGGCTCGCGATCGGCTGGTGCCATCTGCGCCAGGAGGTGCGATCGTTCCGCGTCGACCGGATGCACGAGGCCGTGCAGGCGCCCAAGCCGAAGTCACCTGACTTCGAGCGACCGGCGGAGTTCGACGTCAAGGCCTACGCGCAGCGCTCGCCATGGACGTTTGCGACCGATCCGCCCGAGGAGGTCCAGCTCGCGCTTTCGGCGGAGGCCGCAGAGGTGGGCAACGAGGACTTCGGTCCGAACGCCGTGAAGCGCCAGGACGGCGACCGCACGCTGATCACGTTCGATTGCACCAACCTCGAGTTCGCCGCCACCCGCGTCCTCGCCGCGAAAGGCGCGATTCGCGTCACGCGCGGCAGCCGCCTGCGCGCTCGCATCGCCGATGAGCTGGCGGCGATCGAGCTGCACTACGACGGAGGCAGCGATGCGTGACGTGTCGCAGAAGCTTCGCCGGCTGCTCTACATCGTCCCCTACGTCGCCAAACATCCCGAAGGTGTTGCGGTCGATCAGCTCGCGAAGATGCTCAACACCGAGCGTGACGAGCTGCTCGCAGATCTCGAGCTGTTGTCGCAGGTCGGTCCGCCCGATGGCGATCCCGGTGAGTACCTGTTGGTGTCGGTCGACGAGGGCCGCGTATTCGTCGACCTCGCACATCGACTGACCCGGCCGCTGAGGCTCACGCCCGCCGAAGGTGCCGCGCTGTTGCTCGGAATTCGTGCGCTCCGCGAGAGTGGGATCGCTCCGTTCGACGCGGCCATGCAGGGAGCCGAGCGCAAGTTGTTGACCGCGCTCGGGCGTGATGCGGGGGAGGCCGAGACGCTCGCCACCAGCACGGTGGTCGCAACCGCCGACGCCACCGTCACGACGCATCTGCGCGCGCTGGTCACCGCCGCCCGCAAGCACGAGCGCGTCGAGATCGAGTACGCCGCGGCATCGCGTGCCCAGGCGGAGCGACGCCCGATCGATCCGTACGGCATCGTTCATCACGCCGGTGAATGGTACGTCGTCGGTCATTGCCACAAGCGTGGCGATGTCCGTACGTTCCGGATCGATCGGATCGCGGCGCTGCACGCGACCGGAGCTCGGTTCGAGATGCCGACCAGCTTCGACCTCGAGGCGTACCGCCGCGATCGACTGTATATCCCCTCGGCGGATTCGGTAACCGTGCGCGTCCAGCTCGATCCGCTCGCCGTCACCCGGATCGGCGCGAACTGGCCGGTCGGTGAGGTCACGATGCGGGACGACGGCTCCGCCGAGCTCCTCGTTGACTGCGACGGCTTCGAGTGGGTCACCCAGTGGGTGCTGGGGCTCGGCCGTCATGCGTGGATCGACGGACCGAGCGAGGCGCGGCAAGCGATGAGCGATCGGATCGCTCGGTTGCGCGCAGAGCTTACGGCGTAGCAGGCTTCTCGGCGGGCGCTTCCGCCGGCTTCGCGGCGGGCTTGGCGGCGGGCTTCGCAGGCGCCGCCTTGGCCGCAGGCTTCGCAGCCGGCGTGGCGCCCGGTGCACCGCGCATCGTGGCCGCTCCGCCCACCTTGATCGAGATGCTCACGGTCTCGTTCGGCGCCGATGCAGTGAACTTGGTCTCCACCCACCGCTTGAACACCGGATAAAACGTACCTTCGGTCAACGCGGCTTCGGTCTCGCCCGTTCCAGAGATCCCGGTGATCTTCGCGCCGCCATCGAGATCCCGGTCGGCACCCGAGACCTTGGTGGTGCCCTTGATCGACCACACCTTGCCCTTCTTGCTCGTGAGCGTGTAGTCGGTGGTCTGGGTGGTCTCGAGCTGGTTGGCCAGCAATGCACCGACGGTGACCTGCCACTTCGCACCGGGTGCAACCGGCTCGGTCGGCAAGACCGGCCACGGCGGCAGCGACATCCGCACCGCGTCGAGCAACATCTCCGCAGCGCGATCCGTCGTCGGATCGAGCCGCATCGTGATCTCGCCTGGGGCGCCATTGGCGGCGGTCGTTCCCGTGATCTTCAGGCTCGACAGGACGGTCAGCGCCTGCTTCACCTCCTCGACCGGCTGGGTCGAGCCTTCGGCCTGGCGCGCATCGGTACCCGCCAGCGTGACGGTGTAATCAATCTTGCCGTCGGGATCGACCGCCTTCGCCTCGAAGTCGGCGAGCAACACGAGCGTCGGCGTCACCTTCTTATCGGGAGGATTGGTGTTGAGCGTCTGGACGGCGGCGAGATCGAGCGCCAGCTCGACCTCGTGCTTGTCGCCCGGCTTGGCCGTGTAGCGCAGAGGGGCGCGCTTGCCCTTGCCCGGAGAGACCAACTTCACCGTCACCGCCGGCGCGGGAATCGTGAACTCCACAGGCTGTGGCTGCGGCGGCGGCTCGGGTTGTTTGTCCTCCGCAGCCGGCTGGGTCTGCGCGGCCTCCGGCGCCGGCTCAGGCAGCGGCGAAACCGGTGGCGTGGACTTGCTACCACACGCTGCGAGGAACAGCACGAGTACCGAGAGACGGGTCATGCCGGGACGCTACACCCGAGCGCTCGCTGCGTCGAGGCGCCCAGCGAAAACGATCACACGCAGTTACGGAGCCGTTCGACGAAAACTCCACGACCTAGCCATTTGACCGTTGCGTCGAGCTGTGATGATGGTTCCTTTAGCGAGCAGGAGTAAGCCATGCGACCTCATAAGGAATCTCCACGCAGCGCGATCGCGGAACCAACCGCCGCGCGCAAGACCTCACGGGCGTCGTCCTCGGCCGACGCATCGGACGAGACGGTCGATACGCTGCTCGCTCGTGCGGCGAATGAGAGCGTGAACGAGGGCATCAACGTCGAGAATTTCATGGCGCGCGCATGGGCTGCATATATCGAGGCCCGCCCGGGAATGCGCGAGAAGCTCGAAGATATGCAGCTGCGAGCGCAGCTCGAAGAGCTGCGCGAGGCCGGCAAGATCGGCCAGGCCTGAGTCGCGCATCGACCTGTCGTAGCCGCCGGTCGGCCGGTCGATCAACCGCCGGGCTGTGCGACTTCGAGGGTAACGATTGATCGATCCCTCAACGCGGTCGCTGCCGCGTCACGATCATTCCTTGATGGTGACCTTGTTCATCTTCACGGGCGTCTTGGGACGATCGTTACCGTCCGTCGCGGTGGATTCGATCTTCTTGACCACGTCCATGCCCGAGGTCACCTTGCCGAACACCGGGTGCTTCGACGGGCCCGGCGTGAACCAGTCGAGCCGATCGTTGTGCACGGTGTTGATGAAGAACTGTGCACCACCGGAGTTTGGGCGCCCCGTGTTGGCCATGGATAGTGTGCCCGGCTCGTTTGACAGCTTGTGCGCCGCCGGGTGCTCATCCTGAATGTTGCCGAGCGGCGAGTTGCCGGTGCCACAACGCGGGCTGTTCGGATCCTTCGAGTACTCGCACCCGAACTGGATCATGAACTGCGGGATCACCCGGTGGAAATGCAGGCCGTCATAGAAGCCTGATTGCGCCAGCTTGACGAAGTTGCCCGCGGTGATGGGCATCTTGTCCTGATAGATCTCGGCGGTGAAGGTTCCGAGGGAAGTCTCGAACGTCGCGGTCGGATTCGCCATGGCGGATTCGTAACACGACCGCGGCGTCAAGGGATCTGCACGGCACCGTGGATCGTCAACCCGGATTCGCGCCGCTCACCCGCGCGATCTGCGCGCCGTCCACGGACGCAAGGTCGCGCCTGGCCGGGCGCCTCGATCGCCCGCGCGATCCTCGCGTTCGATCGACGCGTCGCGCTACGCGCGCCTTCGATCACCAGCGCGATCATCGCGTTCGATCGACGCTCGCGCTACGCGGCGCCTTCGATCACCCGCGCGATCCTCGCGTTCGATCGACATCGCGCTACGCCGCGCCTTCGGTCGCCCGCGCGATCCTCGCGTTCGATCGACGCGTCGCGCTACGCCGCGCCTTCGATCGCCAGCGCGATCATCGCGTTCGATCGACGCGTCGCGCTACGCCGCACCTTCGATCGCCAGCGCGATCATCGCGTTCGATCGACGCGTCGCGCTACGCCGCGCCTTCGATCGCCAGCGCGATCATCGCGACGAGTTTCTGTGCGTCCTTGTTCTCGACGTTCGCCTTGATGAACTCGTGCAGCGGCAGCTGGCTCTTCTTCAGCCGCGGGAGCGGTTCACCCTGAGCCGCGGCATCGAGATCGTCGTAGGACATCGAACGCACCCGACCGCCGTTGCGCTCGAAGCACTGCGCAACCAGCGCGCAGTGAAAGATCACATTGACGATCGCCTCGGCGCCACCGAGCTCGGACTCGTGCGCCGACACGAACCGCGCGATATGCGGCTGGTTCTGCACGAACCCTCCGACCAGCACGGCGGAATAGTTCGGATCCGACATCTTCTTCGAGGCCTCGGTGACCACCGCCGCGACCTGTTCCTTGGTGAGCTTCATCGGATCCTTTGCGCTACTCGACTGGAGTGATATCCGGCCGGGCCGTTGCGAACCGACATAACGCCTCGGCGGTCAGTGCTGCAACCTCGGCAGCGATGTTCGTGCAAAACCGCTTGCGAGCGGGCCCCATGAAGTCACCGTGCGGCCGCACGAGATGATCGCAGATCACATCTGGCGCCGGCTGGCCGGGAAACATCTTGGTGCGCCACGCTTGCTGGTACCAGCTCACCGCGTCCCGTAGCGCCGGTGTAACGGCACCGCTCGGGTTGGGATCGCCGAGTAGCTCCCCGAGCACCTGCTCGCCCGCCCGGATCGCTCCGCACGTGCCCTTACCTGTGATCCCACCTCGGCGTAGCGCCTGATACGCAGGCGTCGCGAGATTGAACGTCTCTGCGAGCGCGATGCCGCAGCTGCGATGCGAAGTCCGGACCCCTTCGTACAGGACGTGTGCCTTGTCACGCGCCGCCGCAACGTATCCAACCTCCTCGGGCGTGAGCGATCGCTCGCTGGACTCGGCCATGCTGGGATGCTACTGCCGTACAACCGGCTCGTCGAGGATCGTGCAGCCCCCTCTCCTTCCCACCGGCGTCAACCTGCTGCGGCGAGCGCTGGCGGTCTCGCTGGTGCTGCATCTGGTGATCGGTTTGATCGGTGCGCTTTCGATCCCATCGGCGCAGCACGCCGAGCTCGAGCTGGTCGACATCGAAGTCGCGCCACCGCCGCCCGAGGCCGAGGCACTCCCGCCGGAGGTGGCCCGGCCGCCCGAGGAGGATCACGCCGCGAGTCAGCCAGACGAGCCTGCGATCCCGGCACCGCCCGAGCCGGGTGACGGTCCGGCCGACGCCGGAGTCGACGGCCCGCGCGATGCCCCTCCGGATGCCCCGCCCGACGCACCCAAGCCGGTCGATGCAGCGGTGGATGCCGAGCTGCAGGTCGCGAGCACGGATGATGGCCTCGCCGACGGCGGGATCGATGACGCGACCGCGATCGCCACCGTCAACGCTGGCTCGGGGTCCGGCTCCGCCGCGGAGGGGTCGGGCTCGGGCGATGGATCGAGCGCAGGATCCGGATCGATCGCCACGGCCGCGGGCTCTGGATCTGGCGTCGCCGGGATGACCACCGATCCAGCGGTGGACGGCGCACCCACCACCGCGGGGACGGCCGCCAATCTGCTGACGTACTTCCCCAGCGGTCACGTCGTGACCGCGCTGATCCGCTTCGACCGTCTGCGCGGCACCGAGTGGGCAGCCCACACCGAGCGGCTGCTTCAGCCGATGCCCGACTATCGCGTGCTGTTCGGAGCGCACGATGCGAAGGTCGCCGACAAGCTCGACACGCTGGTGATCTCGACACCGCGTCCGCGGGACGCGACGGCCACCACGCTGGTCGCGCGCACCCAGCTATCGCGCGCAGCGCTGCGCGAATTCCTCGGGGCGACCAGCACGGTGACCTGGTCGCCGTCACGCGGTGGCTTGCTCGGCAAGCGAACGGGGAACAAGCCCCCGGGCGACCAACGCGTGTTCCTGTCGCCGTTCAAGAGCTGGTTCCTGCTCGCCCAACCCGCCGACCTCGCGGCGCTGATGGCCCCCGCGGGTGGCAACGTCGACACGATCGAAGCCAAGGTGAAGCTACCGAGCTGGCTGTCCGCGGTGCGGACCATCGAGGCCGAGTCGGGCACCGACCGTGGGCCCGCCCTGGTCGTGACCGTCGCGCTCGGCGCGCAGCGGTTCGATCTGAAGGGCAACGACTTCGGGCTCGGGGTGAAGACCGTGGCGACGCCCGAGCGGATCTCGCTCGCGATGGAGCTGGTCAAGCAGGGCTGGCTGGTGCGCGGGAACATGCGGTTCGCCAGCGAGTCCGACGCGCTCGAGTTCATCCGGGTGGCGGAGTCGGCGCGCCAGCAGGTCGCCAATAGCCGCGCGTTTCAGCTGGCACTCGGCAAGCAGGTAACCCGCGTGATCAAGAATCTCTCGTTCGCCCACAGCGCCGGCAGGGTGTCCTATGCCACCTCGGTTTCGATTGCGGACGCCCGGGCCATCCTCGACGTGATCGCGCAATCCCTCGATCGCTATTACGGAAACCGCCCGTGATTGAACGAACCCGGGGTCCGGCGCATGCTGGTGGGATGGCCCTCGCAGTACGGCTGGCGCTCGTCGCCACGGCGCTCGGCGCCGGCGGCTGCGGGTCGCCACGCCGCTCGGCCCTGCAGCCCGCGGGGAGCAAGGCAGACGATGGTCACGGGATCCTCGCGCAGGCATCGATCCAGCTGATGACCCGGGACGATCCCAAGCCGGCCAGCGACGAGGCGGAGGAGTCGGAGCGCGAGCAGCGCGACATCCGGATGACGCTCGAAGAGTACGAAACGGAGGACACCGGACCCGACGGCGCCGGCAGTGGCAGCGACGGCGACACGCATTACGAGCACTATCGCGTCCCGCAATGGCGCCCGGTGATGCGGACGCCGCCCGCGGGACGCATCGCCCGGCAAGGGTTGACTGGTGCGGTGGAAGGGACCGTGCACTGGCGCGGCGCGCTCCCGCAACGCGTGACCACGCCATGCGGAGCCGTCGATCAGGTGAACGTGGGCGCGGACCGCGCGGTTGCAGGTGTCGTGATCTACATCGAGCCGCTCCGGACCGTGCGCGCGATCCCCTACGACGGTGACGACGAACGTGGCCCACCATCGATCGGCGGAGCGATCGTCAAGCGCGGTTGTACGTTGATGCCGTCGCTGCAGCCGATCAATCCGACGCCAGCGGCCGTGACCATCCAAGGCGACGCGACGCGTGCCGCGCTTGCAGTGCGCGGTCGCAACGGCGAGCGACAGATCGACCTCCACCCCGGTGGTCGCGTCGTGCTGGCCGTCGCGGCGGGAATGACGAGTGTGCACGACCTCGCGAACAATGGCGTTACCCCTGCGTGGGTGGTCGGGATCGACTCGCCGTACTACGCCGTCACAGACGATCGAGGGCGCTACCGCATCGACGAGCTCCCCGCGGGTACGCATCGCGTGACGATCGTGCAGCCGCCGATCATACGGATCGCCGGCGATGGCAAGCCGATGTTCGGCGAGCCGGCGGTCACGCACCGATCGGTGACGATCGACGCGAAGCGGCCGAGCCGGCTCGATGTCACGATCGAGCTGCCGCCGATTCGGTGATGGCGTCCGGGTTGTCCGCCGCTCGCCCGTGATCGTCCGGATCTCGGTGCAGCCGGACAACCCATCACGGCATTTCGCGTCGTTGCGACGGCACCGCGCTTGCTCCATGGCGAAGACGACGCATTCGCGTCGGAAAGAGAGCTGATCATGGAAAAGCGAAGGTTCAAGGTCATGTGTGCGATTCCCAAGCGCGACGGCGCAGGATCGTGGTGGATGCGCGTTGGCGATGCGTTCACCAACAAGGACGATTCGATCAACGTCTATCTCCACGTCATCCCCAAAGAGCTCACGCTGACGCTTCGCGATCTCGACGAGCGAGACCTCGAGCGCCTCTCGCGAGGCAAGAGCCGAGCGATCACGGCCTCCGGCGGCCTGGCGGCTGGTCCCACCGAAACTCCGTTCTGACCAAAGGAGCTCGTCATGATCAACCTCGATCGATTCAGGCCGTTGCGCCGACTTGCACCGCTGGCCGCCGTGATCGCGCTCGCCGTCGCGATGAATGGGACGTGGGTGACGATCGCAAATGCGTCTCCCCCTTCATCACCCGCAACCGAACAGGAGCGACCGGCGAAGAAGTCGACCAACCTCACCGGCAAGCTCAATCTCAACACCGCGAGCGAACAGCAGCTGATGCTGTTACCAACCGTCGGTCCCGCCAAGGCGGAACGCGTGGTGGCGTGGCGCAAGAAGAACGGCGGGTTCAAGCGGATCGCCGATCTTCGTCGCGTGAAGGGATTCGGGTACAAGACGTTCAAGCGGCTCGAACCACTGATCGACATCCGCGGGGACACCACGCTGACCCCGAAGTAGTCACGCCGCTGATCGGTTCGCCGGCGCGGCGGGGCGCCTCCCTCTCCGCCGCGCCGGCCGCTCGACGTCGGCGTTGCGAGGTTCTGGATCGGTTCGGACGGACGAGCTGCCGAGCTCGGACCGGGACCATCAACCTGTATCGAGGACACTCGCGGAATCGCGCGAGGCAGCTGGCATGTCTCGCAGCTTCCACAGTGGCAACAGCAAGAACGGCGGGACCAGCCCGACCAGAACGCCGATCCACACCGCTGTCGGAGTGCCGGCACGGTCGGCGATCCAGCCGGCGGCAAGCGCTGCGACGACCAGCAAGCCGCTCGTACACACGTGAACCGCCGCGTTGACGCGACCCAACATGTCCCTCGGGATCACCGTCTGGCGCAGCGTGACAGCGAGGATCACGAACGCGACCGAAAATCCGTCGCTGAGCAGCTGATGAGCGATCAAGAACCCGACCACCATCGCGAACGAACCGGCGAGCGAGGTATTGGCGAGGGGAATGAACAGCGCGCACGCGAGGCTCAGCGTCGCGGTGATCACCAAGGTCCGCCCGACGCCGAGCGCGCGGACCATCCGTCGCGAGACCAGCGCACCTGCCAGCGATCCGATGCCGCCCATCGCGACGATCACCCCAAACGTCGATTCCGAGATGTGGAGCTCGCGCAGGCAATACGGCGTGTACAGCGAGATGAAGAACCCGCCAGAGATCGACCACATCATGTGGCTCAGCAAGATCGGCCGCAGCAGCGGATGGCTCAGCACGGCGTTGAAGCCGATGCGAAGGTCTCCGCCGCGCACGCGGCGCGGCCGGTTGGATGGCATCGGTTGCTCGACGGCCTTGATCCGTCCGAGCACCAGCGCCGACCATACGTAGCTCGCGGCGTCGAACACCACGGTGAGCGGCGCTCCCAGCGCGGAGATCAACACCCCCGTACTCGCGGGCCCCCCGATCTCGGCGATCGCGTCGGTCGCTTCCAGCTTGGCGTTGCCTTCGGTCAGGTGTCGCTTACCGACCAGCGCCGGCAGATACGCGTTGTCGGTGATCTGAAACAACGCCGAGGCAGCTCCGACGACGGCACCGACTGCGATCACATGGACCATGGACAGCGCATCGAACACCCATGCCAGGGTCAGCGACGCGACCGCGACGGCGCGCACCAGATCGGCACCGATCAAGATGTTGCGCTTGTTCGGGCGATCGATGAAGCCACCCGCGAACAGCGCCAGCACGACACCGGGCGCGAGCTGCAGCGCAACCAGCGCCGCGATCAGACTCTCGCGAACACCGAGGGTCTCGACCGCGATGATCGGCAGCGCGGTGCGCGTGATCCGCGAACCGAACGCACTGACCGCCTGTGCTGCCCACAGCCGCAGAAAATCTGCGTGGCGCCACAGGCTGCCTTCTGACACGGGTGGACTCTACCGCGACCGCTCTACGAGAACCTCGATCTGAAACGCGTTCCCAAACCCACCAAACTCACCAAACTCACCAAACTCACCAAACTCACCAAACTCACCAAACTCAGTTCGGCAGGCCGCAAATCGCGGGATTGGTGCTCAGAACGGAATGTCGTCGTCGGGACCACCACCGCCGCCGCCACCACCGTAGCCACCGAAGTCGCCGTCCGAGGGCGGAGGCGGGCCATCGTCGCCGCGACCTCGGCTACCACCGCCACCTTCACCTTTACCGCCGCCGAGGAACTGCACGTCCGCGGCGATGATCTCGGTGATGTACTTCTTGTTGCCTTCCTTGTCGTCGTAGGAGCGGGTCTGGATCCGACCCTCGACGAATACCTGGCGGCCCTTGGCGAGGTACTTCGAGCACACCTCGGCGCGCTTGCCCCACACCACGATCCGGTGCCACTCGGTGCGCTCCTGGCGCTGACCGTTCTTGTCGTTCCAGCTCTCGCTCGTGGCGAGCCGCAGCTCGCATACGCCCTGCCCGCTCGGCGTGTACCGCATATCGGGATCCGCGCCCAGATGACCCACGAGGATGACTTTGTTGACTCCACCAGCCATGACGTTTCTTCTTCCTGTTCGGTTCCGAGGCGACTCCGCCCCGTTTGCTTTTCCCAAGACGACTCCGTCTTGTTTCTGCCTGCGTGTACCACGCGGCTATGACAGCTGCGACGGTGGACGTGAGGTTCCTCAGCGATTACAACTTCGAGCGATGTATCGAGGGTTGCGCGTCGCAGTGGTGATTCCCGCGTTCAACGAGCAGCGTGCGATCGCGCAAACCGTTCGGACCGTCCCCGACGTGGTGGACAACGTGATCGTCGTCGATGACGCATCGTCAGATCGCACGATGGCCGAGGCGTGGTCCGCCGCGGGACAATGGCGAGACCCCGCGGGAGTGGAAGTCTTGCGCCACCCCGAGAATCGCGGCGTCGGAAGCGCAATCTCGACGGGATACCGTCGCGCGATGGCGACCGGTGCCGACGTCGCGGTGGTCATGGCCGGCGACGGGCAGATGGATCCCGGCGATCTACCCGGCCTGCTCGAGCCGATCGCCGCCAACGACGCCGACTACGTGAAGGGCAACCGGTTCCTGCATCCGTCGATCTGGACCACGATGCCGCCGACGAGGATCGTCGGGAACGTGTTGCTATCGGCGGCGACCCGCGTGACCTCCGGCTACCACCACGTGTTCGATTCGCAGTGCGGCTACACCGCGATTCATCGCCGCGCGCTCGACGCGCTGGATCTCGACCAGCTGTTCCCGCGCTACGGATATCCCAACGATCTGCTGTCGCAGCTCCACGCGCGCGACATGCGCGTCGTCGATGTTCCGGTGCGACCGATCTACGGCGATCACTGGCGCAGCGGCATTCACCTCGGCACCGCGCTGCATCCGATCCCGTGGGTGCTGCTGCGCTCGTGGGGCACGCGGATCGCGGAGCGCGCGCGTCGCCGTGCGCGTCGAAGCTCGGAAGCGCGCGGGTGAACATCGGCGTCATCACGACGTCGTACCCGCGTGGCGCAGGCGATGCGGCCGGAAGCTTCGTCGCTGGGCACGTCGACGCGCTGCGCCGGCTCGGCCATCGCGTCGACGTGATCGCGGCGGACTCGATCGCGGAGGGCGCCAGTGCTCGCGAGCCTGGCGTGACGAGGATCGCGAGCTCGCTGTTCTATGGCGGCGGCGCACCCGACGAGCTCGAGCGCCATCCGCTGCGAAGCTTGCCGGCGGCGGCCAGCTTCTTCGCGCGCCTGACCGCGGAGGTCGCTCGGCGCAGCTCGCGGTGGCATTCGACGATCGCGCACTGGCTCGCTCCATCGGCGCTCGCGGCGCTGTCCGCGCGCACGCCACTGCTGGCGATCGCGCACGGCGGCGATGTCCACACGCTGCGCCGGATGCGGCTGCTCGAGCCGGCCTTGATCGCCTTACGCGCTCGTGGCGCGCAGCTCGCGTTCGTCAGCAGCGAGCTCAAACAGGTCGCCCAGCGCGCCGTCCCTCGCATGGCGCGTTGGCTCGACGACGCGCTCGTCCAGCCGATGGGCCTCGACCTGGCGCGGTTCACCTCGATCGCGGCAGCGCCGACCACACCGCCGACGGTCTTGATCGCCGCCCGCCTGGTCGCGCTCAAGGGCGTCGACGTCGCGATCGACGCGGTCGACCATCTCCGCGACCGCGCTCGGCTGGTGATCGCCGGCGACGGCCCCGAGCGCGCGGTGCTCGAAGCTCGCGCTCGCGGGCGGGCGTCGTTCCTCGGCGCCGTCGATGCAGACCATCGCGACCGGCTGCTGTCCGACGCGAGTGTCGTGGTCGTGCCATCGCGCGTGAATCACGCCGGCCGCACCGAAGGCATGCCGATGATCGCGCTCGAGGCGCTTGCCGCCGGCGTGCCCGTCGTGGCGTCAGCGGTGGGTGGGCTGCTGGAGCTGTCGCCCGCCGTACGGCTCGTCCCTCCCGACGATCCGCATTCGCTCGCGTCCGCGATCGAGCGCGTGCTCGCTGCGCCGCCGGCGCGTCACGAGCTTCGAAGCGCCGTCCAGCACCTCGATTGGTCGATGGTGGCGCCCCGGTTAGTGAGAACCCGGTGACCCATCGTGATCCACGGGTGCGTAGGAGGATTCGCACCAAGGTCCGACCACTGAACGAGCTAACTGGCCCATGTGCCGGCAATCACGTGAAGAATTCGGCAGGGCCGAGCAACGATCCGCTGTCGCGACGACGGCACATTTGGTGCTATTCGCCAAGGCCAATGTTCGAAGGTTCGCGGTTCGATGTGTCCGTCATCTTGCCGTTTGGCGATGACGAGGAAGCGGTCGGCGTTGCGGTACGACGAACGGCGGAACACCTCCGCGGACTGGGCATGTCGTTCGAGGTCCTCGCGGTCGACGAGGACTCCGGAGACAACTCGCATGCGGTCCTCGCGCTGCTACGCGCGGAGATTCCAGAATTGCGCGTGACGCACGCGCCGGGACGCGGTCGTGGCATCGAGGTCGGCGCCGCGCGTGCGCAGGGCACCCTGCTCTTGGTGTCCACGCCCGACGTCGCGAGCGGTTCACTCGACGGCATCGGAGAAGCGTGTCGTCGCGTGCTCGCCAACGACGGCGACGCCGAGATCGCACTGGCGCGATTTGCAGTTGTCCACCGGATTCGCGGGCTGTCGGCGTTCCGCGGGGCGCGGTTGCTCGGGCCGGGACTCCATCGCCGCCTCGCCAAGCGGTTGCAATTGCGGAACCTCTCGGTCCGCATCATCGGGACGACCGGTGGGACGACCCGTCGGTCAGCGGTGGGGCGCTTGCGAGCGTTCGCACGTATCGGCTGAGCCCTCGCGCGACGACGCTGCTATAGTGACCGAGTGTCCACGCTGATCGCGATCCTCGCGCTCGGATTCTTGATCGTCGTGCACGAAGCCGGGCACTTCGTGGTCGCGCGGTTGTGCGGCATGCGGGTCGATCGGTTCAGCATCGGGTTCGGCCCCGGCATCCTCAAGCGCACCGCAAGATCCGGCACGGTGTTCCAGATCGCTCCGATCCCGTTCGGCGGGTTCGTCGAGATCAAGGGCATGAACATCGCCGAGGAGGTCGATCCCGACGACAAGGAGGCGTACCCGAACCGGCCGGCGTGGCAGCGGTTCGTGACGATCTTTGCGGGACCTGCGACGAACTATCTGTCGGCGATCGTGCTGGCGTTCGGGCTCTACACCTGTCACGGCGTCGATGTCCGCCGCACGCATAGCCAGGTCGCGGGGTTCCTCGAGGGCTATGACTCCGCGAGCAAGCTGAAGGTCGGCGATGACATCATCGCGGCCGATGGTAGCGAGATCATCCTTGGCCAGGGGACGTCGCTCAGCCAGCGCGTGATCGACAAGGGCGGTCAGCCCGTGACCCTCACGGTGGAGCGCAACGGCGCTCGCCACGACGTGACCATCACGCCGAAGCTCGCGACCGATAAGGCGGGCAAGACGCTCACCACGGACGACGACAAGCCGATCTACCGCCTGGGTATTCAACTCAGCACGTCGAAGGCCGTCGATACCGGCGTGCTCGATGCAGCGCAGATGGCGCTGGTCTATCCGATCGACAAGACCAAGGAGATCGGCGCCGGGCTCTACGAGATCATCAAGGACGTCAGCAAGGCGGATCCGGGTGGTGCGATCCGGATCGTCGGAGAGTTCACCAAGGCGTTCGATGAAGGCTTCGTGTGGGGCATCAAGCTGCTGATGCTGCTCAGCGTCTACCTCGGCCTGTTCAACCTGTTTCCATTGCCGGCGCTCGATGGCGGTCGCCTGGTGTTCCTCGGCTACGAATTGGTGACGCGGCGCCGCGCGAATCCCAAGATCGAAGCGACCGTGCACATGGCCGGCGTCATGGTGCTGTTCGTGGCGCTGATCTTGGTGACCGTGCGCGACGTCGGCTGGTTGTTCAACGGCGACGACGAAGCCGAGCATCCGAGCAAACATCAGCCGGCGAAGCCTGAACCGGCAGCACCACAGCCCGCGCCCTCGGCTGGCTCCGCCTCGCAGACGCCTGCACCGCCAGCCCAACCGTAGGCGCGTTCCATCAACAGGCGCACGGGCATGCGTTTGCCGCACCCCGGAGTGGAGGTGCAGGTCAGTTACATCAGAAGAATCGGGAACCGACGAACCGGGAACCGAGAAGCTGAATTGTCGAGTAGCCCCGGCCCCGCGAGATGCTGGTTACCCCGCTTCGTGCGCCGGGCCGCGGTGCGAGCAAACATTCGCGGCGGCCCTGGCGGTTTCAAGCCTGCTAAGGTCGCGGCGTGCTCGCCGGCGAGGTCCTGGATCGCGTTCCCACCGAGCCGGGCGTCTATCTGTTCAAGGACGCCCGCGGTGGCGTGATCTACGTGGGCAAGGCGAAGAATCTTCGCACCCGCGTTCGACAGTACTTCCGCGAAGGCGGTGACGAGCGGTTCTTCGTGGCCGCCGGGTTCCTCGGCCGCGCGGTCGCGGACATCGAGACCATCGTGGTGTCGTCGTCCAAAGAAGCGCTGCTGCTCGAGAACCACCTGATCAAGAAGCACCAGCCGAAGTTCAACGTGAAGCTTCGGGACGACAAGCAGTACCTCGTGCTGCGACTTGTCGACCCAGTGAATCCAGCGACGGCCCCTGCCGCCACCAAGCGCGCGCTGTTCCCGCGCGTCGAGGTCGTCCGCAACATCCGCGACGACGCCGCCAACTACTTCGGCCCGTACCACTCGGCGACATCGGCGCGCGAGACCCTGCGCGTGCTCAACCGACACTTTCAGCTGCGCACCTGCACCGATCACGTCCTCGAGACCCGCGGCCGGCCGTGTCTGCAGTATCAGATCAAGCGCTGCTCCGGTCCTTGCGCCGTCGACGTGACCCCGGCGGAGTACGCCGAACAGGTCGAGGACGTGAAGATGTTCCTGCGCGGTAGCAGCGCCGCGCTGCTCGATCGGCTGCATAGCCGGATGGATGCGCGCTCGCAGGCCGAGGACTACGAGACCGCCGCGGTGCTGCGCGATTCGATCGCCGCTGTCGAGCGCACGCTCGCCAAGCAGAACATCGTGCAGGACGAGTTCGTCGACCAGGACGTGTGGGGAATGTTTCGCGAGGCCGATCGTGTCGAGGTGGTCGTGCTGTTCGTGCGCTCCGGCAAGCTGGTCGGCCGCCGCGCGTTCCAGCAGCGCGATCAGGAGCTGCCCGACACCACGGTGATCGGCGAGCATCTCCAGCAGTACTACGCGACCGGGACGTTCGTACCGGATGAGGTCGTGGTTGGCGTCGAGCTCGAAGACGCCGACGTACTCACCGACTGGTTGTCGACGCTGCGCGGCCGCAAGGTGCGGATCATCGAGCCGCGCCGCGGCACGCGCGCGAAGCTCGTCGAGCTCGCCGACCGCAACGCCGCCGCGTCCGCAGCATCGCGCCGCGGCCGTGATGCCGAGGCCGATGCGCTGCTCGTCAAGGTCGCGAACCGGCTCGGGCTGGCACGGCCGCCCAAGCGCATCGAGTGCTTCGACATCGCCCACATCCAGGGCACCGAAACCGTCGCGTCGATGGTGACGTTCATCGATGGGGTGCCGGCGCGTGCGTGCTATCGCAAGTTCCGCATCCGGTCCGTCGACAACAACGACTTCGCCGCGATGTACGAGGTGCTCACCCGGCGGTTCCGGCGGCGCGACTCCGACGATCCAGCGTGGGCGATGCCTGACTTGCTCGTGATCGACGGAGGCAAAGGTCAGCTCGGGATGGCGGTGACCGCGCTGACCGATCTCGGCGTCCAGCTCGGCGGCGAGGCCGGGCTCGAGGTGATCGGGCTCGCCAAGGAGCGCGAGCTCGATGCCGGAAGTGCGCCCGATCGGATCTATCGCCGCAACGTGAAAGATTCGATCGCGCTGCGCCCCAACTCACCCGAGCTGTACGTGCTCGCGCGGATCCGCGACGAGGCGCATCGGTTCGCCAACACGTTTCATCGCGATCGTCGATCCAAGCAAGCGCTGACGTCGGAGCTCGACGCGATCCCCGGCATCGGCGCCACACGACGGCAACGCCTGCTCAAGCAGTTCGGCAGCGTTCGCGGGGTGCGCCAGGCCAGCGTCGAGCAGCTCGCGAAGGCGCCCGGCATGACCCGCGCCGCGGCCGAGCACATCGCCCACTACTTCGCGGCGCGCGAGGCAGCGGCCATCGAGACGCCTGCCAGCTCGGTCGAACCATCCGGGGAATCCGATGCGAACGTCGAGGGCCTGAGCGAAGAAGAGCTGATCGAGCTCGGCGACGAGTCGAGCGCTGATGGTGGTGACGAACGCAGAGACGCTGAAGGCGCAGAGGGGCTGTGACGAGCCGTCATCGCACGCGCGGCTGGGCGATGCGGTTCTGAAGCGTCGGTACTGCTGGGCCACCCTTTCCAGCTCAAACGCTGTCGCCGAGGGACTCGATTCACGAATCCAGGCGGTCAAAGTGCATGGCCAACGGCTTTCGGAACACCGACCACGTCAAGACCGCGATCTACTTCCACTGCGCGGCCTGCAGCTCACAACTGCGCCCGCCGGACCGATGGCTCGGTCTGGTGCTGGGGACGCGCGGATGATGGCCAGATAGGTACGGGCAAGGTTGCTCCGCGAGGGCTTAGCGACCGCGAGGCGGTCCCTTGGCCGACGAAAGTGACGGGCCTTCCCAAGATCAAGACGGTTGCCGCCGGGTCCGCGCGAAGCTGCGCGATCAGCGAAGCCGGTGAGCTGTGGTGCTGGGGCGAAAACGCCCACGGCGAGCTCGGCGATGGCACCGCCGAACCTCGCTTCACGCCGGTGAAGATCGAAGGCATCGCGAACGTGATCCAGCTCGCGCTCGCCGGGGAACACTCGTGTGCACTGGTCGGCAGCGGTGACGTCTATTGCTGGGGCGACAACGAAGACGGCGTGCTCGGGATCGGGACGATCGAGACGACCCCGCGACCGACGTTGGTCAAATGGCCGGGTGCCCCCGCCGAAGGTCCAGAGCGTCCTGCCGCCCTCGTTGCCTACGAATCGATCGCGTGCGGTTTCCGGGTGAAGCTTCCGGGTCGCCGGGTGTTTCGTGACTCCCTCGCGGTCGAACAGATCGCCGTCGAATCGCCGGCGAATACGAGGTTCGCTGCGACCTGCGTGTCAGCGCGCGAAGCCGGATGGTCCCTCGACGCGCTTGAACCCGGTCCACGGGTCACTGTCGAGCGGCGCGATGTCCACGGGACCGAGTGCCAGCTCGCGAAAACCGCGGGCACAAGCCAGCTGACGTGCCTGCATGGCCGCGTCGTCATCCAGGTCAACGCCACCACCTCAGACAGCCGCCTCGCCGAGTCTGTGCTCGGCTCGCTGGAGCTGGTCGAGCCCATCTCGTCCGTCCCCGCCGTGTCGACCGCCAACCTGAAGGCGCCCGAGGGGATGGCGGCAATTCCTGCGGGGCGATGCGTTGATGGGCTGCGCGAACTGGATGGACGACAAGCGGATCGGCGAGCTCGGGTGCATGGACGACTCCAGGCCGCTGCACCGGGTACGACTCCGCGCATTCGCCATCGATCGGCTGGAGGTCACGTGGGCCGAATACGCCACTTGCATCAAGCAAGGTCAGTGCCCCGCGGCCAAGAAGCCCTCGTTCGAAGATCTCGACAAACATCCGCGCCGCGCGGCAACGTACGTGACGTGGGACGGCGCCCAGAAGTTCTGCGCGTCGCGAGGCAAGCGGCTGCCCACGGAAGCAGAGTGGGAAAAAGCCGGGCGGGGTACGGATCTGCGCAGCCGCCCGTGGGGCGATCAAACGGCCACCTGCCAGCTGGCTGGTCTGGCTCGATGCGTCTCGGTGATCGATCCACCGGACGTCGGCCAGTACCCGAAAGGTGCGAGCCCCTACGGCGTCCTCGATCTGGTCGGCGGGGTGAAGGAGTGGGTCGCGGATCGCTACGAGAAGACGTATTACCTGACGTCTCCTGTCGACGACCCAAAAGGACCGAGCACCGGAATTCACCGAACGATCCGCGGCAGCTCGTACAAGAGCTTCGAGGGCATGGAAGCCCTGTACGGCCGCTACGGTCGCGAGCCCTCGTATGCCGAGGACGATCTCGGCTTCCGCTGCGCGAAGTCGCTGTAGTTCAGATGGCGACGGGCAGCACGCCCCCGGCGGACGCATCGCGAGCGAGCACAACGGCGCGGTGATGGTCGAGGTGGTCGCGGTCAAGACCGGCTGCCGCTGCGGGAGGCGAAGAAGGAGCTCGAGCGACTTCTGTCAAAGAGGAACACTGCACACTCGACGTCTCCGTCGATGGTGCAAAGCTCTACGTGTTCGACGGGCTGAGGTCCACCAAGCCACTTGACCTCACCTGACCGTTCCGCAGAAACCTCGAGGCTCATCGCTCGACTACTGAGCGCTCAATTGCGATTCAACGGGTTATGCTGCTGGCGCGATGGCGTTGAACCCGGTCACGGAGCTCGAGGCGCTCATCGACGCCTTCGCCGAGGACAACGTTCCATATGCTCTGTGCAGTAACCTCGCGCTCGGTGTGTTGGGCTTTCCGCGCGCGACGGGCGATATCGATCTGCTCATTCAGGCGCATGACCTCGATCGAGCACTGGCAGCTGCAAAACGCGTTGGCTTCGATATTCCCGCTCGCAAGATGGTCTTCGGCCTCGCCACGGGGGCTCGGCGGGAGGTCCAGCGTGTCTCAAAGCTGGACCCCGATACGGGTGACATGATGCCGCTCGACCTGCTGCTAGCGAATGATGAGCTCGCGGAGGTTTGGGTCACCCGAATCACCGTGGATACCGGACCTCGAAAACTGACGGTCGTGTCTCGTGCAGGGCTTGCTACGATGAAGAGGCTGGCCGGTCGTACCCAGGATCTAGCTGACCTTGAGCTCCTCGAAGGCAAGGGCGAACAGAATGAAGGCTGAATCCGTCGATATGTCACCGCTCGCGATCGCTCACCGCCTCGATCGAATGCGAGCCCTTTGCGACCTCATGCGGTACTTGGCTCAGTTCGGCCCTCTCGTGCACGCAGCTGAGAAGGCGCGCGCCAAGTAGCCGCTGTTTCCAGACCGACGTCGTAGTCGTCGCACTCTTGCGACCCGCTTATCTCGCCTCGACACCGACAAACGAGCCGGTGTCGTATTTGAAGAGCGCGCCGGTGCCGCCGGGGAGCTCACAACGGCCGATCGACGAATAGCCATGCAGCGTGACGCGTTGTTCAGGGCGGCGTCGGAGGTGGCGGTCGAAGCTGGTTCGACCGGAATTGCAGCGGCCAACGCATTTCTCGCGCGCTACATTGGCGTCGATGGCCCAGCGCGATCCCTCCGGGGAGCTCCCCGGCGTGCTCCTGACCGTAGGAGTGTTCCTGATGGTGTTCTGGAGCTGGGTCCCGTTGCCCGAGCGCTGGTCCATCAACCTCTCGCGCTACGTGCAGCAGTCACCCTATCGTCGCCTCGGCATGATCGCGGCGGTGCTCGGCGTGCTCGTTCCGATCGCGGCGATGATCGGCGTAGCGTGGGGCCCGGCGATCGTCCGCGCAGGCTGGCCGCTGTGGATCCCGATGGGCATCGGGGTCGCGATGGTGATCGGGTTACTCATCCGCGCCTTCCCCACTGCTGCTACCCATCGGCAAACGCCTCGTGCACGTGTGTGACATCATCGTGCGACGTAGCAGCAGCACCGATCGCAGCGACGAACCTCCGCCGCGTGAGGCGGGGGCGCCTGGCGATGCTGTAGTGAGGACGTGGTGCGGCTGTCGTCCGTCTCCTGCATTCCTCTCATCTCGATCGCGGCTGTCGCAAGCTGCGCACCTGCCAGCAAGCCCGGAGTTGCCCGTCCTCACGTCGAGGCCGGATATCGGGCGCTGCGCGATGACAAGCCGCTCGAGGCCAGCCAGGCGTTCACGCGCGCACAGACCGCGCTGCTCGACGATCCAGACGAGAGCCTGATCGAGCCGATCGATAGGGCATCGCCGAGGTCGATCGACGTGTTCTCGAGAAGGCGATCGATGCGGAGATCCGGATCGCCGGTGCGGCATCTACCGGACCAAGGGCCCGGTCACGGGGGCGGCGAGCGCTCCCGCCGCACCAGTTGCGGACACCGACGATCTGCTACGCCCCTGACTCGTCGCCGCGTCGGTCATGCGATTGACGCGCGCCGGTCGGCCGCTGAATGCGCGCGTCACGGTCGTGGCGGTCGCGGTGGCGAGCGTGGCGCGATGTGGCGCCGGGGACCGGCTTCGTTGCAGCACACAAAGGCGGTGCCGAGCTGAACAGCGGGGGCGTCGAGCCCGAGCGCTGCGCGGAGGCCCGCGCCGGTCATGATGCGTCCGGGTTTCGGACTTGCCTGGGGACTGCTGGGGCGGCACGTAACCCGGTCGGGTGGTGGCGGGGGGCGACAGCTGACCCGGTCGGCTGGTGGCCGGTGGTGGCCGCAAGCTAACCCAAGATAATCCGATCGGGTGTGGGTGCGGTGTGTGCCCGGTCGGGTGCGCGCGCGTGCGCGCCGTCTATCTCACGGCGCTGATCCGCACGCGTGCGGTGCTCTTGGACCCGCGGCCGACGCGACGACCCATCCGTCCCGGTACGTCAGCGTCGCGCCATGGATCTGGCGCCGATCGTCCTCGGGTCCCGGCGCGCCGCCCGGCTATCGGCCCCGCCGACCACAGGCCACCGCGTTCTATCGGGTGATCGCGGATCACCTCGAGACCATGCTGCAGGCGGCGCGCGATCGCTCGCCGCATGGATTCGGCCTGCCACGTCATGTCGAGCGTAGCTTCCTCCATTATCTCGATTGCGGCATCGTCGAGCGCGGCTTTGCGCGCGTGGTGTGCCCGTCGTGCCACTACGAGATGCTCGTGCCGTTCAGCTGCAAGGTCCGCGGGCTGTGTCCGTCATGCGATGGCCGGCGGATGGCCGACGGCGCCGCACACCTCGTGGATCACGTGCTGCCCAGCTGCGCCGACTACCGGCAGTGGACCCTGTCCGTGCCACGCTGGTTGCGCATTCGCCTGCTGCGCCAGCCCGCGCTGGTCTCGGCCGTGCTGCGCGTGTTCGTGCGCGTCGTGACCGCGAATCAGCCGGCGCTGCGCTCGAGCGCGCGGCGTCGCCGGCGGTCACAGCGGGGCGGTGACCGCGATCCAGCGTGCAGGATCGTTCGCCAATGCCAACGTCCACTTCCACACCCTCGTGCCCGAGGGCGTGTGGTTCGTGCGTCCCGATGGCACGGTCGGCTATCACGCTCTGCCGCCGCCGACCGACGAGGACGTCGCCACCCTGACCACGCGCATCGTCCGCCGGGTCCTGCGCCTGCTCGCCGCCATCGATGCCGACGCCCAGCCAGCCGATCCGCCCGAGGTGGACGACCTCGCGCACGCGCAGGCCGAAGCGGTTCAGCTCCCGCTCGCCTCGCTCGCCTCGCTCGCGTCGCCGCCACGCCGCACATCGGTGCGCCACCGCGCCGCGCTCATCGATGGGTTCTCGCTCCACGCAGACACGGTGGTCGATGCCGGTGATCGCGCTCGGCTCGAGCGGCTGTGCCGGTATCTCTTGCGCCCGCTGATTCGCGCCGACCGGCTCACCGTGCGCTCCGATGGACGCGTCGAATACACGTTCAAGCGTCCGGATCCGACCGGCCGCACCTCCTGGGTCACCGACGGACCGACGTGGGTACGCCGGCTCGCCACCCTCCTGCCGCCACGCCGGTCCCACGCCACGAGGTTTCACGGCGTGTTCGGACCTGCGCATCGACGTCGTGCGCGCATCGTACCGACCCCAGCGCCCGTCGAGGACACCCTCCACCGACGCACGTACGCCGCGTCATCCTCTTCACCTTCCAAACCTCCAGCGCGACCGCCTGCCTGCGCGTCGTCCGCGGCCGGCTCCACCTCGTGCACAAAAACGCCACTTGTTCCGCCTATCCTTTTAGCTCATGGCAGATCGATCCACGAGACGAGCTGGTGGCTGCTAGCGGCGCTGCAGAAACATCGCGATAAGATCGCGCAGCAGCGCGTGCGTCGAGGTTTCGCGCAGCTTCGCTTCGCGGTCGAGTGCATCCCAGAGCTGATCAGGAAGCCGCAACGACCGCACTGTGGTCGGGCCAACCTCCCTGCCCCGCGCTGGCCGGCCGCGACCGTATTGCAGCAGCATGCTGGTTTCCGCGGCGCGCGCTGCATAAGGGTTGCGGCGAACACGTGCGGTCGTGAAGTCGGCCTCGGGGACCTCCTTCAACGACGCGCTCGAGGGTCCGTCGTGGACGATCGTGACGCCCTCTCGCGCGATTCTCGCGGCAAACGGATTGCGGCGGACTCGATAGCGCGAGAGCTCGAGCTCGGGCAGCTCTCGCAGGCTCGCCGCGTTCGGATCGAGCTTAGTAGTCGCCTTCTTCATACTCCCTCCGCTCCCGTTTGGTGGCCTTCCGTGCGCTGATGATCCGCAGCGCGGCGGGAAATCGTTCGACATAGACCGTGAAGACCAACCTTCGTGCGCGGGACAGCCCGATCAAGATAAGGCGCTCGGGCTCTCTAGGTTCTTCGAGCACGAGCGCGAGCGGATCCTCGAAGCACTCGGCGGCCTCTTCGAACGACACGCCGTGCTTCCGCAGATTGGCGGCCGCCTTTGCAGGGTCCCACTCGAAGCGCACGATTAATGTATTACACTTTTAGCACCGGTCAGCCAGCTCGATTTGCGGGCCAACGACCGCTGCGAGAACCGGGGTCAGGGTGTGTCGAGGTGTTGCGGAAGTTGTGCCAGCGGCTTCGACGAATCATCGCGGCGAGCGAGGTCGTGAATGTCGAGGGTGGTGATGCTGGTCATGGTCGCGAGCTCGCCGATGGTGCTATCGAGCAGCACGAACGCGAGTTGACCGACGGCGTCCTTCTCGTCGTCAAATCCTTCGATGAACAGATCGAGATGGACATTGGAGCCATCGCGTCCGAGGTTGAAGTAGACGTCGTTGGCGGTGAAGGACCGTCCATGCATCTGGACGGAGATCTCGGACTGTGGCTGCCGAAATGCGTGCACGGTCCAACCGGGAATGGCTGGAGCCGCGGAGACGACATCCCGCACAACGGGAATCATCTCGCGAACACCATCAGCTGAGATCTCGACCTCCCAGCCACCTGCCCTTGCCCTGCCGATCTGAAACACCAGCTGCGGGTGGACTCGGCGGATCTGCATTGAAAATTCGCGCACGCGCCGGTCGTCAAGTGGGCCTTCGAAGCGCGTTGCGTTCGCCACGAACCACTTCCAAAAATCCGGCGCGGTTGCGCGACGACCGAACAATTTATCCAAGATGCCCAAGGCGACGACCCGTGTTGAAAAGCATGTCTACGCAATCCGCCTCGTCGCTGCAACGGCTCTACTGGGGTCAGATCAAACTTACGCAACTTGCGTCCGAATTTCGAGGGCGCAAGTTGAGCAAATTGAGTCTGACCCCGTCACGGGGCTGAGCTTCGGCGCACACACTGCTCTGATTGCTTGCCGAGCGCGCGGCCGACCATGCCGACGATGGCGTTGCAGCTGGCTTCGTCTGCGTAACACGACAGGGAGCCGTTGAGCTCGGAGCACCAGACCTCGGGGATGGAACGGCAGGGCTGGCCGGTGATGCCGACCTTCTCACTAGGCGCTTTGAGCTCGAGGTCGCAGATCTGTTTGATGGGAAACAGCTGGTGTCGGTCGGCCGCATGCCATCGGTGCAGAACCAGCGCGCGGGCGCAGCTGGCAGGCAGGTTGGCTTCGCGGAGTCTCCGCCGCGCATCCCCCACTGCTCGCACGCGGCCATGCTCGAGAAACAGAACACGCGTCCGTCGAGCAGCGGGTTCAATGACTTTTCGCCTTGAGCGTGCCCGACGGTGCACGCGAGTGGTTGTTCGCGCGGTGCTGCGCGTTCGCATGCGACGATCGCAAGCACGCCGGCGAGCAGCCCTACTCTGCTCATCACGCGCGGCGGCGGCGGCGGATCAACAAGCCGCCGACGAGCAGCGCCAAGCCGAACGGCGCGACCGGGCTGCTCGTGGTCGAGCAGCAGCCGGCTTCGTCGCCGGCGCCTTCGCCATCGCCGCCTTCGCATGGAGGCGCGCTGCCGTCTTCACATGCGGGCGCGGGCTTGGCGGCGACGATGCATACGTCGTCGAGCGTCCAGCCACCGAGGTTGAAGCCCTGGTCGCTGTTGAGCTCGAACCGCAGCTTCACCTTGCCGGTGCTGGACTGCGCTGCGAGATCGACGTCCTGGAATCGCCACTCGCGATCGATGTGACTGATGCCGGAGCTTCGCGCCGACCGGCTCACCGTGCGCTCCGATGGACGCGTCGAATACACGTTCAAGCGTCCGGATCCGACCGGCCGCACCTCCTGGGTCACCGACGGACCGACGTGGGTACGCCGGCTCGCCACCCTCCTGCCGCCACGCCGGTCCCACGCCACGAGGTTTCACGGGGTGTTCGGACCTGCGCATCGACTTCGCGCGCGCATCGTGCCCACCCCAGCGCCCGTCGAGGCCCACGCGGATCCCACGACGCAACCGCCCATGATGACGCTGGCCCGCCGCCTCGATTGGGCCGCTCTGCTCCGCCGCGTGTTCGGCGACGATGTCACCCACTGCCCGCGCTGCGGTGACCACCTCCGCGTCCTGGCGTTCCTCACCGATCCGGCCGTCACCGCTCGTATCCTCGATCATCTCGGCGTGCGCCCC
>JBFWXW010000031.1:0-73575 GCA_050187075.1 Kofleriaceae bacterium | reverse complement strand
CCGACAGGATGTCGAACACCTTGCTGCGCGAAACGCCCAGCGCAGCGCCGGTCGCGATGCTCCACCTGATCAGCGCACGCCGCGTCAGCTGGTGATGTCGCTCCTAGGTTCGAGACTTCGCCATGGTGGTCCTCATTCGCACGTGTAAGCCGCGGACATCAGCGCGGCGACCGCCAGCCGCTTACCGGCGGCGGGATTCGACGCGTGCGACACGGTCAGGTTGCAAAGATCGAGATGGCCCTGCTGCGCCGGCACGCCGATCAAGCAGGTGATGCCTTGGGCCCTGCATTGATCGCCGTCGAACAGCACCGCCGGTGCGTCGCCGACCCGGCAGCGCTCCAGCGTCGGCACCGCCGCGATGATCTCGTCGGCTGCGGCCGCGAAGATGTCGAACTCGCGCGACGCGCCTGACGTCGTGATCCCGAGGTTCTCGCGGATCCGGTTTGGATAACTCGCGCCTCCGAGCGCGTTGTACCCGGTACGGTACAGCTCGCCGGCGGACAGGGACGCGGTGTTGGCGACGTTCACGCCGACCGATCGCAGCACGTTGCCGAGCGTCCGGTAGCGCACCTTCGCGCAGCCGTGCACCCGGGACGTGTACTTCGGTGGCCCCTGCTGGGTCAGTCGGTCGATCAGCTCCCACGGCGAGATCCCGGAGTTGTCGTGATCGTAGGTCGTGTCTTCGCCGCCGACCGTCGAGGTCTCGTCGGGCACGTCGGCCATCCCGGGGTCGCCACTCTCGATGCCGTTGCCGCATGCGGTCACCACCGCGAGCACCACTGCGAATTGGATGTGCAAGCGCAGCATCGGTCCTCCTCAGAACTTGACGAAGTCGTCGCTGGTGTAGATGGCGAAGATCAGATCCTTCAGCTTGTGACCGTTCGCGGTGAACGCAGCGAGCTGGCTATCGATCGTTTCGCTCGGAACCTCCATCAGGGTGTCGACGATGTCGGTCTTGCCGAGCGCCCAGTTCCAGATCCGCGCGACGCCGCAGCGGGCGACGTCTGGATCGGCGGCGATCGCCGCACCGAGCGCTGGCAGGTCGGCGGCCGGGGCACCGTAGCGCCACGCGGTGGTCTCGCCGGCAGGCAGATAGTCGCCGAGCTCCGCCAGCGGTGCGCCCTCGAGCGGTGTCGGCACCGCGATCTGTGGCTGATACACGCCATCGCGGTCGTAGTGCGCGAACAGCGGGGCGATGTGATTGATCGTCTGATGGCAGTTGGCGCAGATCACCGCCGAGGTGTCGAGGAAGTTCACCCGCCCGATGCCATTGCCCGAGATGCTGGTGAACGGCCAGACGCCGTTGTACGGAGCAGCGCCGCCGACATCCTGCGACGCTTCACTGACCTCGGCGGGGAACTTGGTGCAATCGAACGTCTCCTGCACCCAGCGGACCCGACGGAACGCGAAGTTCGAGAAGTAAAGCGCCATGGCTCCGCGGTTGGTGAGCACACCTGCGGTCGGTCCGGGGCCCGGACAGCTCGCCGCCGCGAAGGTGCCGGTGGCCTCGTCGAGCGTCGGGCACGTGTTGGCGGTGGCGGTGAACAGCTCGAGGTACGATCGATTCTCCACCGCAAGCTGCGCCGCGAACGTCGGCGCACCGTCGAGCTGGGGAGATTCTCCGAGCTTGAACGTGTCGCGCCAGAAGTACAGCATCTGGGCAGCGAACGTCGGCCGTTCCAGGTAGTCGGCGACCAGCGCCTCGTACGCGGCCTTCTTCGCGACCAGATCGCCGGCGCTGGCGATCTGGTTGATCTCCGCCAGCGACGGAATATCGCCGGTGAGCCGGAGCGCCGCGATGCGGAGCGCGGCGTTGTAGTCGTAGTCGCGGCCATCGAGGAGGATGTCCCATTCATCGCGGGGATCCGGATCGCTGCCCGGGCCCGGGCCTGGGTCATCATCGCCGCCATCGTGCGAGCTTCCGCACGCGACAGCCGAACACCAGACGGCGATGGGGAGGAGGGCATAGCTCGGCTTCATGCTGCTCCTTTACGGTGCGATCTTCTCGGCGTTGATCCACACGTTGACGCTGGCCCTGAACGTCGCGAGCTCCTGCGCGGTGAACCGGAACGGGTGGTTGTTGTTCGCGGGATCTGGCGCGAGATAGATGCCGCTCTGATCCGGCAGCGCCAGGTTCACGCGGGTCTTGATCTGATTGCAGGCGATCAGCACGGTGGCGTCGTCCGGGCCGGCGATGCCGGTGATGTTCATTGCCGACGACGCATTCGGGTCCTGGCCGGCGTGGCAGCTCGCGCACGCCTGGGCGAACATCGCGCGCGCGTTGGTCTTGAACGACGCGAGGTCCTTGCAGCCGCCCGCACCCGGCATCGTCATCGGGCCACCCTCGTCGGGCCGGTACGGCTGGACCGAGCGGAAGTGGATCGTGACTCGATCGCTCGCGACGAATCCGATGAACCCGGCGGTGCCTCCGCCGATCGCGGCATCGGTGTTCGCTGTCAGGTTCAAGCTGACGTCGAAGAACCGGTCGATGCTGTCGGGCACGGGATCGCCCTGCGCGGGCCACGACACGAACAACGGGTGCTCGATGAACGCGCCGTCGGTGCCCGCGATGACCTTGAGCCGATGGACGTACAGGCCGGAGCCGAGTGCTTGGGCGAGGAACTGGACCTTGGCGCCGGGCAGCCCCAGCGGGCTCAGATCGATGTCATTGATCGGGCACGTCGGGTCTGGCGGAGCTCCCGAGGTGCAAAGCGCCGGCGCGAAGGGTGCGGTCTCGAGCACGGGGTGGCCAGCTGGCTCGTCGATCGCCTGCGCCTCGCGCTCGGCGACGATCCAATCCAGCAGCTCGGTAACCTGGGCTGCCGCGAGCTCGGGACCTTCGTGCGCGCCCTTGGTGAGCAGCCGGGACGACGCCGGCGCCGCCAGGTTGATGACTGCTGGCTCGAATCCCAGGACCAGCGTCCGGACGGCGAGCGGGTCGGTGCCTGCGAGGAACTCGACGTTGGCGCGTGCACCCGCGTGACACGCCACACAGCTCTGCTGCAGCTGGGGCAGGGCGCGTGAGGTCCAGCGTTCCCTGGCCACCGCTTCCTCCGGTCGGATGTCCTCAGCAGGAGCGCCACCTTCGATCAGTCCCGTGCAGCCAAGCGGGGCAAGCACGAGCAGAATGACGGTGAAGCGCACGAGGTTGAGCCTGCGAATCAACGTTGCCAGTAGCTCGGCGCGTGTGCCGTAGTGCGGGAACTTGCGCCCACGCTTCTTCATCAACGCGTCGCAACAGCAACCGCCGTACCATCAGCTGGTGTGATCCCGCCGGCAACCGCGAGTGTGAACGCTGTGGTCCGGATCGCCGTACCCACATGTCGATGGGAGTAAACCGCTACTTTGCGCCGCGAGCCCATGACGCGGGGTAACCGGCGCGCGAGAGTACCGGCCATGCAGGGTGCCAAGCACGGTGGCGATGTCATTGCCGAGGTGCTCGCGAGCCATGGGGCCAGGCAGCTGTTCGCGCTGTGCGGCGGCCACATCTCGCCGATCCTGACCGGCGCCCATGACCGAGGGATTCGCGTCGTCGATATGCGCGATGAGGCGAGCGCCGTGTTCGCGGCCGACGCGGTCGCACGCGTCACCGGCGGTATCGGCATCGCCGCGGTGACCGCAGGACCGGGCGTAACGAATGCGATCACCGCCATCAAGAATGCACAGCTCGCGCAATCGCCGGTGGTCGTGCTCGGCGGCGCGACCGCGACGCTGCTCAAAGGTCGCGGCGCGCTGCAGGATATCGATCAGCTGTCGCTCATGGCGTCGATCACCAAGTGGTCGACCTCGGTGACGACCGTACCGTCGTTGCGACCGACGATCGAGCGAGCGTGCGTGATCGCGAGCAGCGGTGTCCCGGGGCCGGTGTTCGTCGAGCTTCCCGTCGATGTGCTGTACCCCGAGGCGACGGTGCGATCCTGGTACGAGAAGGAAGCGGGGCTGGGCCGCGGAAACGGGCTGAGCGCGAAGGCGCTCGAGCTCTATGTGCGCGGGCATCTGTACCGGCAATTCCATGCGCCGCTGTTGCCCGGCGTTCGCGGCGTTCGCGGCGTTCACGTGCTGGACAGGTTGCCGAGCTTGCGCCACGAGGCTGGCGCGATCGCGCGCGCGGCCGACGCGCTACGTGCAGCGGAGCGTCCGGTGGTCGTCGTCGGAAGCCAGGCGCTCGTGGGCGTGAAGGATCCCGCGCGGGTCGCTCGCTCGCTCGGGATGCTCGGTGCGCCGGTGTTCCTCGGCGGCATGGCGCGTGGGCTGCTCGGACGTAGCCACGAGTTGCAGCTGCGCCACCATCGGTCCTCGGCGCTCAAGGAAGCCGACCTCGTGCTGGTCTGTGGCTTCCCGTTCGATTTTCGGCTTCGCTACGGTCGCGGCATCACGAAGCACGCGACGGTGATCGCCGCCAACCTGTCGGCGTCCGAGCTCAAGGCAAATCGCCGACCGGACATCGCGATCGAGATGCACCCTGGCGACGCACTGATCGCACTGGCCGATCGCATCGGCTCCGCCGGGGATCGTTGGACTGGCTGGCTGGCCCAGCTGCGCGCGAACGATACGGCGCGCGATGCCGAGATCGCGGCCCAGGCGATGACGCGTGGCGAGCTGATCGATCCGGTGCATCTGATGCTGCGGCTCGAGCACGCGATCGCCGATGACGCCGTGCTGGTCGCCGACGGCGGCGATTTCGTGGCGACCGCGAGCTACATCGTTCGGCCGCGCGCGCCGCTGTCCTGGCTCGATCCGGGGGTGTTTGGAACGCTTGGCGTCGGTGGCGGGTTCGCGCTCGGCGCCGCGCTCGCACGTCCGGGCCGCGAGGTCTGGTTATTGTGGGGGGATGGCTCGAGCGCATACACGCTGGCCGAGCTCGACAGCTTCGTCCGGCACCGCGTCGCCCCGATCGCGGTGATCGGCAACGACGCGTCGTGGTCGCAGATCGCGCGCGAGCAGGTCGAGGTGCTCGGGACCAGCCTGGGATGCGAGCTTCGAAGAACCGACTATCACAAGGTGGCGGAGGGCTACGGTGCCGTCGGCCTGGTTCTCACCGATCCGGCGCGTGTCGATACGACGCTGGCGGAGGCCAAGGCGATCGCGAGGACCGGCAGGCCAGTGTGCATCAACGTTCACCTCCGCCCGAGTGAGTTTCGCAAGGGCTCGATCTCGATCTGACGCGACGCCCACGAGGTGCTGGGCCGCAGCGCTTTGCACGGTTCCCTTGCGCGGTCCGCCTCGCCCGGTCCGTCTTGCCCGGTCCGCCTTGCGCGGTCCGCCTTGCGCGGTCCGCCTTGCCCGGTCCGCCTTGCGCGGTCCGTCTTGCGCGGTCCGCCTTGCGCGGTCCGCCTTGCGCGGTCCCCCCTGCACGTGTGCGTCAAGACGCGGACCTGCACGATGCGCCCGCCACGTCGGCCAACGGGGAGTGTTTTCAGGTGCTTTGGTCCAGGCGGCGGACACTTGACGCGGGCGAAAATGAAATCTACTTTCAAACTCCTTTATGGCCCGGCTCGCCATCGCACTTGTGCTCGCCAGCGTCGCCTCGGCTTGCCTGCCGACCATCCCCCACGCGACGCCGTCCGATGCCCAGCGCAGCAACATCGAGCTCGCCCAGCTGCAGGAGGGCAGAGGGCTGATGATCCGCAAGTGCAGCGGCTGCCATCGCACGCCGCTACCGAGCGATCACACCGCGCACGAGTGGCCGACGATGCTCGACGAGATGTCCGAGCGCTCGAAGCTGGACGCGCGCGAGCGGCAGCTGATCGAGCAGTACTTCGTCGTGATGGCACGCCGCTAACGCGGTGTCGCCGGGTACTTCGCGGCAAACTGCCGCGCGAGCTTGTCGAACAGGGCATCGAACTCGGGTTGGGTCGCGGCCACCACCTCCAGATGGCCTCGCAGCTGGGGCAACAGCTTGGATTGATCGGCCAGGGCCGGTAGCACTCCCGGGGTCGCGACCACGACGCCGCCGAGCTTGCCGATCGCGATCTCCGGTCTCGGCGGCCCGTCGGTCCAGCCGGCTCCTGGCGCGTAGAACGCGTAGATATCGAACACCGGACGCCCGAGCCCGATCGACGCCGCGAACGCGGCGCCGAACACCATATCCGGATCGAAGTACTGGGTCGCGATCCCGACATTGCGCGTCGCCGCCGGCACGGCCGTGCGCTCGTCCGAATCGAGCATCGGGATCCAGACGACGGTCGGATGCACCCTGCCGGCGAGATCGCCATCGACGAACAGCTCGTGGACCGCCCGGGCCCCCCGAAGACAGGGCCGTCACGTAGGGGCAACGAGCGCCAGCACGCGCGGCTCGTTGCGATGTGCGTCGAGCTCGCGACGGAGCTCATCGAGTGTCGTCAGATCCACCACGCGCGCCACGGGCCCATTCGGTTCGGCGCGGTTTCGGCACGCGATGACCAACGAGAGAACGAGGAGAAGAACCAGCGATCGGCGCACGGTCGATTTCGATTATGCACCACAAGGTCGAGCCGCCAGCCGCCGCGCGGGGCCCATCTGGGCGAGTGCCCCGGTGTGCGAGCTGTCGGGCCGTGAGCGATCTCGTCGCATCAATAAGTGGGATCCCCTGCAATTTCGTTCGCCCAAAAATGTAGTTGGCGGCTTCGCTCAACTACTATCGAACTACGTTCGGATCGCCGGGGAGCGATCCAGAAAGCCTAGTCAGAGGAGAAAACGATGAGAACAGCCTCCCGCGTTTTGTTTGCGAGTGCTTGTTTGGCAGCAATGAGTGGAACCGTCCTCGCACAGGACGCGCCAGCTGAAGGCGAGCCCGATCCCTCCACCGCGACCGATCCGGCGACTGATCCAGCCGCGACCGATCCCGCTGCTACTGATCCCAACGCCATGCCCGCCGAGGAAGCACCCGCTCCATCGGGTCGCTGGCCGCGCGAAGTAATCAACCGCCCGCTGACACAGCCCAAGGGCATGGCGACCGTCGGCGTGGACGTCAAGACCTATACGGCCAGCTTCTTCGACCCAGCGATTCTCAAGCTCGGCGCCGGATACGGCATCACCGACGACTTCGAGATCAGCTACGTTAGCTACCAGTTCGGTACCGACGAGGCGGGCAAAGGCCTTATCGATGCCGGCATTGGCTACAAGATCTTGCGTGGTGCCGCTGGCGGCAAGCTCGAGATGATCGCCCGTGCCTCGACCGGCTACAACATGTTCATCGAGGAGATGAACCCGCTGCTGGTCGGCGCGCACGTCCAGTACAACGTGACGCCGAAGGTTGCGCTGATTACGCCCGGTGGCCAACTTTCGTTTGCGCTCGCTGGAGACCCGAAGCCGATCTTCTTCCAGCTTCCGGTGGCGGTTGGACTCCAGGCTACGCCGGAGCTGTACGTTCAGGTCGACACGACGCTCGCGTCGATCAAGATCTCGAACTCGGAGAACGCGTTCTTCGGGGCGGACGTGACCCCGTTGGCGCTCACGGCGTTCTACAACGTGATGCCGGCGCTGGATGTGTTTGGGCAATTCGGTGCCGAGAACCTGACGCCCCCGGAGGGCGGTCCGTCGGCCAGCGATACGATGTTCATCAACGTCGGTGCTCGCTACTACATCGGCGACCTGTAAGCCGACTCGTCACCCCATCACCCCTGCTTGATGTAGAACAGCCAGACCTTGCGGGTCTGGCTGTTTTGCGTTTCGGCCGTCGCTGCCAGCGCGTGCCATTCGTCGCCGTCGCCGAACCAGCAGGCGTCGCCCGACAACGTGGTCGCGAGCAACCTGCTGCGCGTCGACTACGCTGGCTCCCAGGCGTGCAGCGACTGCCACCACGAGATCTATGCCAAGTGGGAGCGCTCGCCGATGCGCAACATGACGCGCGACGCGTCGACGGCCGCGATCCGCGCGCCATTCGATGGCGCGACGCTGACCGTCGGCGGCGACACCGCGACGATGGAGACCGACCGGGGTGTGCGGTTCGTGACCGTGAAAACCCAGCGCGGCACCTCGCGCTACCGCGTGACCAAGGTGATCGGCGGCCACTACCGCGAGGACTTCGTCGGGATCGACGTCACCACGGCGGCCAATCCGCTGACCGGCGGCATCGGCGTCGAGCGCGTGCTGCCGGCGACCTACGTGTTCTCGACGAGCTCGTGGCGCTACAAGGGCTACTCGGTGATGGTCACGGAACGTCCGCGGATCTCGGTGCGCGCGGTGTGGGCGAACGATTGCATTCCGTGCCACAACACGATGCCCGGAGCCACGCTGCTGTACGACGAGCTTCACGGCCCCGGTCTGCCTGCGTACCAGGGCAAGCTGAGCGATCGCGTGCTGCCGCGATCGCTGATCTGGAGCGTGCGGTCGCGCGACGACGCCAGGCTCACCGAGATGCTCACCGACGAGATCACGCTGCTGGGCGGCGCTCCACCCGAGGACAGCTCGCTACGCAGCGCGCTGCAGGCCGCAGCGACCGCGAGCCATCGCTACCTGGACGGCGCGCATCTCGTCGAGCTCGGTGTCGGCTGCGAAGCGTGTCACAACGGCGCCAAGCAGCACGCCGCCGACCCGGCGAAGCTGCCGAGCTTTGCGTCGCAGAGCTCGATGATCGACGTCGCTCCACCCGGTGATCGCCCCGCGACGCGGGCGCAGTGGATCAATCGCACCTGCGCCAAGTGCCATACCGTGTTGTTCACGCGCTATCGGTGGACGTGGGAAGGCGGCGAGCGGACCAAGAACCCCGGCGGCAGCACCACGAACTCGGGCGAGGGCCGCGACTTCCAGCTCGGCCATTGCGCGACCCAGATGGCATGCACGAGCTGTCACGATCCGCATGCGGCCGATCCGGCGGCCGCGCTCGCCGCGCTCGCGACGCCGTCGGGAAACCGCGTGTGCACCGGGTGTCATCCGCGCTATGCGACCGAGGCCGCGCTCGCTGCACACACGCATCACAAGCCCGACGGAGCCGGCGCGTCGTGTATCGGTTGCCATCTTGCGAGGAAGAACATGGGCCTGGGCTACGGGCTCGTTCGCTATCACCGGATCGGCTCGCCGAACGATCGCGAGCGCGTGACCGGCGATCGTCCGCTCGAGTGCGCGCTATGCCATGCCGACAGATCCGTCGAGTCGCTGGTCGCGACGATGGAGAAATGGTGGGGCACGCGGTTCGATCGGTCCAAGCTCCGCGCGCTCTACGGCGATCTCTCGGCCAACGCGATGCGCGCGACGCTCGCCCGCGGCAAGCCGCATGAACAGGCCGTCGCGATCGCGACCCTTGGCGAAACCGGCACCGCGTCGGACATCGCGCTCCTCGCCCCGCACCTCGCGCACGCGTACCCGTTGGTTCGCTACTACACCAAGCTCGCGCTCGAACGGCTGACCAAGGGACCCATCCCGGTCGACGTCGGTGCCCCCACCCTGGACGTCCGCTCCGAGATCGCCCGCTGGCTCGCTTCATTCCCCAAGTAACCCGCGCTGAGCCCACCTTTCGGGCGTCCATTCGCCGTTCGCCTTCCGGCTAGGCCGCCAAGTTGGCTAGATGTCAGGCTTTTCTTCCGGCGCGTCGGCGCCCCGCGGACCCGTTGCTTGGCCCCCTGACGTCCTGACGGCCGGTCTCCGTTCCCTAGATCCGCGGGGGTGAGCGCTCATGCTACAAACCGGGCTAGGTAGCCATAGAGCACGTAGCCGGAATTCTCCGGCGCGCGACTCCGCAGTCGGCATACCCAACACAACAGAAAGAAGCGGGCGGAATGAAGACGACGACCAGTCGCGTCACCATCCACACCCTCCGGCAGATGAAGCAGCGAGGCGAGCGAATCGCCATGCTCACTGCGTACGACGCTACGTTTGCGCGGCTGCTCGATGAAGCGGGCGCAGACGTGCTCCTCGTCGGAGATTCTTTGGGCATGGTCGTGCAAGGGCACGACACGACCCTGCCGGTCACCCTCGACGAGATCGCGTATCACTGCCGCGCAGTGGTGCGCGGCGCGCGTCGAGCACACGTGGTCGGCGATATGCCGTTCATGTCGTACCAGGCGTCGATCGAGCAGGGGCTGACCAACGCCGGCAAGCTCATGAAGGAGGGCGGCTGCCACTCGATCAAGCTCGAGGGTGGCGCCGTCCATGCCGAGCTGGTGAGCCGGCTGGTGAGCGCCGGCATCCCCGTCATGGGCCACATCGGTCTCACGCCACAGAGCTACCACCAGCTGGGTGGCTTCAAGGTGCAGGGCCGCGATCCCAACGGCCGGGCCCGGCTGCTCGCCGACGCCCAGACGCTGGCAGAAGCGGGTGCCTACTCGATCGTGCTCGAGGCGATTCCTGCCGACATCGCGCGCGAGATCACCGACACCGTCGGGATCCCCACGATCGGCATTGGTGCCGGTGCGGGGTGCGACGGGCAGGTGCTGGTGTCGTACGACATGCTCGGCATGGACGAATCGTTCAAGCCGCGGTTCGTGCGCCGCTACGCCACACTTGGAGCGACGATCAAGGACGCGGTGGCCCACTATGTCGCCGACGTGCGCGGCGGCGAGTTCCCGTCCGACGCCGAGTCGTTCACCGTCGCCGAGAACAAGGCCGCTCCGAACACGCTCGATCCGTCGCTGTACTCGACGGTTGGCACGAAGTAGCGAGCATATCCACTTCGCTAAGCGCCGCCCGGGTCATCGACCACCGGTCCAGCGACGCGCGCCAACACAGGCCGATCGGCCCTGCCCGAGGATGTTGGGCAGCCCATGAATTCGCCCGCGATCGTAGGGGGCTGCACGCGAGACAGCCCTCGCATGGCCTGTTATCATCCAGATACGTGGGGCCCGCGTCACTCATGAGGGAGTGCTGTGGAGAGCCCGACCACGGATCATGACCACCCGGCCGCTCGATCCAGTACTCGCTCGCCAGCTGAAGCGCCTGACGCTCCCCTCGGAGTTCGAGGCGAGTCCGTCATGGGAGAAGTTCATCGATAGCGTCAACGAGCACTATCTCCACACCGGTGAAGATCGCGCGCTGCTGAGCCGGTCGATCGAGCTGTCGACCCAGGAGATGGATGGGCTTCGTCACCGCGTCGAGTCCCAGCGGGACCGACTGCTGTCGATCATTGGACGGATCAGCGACTCGCTCGCACATTTTGCGTCGGGTCTGCAGCGCGAGCCGGAGGGGGACAACGTCCAGTCGACCGCATCGGCGGCCAAGGTGGAGCTGGCAAGCCGGCTGCAAACCATCCTCGACGAGTCCCGGCTCGCCGACGAGCGAGGGTCCGAAGTCGGCGGCATTCGCGACAACCTGCTGAAGCTCGCCGATCAGATCATCACGCTGCAGTCGGAGGCGAGCGAGCGTGCCGGCATGCGCAAGGCGCTGGAGGTCGCACGCGCGGTCCAGCAGGTCTTGATCCCTGCCGAAGCGGTGGTTGACATTCATCCGATGCGCTACGTCGGCTACTTCGAGCCCGCCGACGAATGCGGCGGTGATTGGTGGACGGTGGCACCGCTTCCCGGCGGACGGTCGCTGGCCGTGCTCGGCGACGTCGAAGGCCACGGCGTGTCATCGGCGATCATCACCGGTGCGGCCAAGGCGATCACCGAGGCCGCCGTCTATCTCACCGGTGGTCAGCTCACCGCGAGCTCCCTGCTCGCGCTGATCAATCGCACGCTGCTCGCGATGACGCGCCAGCAGATCTCGATGACAGCGGTGGCGGCGGTGCTCGATCCGACGGAGCGCACGCTGCGGCTCGCCAATGCCGGGCACCCGTTCCCCGTGCTCGTCCGCAAGGGCATCACGCACCCACTGATGGCCGAAGGCCCTACGCTCGGAACCAGCGCCGAAGCGAGCTATTCGGACACCCGCGTCGAGATCCAGCCGGGCGACCTGCTGGTGTGCTTCAGCGACGGGGTCGCCGAGTGTGAGAATGACAAGGCTGAACGGTTCACCGAGCGGCGCTTACGCACGATCGCGCAACGACTCGCGAGCAGCGGGGCGGTCAAGGTCCGCGACGGTCTGGTGGAAGCGCTCAACACCTTTCGCGGGTCGCACCCCGCCAACGATGACATCACGCTGTTGATCTCGTCGTTTCAGTAGCTGCTCCCATGCAGGTCACCTCGCTCTCCTATGATCTCGCTGCTCGTCAATGGAGCGGGCGGTTCCCTGCCGGGGACTCGCCACGCACGTTGGTCACCGTGTTCGGAGCGCCCGAGGTTGCGGAGCATCCGGACATCCTCGTCGAGGTGGCCCGCGCGTATCCGCGCTCGCACGTGATCGGTTGCTCGACCGCCGGCGAGATCCACAACACGGCGGTTCGCGATCAATCGCTCGCCGTGACGGTGACGCGCTTCGATCGCACCGATCTGCAGCTTGCCTCGATCGATATCGCGACCGCCGGCACGAGCGAGAAGGCAGGCGAGCAGCTCGGTCACCAGCTGCTCAAGAAGACCGGGTTGCGCGCGGTCCTCGTGCTCGGCGATGGCCTGGCGGTCAACGGTGTCGAGTTCGCGCGCGGGATCGGAAAAACGGTCGGCAACTCCGTCGTGGTGACCGGCGGCCTGTCGGCCGACATGCTCGCCAAGCGTAGCTGGCTGACCGTGGGCGGTGCGCTCAAGCAAGGCATCGCGGCGGCGGTCGGGTTTTATGGCCCGAACGTCGTGATCGGCTACGGCGTCAGCGGCGACTGGAACACGCTCGATCCGAGCTGGACGATCACGCGCTGCGAAGGCAACGTCGTGTACGAGCTCGGCGGTCAGCCGGCGCTCGCGGCCTATCGCCAGGCGCTCGAGGATCGCGCTGACGAGCTGCCCGAGGTTGCGGTGTGGTATCCGCTGTCGGTTCGCGACGGGGCAGGTGCCGCGACCGTGCGCACCGTGATCGCGATCGACGAGGCGACCAGCACGTTGATCCTCGGAGGCGATGTCGCGGTCGGCCAGACCGCGCGGCTGCTCAACGCCGATCTGGAAAACCTGATCGAAGGCGGTGGTCGCGCAGCGTCGATGGCGACCAAGACCGGCGCGCCGGTGTCGGTCGACTGTCTGGCGCTCGCGGTGTCGTGCTTCGGCCGCCGCGCCATCCTCGGGTCGTGGAGCAACGAGGAGATCCAGGCGATGCGCGACGGGCTCCACGCCCAGCGCACGTCGGTGACGGGGTTCTACGCGTACGCGCAGTTCTCGCCCGCCGATGGCGTCGGACCGACCGTCCTGCACAATCAGACGCTCGGTCTGACCGTGTTCTCGGAGGGCCGCAGCAGCGAGGTGGCCGCTCCACGCGCAGCGCGAGCCGCGCCGCCAACGGTACCCGGCGCCTACGCGGTTCGCTCGCTGAGCTACGACCTCAAGACGGAGAAGTGGTCGAGCCCGTTGCCGGACCTCGATTCGGCCAAGACGCTGGTGATCGCGTTCGGTGCGCCCGAGCTGATCGACAACCGGCGACCGTACGATGAGCTGGTCGAGAAGTATCCCCGCTCGATCATCGTCGGTTGTTCGACAGCTGGAGAGATCCACCAGGCGGGGGTTGCCGACCGCACGCTCACCGTGGCGATCACGCGGTTCGCCAAGACCACCCTCAAGGTCGCGACCGAGACGCTCGATGATCCTGCCCGCAGCCAGGAGGTGGGACGGCGGCTCGCCACCGCGCTCAGCCAGGATCCTACGCTGCGAGGCGTGCTGCTGCTGTCCGAAGGCTTGAACGTCAACGGCACCGAGCTGCTCAACGGGATCAACGGTGTGTTCAACGGCAGCGTCAGCGTGTCGGGTGGGCTCGCGGGTGATGGCAGCGCGTTCAAGCGAACGTGGGTTGCGGCGGGGCCCATGATGGCTTCGAACACGATCGTCGCGATCGGGTTCTGTGGAAATCACGTCGTGATCGGGCACGGCAGTCGTGGTGGTTGGGATCGATTCGGTCCCAAGCGCACCGTGACGCGCTCGGACGGCAACGTACTCTACGAGCTGGATCGGCGGCCCGCGCTTCAGATCTACAAGGAGTACCTCGGCGATCGTGCGACCGATTTGCCGGCGTCCGGCCTGTCGCTGCCGCTGGCGATCCGCGATCCGTCGACCGACACGTCGCCGGTCGTACGCACGCTGCTGGCGATCGACCACGAGGCGGGCTCGCTGACGTTTGCCGGCAACATTCCGGCTGGGCACGTCGCGCAGTTCATGAAGGCCGACTACGAGCGGCTGATCAACGGGGCCACGCACGCAGCGCTGATGGCCGCCGAGATCGGTGCACCAGCGGCCGCGGAGTCATTGGTCATCGCGATCTCCGATGCCGGTCGGCGTCAGGCCCTCGGTGCGCGCACCGAAGAGGAGATCGAGGCGATCGGCGAGACGTTCCGATCTGATCGTGCCCGGGTCAGCGGGTTCTACGCATACGCCGAGATCTGTCCGGGTCAGGATGGACGCGCCGAGCTCCACAATCAGGCGATGACACTGATGGTGGTGTCGGAATCGCTCACGCCGGTGTTGCGTCCCGAGCCGCCGCGCAAACCGCCTGCCCAGCAACGGCCGGCGGATCCGGTGGTCCCCGCGGTTGCGGTTGCTCCGAAGGAGCCTGCGCGGTCGGGTCACGACACGCTCGCGCCGACGGTGTCGGACAAGCCGGTGCCCAAGGAGATCTCGCAGGTGCCGGTCCCCGCGGCGGCGGTGGCCGAGACCATTCCGCTCGCGCCGATCACGCCACGCGGTGCGATCGTGCGCATCCCGACATCGATCACCTCGGATGCGGCGGTCGAGGAGACCGCCGCGGGCGAGCTGCGCGTCGTGCGCGTGCGCGGGCGCGTCACCGAGGCGTTCAAGGGGGAGATCGCCGCACGGCTGCTCACCGGTCGCGTGATCCTCGACCTCGGTGATGTTCATCGCATCACCTCGTTCGGTGTCCGTGAATGGCTGGCGATGTTCGCCGCCGCGACCGACCTCACCGATTGCTACATGGCGCGGTGCTCGGAATCGGTGGTGAACCAGCTGACGATGATCCGCAAGTTCGACGGTGGCTCGCGGATCCTGTCGTTCTTCGCACCGTACTTGTGTGACGAGTGCGGCAAGAACTTCGAGCGGCTGCTCGACTGCGATGACGATGCGCAGGAGATCTCGGGAGCGACACCACAACCGGTACGCTGTCCGCGGTGCGGCGGTCAGGGCAGGTTCGACGACGATCCGCGCTCGTATTTCTCGTTTGTCGGCGCTCACGCCCTCACGCCATTGCCGCCCGATGTTCGGGCGATGCACGAAAAGATCTCCTCGCAGGATCAGGTCAGACCCGCCGAGGATGTCGAGAAGATCGTCGAGGGCGACGTCACGCGAGTCCGCATCCACGGCAAGCTCACGCTGCACATCCGATGGCGCCGCGTTCTCGACGACATCGACGGTTCCCTGATCGTCGATCTGTCGGCTGTCACCAGCATCGAGGTCAATGGCGTCATGAGCCTCGACTTCGCGATTCGCGGGCTGCCGCCGAAGAACCATCCGATCCTGATCGAGCATGCACCCGCGGCGCTGCTCGATCGCCTGGTGCTACGCCCGGCGCCCGAGATCATCGTGGTGTCCGCCGCGGTGGGCGCGTACTGCCATACCTGCGCCGTCGCTCGAACCGCCGTGGTCCGGATCGACCAGTACATCGCTGCTCAGCGATCGGGAGCCAGCTACAGCTCGCCGTGCAAGCGGTGCGATAGCAAGCTCGAGCTCAAGTTCGAGGCGGCGTTCTTGCAATACGTCGCGAGCAACATGCCGCCGCCCGCGCCGCGATCCGCTTCGCCGACGCGGCCCCCGACGATCGACCCGTACACGCCGCCTGCCTCGGTGGACGTGGCACCTCCGCCGGTCGCGCCGGCGGACACCGCGGTCACGCCGGTGCCTCCGGCGCCGGCCAGGTCCCTGCGCAACATGGTCCCGACCGCCGTGGCGGTCGGGGTCGTCGGCATCGCTGCGATCTCGATCGCGATGTTCTCGGGCGGTGACACCCCATCGGAGCCGCCGCGCGGCGGGGCGCCGTACGACGTGGTCGATGGACCGGCGACGCCCGTCGATGCAGCTCCCCCCAGCAGGTGGATCGAGGTCGGCGATGCTCTGCTGCCGCCGTGGGCGGAGCTTCCGTTCTCGATCCAGAACAACATGGTCTACGTGGTGGGGACGAGCGAGGCGGCGAGCCAGCAGGAAGCGATCTCGCTCGCCCGGCGCAACGCGACCCGCAGGATGCTGGTGCAGGTCTATGGCGACATGGAGCCAGGGCCGGTGCGGGACTTCTTGAAGGGGCGCATGAGGGATGACGAGGGGGTGATCACCGGATCGGTGCACCGGTTCCTCGGGCAGTTCGGTGAGACGTCGTCGCTCCGCCGCTCCGAAGAGTCCAAGTACGTGTTGATCCGTCCATCCGGTCATCGGCTCAAATCGAACGTGAGGTTCGAGCTGCAGCGTTCCACGTACACGGCATTGGTCCGCGCATACACCGAGACCGCAACCTTCCGGGGCGTCACGGTCGCGCGCTACTTCCCGCTGCTCTACGGAACGATCGCGGGCACGGCCGAGCTCGTCGTGGTCGACGTCGCCCAGGGGTCGGCCGCGGCGAACCAGGGGATTTTGGTCGGCGACCTGATCTCGATGGTGGGGCGCAAGCGGGTGGAATCGCTCGCGGCGTTCCGGCGCGAGATCGCGTCTCCTCCGGCCAACGTCGAGCTCGGCGTCGAGACGCAAGGCGTACCGCGCCGCGTGACGCTGGGGAGGAAGCGGTGACGGTACTAGGCGATTACGAGCTGTTGACCCGCCTCGCGAGTGGCGGCATGGCAGAGGTGTTCGTCGCGCGATCGCGCGTCAATGGCGACATCGTGATCGTCAAGCAGATGCTCCAGAAGTTCGTCAACAACCCCGAGTTCGTCGAGATGTTCCTCGACGAAGGCCGCGTGATCTCGCAGCTCAGCCATCCCAACGTGGTGTCGATGCGCAGCTTCGGATTTCACGACGACTTGCCATATCTCGCGATGGAATACCTCCACGGCGTCGACCTGCGCACGCTGATGCGAACGCTGGCGTTGCGCCGGCGGATGATGCCCATCGAGGCCGTCATCTACATCATCTCGTGCATCTGCGCCGGGCTGCATCACGCGCACAACGCGCACACGATCGATAACCGACCGATGGACATCATCCATCGCGATGTGTCGCCGCAGAACGTGGTGATCACGTTCGACGGCGGTGTGAAGCTGATCGACTTCGGCATTGCCAAGGCACGCGGGCGCAGTCACGAGACCCGCAGCGGTGCGCTCAAGGGCAAGGTCCCGTACATGTCCCCGGAACAGGTCCGCTCCGGCAAGATCGATCGCCGCACCGATGTCTACGCCGTGGGCGTGATGCTCTACGAGCTGATCGTCGGCCGCCGCCCGTACGTCGGCAACAAGGCCAACGGCCTCGACGAGTTCGGTCTGATGATGGCGATCGTCAATCACGACATCGTCCCGGCGAGCGCGGTGCGCGCGGGTCTGCATCCCAAGCTCAACGCCGTCATCATGAAGGCGCTCGAGGTCCAGGCCGCTGATCGCTACCAGAGCGCCGACGAGCTTCGCAACGCGCTGGTAGCGGTCGCCCAGGAGCTCGACATGGTGGCCACACCCGAGCAACTCGCCGGGTTGATGGTCCGGACCCTCGGGCAGCGGATCTCATGGGCCGAAGCGGCGCGTTCGAACGAACGGATCGTCGAACAGGTGTCGTCGCTCGAGCACTGCAAGACCACGGTCGACGAACGCCATGACCCGCTGACCGTCGATCCTTCGGAGGTGGCACCCGAGCTCCGGCTCAAGACCGGCGAAGCGCAGCGCCCGGGCAAGCCCAACGTCACCGACGTGTCGGCGCAGTCGAGCCCGGTCGTCGACAAGGTCGTCGATGCCAACGTGACGCGGCTCAAGTTCCGGCGCCCGATCGATTCGGGGTTTCGCTGGGGCCGGCTGCTCGACGGCATCGAGGGCGTGGTCGAGATCGACTTCTCGAACTCGCCGGAGCTGACCTCGGTCTCGACGTCGTCGGCCGCGGACGCCGTGCGCCGGCTGGGGAGCGAGGTCAGCGAGATCCGGCTGATCGCCGCCCCGATTTCACTGGCGACGCAGCTCGAGCAGCGCTGCACGATCCTGTCGGTTGCCGCCTCGGGGAGGTGCACGAACTGCAACGAACCGCGCTCGGTGGTGATCTCGCCCGAGGAGCTGCGGTCGCGGCTCGCGCACGGTTCGGCGATCCGGTGCCCACGATGCGGAACCAGCCTCGACCTCGCGCTGCCCCCGGTACCGGCGCCCGATGTCGTTGCGCGCGGACCGGTGACCGCCCCGGCGCCGGTTGCGACACCCGAGCCACCACCTCCAGCGCCGCTCCCGCTTCCCGAGCCCGCGATCACCCCGGTGGCGACCGCACGTCCTTCGCTGATCAGCCGTGAGCGCGTCCGCAAGATCGCGCCGATCGCAGCTGGTGCGATCGCGGCGATCGCGGTCGGCGTGGTGCTCGCGCGCTCGACCTCTTCGACGCCGAAGCCGGCGCCACCTCGGCCTCCGGCGGGAGCCGGAAAGAGCTGGCAAGACGGCGATCTGTTGATCGCGGAGGCCAAGGCGACGGGCGCTACCGAGGCGAGCGCGGTTGCCTCCGCGCGTGCGCGGGCGATCCGGGTGTTGATCGCGTCGATCGAAACCGCCGTGCCACCACCGCCAAGGTCGGCATTGTCTCGCGCGACCGACCTGGAGGTGGTGGCCAACGTCGAGGCTCAGCTCGGCGGCGAGATCCAGTTTCGCTCGCAGGTCTCGACCTCGGCTGCACAGAGCTCGGGGTTCGAAGCCACGTCGCGCTACGCGCTCTCGCGTGGCGATTTCGACCGCGCCGTGAAGTTCTATCGCGCGGAGCGCGACGCGTGGGGCATGCGTCTGCGCAACGCACCCCCGTCGTTGCGCCCCGGAGTGATCGTGATCGGTGGCCCTGGTCCCGGTGGCGTGACCGTGGGCGATCGGATCGTGTCGGCCAATCGCGAGCCGGTGCTCTCGGTCGAGATGATCAGCGATGAGCTCGCCAAGAAACCCACGATCGAGTTGGTGATCGAACAACAACGTCCACTGACCTTGAGGAGTCGGAACTAGTGGCGGCGACGATCGATCCCTCGGCACTGCTCCCAGAGCCCGATCTGTTTTCGATCGGGGTCCTCGAGCGCAATCGCTCGGTCCAGCAACGGGTCGCTCGGGTGATCCGGTCGGCGTCCGGACTCGAATGGGTCGCCTGCGCCGACGAGCCGCTCGCATTGCGGGCCCAGCTGGCCGACGCCGCGCGGCTGCTGGTTTGCGATGGCAGCGACGTCGACCTGCTCCTCCAGTGGACACGTCAACGATTCGTGTCGGCGCAGATCCTCGCGTGGAGCCACCACCCGGTCGAGACGCTCGTGACACCGGCGCTCCAGGACGATCGGATCGTCAGTCTGATCGGTTGGCCAACATTCCAGTCGATCCCGCGTGCGTGGGAGATCGCACTAGCTACCCGAACGGTGCTGTGGCCGGGCCCGGACCATACGACATTTGCCGACATCTTCACCGGCATCCCGGTGGTCGCGACGCTTCAACCACGAACGCCCGACGATCGAGATCAGGCGATGCGCCAGGTGTCCGGGCTCGTCGAGCGTGCGGGTGGGGCAGATCGCACCGCGGCGCGGATCGGCGAGGTCGCGCACGAGCTGATCATGAACGCGACCTTCGACGCGCCCGTCGATGCGCGCGGCGAGCCGCGATACGCATATGATCGACGAGAACAAGTCGTATTGAGTGATCGCGAAGTTCCAACACTGCAGTTCGCAACGGACGGAATGCTCGTCGCACTTCAGATGACCGATCCGTTCGGTCGTTTGACTCGCGATCACGTGCTGTCGAGCATCGATCGCGGCAAGCAAGCCGGGCGGTCCAGCACGTCCGATGTCGTCGATCGCTCGCAGGGTGGCGCCGGCCTCGGGTTCTGGCGGGTCTATTCGTCGTCGGCGGTCACGATCGTCGACGTGACACCTGGGCACAGCACCACGGTCACTGCCGTGTTCGACGTCGATGTCGCTCCTCGGGAAGCGCGCACAATGCCGCCCTCACTGCATTTGTTCGATCGCGGTCGGTTAACAGTCAGCAAACCGAAGCTGTCCTCCTACCGTCGGGGCGCTGACTGTTGGTGCGTTCATGTCGGTAGAGTACGGGCTCGACGTGAACTGGATCGATTTGCTTCGCGCGTACCCTGGACGTCTGACGCGAAGTGGCTTTATGCTTTCCCCCGAGGGATGCAAGAGGGACTCGAGTGCCGTATAGGCAGCGGGCGAATGATCGTGCCCATGGTCTCCGTGGGTCAGATCGGTCGTTTCCGCATTGGTGGTCGCCTGCCGTATTCATCGCAATACGTCGGTGGCCTTGGTGTCTGGGATAACGAGGTCGTCGTCTCGTTGAGCCTGGTGCCGGTGCAGCGCGGATTCGAACGCGAGAGCACCGGCATTCTGCTGCGCACGCCGCAATCGGCGGTGCGGTGGGCTCTCGAGATCGCCGCCCCCGTCGGTCTCGTCAGCGTCGCGAGCGTGGCATCGCCCACGCAAACGTCGTCGACGCGCCCGTCGTGGTTGCTCACGGCAACGACGAGCACCGAACGGACGATCCTCTGGATCAACGTCGATGAAATGATCTCGTCTGCGGAGCGCGCGGCATGACCAGCGACGCCGTGGTCGTCAGCACCGCGATTGGTGCGCCGCTGCTCGCCGAGATTCGGCGGGCGTGCGACACGCTCGGTGTGGAGTCGGTGGAGGCGCGCGAGCTCGGCTCGCCACTTCCCGATCGGACGATCGCGATCGTTGCGGCGCTGCCGCCAGGTGAGCGGAAGATCCCTGCCGATGTCGCCGCCGCGGCGGATGGCAGCGACGGTGTGAAGATCTTGCTGTGCTCCGGCGAGCCGATGGTGAAACCGACGGCGTCGCTGCACGGTGGCCGCGTGGTGCTCCTCGCACCGCCGTACGATCGCCGACGGTTGATCAGCTGCATGCGGCAGATCACCGGCCGCGAGCTCGGAACCGATCGCACGGATCGCCAAGATCAAGGCGAATCGCTGCGCACCGATTGGTGGCTGGCGTGGGGACGTCACCCCAAGCACGCGTGGCGGATCGAGAGCCTCGAGTCGGAGGATCTGACGATCGTCCTCAAGTCGGGCAAGCCAATGCCGCAGCTGACGACGCGGGTCGCCGAGGTGTTTCGCGAATCGGGGGATCGCGAGCGCGAGGCGAAGCTCGCCGAGGCACTCGGTGACGGCGGCGCGATTCATCTGTCGCCCGTGGTCGGCGAGTGGATCGTGTTCTGGCCGGAGCGCCGCGACGGACTGTGGCTATGCTCGCCGTGGCGGATTCCCGCGCGGTGGTCGCTCGCCGGCGTTGTCGACGCGAACAAGCAACGGCTGGTTCGCGTTGCCGCGTACCCAGGCGACGTCATGATGTGCGCGATCGCGGAGAGCTCGCTGCCGTCGGTCGATCGCGCGCTCAATGCCCTTGCCGGTGGCGCGTCCGACGCATATGCCGTGCTGCGCGAGGCGTGCGGCGTGGATCAGCTGCTGACCTCGATCGTGGAGGTGCGATGAGCGGATCGCAACGCATCCTCGTGATCGATGACTCCACCACGCTGCGCAAGCTCGTGGAGATCGCATTTCGTGGCACGCGTGCCGAGGTCGACTTCGCGGCCACCGGGACCGAAGGCATCACCCGCGCGATCGCGCACCCGCCCGACGTCGTGCTGCTCGATTTCATCCTGCCCGACATGCGAGGCGTCGAGGTCTGCCAGCGGCTCGCCAGCCACGGCGGTACCGCGCACGTTCCGGTCGTGATCATGTCGGCAAAGGGCGAGGGGCTCCAGGACGCGTTCCGCGAGTTCCCGCGCGTCATCGACTTCGTCACCAAGCCGTTCGCGGTCGAGGAGATTCGCAACCGGCTCGGATCGGCGATGAAGCGAGCCGGCGCGCAGGCGGCTCGCGGCAGCCAGCCGTCGGACATCGCGCCGGTCGACGCGACGCCGGCGTCGAGTGCGACCCACCGGGCGAAGCCGCCGACGTTCCGGCCGATGTCACATCCCGTCGACGAGATCGTGCTCGCCGGCGACCTCGGCTTGATCCCGCCGCTCGATGTGCTGCGGTTCGTCGCTAACCCCGGCGTTACCGGATGCCTGACCCTCGAGGTCGGAGCGCACGTGTGCGTGTATCTACGCCACGGCGAGGTGCTGATGTGCACGACGACCAACACCGAAGTGGTCGACGTCGGCGAGCTCGACCTCGGTCGCGTCCCGCGTACCGAGATCGAGAAGTCGCGGCTGGAACAGTCGCGCACCGGCAAGCCGCCGGCCGTGACGCTCGCTGAGAATGGATTCATCCGCGCGAGCGACCTTCCGGTTGCACTGCGCGGCAACAGCAAGCGGCTGTTGCGGCTGGTGCTCGATGCGAAAGCAGGTCGGTTTCAGTGGCAGTCGACCAGCGCGCTGCCGACCTACGTCGAGGCGTTTGGTCGGCCGCTGTCGATCACGTCGCTGGCGCTCGACACGATGCGAATGCGTGTACCCGAACCGGTCCCGACCGCGTTCTTCGACGCTGTGTTCGAGCGAACCCCGCGGTTCTCGCGCAAGCTCGCCGGCGCGCGGCTCAGCCCGACCGAGCAAACCGTGCTGTCGCTGATCGACGGCGAGACGCCGCTCCGCCTGCTGATCGAACGAACAGGCCTCACGCCCGAGCGCGCGGCGAGCGTGTTTGCGCGCATGCGGGCCGTCGATCTGGTGCAAATCCGTGAACATTCCACGGGGGTAGGGGAGGAGCACCTCCCGCGCGGTGCGGTCGCGATCCTCGATCCGGATACCAAGGGCTTCGTCAAACCGCTTCGCGACGTGCTCAAGCGCCGGCCTCAGCCGATCGACCTGATCGACCTCTCGGAGCTTTCGGATCCGTCGGCCACGGTGATCCGCAACAAACCGCGATTGGTCATGCTCACTTCCCCTGGGCGGGAACTTCTAGATAAGCTGATGCCGGTGGCCCGATCGACGTCGGCCATTGTGGTCGTGTTACTGCAGAGCGCCGCCGGGGGGGCGGTGGATGCGCAGCTCGCTGCTGGGGTGGATGCCGTGCTCGTCAAACCGATTCACGTGAACGAGATCGAACGGCTGCTTTCGACCTGATCAACGGAGTCATTCTTCTATGGCACAAGTCCTGATCGTTGATGATGCGCAAACCGACCGCGAGCTGATGGCTCGTGTCGTCGCCGAGGCGGGGCATCAGGTCATCGTTGCTGCAGATGGCCGCGAAGCGATCACGCTGGCGAAGAGTCACATGCCTGCGCTGATCTTCCTCGATGTCGTGATGCCGAACCTCGATGGGTTTGCCACGTGCAGGACGCTCAAGAAGGATCCAGACACCGCTGGTATCCCGGTGGTGCTCGTGACCACGAAGTCCGGCGACAGCGACCGATTCTGGGGCAAGAAGCAAGGCGCCGATGATCACATCGGTAAGCCATGGACCAAAGAAAGCATCGACGGCGTGCTCCGTCGATTCTGCGGAGGGCGGTGATCGATGTCTCCAGCGCAAGCTCCATCCACAGGCCACGGCACAGCGAGCGGACTCGGCGATTCCGACTCCGTGGTGGTGTTCGACCTCGGGGTGCAGCGCTACGCGCTGGCCGTGACCTCGACGCGCGAGGTCGTGCCGATCGAAAAGCTGCTCAACGTTCCCAAGACCTCTCACGCCGTGCTCGGGTTGTTCCCGTTGCGCGGCGCGGCGCTTGCGCTCGTCGACATGTCCCGGTTGCTCGGTCTCGAAGCACCCGGTGGGCACAAGCAGGCGCTGGTGCTGGTGAAGGGGGAGACTGCGCTTTGCGGAATCACCGTCGACAACGTCGTCGGTGTCGTCCGCGTGGATAGCTCGACGTTCACGCCCGGCGATCAGGGGAGAGAGCCAGGCGTGCTCGGGTTCATGTCCACACCACAGACCGGCACGTTCACCATGCTCGATACCCGCATGGTGTTGCAGCGGATCGACGACCTACGTTTTTAGTCGCTAACAACCGACGTTCACAAAGCAATCCGAACTAGGGGGGAGATACGAATGCCAGCGAACGAATCTAGTGAAAATGCCACATTGGGCATCGTACGGCTCATATTGAGCCCGGCCCTCTACGTACTGAACCAGCTGCGATATGCGCCCAAATTCGCAGTGAGCGGTCTGCTAGTGCTGATCCCGACCATCTGGGTCGGTGTCTCGCTATATCGAAGCACGTCGCACGACGTCGACTTCAACCAAGCAGGCGTCGTTGGAACCGACTACATCCGTCCGTTCGTTCCGATTTACAAGCTGCACGGTCGCCACTGGATCCAGGCGCTTGCGGTCGCCAAGGGTGAGGGCAACGCGGCGGAGCTGCAGAGCACGCGCGATGAGATCGATGCGGCGATGCGCCAGCTGGACGAGATCCAGGGCCCGCTGGCCGTGGAGATGGCCAACCTCGCGCAGGAATCGAACGTGTCGACCATGTGGGAGAACGTCAAGACCGCGTGGGAAACCGCGAAGGCGGCACCGACCGGCGATGTGAAGGCGATCGAGGACGCTCACCTCGAATTGCTCGACAAGGATTTCAAGCTCGTGCTGGACGGCGTGTCCAACCAGTCGAACCTGATTCTCGACCCGGACCTCGACTCGTACTGGCTCATGGACCTTTACGTGCAGAAGCTGCCGATCCTGATGAACGGCATCGCCAAGCTCGGTTCTCGCGCCATCTCGGGCGTGGGTGCGAGCCAGCAGGATCGCGCGATCGAGCTCGCCGCGCTGTATCAATCGAACCGCGAGCTGCTCGATGCGGCGCGCAACACCAACCTCAAGACCTCGATCGAGCAGACGCCCAAGTTCGCGAACCTGACCACGATCAGCGACTTGACCACGAACCTCGATTCGCTCGAGAGCGAAGCGAAGAGCCAGTTCGACCGAGCCAAGACGGACTTCATCAACCCGCTCCTCGGTGGCACCCAGGTGACCGCCCCAGGGGTTGCTCCGGCACCCGTCGAGAAGAAGGACATCAAGGCGTTCGGCGAGGCGACGATTAAGGCGCTCGATGCGACCGCCGAGTTCTGGCTGGCGGTGGATCCGAAGCTCAAGCAGCTGTGGGAACGCCGGGTCACGAACTGGGGTTCGGACCGCCGGGGCGGCGTTATCGGTATCATCCTCGCGATGGGCGTCATGGTGTACCTGTTCGGCGCTCTCTACTTCACGATGAGCGATAACGTGACGACGCTGAACGCCGCCACCAAGCGAATGATCGCCGGCACCTCCGAGAAGTTCGCCCTCGAGTCTCGCGACGAAACGGGCGAAATCGCGGCCGCGTATAACCAGATTAACGAAGCTCTCCAGGAATCTCGTCAGCTGCAGAGCAAGGTGGCCCGCGAGAACGAAGAAATTCAGGCGAACATCATCGACCTGCTCCAGGTCGTGTCTGACGCCTCGGACGGAAATCTGACGGTGCGCGCCCGCACGACGGTCGGCGCCCTCGGTAACGTCGCCGACGCCTTCAACCTCCTCCTCGAGTCGCTCGAGAACCTGGTTGCGGACGTGAAGCGGCAGCTCGACCGAACGAACGCCGCCGTTAACTCGATTGCGAACTCGGCATCGAAGATGGCCGACGGTGCAAACCGCCAGACCAAAGAGGTGCTCGCGGCCCGGTCCGCCGTGCAAGGCGTCGCCGGTCAGCTGACCCAGGTGTCGAAGAACGCGCAAGGCGCCTCGGACGCCGCACAGCGTACTGCGACCTCAGCCGCCGACGGTGAGAAGGCGGTCGAGGAAGTCATCAACGGTATGGATTCGCTTCGCGCCAACGTGCAAGCCGGTGCGAAGAAGATGAAGAACCTCGGTGACCGGTCGATGGAAATTACCCAGATCGTCGGAACGATTTCGCGAATCTCGGAGCAGACCAACATGCTGGCGCTGAACGCCGCCATCGAAGCTGCTCGTGCCGGTGAGCACGGTCGCGGATTCTCGGTCGTCGCCGAAGAGGTTCGTAAGCTCGCGGAACGTACCGCGAACGCGACCAAGGAAATCGAGAAGCTGGTCAAGGCGATCCACGCCGAGACGAGCGAGACGGTCGCAGCCATCGAACATCAGACCCAGGTCGTCGAGCAGGAGTCGCGCGTCGTCGGTGACGCCGGTGAGTCGCTGCGCCGCATCCGCGGTGTGTCGACGGAATCTGCATCGCTGGTTGCCGACATCACGAACGTTACCCGCGCCCAGGTGGAACAGGCCCTCAAGGTCGTGAACACGATGGAAGCGGTGTCGACGATTGCAGTCGAAACCCAGGCTGGTGCAGAAGCGACGGCCAGCACCGTCAATGACCTGCTCGCACTGTCGAAGCAGCTCAACCAGTCGGTGGGTCGGTTCCGCATTGCTCGCGCCTGATCTGGCGAGTTGTGTGCGAACTGTGTTTTGAGACACGCCTGTGTACGCACGTACGTAAGTAAGGAGGAGGTCGGCCTATGACCACGTTCAACCTCGGCGAAGTTCGCGACTCGTTTGTCGCGGACATGACGCGGTTCCTTAGTCAGATCGAGGAGTCCGCGCGCAAGCTGGTCGCCGCCGCCCCGCCTGCCGAGCACATCGACAAGCTCGGCAAGGAGCAGACCGACAACATCGGAGTGAGTCTTCACACGATCGGTGGAACCTCCTCCTTACTTGCAATCGAATCGATTCTCGGCGCGGCGCGGCGTATGGAAGCGCTCACCGCGACGGTCAACGAATCGCTTCGGATGGTTTCTCTCCACTCTGGCGTGCTCCGCCAGATCGGGAACGTCTGGATCGAAGGCGCGGTCGCGTTGCGCGCGATGATGAAGCTCGAGCTCGAAGGCAAGAGCTCCGACGCGATGGCTCGCCAGAAGGTCCTGCTCGCTCGGATCGATCGCGTCGGCGACGGCAAGCAACAGCTGCAGGCTGCGTCAGGCGAAGCAGAGTCCGACGGTGGCTGGGATGACCACGGCGACCTGCCCAAGGCTCCGCAACCGCTCGCGACCCAACCCGGTATTCCGGCGGTCGAGGACGAGCTGGTCGAAGTGTTCCGCGAGGAGGCGCGTGAGGCGATCACCGGCCTGCGCGGCCTGGTGATCAAGCTGCAGGCTGATCCTGCCGATGGCCAGAGCTCGTCGCAGGTCGCCCGGCTACTTCACCTGCTCAAGGGCGCGGCCGCCAGCGTCCAGATGACCAACGTCGCCACGTACGCGAAGGAGCTGCACGGCCCGATCGAAGCTCGCAACGAGACGGCGACTCCGCTCGACGCGAAGATGGTCGAGGTCTTGAGGGATGGCGTCGAGAAGCTCGCCGCGATGGCCTTGCCGGTCACGGCGCCTTCGACCTCCGCTCCACCGTCGTACGAGGAGCCCCCCAGTCAGATGGAGGGCGACGACGACGCGCTCGACCTGTTCCGCGGGGAAGCGCTGCGCATCCTCGCCGATGCGGAGCCACTGCTGCGCGATGTGAAGAGCAGCTCCGGCCCGGGCCGCGCCGAGGCGCTCAAGCGCCTCGAGCGGCTGTTCCACCGCCTCAAGGGCTCGGCGCTGGTCGTCGGCCAGGACTCGGTCGGTGCCACCGCCGCGCAGATCCAGGCGCTCTGCGAGCCCGGTCCGTCGGTGTTCGATCCGGTCGAGCTCCAGATGGCAGTCAACGCGATTCGCGCGGAGCTCAAGGCGCCGGCACCACCGCCGAGCGGCTCGATGCCGGTCGCTCCGATGTCGCGCCCGTCGGTCCAGCAGACCAAGGTCACGATCACCACGGGCGAGCTGTGGGAGGCGTTCCTGGGTGAGGCCGCGGAGCTGTGTGACGAGATCGACAGGATCCTGAACACGATCGATCGCACCAGCGATCCGCGCTCCGGGCTGCGGACGCTGCTGCGTCATTACCACACGCTCAAAGGCGCGGCGAACACCGCCGGCCTGGCGCCGATGGGTGCCGAGATTCACGTGGTCGAGACGTTCCTCGAGAAGGAGACCGAGGCAAAGGTGCTTTCGCCGCTCGGTCTGGTCGCCAGCGCGCTCGGTGACGTCCAGCGCCGGATGCGCAAGAACCTCGTGCGAGCGCAACAGCAAGGTGTCGTCGACGCCGGCGCTGCACAAGTCCAGTACGTCCTGTCCAACCTCGGAGCGACCTCGCACGCGCCGTCGACGGTTGCGCCGTCCACCGGCTCCTGGCTCGGTTCCGGCGATCCCGCCTGGTCCTCGCAGCACGACTCGTCTGCGAGCCAGATCGGGAGCTCGCGCCGAGCGAGCAGCCGCGACGAATCCGAAGCCGGCTCCGAGATGACCGAGGGCGTCGAGCGCCGCTACATCCGCGTGCCGGTCGAGCGGCTCGACGGTCTGATGAACATGGTCGGTGAGCTGGTCGTCAGCCGTTCACGCATGGTCGCCCGGCTGGAGGCGCTCAAGAACATCTACGCCGACGACGATGGTCGCCGTAAGAACATCGTCACGATCGTCGATGCATTCGCCGCGCAGAACGCGTTCGCGGGCATCGATGGCAAGAGCAAGATGCGCCGCGGCAAGAAGGCGGCCGGCGATGAAGGCGCCGAGGCGAGTACGCAGGGCCTCGATCACGATACCGACGTGCACGCCAAGCCGGTCACCCCGAAGTGGATGCCCGAGTTCGGCGCGCTCGAGATGGATACCTACGAGGAGATTCACATTCTGTCGCGGCGCCTCACCGAGGCCGCCAACGACGTCAGTGAGTCAGCTGCGGCGATCAACACCGAGCTGGTCAGCCTCGCCGACGACGCCGATACCATCAGCGGTATCGTCTCCGGTCTGCAGGGCGAGATCACCCGCGCCCGCATGGTGCCCCTCGAGACGGTGTTCTCGCGGTTGTACCTGCCGGTCCGCGATGCCGCGACCCGCGAGGCCAAGGGCGTCGACGTGATCACGCGCGGTGAGACGGTGGCGATCGACAAAGCGATGGCCGACGCGCTGTACGGCCCGATGCTCCACCTCGTCCGCAACTCGGTCGCGCACGGCGTCGAGAGCGAAGAGGTTCGTCGTCGCAACGGCAAGCCGCCGCGCGGCACGATCGCGCTATCGGCGCGCCAGGAATCAGGTCAGATCATCATCGAGGTCTCCGACGACGGAGCGGGTGTCGATACCGAGCGCTTGCGCAAGGTGGGCATCGAGCGCGGGCTGCTGTCTCCCGGCATCAGCGCGGATGACCCGGCCGTGCTCGACCTGATGTTCGTCAGCGGCGTTTCGACCTCGAAGCAGGTCGGCGACGTCGCCGGTCGTGGCGTCGGTTGCGACGTCGTCCGTCGCGCGGTCGAGCGGTTGAACGGCGACATCCGAGCCACCACGACGCGTGGTGTCGGCACGGTGTTCACGATCTCGCTGCCGCTGACCATGTCGATCACCCAGGCGGTCATGGTTCGCGACGGAGACCGCGTGCTCGCGATTCCGATGCACTTCGCCGAGCGTATCGTCGAGCCGGATCCGAACTTGATCCTGACCTCGCTCGATCGCCGTCGGATCAACGTTGAAGGCGAGCTGTTGCCGATGCGCAGCGCGGCGGAGCTGTTCGGCGAACAGCCACACGATAACGTCGGCGCGATCCTGGTGTGCGTCGTTGGTGACAACGCGTTCGCACTCGAGGTCGAGTCGGTCGTCGCGCAGGAAGAGATCGTCGTGAAGCACCTCGGTGAGGTGCTCCACGGTCACCCGCTGTTCGCCGGTGTCACGCTACGCGGCGACGGCGAGCTCGCGCTGATTCTCGACGTACCGAGCATCATGACCACGGTGGTCGAACGCGCAGCATCGATGCCGCAGGTGATCCAGCAATCCGCTCCGGCGGCACAACCGATGATGAAGGAGCGCGCGGAGCTGCATCCGCTCGCTGCACCCAAGAAGGGAGGCGCTGCCTCGGAGGCTCCGTCGGCAGATGCGTCTGCACGCGCACCGGGCGCTGCGGGTTCCGCCGCGGCCGGTTCGACGGCGAGCGCACCAGCGATGGCTGCAGGATCGGTCGCGCAATCGACCGATGGCGCCAAGCCGGTCGCGCCGGTCGCCCCGGGCCGTCCAGGTGCTCCGGGCGCCAAGCCGACAACCCCGCCGCCCGTTCCGGCACCCAAGGGGGCGATCGGTGCCAAGGCAGCGACGCCGGGAGCAGCACCGACCGCACCAGCGCATGCCAAGGGCGGTACGCCGGTGGCGCCGGGCACCAAGCCAGGCGTGGGCACGCCGGGTGCGAAGGGACCTGCAACGCCACCGCCGGTGCCGGGCAAGGTGCCGCCGATCGGCGGCAAGAAGCCCGACGCGCCGGCCGTCCAGCCGACGGGTCCGATCAAGGTGCTCTTCGTCGACGACTCGCTGTCCGTTCGAAAGGTCGCCGAGAAGGCGCTCCAGTCGATCGGCGGCCTGGACGTCACCACCGCCGTCGACGGTCAGGACGCGCTCGAACAACTGCGCGTCAACACGTTCGACCTCGTGTTCACCGACCTCGAGATGCCTCGCCTCCACGGCTTCGAGCTGATTCGCGAGATGCGATTCGTCCCCGCCTACCAGAACATTCCGGTGGTCGTGGTCTCGAGCCGTTCCGGCGCCAAGCACATCGAGCACGCGATCAGCATGGGTGCGAGCGAGTACCTGACCAAGCCGTTCACCGCGGAGGGCTTGGCCCAGGCGATCAAGAAGTGGGTCAAGCGGGGAGGGTCGTAAGTGCGTAGCCGCCGCTATCGACCGATCCAGGTCTCGGACCGCGCGGTGGCGCTGTTCGTCGAATGCGGCGACCTCGTGCTCGCCGTCGAGGCGGAGTTCACCGTCCGCATTCTCCTCGCCAACGAGACGGTTGTTCGTCCGCCGGAGCGCGAAGGGTTCCCATCACAGGTCGACAGCGGCGCCGGGATGGTGCCCGCGTGGGATCTGCAAGAGATGCTGGGCTGGCCGCCCGGCGGGGAATCATGGTTGGTCGTTCGCGCCCCGCGCAGCTGGCCGTTCCACGCATTCGCGCTGCGGACCGGCCGCTGCCTTGCTGTTCGTGCGATGCCGTCCGTGTCGTCGTTGCCACACGCGATGTTCCAGATGCGCGGCCGCGCGTTCCCTGCGGGGTTTCGCACGCACGGCATTTCCGAGCTCGAGGCGTTCCCGACCGGCGTCGTCCTCGATCCCACCCAACTTCTGACGCGTGAAGAGATCGATCGGGGCGCGGCGTCGGTTAGCTCCGGGGTGGGAGCGCAAGAGGCGACGCGGTGAACCCAAGCGACCGACCCGAGGATACGGCAGACACCGACGATGCAAGCTCCTCGACGCCGGCGTTCAAAGTCCTTGTAGTTGATGCCGACCGAGTGTCGCGGCGCACGATCGAATCGGCGCTCGCGCCGCTCGGCTGCGAGATCGAGACCGCCAACGATGGCACCTCGGGGCTCGACGTGCTCCAGCGTGAGCACGTCGATGTGATCATCGCCGAGGCGGTGCTCGAAGACATGCCGGGTCGGATGCTGATGCAGCGGGCCTGGGAAGCGTGTGGTCGGTCGATCCCGGTGTTCGTGTTCGTGACCGCCGACGATCGGATCGAGACCCGCGCGAGCATCCTGCGCGGCGGTGCCGAGGCCTGCCTGGTCAAGCCGCTGGTCGCCGACGAGCTCCGTGCACATCTGGAAGGCGTGCTGGTCCGCCGCAACCGGACGGGCGCGCCGCTGTCGCCGACCACGGCGCTGGCGGGTAGCGGCGATCAGCTCGCGATGGCGGACCTCCTGCCGCTGCTCGAGATCGGCCATCGCACCGGTGTGCTCGAGGTCGCGTTTGGCTCTGCGCTCGGCCGGATCCACGTCCGCGATGGGGAGTTGATCCAGGCGGAGTTCGGCAGCGTTCGCGGCATCGCCGCGTTCTTCGCACTGGTCCGGTGCGAGCGCGTGCATTTTCGGTTCGAGGTCCGGCCGGTCGAGGGTCCCAGGGTCATCGACCGTTCGATCTCGCAGCTCCTGCTCGACGCGGCGGTCCAGGCGGACGGCGCCAAGCGCGAAAATCGCGACATCAGCTTGCGCGAGCTGGGCGTGGTCAAGTCGGGGGTGCCGCTGCGCCGGGTGCGGCGGGGCTTCGAGCGCCGGCTCGAGCAGCGCGGTGACCTCGCGCGGCGGCTGATCGGCGCGCTCAACGATCGTTATTTGCTCGGCGATCTTCAGCTCGAGGGTCACGACCCATCGGTGACCCGCGAGCTCGCCGAATCCAACCTGGTGATCGAGCTGTGGGCCGATCTCAGCGACGGGATCGCGGCGATGCTCCAGCTCGCGAGCCCGATGGGCCACGACGTGCTCATGTCCGCGCTCACCGGGCGTGCCAAGTGTCTGCACCTCACGATGCTCGCGCGCGGCGGTGGCGGCATGGTGCTGCGGCTCGTCGACGTGGCGGGATCGAGCGATGACGGTCGCGTGATCGCACCTGACATGGTCGTGATCGCGCCGCCGCAGGGCGAGCTATTGGCGCTCAGTCCGGCGCGCATGGCAGACCTCGCGCTGCTCGCAGCGTACGACCGGATGCCCAGCATCGTGCTGATCGGCAATGCTGCGCTTCAGATGAGCCTGGCGCGGCTGATCCAGAGCCGGGCGACCATGAACATCGTGAGCGTCGCGACGCCGCTCGGCGAGAAGCGCGGCCAGTTGCGCGATGTGTTGATCGCAGGACTCAGGAGGTGGATCCAATGAGCAAGGCAGATGTGATCGAACCCGCGCCGCTCAGCGACATGGACCTCTCCGCGTACTTCAGTGAAGAGCCGGCCATGCCGCTGGGCAGCGTCGAGCTACCGGCGAGCTTGTTCGTGCACCGTCCGAGCGCGTCGATCATCTCGGGTCGAGCGAGCACCCGCAATCTTCCCGAGCAGCCGCGCGCACCGGCGAACCCGCAGCACGCGATGCGGGGAGACCACGTGCCGCGCGCGTTCGAGATCGAGCCGACGCTGCCGCGACCCGGGTCCGTGATCGAGAAGTATCGGCTCGAGTCGGTGATCGGTATTGGCGGGTTTGCGGTGGTCTATCACGCGCGCCACCTGCTGCTCGATACCGACGTCGCCCTCAAGCTGTTGCGGCCGTCGGTCGTGCAGCGCCGCCCGCGGCTGCCGTCGCTGCTGTGCGAAGAGGCCCGGTATGCAGCGCGGATCGAGCACGTCAACGTCGTCCGCATGCTCGACGTCACGCATTCGAGCGACATCACCTACCTCGTGATGGAGCTGATCGAGGGGCCCGATCTCGCGGTCATGCTGCGCCGGCGGCGCCGCCTGCCGGTCAAGATGGTGCTGCGCATCCTCAGCCATGTCGTCGCCGGGCTCGAGGCGGGACGGCGAGAGAACCTGATCCATCGCGATATCAAGCCGTCGAACATCCTGCTCACCCGGACGGGCGTCACCAAGATCGTCGACTTCGGCCTGGCTCGCTCGGCCTCCGCGGCCGCTTCGTCGCAGGTCGTCGGGACGGTCGGCTACATGTCGCCCGAGCAGATCGATCGTCCTGCGCAGGTCGACTTTCGCAGCGACATGTACTCGCTCGGTGTGACCGTGTACCAGGCGTTGCTGGGCAGCGTTCCATTCCCGACCGACGATCCGCAGCAGTGCGCCGAGCTACATCGCTCTCAGCCCGTCGTGTCACCAGGCGCCGTGGACCGATCGATCCCGAACGTCGTCTCGGACCTCGTGATGTGGCTGCTCGAGAAGGACCCGCGGGCGCGGCCGGCGTCGTACGACGATCTGCGTGCAGCCGTCGAGCAGTGCCTGCGCAGGCTGTAGCCCGCCGGTTTCCGTCTAGCCGCCCACGATCACGTTGGGCGATCCCTCGATCAGCTTGCCGATGCCGCCGCAGTGGGTGTCGGCATCGCCCATGCGATGGGCAGGTCTGTTGTTGATGAACACCGTGCTGCTGCCGGCTTGTGCTGTCCACGTGTTGGTTCCGCAGCACGCTGCGTGGATCCCGGGATCTCCCGCGCGCAGCGCCGGCCGGCCATTGACGTTGACGTCGGGCGACCCGCCGATCGCAGGTCCAATCGCCGGATGCGGGCATGCAGGGCAGCCGTGTGCGCATACCGGAACCTGAGACTTATCTCCGAGTCGACCTTGAGGCGGCATGTCAGCTCCTTGCGCTCACCCATGGCGAGCCAATAACGCGTTCACCGGCAGTCACGTAAACCCGCCCGGTGCCATCGTCCCGATGCCTCCGACGACGGGGCCGGCGGGTACCACGGGGGGCGCGAACGTCGGAACCGCTCCCGTGCCGAGCACGTTCGTGACCATGGTGGACGCTTGCCAGGCCACGAAGCACTTGTCGAACGCGTCGCAGATCGCTGCGAACAGCTCGGCATGAAACGGCGCGCGGGGATCCCCGAGCATCGTCACCATCTGGGCCTTCATCGCGGCGGGCGCGATCGACGCGGTGACCTGGGTCAGCGCCGCGACCGGGGAGGGGATGTTGGGTGTCGGCGGTGCCATTGGCGACGGCATCGCTGCGAACGCCGGATACCACGGCAGGGCTGGGATCTTGATCGTGGCGGTATAGGTCAGCCACCCGGTACCGATCACGTTGGCGATCACCGACGAGTACTTGGTCTCCATCGGCGTGGTCTTGGGCGCCTGCGCCAAGATCATCGGTGTCCATGGTGGGCCCACGACCTGACCCATCGAAGCCGTCACGGCGTTGATGACGACGCCCACCATCGTCGCGGCGGATTGCCAGCTTCCCCACGCCGAGCAGATCGCATCACATGTGCCGTCGATGAACGAGCCGATCTTCGCGATGTGCATCTTTTGAGCATCGGTGTGGTACTTGTTCATCGACGCTGGCTGGAACAGCGGTGGTGCACCTGGCGCGGTCGTTCGCTCCGCGGGCTGAAACGCGCCGCGGTACTGGTCGCCTGCATCACCCTGCGGATCGCGCCATCCGGTCGGCACCTTGAGGTTGAACGATGAGAACTTCAGCCGGGCGAGCTGCTTCATCATCGATGCTTGGGGGGCCGGCATGCGAGCGGAACAATATACGGCGCCGCCGGCCGCGACGTTCCTCGAGCCCACCGGCAAAACCGCACGACGCGCGCGATGCTGCGGAGGGCCAACCCTGCATCCGGATCGAGGTGGTGACCCCGACCCTTCGCGCCGACATCTAGCCTCACGCGACCACGACGCGCGAAACCGCTTGGTCGCGCATTCAGAGCGGGACCACGAGCACCGGGCACGGCGCCTCTGACGCCACCTTCTCGGCTACGCTTCCCAGGGCGACACGCGCGATGCCCTTGCGGCCGTGTGTGCCGACGATAACCATCTCGCTCGAGAGCTCGTTGGCAAGATCGCACAGCACCGACCCTGGGTCGCCCGGGACCACACGCACGTCCGCGTTGAGGCCGCTCGCGGCGACCATCGCTTCGACGTTCGGCAACACGTTTGCGACCAGGTTGTCCCAGCGCGGCACCGGAAGTGTGCCCTCGAGGCTCGCCAGCGGCGGCAGCGGCTGAACCACGTGAACGACCATGACATCGCACGGTGAGCGGGCCTGCTCCGCAGCGGCGTTGGCGAGCACATCCTCGGAATGATCGAGATCGATCCCGACGAGCATTCGCCGGGTCGCGGGCGCACGACGTGTCACGAGCACCGAGCACGGGGCTCGGCGCACAACCTTGTCGACGACCGAGGTGTGGAACAGACGCCGTAGCAAACCGAGTGGATGATCGACGCCGCCGACGATCACCAGGTCTGCGTTCCAATCGGCGGCGCAGCTCGCGATCTGGTCCGCCGGATTTCCAGTTCGCACCATGACCTCGATGTCCCGCGCCGCAGGGCCGAGCTCGCGGTCGAGGTGCGCGGTGATCTGCTTCACCACGTCGACGATCGGCGGTTGCGAGTGTCCCGGCGTCACGACATGACAGACCGCAATCCGTGCGCCGGTCGCACCGGCACGCGCCACCGCGACACGGATGGCGGCATCACCGATCTGGGTGAGATCGGTGGCAACCAGGATCCGGGTCACCATCGCCATCCTGTTATGAGCCGGTTCTCCCATGAGCCTGTGGTGAGGCATCACGCGTGCCAGATCGCCTGCGGGCACTTACCCAGTTGAGGCCGAAATCAGCGGTGCCGCGACGCACAGCGAGCGAATTGCGCGCCCACTGCGCAGCGGATGCCCTGCAGGCACGTCAGTTGCGTCTGGATCAGGCCATGTCGACGGTCGACGAACATCGAGGGAACGACAAGCCCGAGCCCGAGCCGCTTGCGACCGAACCCACGCCGGAGGGGCGGTATCTCCACGAGCCCGATGGGTTTCCGCACGCGACGATGGCGCTGCTGGTGTTCGTGTTGTTCGTGACGGCTGGGATCGTGTTGTTCGCGAGCATGCGCGTGGGCGTGATCGCCGGAATTGTGGTGATCGTCATTGGACTTCCGTGGTTGGTGTGGCGCGTCGGCCGGACGGCGAAGACGACGCGTCGCAAGGTCGTCGTAGAGCACAATCGCGAGCGTCAGGAGATCGCCAAGTCCGAGGAATTCTCGTCGCATGTCGACTACCTCGATCCTCCGGTGCAGGTGCCCGACCTCCCCGACGACGGCAGCGATCGCGCGCGCGAATCGCATCACAGCTAGTCGCTGTTGGTGCCCCACCGCCCGCGCGTGGCGCATGCGCTCGGGTCACGTTAGACCCACGGTTCGGCACCCATTCTGCACGACCTCGGACAACCCCCCTACAGGAGAGTTTCGAATGAAGGCAGGACTTGGCGAAAATAGTGCGTCGCGGCCGGTGGTCCACAAGGTCCAGGACGTCATCAGCGGCGTCGCGGATCGCGTCGGCCACGTGGCCGAGCGCGTCACGGATGTCGGCACGCGCGCAAAGGACAGCGCGTCGCGTCGAATCGAGAGCGTCGGTGATCTGATCGCGCAGCATCCGATCGTGGCGCTCTCGATCGGTCTGGGCATCGGATATCTCTTCGCGCGCATCCGGCGCAGGTGATCGGAAACGCCCGCGATGTTGAACGCGTTACGCTTCGACCTGGTCGCCCATGAGGTCGAGCGCAAGCCGTGGCGCTGGGTGGGTGGTGCGATCGTGGCGGGATATCTGCTCGGTCGAACCAAGGACACCGAGATGCGACGTGCGCTGATCCGCCAGCTCGTGGTCGCGGGCTTCAGCGCGCTGGCTCGCGAGGTCGTTGCGTCACGCAACGAAGCCCACACGGAGCCGGTGCACTGAGCGGTGCACTGACCGGTGCACTGAGCGATCGCTGCGATCGCGGGCGTCTCCCCAGAACACCACTGCTCTGGGCCACGGGTTTGGGCCACGGGCTTGGCCCACGGTCGTGGAACGACAAACGCGCTGACTGCCTCGTGCAGTCAGCGCGTTGTTGCAGTCAGCGCGTTCTCGAGCGCCCAGCTAGTTCGAGCGGATCTTTAGGCCTCAGCGATCGCCTTGGGGGGCGGAGGCGGCTCCTTCGGTGTTGCCTTGGCAGCGTCCTTCGGCGAGTCGTCGAGGCGGCGATACAACGAACGGCGGTCGATGCCGAGGATCTTTGCGGCGTGGGTCTTGTTGCCGCCACACGCGGCGAGCACCCGGTGCACGTACCGGCGCTCCATCTCGGCAAGCGTGATCAGCTCCGATGGATCATCGCCATCGATCACCAGCCGCGACGAGCGATGGTTGCGGATCTTGTCCGGCAGATTGTCAACGGTCAGCTCGCTCGTCCGCGCGAGTGCGACGGCGCGCTCGATACAGTTCTCGAGCTCCCGGACGTTGCCCGGCCAGTCGTAGTCGATCAGGCGCTGGGCGGTTTCGGGCATCAAGCCCTCGACCGCCTTGCCGGTGCGCTCGGCGATCCGGCGAACGAACGCGTGCGCGAGCTCGAGCACGTCGCCCTGGCGCGCGCGCAGCGGTGGCACGGGCACGTGAACGACGTTGATCCGGTAATAGAGATCCTCTCGGAACCGCCGCTCCTCGACCTCGTGCTCGAGATCGCGGTTGGTCGCGGTGATGACCCGCGCGGTGAAGGCGACCTCGGTATCGCCGCCCACCGGACGCACCGTACGCTCCTGCAGGACGCGCAGCAGCTTGGCTTGCATCTCGAGCGGCATCTCGCCGATCTCGTCGAGGAAGATCGTGCCGCCCTGCGCCTGCAAGAACAATCCGGAGCGCGAACGCTTTGCGTCGGTGAACGCCCCCTTGATATGGCCGAACAGCTCGCTCTCGAGCAGCGATGCCGGCATCGCCGCGCAGTTGATCGCGACGAACGGTTGGTCCTTGTGCTGCGACCGATCGTGGATGGCCCGCGCGACCAGCTCCTTGCCGGTGCCGCTCTCGCCAGTGATCAACACGGTCGCGCCGGTATCCGCGACCTGATCGATCATCTCGCCGAGCTCGCGGATCGCCTGGCTCGATCCGAGGATGCCTCCGATCGAATCGGCCGCGCGGCGGCGAAGGCGCTTGACCTCGAGTCGCAATGAGCGATGTTCCACCGCGCGAGCAACCGCGACCGCGATCGCATCAATGGTTGCAGGCTTGAGCACGAAGTCGTACGCGCCCGCCCGGATCGCGCTGACCGCAACATCGACCGAGCTATGCCCCGTCATGACGATGGTCAGCACGTCGGGATGCTGCTCGCTGATCTGCTGACACAGGGTCAGCCCGCTCGCGCCGTCCATCCGGACGTCGGTGATCACCACATCGAAGTCCTGATGCCGGATCCGCTCGATGGCGGCCTCGGCACTCCGGCAAACCTCGACTGAGTAACCGCGTTCAATAAGCAGATCTCGGAGCATCTCCGAGGTATCAACGTCGTCATCAACGACCAAAAGCTCGGCTTTCATGCTGGTAGCCAGATACCACTATTCGCGCCGACCGCACGGCTCGTAACCTATCGGAACTTGGAAGCCACGCCGAGCGCCCTTGACACACTGAGCGCTCCTGCCTCGTGCGCCATGTGGGATGCGTGTCGCCAAACCTGCTGGATCCGGCGCCGATCGAGTACCTCGATTACCACATGTCGGGGCGGTCTTGAGGGTGAACACCTGAACAGGTTCGCGGCATTGGTACACACGGTGGATGGGTGGTGCGTGAGCTGTCACCCAGCAGCACGTGTGTACCGGCGAGCGCGCTAGCGACGGTGACGCCGGATCACCGGGCGCCGATCGATATCGCGACGGACCGACCGATCCACATGGCGGGGCGCCACGAGCTGGCGCGACGGCACCGGACGTCGGCGGTACACGTAGCCATGCGGGCGATAGTGCCGATAGCTCCACGGCCGTTGGATCCGAGAGATCGTGATGGGCGGCCGGTACACCTGAACCCAACCGCTGATGTAGGACGGCGAGCGGTACCAGTAACCCTCGTAGTTTCGCCAGTAATAGCCATTCGAGTAGAAGATCGGCTCGTCATAGTCGGCGATCACGTAGGTACCCGGTCCGATCGCCACCAGGTCGGGCGTCGACGCGGAGACCGAGGCCGAGTAGCCGATGGTCGCGGGGCCGCATCCAGATCCGAGCGCCGCCAAGACAAGCAGAATTAGTGTCGAGCGCATGACAACCTCCGTTGCCCCACTCCAGGAGCATCGGTCGCGCCAACTCTCGGCTCGCTAACGCGCGGACATCTGATGGGGCAGGCATCCGGCCCGCGGCTTGAACCGCCATCTCATCGCACGTGCATCGTGCGTGCGCGCTCGAACGTGTCGCCGTGCCGCGGTGCTATGCCGTCGCGACGACCTTGATGCAGCCGTCCGCACGCTCCGAGAACATCCGGTAAGCCTCCGGCAGGTCTGCGAGCGTTACGCGATGCGTGATCACGAACGACGGGTCGATCTTGTCCTCGACGATCAGCGCGAGCAGCTGATCGACGTAGCGATGGAAATGGGTCTGTCCCATCCGCAGGGTGAGGCCCTTCGCAAACGCTGCGCCCATCGGAAACTTGTCGACGAAGCCGCCGTACACGCCGGGGATCGAAACCGTCCCGCCCTTGCGACACGCATAGATTGCGCTGCGAAGCGCACTCGGGCGATCGACCGCGAGCTTGGTCGCCTGCTTGACCTTGTCGAGCGCCGCGATCACTCCGGTGCCATGCGCCTCGAGGCCGACCGCGTCGATGCAGTGATCGGGACCGCGTCCACCCGTCAGGTCGAGGAGCCGTGCCTGCATGTCGCCGTGACGTTCATCGATCACCGCGGCGCCAGCCTCGCTCGCGAGCACGAGACGCTCGGGGATCGTGTCGATCGCGATCACGCGCTCGGCACCGAGGAGTAGCGCGCTGCGGATCGCGAACTGTCCGACCGGCCCGCAGCCGAACACCGCGATCGTGTCGCCCGGCTCGATGCCGCATTGCTCGGCCGCCTGATAGCCCGTGGGAAAGATGTCGCCCAGGAACAGCACACGCTCATCGGACAGCTTCGCGGGCATGACGTGACAGCCGACGTCCGCGAACGGAACGCGCACGTATTCGGCCTGACCGCCTGCGTAACCGCCGTAGAGGTGGGAATAACCAAATAGCGCCGCGCCCGCGTGACCGTACGCGAGCTCGAGCATCGCCTGACTGGTCGCCGGGTTCGAGTTGTCACACGCCGCGAACATGGTCTCGCGGCAAAACCAGCACCGGCCGCACGCGATCGAGCAGGACACCACGACGCGGTCGCCGCGCTTCACGCGTTCGCACGCCGCGCCGACATCGACGACCTCACCCATGAACTCATGGCCGAGAATGTCGCCGGGACGCATCGCCGGGATCATTCCGTTATACAGATGCAGATCGGAGCCGCAGATCGCCGTCGACGTGACGCGCACCACCGCATCGTGCGGATTGACGATCCCTGGATCGGGGACCGTCTCGATTCGCACGTCGTGCTTGCCGTGCCAGACCAGTGCGCGCATCACACGCCTCCCCGGAGGGTCGCGGCTCGAGGGTCATGGGAGGGCGCGCCGTAATTGTGGAGCGAGCGAGCGGCCTCGACCGCCGATCCCAGCTTTTCGCGTTCAGTCACGTCCTCGGGGCGCGGCGCATTGGTCGTGAGCTCACCGACCTCGATCAGCTGCTGGAGTCGGGCGAGCTCTTGGCCGAGCTGGACGCCGGTGATCCGCCGCAGCAGGTTGCCGACCACGCCGGCGACGGGGGCGCCACCGGGCGGCATGTAGCGCAGCTTGACCGCCACGATCGTTCCGCGACCGCCGGTGGCTTCGTGCAGCTCGAACGAGCCTTCGGTATCGATCGCACCACCCGGGAGCGAGCGCCAGACCAGCCGCTTGGCGGGAGTGTCTTCGACGATCACGGCCCGCCACTGCAACTTCGCGGGACCTTCCTTGACCGTCCACAGCGCCGCGCCGTCGTGCTCGACCTCGACGCTCTCCACGTGCTCCATGAACTTGGGGAGATTGGTCGGCGATCGCAGCAGCTCGTAGATCTGCTGGGGTGTCGCCTGCACGATCACGGACCGGTGCACCGTGATTCCGCGACGGAGAACATTCGCTCGGTACACCGGGCACCGTCCGGTCACTCCGCGCACGGCGAGGACGGCGCCGAGCCCGACCAGCGACCAACCGATGAACCCCCGCTGCCGCAAGCCGAAGCCGATCGCGGCGGCGCCGAACAACGCCGAGACGACGCGCTCCGCGGGCGGAACGTTGGTGCCGGACAACCGGTTTCGGATCGATGGGCGAATGGTCATGGGCAGCCTCCTTGGCCCGGCGACCTCTGCACGCCATATGCCCGTGACCGCGGTCTCGGGAGCGTTCGTGATGGATGTGGGCACGGTCCCCACACACGGGGCCACTCCTCGACGGCATCCACATCGCCGAACCGGTTAGGTACAATCGAAAGTCATGCGAACCGTGGCGGTCGTGATCGCGGGCGGGTTTGCCGCGGCGTGCGCGAGCGACACGCCCGCAGCGCCATTCGTTCATCTCGAGGAAGCCGAGCGGGGGATCGGCGATCTCGCGGTGTTCACTCCGTCGGAGTCTCCCGCTCCCGATCGCGTGTTGCTCGGCAAGCTGCTGTTCTTCGACGAGCGACTGTCGGGCGACGACTCGATGAGCTGCGCGACGTGTCACGACCCGAACAAGGGGTACTCGGATGGCCGCGCGACCGGGCTCGGTCATCGCGGCAAGGTGCTCGCGCGCAATACGCCGACGATCATCAACCTCGAGACCAGGCGTCCGTTCTTCTGGGACGGTCGGGCCGCGACGATCGAGGAGCAGGCGCTCGGACCGCTGCTCAATCCCGACGAGATGGCCGCGAAGCTCGAAGATGTGCTCGCCGAGCTGGAGAGCATCCCGGAGTACGTCGCGCGATTCGAGAGCGCCTACGGCGCCGATGGAATCTCGAAGGACACGCTCGCCAACGCGATCGGAGCGTTCGAGCGCACCATCCTCAGCGTCAACGCGCCGTTCGACCGCTACCTCAAAGGCGAGACCACCGCGCTGTCGCCGCAGGCCAAGCTCGGGCTGGACCTGTTCGTCGGCAAGGCCCTGTGCGTGCGCTGCCACTTCGGCGAGCAGTTCACCGACAACTCGTTCAGCAACATCGGCCTGCCGGGCACCGACGAAGGGCGCGCGAAGATCGTCCGGGTCGAGCCGGCGACCGGGTTCCCCGCCGTGCTGGGGGGATTCAAGACCCCGGGCCTCCGCGACGTCGCGAAGTCGGCGCCATACTTTCACGATGGCTCCGCGCCGACCCTCGAGGCGGTGGTCGAGCACTACGCCGAGCACGGCGACAAGATCGAATCGAAGAATGGCGTGCCGATCCGTCGCATCGGATCGTCGACGATGCCGGAGATCTCGCTCACCGCCGAGGAGAAGGCGGCGATCGTGACGTTCATGCGCGAGGGACTCGCCGGCACGCTCACGGTGGTGAGCGCTCCGGAGCTGCCCGGTAGGCCCCAGGCTCGCAACGTCCCCAAGCTCGCGGCGGTTCGCGACGACCTCGAGCGGGCGCTGCGCGCGCTCGGCACTGCGGTCAAGCGCGGGGACGCCGCTGCGATCAAGGCTGCGGTCGCGAAGACCTCCGATACGCTGCTCGCGCTCGATGCGGCAACCACCAAGGGCCGGCGCGACCTGGAGACGCGCGCGCTGATCGGTCATGTCTTGATCGCATGCCGGACGCTGAGCGATGCGGCGACCGCAAACGATCGCGCCGCCGCCGAGCAAGCGTTCGCCACGTTGAAGTCCCAGGCGAGACGACTGCGCAAGTAAACAGGTGCGCACCGCTGGGCGCGACGCGACGTCGCAGCGCGGGCTGCGGTCATCATGGCAACGTGTTTAGGCCCGGCCACGTGCCGGAGCGCGGCGGGCGCCCGTGATAGCCTGATCGTCGGTGATTGCCTCCGAGGGCGGCTTGGGGCGGCGCATCGGCGACCGCTACCACATCGTGCGCGAGCTCGGCCGTGGCGGGATGGGCGTGGTCTATCTCGGTCGCGATCTTCGACGCGAGATGGACGTGGCGATCAAGTTTCGCAACCACGTGCATCACGAGGCGACCGTGTGGCTCAAGCGCGAGTTCCGCACGGTCGCCTCGCTGCGCCATCCCAACCTGGTCGAGCTCTACGAGCTCGTGGCCCATGACCGGTCGTGTTACTTCACGATGGAGTACCTCCCGGGTATCGATCCCCGGCGATGGGTCGAGCGCGACAATCAGCCGATCCTGCCCACGTCGATCTCCGAAGAGTCGACCCTGACCGCGTTGCCGGTCGCCGAAGCCGAGACCGAGCTGTCGCTGACCACCCGGCCACCATCGGTCGCGCCGGCGCTCGGTGCGGCGCCGGTGATCGATTTCGACCGGCTGCGGATCGTGCTCGCGCAGCTCGCCGAAGGGCTCGCGTTTTTGCACGCACGCGGTGTGATCCACCGCGACGTCAAGCCGTCGAATGCGATGGTGGTGTCGGGCGGGCGGGTCAAGCTGCTCGATTTCGGGCTCGCGCTCGAGTGGCGGCGCGCCGAGGAAGAGCTATCGCGCGAGGTCCGCCTGGTCGGAACCGCGTCCTATCTCGCACCGGAGTACGTCGAGCGGCTCGTGGTGAGCCCCGCGATGGATATCTATGCGCTGGGCGTGGTTGCGAGCGAGCTGGTCACCGGGAGCCCGCCGATCGGTGGCATCGTCCATGCGCTGTCGCGCGCACGGCGGCCGAGCGCGTTTCCTCGGCTTCGCGAGGTCAACCGCGAATGCCCCGAGGACCTCGACGAGGTGATCGGCGCGATGCTCGACCGCGATCCGTCGCGTCGCCCGACCGCGCAGCAGGTCGCGGTGCGGCTCACCGGCAACCTGTCGCATCCGCGGTTCGTCCGGCGCGATCCGCAGTTCGTCGGCCGGAGCGCGGAGCTCGCGAACATCGCGGCCCAGATCGGCGGACCATCACCGCACGCGCGACTGGTGCTGGTGACCGGTCCGTCGGGCGTTGGCAAGACCGCGATCCTCGACGAGGCGCTGCGACGTGCGCGGTCGAGCGGAACGGCGCTTTGGTACGGGCGCTGTCACGAGCGCGAGCGCGTGCCATATCGTGCGTTCGACCTGATCGTCGACGATCTCGCGGCCGAGCTCGCCGGGTCACGGCTCGGCGCATCGATCGATCACGCAGCCGCGTTGGTGCGCGTGTTTCCGGCGCTCGCCGGCGCGATCCGCGCGAGCGATACGCCGCCAGCCAGCGACCTTCGCGTCGAGCGCGATCGCGCGTTGCACGCGATGACCCAGCTGCTGGGCAGCATGTTGGGGCGCGGGCGCGGCGCGATCTTCATCGACGACCTGCAGTGGGCCGATGACGACAGTCTCGAGCTGCTCGCGCTCCTGATCGAACGCGTGCAACGCCCGCTCGCCGTGGTCGCGGCGTGGACGCTTGAATCCGACGGCGCGTTGCCGGGGCTCGCTGATCGCATGCTACCGGAGCGGTTGCGTGCGTTGCTCCTGCGGCTGACCTCGTCGGTGACCACGATCGACGTCACGATGATGGGTGAGGGGGAGCTCGCCGAGGTCATCGCCGATCTCGCTCCCAACGTTCCGACAACGCGCCTGCTCGAGGCGGCGCGGCTCGCGGCTGGTAGCCCGTACCTCGCCGAGCTGATCGGTTGCGAGCTCGCCGACACCGACGTCGTCGATCCGACCAACGCGGAGCTGCGCAGGCTGGACCGGCTGACCACGCGCGAACGCGCGGTCGCGGAGGTGACGGCGATCGCCGGTGCTGCGGCGACGTTCGAGCAACTGCAAGTGCTCGCCGGTGTGGGCTCGGCCGAGCTGCACTCCGTCCTGCGCGGGCTCACCAACGAGCGCATCGTGCGGCCGGTCCCGTCCGCGAGCGGCGATCCGGTGTACACGCTCTATCACCAGCGGTTACGCCACGTCACGCACGCGACGATGACGGACGCCCACCGCCGCGAGACCCACGTTCGGTTCGCCGCGTGGTGGGAGGCCAATGGTGCGGCGCCCGATCAGCTCGCATACCACTGGCGTGAAGCAGGGGATGTCGCCGCTGCGAGCCGATGGGCGATCGCGGCCGGCGATGCGGCCTGCTCGCAGCTGGCGTGGAACCTCGCGGTCGACTGGTATGGTCGCGCGCTCGAGGCGCTTCCCGACGATACCGTCCGCGCCAAGCGCGCGGAGGCGATGTTCCTCGCCGGCAAGCTCGCAGCGGCGGCCGGTGAGTTCGAGCAGCTCGCCACCCGTGCGAACGGCGATCGCTGGAACGTGCGTGCGGCCGAGGCGTACATCAAGCTCGGCGAGCTCGAACGCGGCCTCGCCTTGCTCGATACCGTGCTCGCGCGCCGAGGCCGTCCGCGAACCCGCGCGCGCGCGGTGTCCGCGCTGCGCGCCGTGGGCCTCGCGAGTCGCTGGTTGGTCCCGGTGCCGCGGCGCCAGCAGCCGGTCGACGAGGTGCTGGCAGCCGCTTATCGAGTGATCGCCAGCTTCCTGTCGACCCCGTACCCGATCGAATCGTTCGAGTACGTGCTGCGCGGCATCGCGCTCGCCGAGCGCGCCGGTGATCGCGCGGCGCACAGCATGGGCATGGCGATGCTCGCGGCGTATCTCGCGGCTGGGTCGCTGGGCCGGTTCGGCGATCGCGCGATCGCGCGTGCGCGCCGACTATCGTCCGAGAGCGGCGCGCCGTATCCACGAATGGTCGCTGCCGGCGCCGAGGGCATCGTGGCGACGCTGCGTGGCCAGTGGGCCGTGATGCGGACGGCGCACGAGGAGGGCGAGTCGATCTGCCGTCGCCTCGGCCTCGAGCTGTCGTGGGAGGCGTCGTTCTTGCGCACGTACTGGGCGCTCGGTGAGTACTACGCAGGCGAGCCCGAGCGTGCGCTGGTGATGCTCGGCGAGCTCGCGAGCGCGAGCGACGATCTGATCTCCCGGGCGATGCTCGGTAGCTATCGGGGCCGCGCGCTCGTGCTTGCCGGCGATCTTGCCGCAGCACGAGCGACCCTGCGCGAGCTCGAAGCGACGCCCGCGGCGCATCGCGGCCTGGCATCGATCTATCGCCAGGTGTTCGCCGGTGAGCTCGCGCTCGCCGAGCATGACTGGGCGCGGGCGATCGAGATCGGCCAGCAGCTGTCGCGGACCGCGCGCAGCCAGTGGCTCTCGGCGATGCCTGCGATCTCGGCGATGATCGACGTGTTGATCGCGACCGCCGAGATCGGGCTCGGCGATCGATCCGCAGCGACTCGCGCACTCGGGCGCGCGCACACCTTGCAGCGCCGCGGCAGATCCTCGTTCTACTCGGCGACCGCGCTGCGATTGTGGGGTCAGGCGGAACAGCGCCTCGGCCGCGACGATCGGGCGCGGCGGCTGTTCGAGCGCGCAGCGTCGGTCGCGGCGCAGCGCGGTGGCAAGCTCGATCAGCTCGCGATCGCGGCACTGTCCGGTGACGCGATCGAGCCGGGCCCCCTGACCGCCGCTGTTCACTGGAGCACAGGAGGAGTCGTGTAATGCCGAGCGTGATCGTGATCGGAGGGGGCGTCGCGGGGCTGACCTGCGCGCACGAGCTGATCGAGCGCGGGTTTTCCGTGCAGGTGTACGAGCCGCGTGCGGCGTGGGGCGGCAAGGCGCGTTCGCAACCGGTGGCCGGGACCGGGACAAGCGGTCGCAAGGACCTCCCCGGGGAGCATGGGTTCCGGTTCTACCCGCGGTTCTACAAGCACGTCATCGACACGATGGAGCGCATTCCTCTGGCCGGCGGCGGCAACGTCGCGCAGCGGTTGCAGTCCACGACCGAGAGCGCGATCGCGCTGGTCGATAACGACACCTGGTTTCGATTCCACCGGCGGACCGTGACCAAGCCATTCGACATCCTCGAAGCGCTCGAGCTGTTCTTTCAGACGCTCGACTTCGACACCGAGGATCTCGCGCTATTCGCCGGCAAGATCCTCCAGTTCTTGACCTCGAGCGATGCCCGCCGGCTCGGCGAGTACGAGGCGATGTCGTGGTGGCAGTTCCTCGAGGGCGATCTGTATTCGAAGGCATTTCAGCGCCAGCTTCGGGCCGTGCCGCGGACGATGGTGGCGATGGATCCCAAGCGCGGCTCCGCGCGCACGATCGGCCGGATCTCGATGCAGCTGATCCTCGACTACGCGGATCGCGGGGTGAACAACGATCGGACGATGGGTGGTCCGACGTCGGAGATGTGGATCGATCCGTGGATCGCTCACCTGCAAGCGCTGGGAGTCGATTTTCATGCCGGCATTGCGGTCACCGCGATCGACGTCGCTGGCGCCGCGATCTCGCAGGTCCAGCTCTCCGGCGGCGGTACGGCAACGGCGGATTTTTATGTGCTCGCGGTCCCGATCGAAGCGGCGATCGGCCTGATCAGCCCTCAGCTCGCGGCGCTCGACTCTGCGCTCGCCCGGCTTCACGCCACCGACCCGAACGACCTGGTGTCGTGGATGTCCGGGGTGCAGCTGTTTCTCTACGAGGACGTGCCGCTGGTTCGCGGCCACACGTTCTATCCTGACTCGCCGTGGGCGTTGACCTCGATCTCGCAGCCCCAGTTCTGGCGTGACCTCGGGCTGTTCCGCACGCGTTATGGCGATGGCTCGGTGGGCGGAGTGATCTCGGTGGACGTGTCCGATTGGGACACGCCGGGACGGTTCATTGCGAAGTCGGCCAAGCAGTGCACGCAGGCCGAGGTGGCGCAGGAGGTCTGGCAGCAACTCAAGGCGGCGCTCAACGGCAGCGAAGCGGGCGATCAGGTACTTCGCGATGAGCTGCTCCACTCGTGGCACGTCGACGACGACCTCGACTACAGCGGCGGCTCGCCACCGGACAACCGGTCGCGGCTGCTGGTCCACCCACCGGGGTCGTGGGCGGTGCGTCCGGAGGCGAGCACGGCGGTGCCGAATCTCGTGCTCGCCGGTGATTACGTGCGGACATCGACCGACCTCGCGTCGATGGAGGGTGCGAGCGAAGCGGCGCGCCGCGCGGTGAACACGATCCTGCGGCGGAGCGCATCGGCGAGCACACCCGCGCGGCTCTGGGACCTCGTGGAGCCCGCTGGGTTTGACAGCTGGAAAGCGCTCGATGAGCGGCTCTATCTCGGCGGCAACCGCCACCTGTTCGAGCTGATGGGGATCAGGAGGGCTGCGCAGGCCGCGGATCTGGTGCGCCGATTCTCCGAGCTCACCGGCCTGTCGGTGGTCGACGACCTGATCGACGAAGTGCGAGTCACCACGGTGATTGCCCGCATCATGTCTCGTCTTGGCCTGCAGGCATGATCACAAGCCAAGTCACGTTTCGTGAAGTTTTGGTGGACCGCTTACGGTCGCGTTTGGGTGAAAAGAGTGAGGAGTTGCTAACGACAGCGTGAACCGGTAGAGAGGCGGCCTGGCGAAACAGGAGGACGTGGTGGAAGGCGACTCGAGAGAGGTAAGACGTCCCGCGATCCTGGTGGTCGACGATAGTGGCAGTATGCGCGAGTACCTGGAGCGATTGCTCGGGATGCGCTGGAGCGTCGAGGCGGTGTGTGACGGTGAGGCAGGGTTGGCGGCGATGCGCGCAGCGCCGTTCGATCTGGTGATCACGGATCTGATCATGCCGCGGCTCGACGGGTTTGCGATGTTGCAACAGATGAAGCAGGACCCGGCGATGCGACATCTCCCGGTGCTGGTGGTTTCGGGCACCTCGGAGGACGAGGCACGGATCGAGGGCGTCGAGAGCTGGGTGTCGGATTACCTGACGAAGCCGTTTTCCAATCGCGAGCTGATCGCCCGCGTCACCGCGCAGCTCGAGCTCTCGGCAGCTCGCCGCGATCACGCGATCCTGCTCGAGCGCGAGCAGGCCGCACGGTGCGAAGCGGATCTGCAACGTCAGCGCCTGTCATCGCTGCTGATGCAGGCCCCGATCCCGATCGCGATCCTCCAGGGCGCATCGCACCTCATCACGCTCGCGAACCCCGCGATGTGCGAGATCTGGGGCGCAGCGTCGAATGAGCTGGTGGGGCGAGCCGCGCTCGACGCGTGTCCGCAGCTGCGGGCGCAGGACTTCGAGGCCCTCGTCAACCAGGTGCTCGTCACGGGCGAGCGTCAGGTCGGCAAGGAGGCGCGGATCCAGATCGATCGCTGGGGCACCGGAATCTTGATCGACTCGTACTTCACGTTCGTGTACGAGCCTCTGCGCGGGCTGGACGGTGCGATCGAGGCCGTGATCTGCACCGGCGTCAACGTGACGGAGGCCGTGCAAGCACGCGAGCAGCTCGCGGTGCTGCGTGCGCAGACCGAGGCGACCAACCGCGCAAAGGATGAGTTCCTGGCGATGCTCGGCCACGAGCTGCGCAATCCCTTGTCCCCGATCACCACGACGTTACAGGTGATGCGGCTGCAGGGCATGGAGTCCGCCGAGCTCAACCTGCTCGAGCGCCAGGTCAGCCACATGGCGCGACTGGTCGACGATCTGCTCGACGTGTCGCGGATCGCGCGCGGCAAGGTCGAGCTCCGGCATCGTGCGATCGAGCTCTCGGAGCTGGTAGATCGCGCGCTCGAGCTGACGAGTGATCTGCTCGAGAGTCGCGGTCACCGCGTGTACGCCAACGTTCGCCGCCGCGGCATGGAGCTCAACGTCGATCCGGACCGCATGGTGCAGGTGATCTCGAACCTGTTGACCAATGCCGCCAAGTACAGCGACGTCGGGTCTCGCATCGACATCGAAGCGGTGCGGACCGCGGACTCGATGCGAATCGTCGTCCGCGACGAGGGCGTCGGGATCGATTCGGAGATGATCGATCGGGTGTTCGACGTGTTCGTCCAGCAGCCACAGACGCTGGAGCGTTCGCGCGGCGGCTTGGGGCTCGGGCTCGCGATCGTTCGGAGCATCACCGAGGCGCATGGTGGCTCCGTGTCGGTTGCGAGCGAGCTCGGGAAGGGCAGCGCGTTCACGATCACGCTGCCGGTGATCGGACCGCCACCGCGGGTGATGCCGAGCGCGTCCGTGCCGCCGCCCGGAAATCACATCGACGGCCAGCGGATCTTGATCGTCGATGACAACGAGGATGCGCTGCTCGCAATGCGCCAGGCGTTGCTCGTGATGGGTTACCAGGTCGCGGTCGCACGGGATGCACCGGCGGCGCTCGCGATGGCGGCGTCGTTCGATCCGGAGATCGCGTTGCTCGACATTGGGCTTCCAGTGATGGATGGGTACGAGCTCGCACGCCGGCTGCGGCAGCAGCCTCGCGACCACGCGCTGCACCTGGTGGCGGTGACCGGCTACGGCCAGGACTCCGATCGTCGTCGCTCGGCGGCCGCAGGATTTCAGCAGCACGTCGTCAAACCGGTAGACCTGGTTCGGTTGCAGCAGCTGATGGCGGAGCTGGCGATCTCGGCTACGGCATGAGGAGCTCGCGCGTCTGGCCAGCCGGCGCCGAGCCGTCGATCACCACGAGGTACAGCATGGTTTCGTGGCCGCTCGACGACGCGATCACCCCACGGAAGCGCTCGCCCTCCCAGGCCGGCTGAGGATCGATCGACAGCACCACGCGAGGGGTACCGCTCGCATCGAGCAGCGAGACACATCGCCGCTCGGCCTCGAACGATAGCGTCGCGCATAGCAGGCCCGCCTCGGTATGGATCGCGACACGATCTGCGTGCGCGCCGGGCTCGGGCACCAGCCAGGTCGTGCGGCGCTGCGTGCGCAGATCCAGCGTCAGCTCGACCTGCAGACGAGATCGACCGGACAGCGTGGTGCGGCGAGCCCGCGATCGCCGCAGCAGCCGGGTCTCGGTCGCGCCGTAGCCATTCAGGGTCGCGACGACCGGGGTGGTCGCGCTCGCGCCGTCGGGCAGCTCGTGGCTCGTTCCCGTCGGGTCGAACACGTGGATGTTCACGTGGTGCTGCTGCTCGGGCAGCTGGACCTCGGCCCACCGCTCACCCGCCGGTGAGGCCAGCTCGAACGTGGTCACCCGCGGGTGCTGGATGTGCTGACCTGGACGGTAATCGAGCGGGAGGGCCATCGCTCCCAGTGTACATGGCGGCGCGACGCGCCTGGGACCAATGCCGCGGCGGCGGTGCGACGGGTTGCGAACCGTGAATCGCCATGCGATCGGGCGCGCAACCCAACCCTCGAGGCACGCGCTGAAGGTAGAGTTCGCCTCCGAGGTGCCATGCCCCGACCTGGTCTTTCGCTGTCGTCGTTGTTGCTGCTCGCTTCGTGTGCGTGTGCGAAACCTGCCGCGCAGGTGCCGCCCGTGACCACCAGCTCCGAACAACCAGCCGTCAATCCGCCCGAGCCTGCTGCATCCGACTACGCCAAGGCCAAGGCCGAGGTCGCGCGATTGACCGCGGAAGCAAGCGCGAATGTGCTGCTCGCGCCGTGGCAGGGGCCCTACGGTGGCGTGCCGCCGTGGGATCGCGTGCAGGTGAACGCATTTGGATCGGCGTTCACCACCGGACTGGCGCTGCTGGCCGCCGAGATCGCGGTGATCGCGAACAATCCCGAGCCGCCGACGTTCGCCAACACGATGGTTCCGTTCGAAGACGTCGGGCGCTACCAAGACCGCGCCGAGACGCTGTTCTCGGTGATGAAGAGCAGCGTCAACACGCCCGAGGTTCAGGCCGTGGATCGCGAGTGGTCGCCGAAGCTGGCCGCGGCGTACGATGCGATCACGTTCAACGACAAGTTGTTTGCCCGGATCGAGGCGATCTACGCCGCGCGAACCACGTCGGGGCTGACTCCGGAACAACAACGGTTGGTCGAGCTCAGGCGCGCTCGGTTCGTGCAGGCGGGTGCCAAGCTCACGGCCGAGCAGAAAGCTGAGCTCGGCAAGATCAACGAAGACCTGTCGGTGTTGTTCTCGGATTTCGGTAACAAGGTGCTCGCCGACGAGAACACCTGGACCGTGCTCGACAAGCCCGCCGATCTTGCAGGGCTTCAGAAGTCCGACGTCGCCTCGTACAAGGCCGCCGCGGACGAGCGCAAGCTCGACGGCAAGTGGGTCGTCGTCAACACGCGATCCAGCGTCGATCAGTTCCTGACCACGTCGAGCCGCCGCGATCTTCGGGAGAAGGTGTGGAAGGCGTTCAAGAACCGCGGCGACAACGGAGACGAAAACGACACCAACGCGACGATCACCAAGATCGTCGCGCTGCGCGCACGACGCGCGGCGCTGCTCGGCTATCCGTCCCACGCGCACTGGCGGATGTACAACACGATGGCGGTCGACCCCGCGAACGCCGAGGCGTTGATGATGCGCGTGTGGCCGGCGGCCGTCGCGCGTGTCCGCGAAGAGGTCGCCGACATGCAAAAGGTCGCCAGGAAACAGCGCGCGAACATCACGATCGAGCCGTGGGACTACCTCTACTACGCGGAGAAGGTCCGGCAGGCCAAGTACGCGCTCAAGCAGGACGAGCTCAAGCCGTACTTCGAGCTCAACAACATGATCGCTGCGTCGATGTGGATGGCCGAGCAGCTGTACGGCTTGACGTTCCAGGAGATCACGGGAACCGTTCCGGTGTTTCATCCAGACGTTCGGGTATGGGAGGTCAAGGACAAGGGCACCGGCGCTCATCGCGGCCTGTTCTATGGCGACTACTTCGCACGCGTCGGCAAGCGTTCCGGTGCGTGGGCCTCGGGCTATCGCGGTCACGAGACGTTCACGGGCACCAAGGTCACGACGATCACGTCGAACAACAACAACTTCGTGAAGGCCGCGCCGGGCGAGCCCGTGCTGATCTCACTCGACGACGCGCAGACGCTGTTCCACGAGTTCGGGCACGCGTTGCATGGTTTGCTCTCCGAAGTGAACTATCCGGGCCTCTCGACCACGCCGCGCGACTTCGTGGAGTACCCGTCACAGGTTCACGAGATGTGGGTGATGACGCGGCCGGTGCTCGACAAGTTCGGCCGTCACTACAAGACTGGCAAGCCGATGCCACAGGCGCTGCTCGATAAGGTCGAGGCATCCAAGCGGTTCAATCAGGGCTACGCGACGGTCGAGTACCTCAGCGCCGCGATCGTCGACATGGCGCTGCATACTGCGAATCACCAGTCGCTCGATCCCGATGCCTTCGAGCGCGAGATGATGACCAAGCTCGGTGCGCCGCGCGAGGTCGCGATGCGCCATCGCCTGCCGCAGTTCAACCACCTGTTCACCAGCGATGCGTATTCTGCGGGCTACTACAGTTACCTGTGGTCCGAGGTGATGGATGCGGACACGCGCGAGGCGTTCGTCGAGGCGGGCAACGTGTTCGATCCGGCCACGGCGGCCAAGATGCGTCAGTTCATCCTCGCGCCCGGCAACTCGACCGATCGCAGCGAGGCGTATCGCCAGTTTCGCGGTCGTGACCCCGATGTGAAGGCACTGCTCAAGAAGCGCGGATTTCCGAGCTCGAACTAGGGCGCAGCAGCGCCTCGAGGATGTCGAGGTGCCGGCGCTCGTCCTCGAGATTGCGCTCGACCACCCGCCACGCGGCCACAGGCAAGGCGAGCGATGCCACAGCCTCATGTAGAGCGCACGCACGGTACTGGTGGCTGCGCAGCATCGCGAGCAGTGTGCGCGCGGGCTTCAGCCGACCCGCACCGGGTGAAGCGAGCCGGTCTGGCACGACAGCTAGACCACCGAGAGCGGAGATCGCCTGCGCGAGATCTGCGATGTGCCGCTCGTGATCGGCGCGAAACCCGCGCAGCAGCTCGACCACCGCTTCATCATCGAGATCATCGAGAGCCTGGTCGATCGTCGCGATCATCTCGGCATCATGCTGAACCAACCGGTTGAGCTCGGCGAGGTGGCGCGGATCGACATCCTGCATGGCGTTACCGGATGCAGCATCGGTGCCAGCGCCGGCTGGCCCTAGGGGCCGTACCACGCGCGCAGCCGGAGCAGTGCTTCGTGAAAGTAGTAGTCGCCGTAGATCAAGCTCACGTCGACCTCGTTATCACCCGGCTTGCTCGTCACTGCGTGAAGAAGTGTCGCCTGGCTCGACGTCCCTTGCGCCAGGTACGCGCTGCTCGCGAGCGATGCCAGCGTCGCGAATGCCGCGTCACGGTAGCGCACGGCGTTGGCGGTATCGGTCTCGAGATGCGCGAGCTCCAGCAACCCCGACGCGGCGATCGCGGCGGCGGAGCTGTCGCGCTCCTCGTTCGGTCGGTCGAAGTCCCAGTACGGCACGAAGTCGGCCGGCAGGTGGGCGATGTACCAGTCCGCGGTCTTGCGCGCGCCGTCGAGGAAGTCCGCCTCCTGGGTCTCGCGATACATCATGGTGAAGCCATAGACCGCCCATGCCTGGCCCCGCGACCAGGTGGTCTCGTCGTCGGCGCCTTGCCGAGTTCCGCGCCAGGTCACATCGCCGTCGTCGTCGTCGTACACGACGACGTGATACGTGCTGCCGTCGGGACGCACATGATCTGCAAGCGATCTGCGCGCGTGGCTGATCGCCTTGGCACGCAGGCTCGCGCTGCCGCCGTGGCTCGCGGCCCATGTCATGATCTCGAGGTTCATGACATGATCGATGATCGTGCCGAATGGCTCACCGTTGAAGTCATCGAGGTGGAACGTGTTCACCGCGCCCACGTCCTCGTCCCAACCCAGCGCATAGGTGTTCGCGGCGGTCACGACAACCTGGCGGTAGTCGTCGTTGTTGGTGAGCTGGAACGCGCGGCCGAAGCTCGATAACACCTTGAACCCGGTGTCGTTCTTCTCCTGATCGGTCTTCTCTTTCTCGAGGTCTTCTTGCTGGGCCTCGGCGGCGGTCTTCCAGAACGCGTCGTTGGTGGCCTCGTACATGATCCACAGCGATCCGGTGTAGAACCCGCTGCGCCAGTCCGGCGAGTCCTCGGTCAGCCAGTCGCCGTCGTCGTCGGTCGCGGTCGGATGAGCGTCGGTCGGCAGCGTCATCACCATCGCGCGCAGCTGATCCTGCGAGAACGCAAACGCAGGGTCGAACAGCTCGACCGGCATCGCGTCAGCCATGCCGCCGTCGCTGTTGTCGTTGCCATCCTGCTTCCCGTCGCCGCCGGAGCCGCCGTCATCATCGCCCCCCGCACCGCCGCCCTTGGAGTTGCACGCCGCCAGCACCGCCGCCGCCACCATTCCCACGATCAACCGCCGAGATTTCATGCGGACACGTTGCGCCAATTCGTGGCGGGTTGCGCGCACCGGTCACCAATATCGACCGACACCGCGGCCCGTGTCGCGCCTCACGCAACACCCGGCTGACCGCCGGTTGGGGGGCCTGCCGAAAATGACAACGGGGCCCAAGGGCCCCGCGATCGGACGTCACCGCCGAGCTATTCGGGCTTCTTCGCGTCGCCGGCCTTCGCGTCGCCGGCCTTCGCATCCGGTGCACCAGGCATCGCCGGCATCAGGCCGAGCTGCATCGCACCGGTCATGCCGTTGCGGAACCGCCAGAGGTTGGCGATCTTGCCGTCCTTCATCTGGTAGATCTGCGCGAACCCACCGCTCATCGTCTTGCCCGTCTTCTTCATCTTCGGGCCGAGATCACCGGTGTTGGTGCCGGTGTACGTGCCGATCTGCACGACGAAGTCGCCGGCGGCGAACGTGGTGGGCGTTTCGACCTTGAAGTCGGGGAACGCCTTCCAGAACTTGGTGAAGCCCGCCTGGAGCGCCTTCTTGCCTTTCATGTCGGTCGCGCCGGCCTGGTCGGCTTCGACCGCGTCATCGGTGTAGAACGCCGCGGCATCGGCTGCCTTGTGCGCGTTGATCGCTGCGGTGTACTTGGCGACCACGTCGAGGTTCTTCTTCTCGGCGTCGTTGTCGGCGGTGATCGCCGTGATCGGCGCACCCTCGAGGCCCTTGTCCATCACGGGACGAACGGGTGGTGCCTCCTTGGGCAACACGCCCAGCTGACCCATCATGGTCATCGGATCCATGAACATCCACTCTTCGCTCGCGCCGCCGGTCTCGCCGAGCGCGATGCGATGGAACATCAGCATGCCCACCTTCTTGTTGGTCGCGGGCATCTCGCCCTTGGGCGTATGCATCGGGCCGCTGTTGGTGCCCGACATCATGCCGACCGCGAGGATGTTCTTACCGCTCGCGATGATGATCTGCGGCGTGAGCTTCATGTCCGGGAACGCGACCCGCTCCTTCTTCATCATGTCGATCGTGGCGTCGGCGCCCGTGGTGTCCTCGCCATCGACCATGTGAAGCTTGAAGTCGTCGGTGATGCACTTCGACTTGAAATCGTCGAACTTGCCATCGCTGACGTAGCCCGCGCACTCCTTGTAGGCGGCGATGGTTTCCTCGCCGGTCTTGGGATTGAGCTTGGCCGGCTGGGCGGGCTGCTCCACTGCCTTCGCCGCAGCGCTGCCCTGGTCGGCCATGGGTGCGGCGGAGCCGGTACCGGTCGCGGGCTCTTCTTTCTTCTTGCAGCCGGAGCTCGCTGCAACTCCGAGTCCGAGTGCGATCACAAGCGTCGTGCGAATCATCATAGGCGTTCCCTTCCTTCAGGCCGCGAGCCTCGCACTTCATCCGGACCCACGCAATCAACACGGCGATCTCTCACCCGTTGACGCGCAGCGAGGCACGACCCGTCGCGTAGCCCAGCGATCGCCAGCTGTGGCGTAGCCGCACGCCACCGGCGGATCCGGCCTTACCGGATCCGATCGTTGATCAGCGCCTTGAGGTGCGCTGCTTCGAACGGCTTCTCGACGCGCTGGTTCGTGATCTCGTCGAGGAACTGGCGGGCGCGGGGCGTGAATGCGCCACCGGTCAAGAAGATGACCTTGTCAGCCTGATCGGCAGCGACCTTGCGAAGCTCGGTGTAGAAGTCCATCCCGGTCATCTCGGGCATCATCAGGTCGCACAAGATCACGTCGAACCGCGCGCCATCGAGGATCTTGCGCAACGCATCCTGCGCATTGTGAAACGTTTTGACGTCGTGCTCCGAGGACAGCGCTCGCTGCACCGCCTTTGCGAGCATTGGCTCGTCATCGATCACCATGATGTTGCCGCGCCGCGCCGCCTTGCTCGTCAAGGCTGCAGCGATCCGCGGGAGCTCGGCGCTCGACTTGGCGTGGGGCAGGGCGATCCGGAAGGTGGTCCCCTTGCCGACGACACTGTTGACGGTGATCTCGCCGCCGAGCTCGCTGATGATGCGATGACAGATCGACAGCCCGAGCCCGGTGCCCGTTCCGATCGGCTTGGTCGTGACGAACGGCGTGAACAACCGCCGCATGATCTCCGGTGGGATGCCTTGGCCGGTGTCGGCGACCTCGACGTAGACCCGGTTCTTGTCCTCGGACGTGATGACCTTGATCTCGTTCTTGTCGGCCTGGCCCTCGGGCATCGCCTGTGCCGCGTTGACCACGATGTTGAGGAAGACCTGGCCGAGCCGCGATTCACTCGCCTCGACCGGCCCGACCTTGCCGTAATGCTTCGCGAGGCGCGCCCGGTGTCGGATCTCGTTCCACGCCATCCGGATCGTCGATTCGAGTACCCGCTCGACGTCGACCGCGCCCCGCTTCTCCTGTTCCCCGCGCGAGAAGATCCGCAGGTCACGAACGATGTGACGGACTCGCTCGGCCGCATCGCGCGCGTCGTTGATCTCTTCCTGCAGGGTCGCGAGCGGCCCGGAGGCACCCATCTGCTTGGTCAGCTCGGTGACATCGCGCTGGGCGAGGTCGAGGTTCGCCATCACGGCGGCGAGCGGGTTGTTGATCTCGTGGGCAACGCCGGCGGCGAGCGTCCCGATCGACACCATGCGGTCGGCGACCAGCAGCTGCGCTTCGACCTTCTTGCGATCGGTCACGTCGCGAACGATGCCGGCGAAGTTCTTGCCGCCGTTGTTCGACCAGGTCCCCACCGAGAGGTCCATCTGGAACTCGGAGCCATCCTTGCGAAGCCCGACCAGCTCGACCGTACTGCCGGGCGTTCGGTCTCCGGTCCCAGCGAGCCAACGCTCGAACTCGAAGCGATGGGCGTCGTGAAAGCGCTCGGGCATCAGCTGGGTCAGCGGTGCGCCCATGAGCTCGTTCGGCTGGTAGCGAAACATCGCCTCGGCGGCCGGATTGATGTAGTTGATTCGTCCGTGGTTATCGGCCGACACCACGCCGTCGGGCGCGGTCTCCATGATCGCGCGAAACCGTGCCTCGGCGTTGCGCTGCGATTGCTGGGCCTCGGCGCTGCGGCGACGACCCTCGAGCTCGCGGAGCTCTCGATCGATCGCCGGACGCAGCCGCGCCAACCGGTTCTTGACCATGAAGTCGTGCGCCCCGGACTTGAGCGCGTCCACCGCGATCTCCTCGCCGATCGTGCCCGAGATGATGATGAACGGAATGTCGAGCCCCGATTCCTTGAGCACGCTGAGCGCGGCCGGCGCGCTGAACTGCGGCATCGAGTAGTCCGACAGCACGACATCCCAGCTATCGGTGGCGAGCGCGTTGCGCATCTCCGCCTCGGTCTGGATCCGCTGATGGCGAACCTCGTACTCGCCGCGGTTCAGCTCGAGCAGCAACAGCTCGCAATCATCGTCGTTGTCCTCGGCGATCAGGACGCGCAAGGGGCGCTTCATTCCGCTATCCAATGTAGCCGCTCGGTGGCAATCGCTTCAACGTGGGCTCTGACAGTTTCGGAAAAGTCACCGATCATGCGCGAGCGCCCGTCGGGCGGCGTATGGTGAACAGGAATTTTGCACCATGGCCGACCGTGCTCTCGGCCCACACGCGGCCACCATGGCGGTCGACGATCCGGTACACCGTCGCGAGGCCGATCCCAGTTCCCGGGAAATCCTTCTCACTGTGGAGGCGCTGGAACGGTCGAAATAGCTTCTCGGCGTAGCCCATGTCGAACCCGGCGCCATTGTCCTGCACGAAGTATGCAGTGCCATCCGCCCGCTCCTCGCTGCCGACCCGGATGATCGGATGTTGGACCTTGGTCGTGAACTTCCAGGCGTTGCCGACCAGGTTCTCGAGCAACACCCGGAGCAACCGCATATCGCCATGGACGGTCATCCCGGGCTGGATGTCGATGGTGACCTGACGGTCCGGGTTCGACCGCACCAGCTCGTCGGCGACGTTCCGGGCCACCGACGTCAGGTTTACCGCGTCGCGGTTGAGCTCCGCCAGGCTGACCCGCGACAGCTGCAGCATGTCGTCGATCAGCTCGGACATGCGCTGTGCAGCGGCGCGCACGCGCTGAAGGTAGTTGCGACCGCGCTCGTCGAGCGTACCAAAGCTCTCGTCCAGCAGCGCCTTGCTGAATCCATCGATGGTGCGCAGGGGGGATCGCAGATCGTGCGATACCGAGTAGCTGAACGCTTCGAGCTCCTTGTTCTTGCGCTCGAGCTCGCCGACCAGGTCGGCACGAGTCTCGGCGAGCAGGCGAGCCGATCGCTCCTCGGAAGCACGCATCTCGCTGCGCAACAGATCCTCGCGGATCTTGCGGTTCTCGTCCTCGAACTGCTTGCGGCGGAGCTGCGCCTGGACCCGCGCCTTGACCACCTCGAAGTCGCTCGACTTGGAGATGTAGTCATCGGCGCCGGTGCTGAGCGCGGCGATCATCGCTTCCCGCTGTTCGAGCGCCGTCAGCATTACCACGGGTATGTCGCGCACCACCGGTGATTCCTTGATCCGCCGGCAGGTCTGGCGTCCATCGAGCCCGGGCATCACGAGATCGAGCAGGATACAATCGACGGACTGAACCGAGAGCAACTCGATCGCCTGTTCTCCGGACCGCGCCAGGATGACGTCGTAGCCCTCTCCGCGCAGCATGGTCGAGAGCTCGTTCAGGTACGTGACGCTGTCGTCGACCGCCAGGATCCGCTTCGGCCCCGCCAGGCTGGCTGACACGTGGCGCTGGGTGCCGGCGCTGCGCAGTGCCGCCGCGAGTCGCGCGAGGATCAGGTCGACGTCCTCGTCCTTGTGGACGAACACGTCGGCTCCGGCGTCGAGCGCGCGCAGCTCGGCACCCGCATCGTCGGACGCGGTTAGTAACAAGCACGGCGTGCCACGCAGCGCGGCATCGAGCCGGATCTTGCGGATCACGGTGACGCCATCGATCCCCGGCATCTCGGAGTCGACGATGATCGCGGACGGACGCCGAGCCGCGGCGATCGGCAAGCCCTCCTCACCGCTCGCCGCGACCAGCACCGCATAGCCGGCGCGCTCGAGCGCGTCGCGCAACGCCTCGCGAAATGTCGTGCTGTCGTCGATCACCAGGACCGTCTGTTGATTCTGGCCGGGTGCATCCTTGCCGGCGAGCTCGCGGCCTCGGGCGACGACGTATCCGGCGTCGTACGGCTTGCCGACGTAGTCGTCGGCGCCGGTCTTGAGACCCCGGATCCGGTCCTTCACCTCGGCCTCGGTGGACAACATGATGACCGGCAGGTGGCGGTCTCCGGCGCGGTCTCGGATCTCCTGCAACAGCTCCACGCCGTCTCCATCGGGCAACACGACGTCGAGGATCGCGAGTGCGACCGGCTCGCTGGCGAGCGCGGCGCGGGCGTGCGTCGCCGTCGCGCACAGGATCGTGGTGAACCCGGCCGCTTCGAATGCCTCCGCGAGATCCATGCGGACCGTCAGGCTATCGTCGACGATGAGCACGGCCGTCATCGCGGCCTCCGTGGCGAGGTCGCGAACAGCTTGGTGATCGCCGGGCCGATCTCGGACAGCGGAAGGACACGCTCGGCCGCACCGAGCAGCGCGGCCTCTCGCGGCATGCCGTAGACCACACACGACGCTTCGTCCTGCGCGATCGTGAGACCACCGGCGCGCCGGATCTCGAGCAGCCCCGATGCACCATCGCGGCCCATCCCGGTGAGCAGGCACGCGATCACCCCGCCGCCGCAGTCGCGCGCGAGCGACTCGAACAGCACGTCCACCGAGGGCCGGCATGAGTGGCGCGGTGCGTCCGCCGTCAACATCACGCGTCCGCCGCTCGTGATCATGTGACGACCCGGCGGCGCCATCACGACCCGGCTGCCGATCGTGGCGAGCGGCTCGCCGTCGCGCGCGTAGCTCACACGATGGCTGGTCTGCCCGTCGAGCCACTCGGCGAACGCGGAGCTGAACGGCTCGTCGATGTGGAGCACGAGCAGGATCGGGACCCCGGGTGCCCGGAGCTCGCGCAGAATCTCGACGATGGCCGCTGGACCACCGGTGGACACCCCGATCGCAATCGCGCGAACCGGTTGCGGTGATGCGGGCGGAAGCACGTGGGTGAGCGGGGTCGGCGAACGGCCGAGCGTACCGAGTCGCGCACGCAGGTGGGTGATCACCTTGATCCGTGACACGAGCTTGAGCGCCGCGCGGTAGCGGGTCTCCCATACGCTGTCGATCTCATCGCCCCGTGGCTTCTCGAGCACATCGACCGCACCTGCGGCCAGCGCGTCGTAGGTCTTGAATAGCTCCGCGCGGTTGGTCGATGCCGACACGATCAAGATCGGCGTGGGGACGTGCGCCATGATGTATTCGGTCGCGGCGAGCCCGGTCATCACGGGCAACATCATGTCGAGCGACATGACGTGCGGGCGGAGCGCGGTGCACAGCTCGATCGCGGCCTTGCCGTCCTCCGCCTCGCCGATCAACTCGAGCTCTGGATCTTCGGCGATGATCTCGCACAACCGCTTGCGAATGGTGAGCGAATCCTCGACCACCACCACGCGACGCGGGATCATTGCGCTCCGATCAGCGCGCGAATGCGCGCGAGCAGGTCGTGCTGATCGAACTCGCTCTTCACCACGTGGCCGGCCGCACCTACCTGGTGTGCCTTTTGCCGATCTTCCGCGCTGTTGCGCGACGTGACAAGTACGGCCGGGGTATCGCGTAGGGCAGGGTCGGCGCGGGTGCGGGCGATGAACTCGAAGCCATCCATTCCTGGCATTTCCACGTCGACCAGAAACAGCGCGTAACGGCGGTTGCGCGCTCGTTCGAGGCCTTCCTCGGCCGAAGTGGCGAGATCGACCTCGTAGCCCGCCGATTCGAGGATGCTCTGCTCGAGCATGCGCGTGGTCAGCGAATCGTCGATCACGAGCACGGGGCTGCGGACCCGTGGGGAGCGCGGAACGAAGGCCTGGTTGCGCCGGCCGAGCTCGATCAGCCCGGTCGGGTCGAGCACGAGCTGCGGGTTGCCGGCGACGTCGAGCGAACAGCCGCCGATCACCGGATCGATCGCCATGTCCGGCGGCAATGGTCTCACGACGATGTTCTCGACGCCGATCAGGCAGTCGACGCCGATCGCCGCGGCTCCGCTCGACGCGCTGACGATGATCGCCGACCACGCTCGTCGCTCACCGCTGGGGCTGGTGATGTCGCGGCGCAGCGCGCGCTCGAGCGGGAAAAACGGGATCACGCCTCCCGCAACGACGATCGTTGCGCCGTCGGCGGTGTGGTTGATCTCCGGTTCGGTCAGCCGCAGCGTACGGGTCACCGCGTCGAGTGGGATGCTCGCGGTCTGCCCGCCGGCCTGGAAGGTCAGCGCGTCGAGCGACGTCAGCGAGACCGGCACGATCAGCTCGAACGTGGTGCCGATCCCGGCGTTGGTCGTCACGCGAACCTCGCCGCCGAGTCGCGTCGCCGTATCACGGATGACGTCGAGGCCCACCCCGCGGCCGGCCAGCTCGGTCACGGAGCCAGCGGTGGAGATTCCACCTCCGAGCAGCAGCTCCAACAGCTGCGAGGCGCCGAGCTCCTGGATCTGCGTGGGGCCGACGCCGTTGCGGCGCGCGACCGCCCGCACCGCCTCGAGATCCACACCACGACCATCGTCGCGGCAGGCGAACGCGACGCGACCATCGCGTCGGGTGATCGCGATCTCGATGAGGCCGTGCGGCGGCTTGCGACGGCCGACGCGCTCGGCCTCTGGCTCGATCCCGTGCGCGATGGCGTTGCGAATCGCCTGGACCAGCGCAGCCTGCACCGCGGTGAGGACATCGGCATCGAGTCGAACCGCTCCGCCGGTCGCGACGAACGTGACCCGCTTGCCGGCGCTGTGGGCAGCATCGCGCGCCGTCCGTTCGAGGTCGCCAAACATCCCGTTCGCACGGAACAGCCGCATCCGCTCGGCCGCCTCGCGCACTTGCTTGAGCTCGCGCTCGACCGCGTCGACGCCCGTGGTGAGGCTGCGATCGATCTGTTCGGCCATCGCCCGGAGCTCCGCGGCGATCGAGCGGACCTTCGGACCGGCGCCATCGAGCTGGCGCTGGGCACGTGCGGAGCCGAGCTGCTCGTCGAGGAGCTCGGCGAGTCGGCGCGCGCGTTCGACGCCGGAGAACGTGCGGCGCACCGCGGTCAGCTGGATCCCCACCTCCGAGACCCCCTCGATCAGCGCATCGATCTCCTCGAGCTCGGCACGCACGATCCGCGGTCGATCGTCGGGGCTCGGCGCGCGCGCGGGTTCGATCGGACCGCCCGTCGGGGCAGGGGCCGAACCCGGAGTGCCGGGCGCGTCGATCGCTGCGAGCTTCGCGTCGATCGCATCGAGCAGCTTGAGGATCGCATCGATCCGATCGCGGGGAACCGCGGTGGCTCCGTCGCGAAACGGCGCCAGCACGTCTTCGATCGCGTGGGCGTCGTCCGCGATCCCTCGCTGCTTGACGACGCGCGCGGCGCCCTTGAGGGTGTGGGCGAACCGCAACAACCCGGCGACCTGCCGCGGACTCGGGGCCTTTTCGAGCTCGAGCACGCCTTTGCCGAGCTGATCGATCAGCTCGCGCGCTTCCGCGCGGAAGTATCGATAGCGGTCAACCGGCATCCACGTGGGTCGCCGTCGGGGGTTGGATCAGCCGAAGCAGCTCGCGCGACAACGAGCTGAGCTGGCCGGCGGTCTGCAGGGTCTGACCCGAGCTCGCTTCGCTCTCGTTCGATGCCTGGGCGACGTTGGTGATCGCAATGTTCACCTGCTCGACGGCAGTGGATTGCTGCTTGGTGGATAGCTCGATCTCTCTCGCGGCCTCGGTCGTGGTCGCCACCATGCTCGCGATCTGCTTGAACGTGGTCGCGACATCGTTGAATTGACGCGCTCCTGACTCCACCGCCTTTGATCCGGTCTCGGTGGTCATCACGGTGTTGTTGACCGAACCCCGGACATCATCGATCAGCGTCCGGATCTCCTTGGTCGAACCGGTGACACGATCTGCGAGCTTGCGGATCTCATCCGCGACCACCGAGAACCGCTTGCCTGCGTCGCCCGCACCCGCCGCCTCGATCGACGCGTTGATCGCGAGGATGTTGGTCTGTTCGGCGAGCTCGGCGACGATGTCCAGCACCGACCCGATCTGCTGGCTCTTTTTTCCGAGCTCGAGCATGTTCGCGACGATCAGATCGACCTGGCGCTTGATCGCGGTGATCGAATCGTGCGCGCGATCCACCGTCGAATCGCCGGCGCGCGCCGAGCTCGCGGTCTGATCTGCGATGTGTGCGACTCGTTGCGAACTTTCGGCGATCTGTTTGGACGTCGCGAGCAGCTCGGTGATCGTGGTGGTGATCTCGTTCATCGCGGTCGCCTGCTGCTTCGCCGCGGTGGCCTGCTGATTCGCCGCGGCCTGGAGCTCGGCCGAGGAGCTTTGCACCCGGCCGATCGCCGTCCCGATCTGGCGGCCCAGCGTGCGCGTCAACAGCGCCGCCACGATCACACCGAGCACGATGATCGCACCGCCGAACGCGAGCAGCAGGTCGACCGCGGAATCCGCCGTGTCGGTGGCGGCCTGTTTGGACTGAAACATCTTCGTCTGGCTGAAGCTGCGGAATCGATCGATCGCATCGCTCAAGGCCTCGCGCTTGGGCGTGACGTCGAGATCAAAGCTTCGAATCACGACGTCCATCGCGGCGTCGGATTGGCGCAGCGCGATCACCCGGTCCGTCGCATCCTTGTACTCGAGCTCGCGCTTGTCGATGTCCTCGAGTAACCGACCGATCTCGACCGACCTGTTCGCCATGCGGATCGCACTCATCACCGACTGAAAGCCGGCGCGGTGATCGTTGATCTCCTTCACCAGCGTGTCCTGGTTGTTGAGCAGATAGCCGCGGAGCGCCACGATCCGGCGCGCCGACGCCACGGCGAGCCGCTCGGCGTCGATGATCGATTGCGCGTGGACCGTGATCACCTCGTCCTTGCTCGTCACCACGGTTCGAAGCGCATAGATCCCCACGGCGCCGATCACGAGCGCTAGCGCGACCGTGACCGTGAACCCTGCGCCCAGCTTCTTTCCAAACGTCCAGCTCTTGCCCATCTATCATCGCTCCTGTCGTGAGGACTCTGCGCGCGTGCGACGCCGAACCAGCTCGACGATTCCGCCGAGCTCGATCAGCGGTCGTGACAGCTTGTGGATGCGGACGGCGCCCCGGGTATGTGCCCGTGGCGCCGTGTTGCCCGCACTGCCGGTGCCGCGACCGTGATCGGTGAGCTCCGCCGTGAACGCGTCGACTGGCACCCGTGCGTGGCTCTCGAATCGATCGAAGGCAAAACCCATGGACCGCCCCCCCGCGACGACGGACCACCGGCCGTTGCACGCCGGGTACCCGAGCAACGCTGCGAGGTCGTAGATCGGAACCAGCGCGCCGCGCAGGGCCGCCACGCCGGTGAGCTCGCGAACCGGGCTGGGGACCGGCTCGATGGTCAGGTGTGCGTGCAAGCCGGCGACCTCTGCGAGCCGGATCGCATACGGATCACCGCCGCACTGGATCGCGAGCACGTCTTCGCCCGCGGTGGGCGCGCCGGCGGCGCGTGCGAAGTCACGATCGAAGGCGCGGCGCAGCTCGTCCGCCGTGATGGTGAGCCGATCGGTCACGGTCGTCCTCCGGCCGCGATCAACTCGGTACGGCACAACGAGATCAAGGCATCGCGCCCAAAGCCGCCGCCGAACATCAACAGCCTCGCCGGGTCCTCACGCTGGAGCAGCACGATCGCCTGTCCGAGCTCGCGCCGAGCGGTGTCGAGCTCGCCGGAGCGGCGGGCCATCAGCCCGAGGTGGAGGTGCGGCATCGCAAAGCCCTGGTCGAGATAGATCGCGACCTGGTCGTGATCGATCGCGCCGCGTCGATCCCCCGTGCCGTCTTTGCACAGCGCGAGCACGTAGTGCGCGCCCGCGTTGAGCTCGTCGAGCTGAACCAGCTCGTCGCACACCTGCGCGGCGGCGGCGAGCTGGCCCGTATGAGTGAGTAGCACCGCGCGCAGCAGCAGCACATCGCGATCGGTCGACGCGGCGTGCGGTAGCTCGCCGAGCTGCTCCAAGGCGTCGGCGAACCGCTCCTGTCCGAGCAGGTCGAGCGTGTCCGCCAGGTCGAACCGAGGTCGAACCGGATCGGCCCCGCTCGCGCCGGGCGAGAGCGGCGTGGACAGCGCATGGATACGATCGGAAGCCCGCTGGACCGTCTCGACCCACGTCGTGGTCCAGCTGCCGCCGATGGGCGGTGCGACCGCAGCGATTGCTGCGCTCGAAGGCGGAGCCACCAGTGATGGCGCCGCCGCGACGCTCAGCTCGTCCTTGCGCTGGTAATAAAACGTGTGGTGGGTGTGATGCAGGTGGAAGTCACTCGACAGGCCGCGCAGCGTCTCGGCATGGCCGAGGAACAGGAACCCACCGGGAGCCAGCGCCTGGCTGATCCGCGTCACCAGCGCGAGCATCGCCTCGGGCGTGAAGTACATCATGACGTTGCGGCAGAACACGACGTCGTAGTGACCTGCTGGCCATAGCTGTGGATCAACGGCGGCGAGGTTGCGCTCCTCGAACGCCACCGCGTTCGCGATCCGCTCGTCGAGCACGAGCTCGCGCCCGTCGCGCGAGAACCAGCGCTGCTGGGTTTCGGCCGACGCTTCACGCAGTGCCCACGCCGTGTAGCGGGCGCGCGCGGCTTTTTCGAGCATCGCCGCGTTGATGTCTACACCGCGAATCGAGACGTTCCATCCCGGTTCCGCGATGTGCTCGCGCACCACCATCGCAACCGTGTACGGCTCCTCGCCGGACGCGCACCCCGCGGACAGGATGTTCAGCGCCCGGCAGTCGCTGCGCGCTCGCATGCGCTGCGGCAACGCGACCTCCGCGAACGCATGGAACTGTTCGCTGTTGCGATAGAAGTAGGTCTCGGGGGTCGTGAGCTCGACCGCCAACGCGCGGAGCTCCTGCGAATCGTCGACCTCGAGCTCATCGAGATATCCCGTCGTGGAGCGCTGGTACGCCATCGCGCGCCGCGCGAGCACCTCGGCCAGCAGCTCGAGCTTGCTGTCATCGAACTGAAGCCCTGCGCGCCTACCGAGAGCGATCCGAAACCGCTCGAGCTCCACGGCCGAGATCGCGGTCATGCGGAGCCTCGGTCTGCCGCGATCGTGGTCCACACGCCGTCGGGCACGAGCCGCGTCGCGTCCAGGACAAACAACAGATCTGCGTCCAGCGCGCCGATCGCCCGCGTCGACTCCGCCGTCGCCTCCCCGAGCAGCGCCGAGACGGCACCGAGCATCGTCGGGGGCAGCGAGCGGATCGTCAGCACCGCGTCGACCGCGAGCGCCGCGATCCGCGCGCCGGTCTTGATCGTGACGAACCGGGTCGGCTGCGCGTGGGGCAACCCGACCAGCGCGCGCGCGTCGATGACCGGCGTCGGTGCGCCCCGGATGACCGCAACGCCGAGCACGAACGATGGGCTCCCATCGATGCGCTCGATCGGCAACGGCCGCATCGTCTCGGCGACGTGCACCAGCGGGATCGCGCACACGCGCGTCCCGAGCTGACACAACAGATAGGAAGCCTCGGAGTCGCTCGTCACATCAGCTCCAGCTGACCGCTGCACTGTAACTCAGAGCTGGTCCGGATCCGCCGGAGCGAGGCGATCGCCCGCGCTACTTGCGCGGCAAGGGCCGATTCAAGACGAGCCAGTAGAGCCCGAGATCTCGCGCTGCGGTGGTGAACTGATCGTAATCGACAGGCTTACGGATGTAGCTGTTCGCGAACTGGCTATAGGCCGCGATCCGGTCCTTGTCCTCGTCCGAGGACGTCAGCACCACGACCGGTAGGTACTTGGTGCGATCGGCCGCGCGGATCGCGGTCAGCACGTCGAGCCCGCTGACCCTTGGCAGGTTGAGATCGAGCAGGACGACGCTCGGTAGATCGTTGGGGTCGCGTCCGGCGTGGGAACCGCGGGCGAACAGGTAATCGAGTGCTTCGACGCCATCGCTGACCCGCACCACGGTGTTCGAGACGCGGGATGCCTTGAACGCCATTATCGTCAGCTCGGCATCATCGTCGTTATCTTCGACGAGCAGGATCACAGGTGCGGTCGTCATCTCGCTTCTCCGAGCCTGAACGCGCGTGAACAGCGCGTCGATAGCCACGGTCGGCACGATCGCGTTGTTCTTTGCGGTTGTCGATGCAAAGGACCGCCTGTTTGATGGCCGGCGTCGGGCACCCCAGCTCGGCACCCGGGAACGGCAGTGCGATCAGCTTGTTGGACCGCGGTGGCGCGGCCGCGAAAAATCTGCTGAATCGAGCCCAGGTGGCGGGCTCGGCCCGGGCCGCGGCCCGGGAGATCCGCGCGGTCAGCCTTCGAGCGACGCCTTCAGCATCGGCAGCCCGAGCTCAGCCGCCTCGGCCCACGGGTCGGCGGACACCACGTGGACCTCATCCCCTTTGCGGGTGACCTTCGAGATCCCGGGATACTCGGCTTCGAGCGCGTTGCGAAGCGCGGCGCGGCGGTCTCGGCGTTCTCGGTCCCCGGACATCTCGAGCAACTCGCGATTGCGCTCGACCGCTGCGTGGACCGCGGCGCGGAGCACTTCGTTCTCGAACGGCTTGCTGATGAATCGGAACACCTCGCCCTGGTTGATCCCATCGATCGCGGTCTCGAGCGTGCGCTTTCCGGTCAACAGGATGCGGACGGTCTCCGGACGAACGCGCCTCGCATGGCCCGCCAGCTGCGCGCCGGTCATCTCGGGCATGTCGTAGTCGGAGACCAGCACGGCCACTTCATTGGCCGCGATCCATGACAACGCCTCGGATGCGGACAGCGTGCGGCGTACCTCGAACGGCTCGCGTTTGAGACAACGTCCGACCGCCGTGAGGATGGCCTCATCGTCGTCAACGCAAACGACCAGGGGTGGCTTGTTGGGTGGTGGTGTCGTGGTCATTGGTTAGCTCGAGAGCCAGCGACGCCAGCCGCGGCGGTCGATCACACGTTCGATCTCGTCGAGCGCAGCCAGCAGCGCCTTCATGCTCGGAAACCTCGCCTGCGGGGTCTTCTGCAAGCAGGTGGTCACCACATCGAGGAGCTTGGGGGGCAGCGGACCATGCGGGCTCTCGACGCGGGGAATCGGGGCCTGGATGTGCATCATGCACAGCGATCGCACGTCATCGTGAACGTATGGCGGATGGCCGGTCAGCATCTCGAACAGCACCGCGCCCAGGCCGTATTGATCGGAGCGGCCGGTGGGCGCGAGCCCGCGCAGCACCTCGGGGGCGATGTAGGCGGGTGTACCGAGGACGACCTCGGGATCTTCGTCGCGGAGACCTTCACCCACGAGCTCCGCGAGTCCGAAGTCGAGCAGCTTGACCTGAAGCTGCTCTGGGCCACCGACCACCAGCACGTTCGATGGCGTGACATCGGCGTGAATCACGCCGTGATCGTGGGTGACCGAGAGTGCGGTCGCGAGCTGCCGCGCGATCGTGATGACCTCCCCGGGCGGTAACGCGCCACCGGAGATCCGGTCGCTGAGGCTCTCGCCATCGAGGAGCTCCATGACGAAGTAGGGGCGGCCGTCGGGGAGATGGCCGAAGTCGAAGACGTCGACGATGTTGGGATGGCGAACGCGGGCAGCCGCACGGGCCTCGCGCAAGAACCGCTGGGCCGCCGTCGGATCGCGCTCGACCACACGCGCGCGCAGGACCTTGAGCGCGTAGGTTCGACCGAGGACGATGTGCTCGGCGCGGAACACCGTGCCCATCCCGCCCTCACCCACGAACTCGGTCACGCGGTACTGGCCGACCACATCCCCCGGAGCGGGGCCGATCGCATGGATCTTGCCGCCCCGCGCGCGCTGTCGCGGCATGACGGTGAGATCTGCTCGAAGCGATGTGCCGGGGCGTAGCGTGACCAGCACCTCGGCGTCGCGCTGGCCGGACCGCACCGGCAGGACCGCGCTGGTCGAGTGGGTGGCGGCGAGATCGAGGTCGGCGAGGTACGCCAGCCGGGCGATCACCGCCGCGCCGATCACCGCGTCGAGCGGAACGGTGACCAGCACCGCCGACCCGCGTTCCAGCGCCACCAGGTAAAGGTCGTCGCTCTCGGGAGCGGGCTCGATGAACACCGCATCCGCATTGGAGCGAATCGCCGCCGCCAACACCACGTCGGCGATCCGGCGTGGGTCGGTGGCATGCGCTTGCGGGATGGGTTCGCTCGACATCACGGAGCTTTTTGATGGCTCGCTCATGGCGATGATACTATAGGCCTCATGGTCGAAGCCGATCGGAGTGCTGATCCAGCACCGAGCGGCGGGCGTCTTCTGGTCGTCGACGACAACGAGGTTCTGTGTCGTGCAATCGCGTCACAGCTCTCGTCCGAAGGCTATCACGTGATGACCGCGTACGATGGTGCCAGTGCAATCACAAGCTCGGAAGGCAATCCGCCCGACGTGGCGGTCATCGATCTTCACATGCCGACCCCGGGGTTGCAGGTTGTACGTCGGTTGAAGGAGATGTGCGGCCCCGCGATCCACGCGATCGTCATGACCGGCAACGATGATGAGGGCACTCGTCTGAGCGCGTTCGACGCCGGCGCCAACGATTACATCGTCAAGCCGTTCGGGATGCCCGAGCTCAAGCGCCGGATCGATAGTGGGTTGCGGCAGCTGCGCGCATTCGTCGAGGTCCGGCTGGCGAAAGAGGCCGCAGATCGCCGCATGGCTTATGGCGTCGAGGCCACCGCGCTGCTCGCGCACGACTTATGTAACGGCCTGGCGGTCGCGCTCTCGAACGTTCAGTACCTGCATGAGGATCTGCGCGGCCTGGACGACGACCAAACCGATGCACTCGCGGCGGCCATCCGATCGTTGCGGCGGATGTCCGGTCTGGTCGCGAACTTCGTCGATATCAGTCGGTTCGAGGACGCCGCGGTCAAGCCGATCGTGTCCAAGGTCCGGATCCGTCAGCTGCTGCAGTCGGTGCTCGACGTCAACGCGCCGTCGATCACGCGCGGTGTATCATTTCTGGTCAACTGCGATGACGAGCTCGAGGGAAAGTTCGATGCGGCGCTGATCGAGCGCGTGCTCCACAACCTGGTAGGCAACGCTGCTCGTTATTGCAACGCGGGAGGCCAGATCACGGTCGCTGGTCGTCGCTGGCACGACAACGGAAGCACGGAGATCTCGGTCACCAACACCGGTCCCCAGATCACCGAGAGCATCGTCAATTCGCTATTTGGCAAGTACGTCCGGGGTGGCGGTGGGAAGCGCGGCATGGGCCTGTATTTCTGCCGGCTCGTCGCCGAAGCGCACGGCGGCAGCATCTCCTGTGAGGCCACGCCAGTAGGTCCCAGCTTCGTGGTGCGGCTGCCAGGTCGCGCGTGACGACACGTTTCGTGTAGAGTCGTCAGAGGGTGAGCTACTCCGTCTTGATATGTGACGATGAGCCGGACGTTCGTCAGGCGATGCGGCGAACGTTGCGCGGCTTCGAGATCATGGAGGCTGCGAGCCCGCCCGAAGCGCTCGCCCTGCTCAAGGCCAACCAGTTCCACGCGATCGTCTCCGACTTCTCGATGGAAGGCGATAGCGACGGTCTCGACCTGTTGCAGCATGTGAGGATCGCGTATCCCGCGATGGTTCGGTTCCTGGTCACCGGAAACCGCGATCTCGAGACCGCGGTTCGCGCGGTCAACGAAGGCGCGGTCGATCGCTACTTCTTGAAGCCGTGGGGGGACGAGAAGCTCCGTCACGCGCTCGACATCGTGTTGCGCTCGCGCCACTCCGCGGCGGGGAGCAAGAGCGAGTAGATGTCCAACGACGTAGCTCCTGCGAAAGCCAAGCTCGGTCGGGTGCTGGTGGTCGACGACGATCCAACGCTGCGGCGGCTGTGCGCGCGGGTGCTGTCGAGCGAGGGCTGGGAGGTCGTGATCTACGATCATGCCAGTCATGCGATCGAAGCGGTGCGTGATCGCGGTGAGCAATACGATTGCATCGTCTCGGACGTGTGGATGCCCGGCGTCACGGGGTTCGATCTCGTCGCCGAGCTCCGGCGCCACGATGACGAGCTGCCGGTGTTGTTGATGACCGGCGAGCCGTCGCTGAGCGGAGCGATGAAGGCGATCGATATGGGCGCGGTGTCGTATCTCGCCAAGCCATTCGATCACGAAGCGCTCGCGGCCGCCGTGGCGCGGGCGGCTCGCAAGCACGGCGTCGCGCGGATGCGCCGGCGCGCCGAGTCGTATGCGCGATTCTCCGAGGATCGCGCTCTGTTGTCGAAGCGGCTGGACGGTGCGCTGTCGAAGCTGTGGATGGCATTTCAGCCGATCGTCGATGTCGCCGGCAGGCGGGTGTACGCCTACGAGGCGCTGCTGCGCACCGACGAAGAATCGCTGCGCCGGCCGGATCTCGTGATCGCCGCGGCCGAGCGACTCGATCGCATCCACGAGCTCGGCCGGATCGTGCGTGCATCGGTCGCCAAGGTCGCAACGCAGGCGCCCAGCGATGCGCTGATCTTCGTCAACGTCCATGGTCTCGAGCTCATCGACGAGGAACTGTTCAGTCCGAGCGCGCCGCTGACCGAGTTCGCGTCGCGCGTGGTCCTCGAGATCACCGAACGCATCGGGATCGACGCGGTGGCCGCGCCGGCGCGCGTCGCGATGTTGCGGCGGCTCGGGTTCCGGATCGCCGTGGACGACCTGGGCGCCGGCTATGCTGCGCTCGGGGCGCTGGCCACCCTCGAGCCCGACATCGTCAAGCTCGACATGTCGCTGGTTCGCGACGTGGACACCAAGCCGAAGAAGCGCAGCATCATGAGCGCGATCGCCACGCTGTGTCGCGAGCTGGGAAGTCAGGTGGTCGCCGAGGGCGTCGAGACCCGGGGCGAGCAGACCACGTGTACGGGTGTGGGTGTGAACCTGTTGCAGGGGTATGTGTTTGCGAAGCCGAGCCGCGAGTTCTCGACACCCGCGCTCTGACGATGTGACGGGGCTGTGTGGGGGTGGATCGTTTTGGTTACGTGAAGAAACGTTAACTTTTGAGACAGGGGAGCGGACAGGTAGCGACTGTCGAGGATCTAAGGGATCGGATTTTCGAGCTACCACATTGCCGGTGTAGACTGTGTCTGGTCGATCAATGGGGGATCAAACCACGCCAATCGTCGTGTATCTCGACGA
>JBFWXW010000030.1:0-74886 GCA_050187075.1 Kofleriaceae bacterium | reverse complement strand
GATCGCGGCAGGTCGCCCGATCACCTTGTTCGGTGATGGCTCGTCGCGCCGCGACTACACGTACATCGACGACATCGTCTCGGGCACGGTCGCGGCGATCGAGCGCGTGACGCCTGGCAGCTACGAGATCTTCAACCTGGGCGGCACGCACACGATCTCGCTCCGCGAGCTGGTCGATGTCGTCGAGCGGGTGGTCGGCAAGCCGGCCACCATCGATTGGCAGCCGAACCAACCCGGCGACGTCCCGGTCACCTACGCCAACATCGATCGCGCCCACGCATCGCTGGGCTACCAGCCGACGACGCGAGTCGACGCCGGTGTCGCGCGGCAATGGGCGTGGTTTCGCCAGCGCTAGCGATCGGCGATCACGTCTGCATCACCCATGAACTCCGGCATCGTGGCGTGGCCGTCGTTCGAGATCCCCGAGCGCTGAAGCACGCGCGCGAACGTGCGCGCGAGGATCCGTGCATCGAGCAGCAGGCTCCAGTGGTCGACGTACCAGATGTCGAGCGCGAGCTTGTCGGGCCACGCTGGTGCGTTGCGACCGTTGACCTGCGCCCATCCGGTGATCCCGGGCATCACGTCATGCCGCCGCGCCTGGTCGGGCGAATACCGCGGCAGGTACTTCATGAGCAGCGGGCGCGGTCCAACGATCCCATCGTCGCGCGGATCGCCGCGCTGACCCCGAGCAACACCGGGGCGGTGACGACGAGACCGGCGGCCGCGGCGACGCGATCGAACGCGCGCTTGGTACAGGCCTGCCAGCCGGTCTGCTGCATGGCCCCAAGCTACCATGCGTCGTCATTGCTCAGATCTCGAGCTCGCCGCCTTCGCGGGCCGGCGTCAGCTGGATCGCCGCGCCGCCACCCGCGTCGAGCAGCTCGCGGCAGCTCGCGACGATCTGATCGACCTCGTCATCGCCATAGTCCTGATCGTAGTGAAACGTGACGAGCCGCTTCACGTTCGCCTGGAGCGCGGCCGACACCGCATCCTCGTAGCAGGAGAACCCGCGATTGCGCCGCGTCACCTGATCGGCGGGCCGATAGGTGGTGTCGTGCAGGAGCACGTCGGCACCGCGATAGAACGCGATCGCATCGCGGGTCGGTCCACCCTGCGGATACCCGACATCGCTCGCGTACACGAACGTTCGTCCAGCGTCTTCGATCCGAAACGCCAGCGCGGTGGTCGCGCCGTGCGGATGCTCGTGCGCGGTCACGGTGGTGCCGTGCACGGCAAACGGCACCCCGGGCTCCACCGCTCGGACGTCGAAGACCGCCGAGAAGTTCTTCAGCGTCTGAAGCGGAGAGAAGTTTGGGTCCATCTGGCCCTCGAGGATCTCCTCGAGGACTTGCGGGGAGCCTCCGGGCCCCCACACGGTGAACCGATTGCCGGCGACGAACACCGGGGCGAAGAAGCCCAGGCCCTGGATGTGATCCCAGTGGGGATGGGACAGCAAGATCGCAGCAGAACCGGAGCCGTCGCCGAACGCACCGGTCATCAGGTCGTTGCCCAGATGCATGAGGCCGGTGCCCATGTCGATGATCATCAGCTCACCCGTCGACGTGGTGACCGACACGCAAGCGGTGTTGCCGCCATAGCGAATGGTGTCGGGACCGGGCGCCGGGATCGATCCGCGGACGCCCCAGAATCGGATCTTCATCCGTCCCCCAGCGCGAGCTCGAGCCCCTCATACGCGCTGATCAGCTCGAACCGGTCGTTGGCGGCGTGCACCACCGCACGGTACCGCGCGAGGATCTCATCGTTCTCGTCGTCGGACCGCGTCGGCGCGTGATGGAACAGGCACAGTCGCTTGACGTGGGCATCACGTGCGATCGCGATCGCATCGTCGGGATGCGAGTGTCCCCAGTGTGGTCGCAACCGGTACTCGGCGTACGTGAACTGGGTGTCGTAGATCAGCAGATCGGCGCTCCGCGCGAGCGCCACGACGCCGGCACGCATGTCGGCCAGCTCCGCCGCGACCTCTGGCGGCAGCGGCTCGTCGAGCGATGGCGCCTTCTTGACGAATTCGCGGCCGAGCAGCACGTCGGTAAACGGCGCGGTATCGGTGCAATACACCACCGACGCTCGGTCAGCATCGACGCGATACGCGATCGCGGTCCACGGATGATTGAGCCGGGTGCACGAGATCTTCGCGTTGCCGATCTCGAACCGAGCGCCTTCGATCAGCTCGTGGAACCGCATCTCGGCGCGCATCGCCGACAGCGGGACCGGAAAATACGGCTGGCGATTCTGGGCCGAGAACACCGCCTCGAGGTGGAGATCGCGTTGCCTCGCGAAGATGTCGATCTGGTTTCCGTCGCGGTAGAGCGGTGAGAAGAATGGCAGCCCCTGGACATGATCCCAGTGGGTGTGGCTGATCAGAATCGAAGCAGTTCCCTGGCCGTCGCCGAACTGCCCCTCCATCAGCACCTTGCCGAGTCGGCGGATCCCGGTTCCGGCATCGATGACGATCGGGCCTTCATGGCGGGGGCGAACCTCGACGCACGAGGTGTTTCCGCCGTACCGGTGGGTCGCCCGCCCGGGAACAGGGATCGAACCGCGAACTCCCCAGAACCTGACCTTCATCGTTAGGACATGGCGCTGGGCGCCGTACCGCGAACGTATCGTGTGGCGCGGACCGAGGGCTAGGCTCGGGCGTGTGATTGTGACCGCGCCAAACCGGGCAACATGCAGCGGTCAGAACAGCCTGCGCGAGTCGAGCATGATCGTGACCGGTCCATCGTTCGTCAGCTCGACCTTCATGTCCGCCGCGAACTCGCCTGCCTCGACACGCTGCACGCCCGCGGCACGCAGTGCGGTCAACGCTTGCTCGTACAGCGCGCGCGCGGCCAGCGGTTCGAGTGCGCCGGTGAACGCTGGGCGCCGGCCCTGGCGGACATCGCCGTAGAGCGTGAACTGCGAGACGACGAGCACGCCACCGCCGACGTCGAGCACCGAGCGATTCATCTTTCCAGCGTCGTCGGGGAAGATCCGCAGATTGACGATCTTGTCGACGATATATGTCAGGTCCGACGCGCCATCTCCTGCTCCGGCGCCCAGCAGGACGAGCAGGCCGCGGTCGATTTCGCCGGTCACCCGGTCATCAACGGTGACCTTGGACCGGCTAACTCGTTGAACTACCGCGCGCATAGCCCGGGCTAGGTATCACGGCTCCAGGCAACCAGGGAGCCTTGCCACGGGTCCAAGCGGTCGCTAGGATGCCCGCGCTCATGAGGTATTTCGCGCTGATCGCCCTGCTTGTCGTCGGTTGCGGCAAGGAGATCGGTGACGAGTGCATCGTCAGCTCCGATTGCAGTCCCGACGGTGACCGCCTGTGCGAGGACCTGCACTGCACGATCAAGGGCTGTGACTATGACACCTGCCCCGACGAGGCAGCGTGCATTCGGTTCTTCTCGGGGTACTTCTCCAACAAGGCGTGTACGACGCAGCTGGACTGCACGCTCGACGAGCTGTGCTCGCTCAAAGGGTTCTGCGTGTCCCGCGCCTCCGAGGTCCGGTATTGCATGCGGACGTGCGATACCAACGGCGACTGCCCGGACCGCTACGAGTGCCGCGATTTCGCTCTCATGAAATCGCACGGTGGCCAGCCGGTGCTCGCGCCGGGCAAAGAGCTCAACGAGCAGACCGCGCCCAAGTTTTGTGCCCCCGCGCTTCAGTAGCAACGGCGTCGGGGCCGCGCCGGCGATCCAATGCCCCCGCGCTTCAGTAGCAACGGCGTCGGGGCCGCGCCGGCGATCCAATGCCCCCGCGCTTCAGTAGCAACGGCGTCGGGGCCGCGCCGACGATCCAACGCCCCCGCGCTTCAGTAGCAACGGCGTCGGGGCCTCGCCGGCGATCCAATGCCCCCGCGCTTCAGTAGCAACGGCGGCGGGGCCGCGCCGGCGATCCAACGCCGCCGCGCTGGAGTCGCAACGGCGTCGGGGCCGCGCCGGCGATCCAACGCCCCCGCGCTTCAGTAGCAACGGCGGCGGGGGCCGCGCCGGCGATCCAACGCCCCCGCGCTGGAGTCGCAACGGCGGCGGGGCCGCGCCGGGATCCAGCGGCCCTGGTTCCGGGCTCGGATTCGTCCCGCGCACATTGGCCACTCTCGACGCGATGGTAAATGATGGGTCGTGTCCATCGGCGCGTTTCTGATCAGACGCTTCAGTCATGGAGCGCTCGCGGTCCTCGGCGTGTCGATCCTGGTGTTTGCGTTCCTGCACATGATCCCGGGCGATCCGGTCGCACATCTCGCGGGAGAGGACGCCACCGAACAGCAGCGCCTGCAGATCGAACAATGCATGGGGCTGGACAGGTCGCTGCCGGTGCAGTTCGTGACGTTCCTCGGTCACGTCGCGGACGGCACGCTCGGCCATCAGTGTCCTGATCCCAAGGGCAAGCCGACGGTCGCCGCCGTGGTCTTCGAGGCGGTGCCGTACACCGCAGAGCTCGCCTTCACGGGGCTCGTGCTCGCGATCATCATGGCGCTGCCGCTCGGGATCACCGCGGCGATCAAGCGCGGCACGTGGCTCGACACGCTCGCGACCACCACCGCGCTCGGAGGCATCGCGATCCCGCAGATGATGTTCGCTCCGCTGGTCCTGTTCGTGATGTTTCTCGGACTGCAGTGGTTCCCGGGCCCGACCGACACCTCGCTCGCCGGGCTCGTGTTGCCGGCGTTGTGCGTCGCCACTCACCTGATGGCGATGCTCGCGCGGATGACCCGATCATCGATGGTCGAGGTGCTGGGAGAAGACTTCGTTCGAACCGCGCGCGCCAAGGGGCTCGGTGAGCGCCGCGTGATCGTTCATGCCCTGCGCAACGCGCTGCTGCCGGTGATCACCGTCGTGGGCCTGCAGTTCGGGTCGTTGCTGTCCGGTGCGATCATCATCGAGAAGATCTTCACCCGCCCCGGGATCGGGCTCACGCTGCTGGAAGCGATCCAGAAGCGCAATTATCCGATCGTACAAGGCACCGTGCTCGTCGTCGCGGCGATCTACGTGCTGGTCAACATGCTGGTCGACCTGGCCTACGGCCTCGCCGATCCGAGGATCCGGCGCGCATGAAGCTCTCGCCCAGCGCTCGGGTCGGCATGGTGATGGGCGCCGCGTTCGTGCTCGTCGGAGTGCTCGGCCCGTTGGTCGCGCCGTACGAGGTCGGGTTCAACGCCGTCGATCTCGGCCATCGATTCGAGCCGCCGTCGGCCGCGCACTGGTTGGGCACCGATCCGAGCGGCAAGGACACGCTGAGCCAGCTGCTCAACGGCGCCCGCTCGGCGCTGCAGCTGAGCCTCATCGTGGTCACGATCTCCGCGCTGATCGGCGTCACGATCGGCACGATCTCGGGGTGGTTTCGCGGCGCCGTCGACGACGTGATCATGCGGCTGGTCGACGTCTTGATGGCGTTCCCCGGGATCTTGATGAACATCGCGATCGTTGCGGTGTGGGCGGATCCGGGGATCGGCGTGATGATCGCCGCGCTGTGTGCGAATGGCTGGGTGGGGTACGCGCGGGTCGCCCGCGGCGAGGTGCTCGGGCTGCGCGAACGCGACTACGTCACGGCCGCGGTCGCGCTGGGTGCGTCGAATCGCCGGGTGATGTTCCGTCATCTGATGCCCAACCTCGTCGGGCCGCTGCTGGTGCAGATGACGCTGGGGTTTGGAACGATCATCATCGTCGAGGCGTCGCTCACGTTCCTTGGCCTCGGTCCCCAGGTCGACTACACCTGGGGAGCCATGCTCGCTCGTGCAGGTGACTACCTGTGGCACCGCGATCGCAGCTGGGTCGCGCTGTATGCGCTGGTGCCCGGCCTCGCGATCATGTGGGTCGTACTCGGCGCCAACCTGCTGGGCGACGGGCTACGCGATCGATTCGATCCGCGGCAGCGCGGGAGATCGTAGGTGGCGCTTCGGGTCTACGTCTGCCGCGTCGCCGACGTCGTTCCTGGCGAGCTGCGCGCGTTCGCGGTGCGCGGCGTGACCTGGCCGGTGATCGTGACGGCGGTCGATGGGGAGCTGATCGCCGTGCCGGGCGTGTGCCCGCACGAGGACGTCGCGCTCGCCGACGGCTACATCGATGGCACCGCGGTGGTCTGCCCGGGCCACGGCTACGGCTTCGACCTGCGCTCGGGCCGCTGCAAGCACGACCCGAGCCTCGAGCTGCGTCGCTATCCGGTCACGCTCGTCGGAGACGACGTCTGGGTCGACTTGCTGTGATCCCAGCTCGCACGAGCAATCCGGGCTCGATGCGGCTGGTCACGGTTGGATCAGCCGACGCTACTTGTACTCGGGCTCGATCAACTTCACGTCGGTGATTCCGGCGTCGCTGAACGCCTTGGTCACCGCGCCGCGGTCGCCCATCGTCACGATGATCTCGTTGGCTGGGTCGAGCTCCTTCTTGAGCAACGCCTTCACCTGCGCAGGAGACACCGCCGCCAGCTGCTGGAGCAGCTTGTTGTAGTAGTCGAGGCTCAGATCGTACCGCGCGATCACGCCGAGCTTCGACGCGAGTGACATCGACATCGTCGATTCGCCGAGCAGCCGCTGAACCAGCTTGCGGCGGGCGCGAACGAAGTCGACGTCGAAGTTTTCCCCCCGGCGCAACGCGTCGAGGCTGTCTCTCATCGCCTTGATCGCCTCGCCGGTGCGGAGCGTATCGATCGCTCCGCCCATCTGGTACAGCGATGGGCCGCGCCGGATGTCGCGGCTGGCGTAGGTCCCGTACGTCGAGCCGAGCTTGGCCCGGATGTCCCACATCCGACTGTTGAGCATCTCGGTCAAGACCTCGCGACCGGCCTCCTGGCCGTCGATACCCGCCGGTGCTGGATAGAGGATCACCACATTCATCTGTGGATCCTCGTCACTGACCACGCCGACATATTCGGGTCCAGCGCGCTTGATCGGCGCAACGGGAGTCGCGGTGTCCTTGTGGCCTCCGCTCCAATCGCCAAACGAGCCGCGGATCAGCGACTCGGCGCGCTTTGCGTCGAACGTACCGGCGACGATCAGCGTCGCATTCGCAGCCGAGTAGTGGGTATCGCGGAACGACGTCAGGGCGTCGTGGCCGATCTTGCCGACGGAGCTCGGCACCAGCACGCCAGTCTTCGTGTACGGGTGGTCCGGGCCAAACAGCGCGATCAGCTGCTGGCGCTCGAACTCGAGCTCCTGCTGAGGACGACGCAGCTTGTACGCCGCCTTCACCTTCTTCTGCCACTCCTCGATTTCCTCCTGGCGATACTCCCCGGCACGGATGTAGCGCTCGAGGCCCTTGATCATCACGTCGAGGTAGATGTTGACGCCGCGGGTGGAGCACACCGTGTGATCGGGCGTCGTGCTGCAGCTATATCCGATCCCGGTGCGCCGCGATGCCTCGGCGTCGAGCGGTTGGCTCAAGAAGTCAGCAGCCGCGCTTGCGAGCGCCGGATTGTCGGGATTCGACGAATCGCCGACGTTGAAGATCAGCTGGACGGCCGCGAGCGGCATGCCATCGATCGGCAGCAGGACGACCTTCATGCCGTTGCCCAGCTGGAACCGCTGCGCGTTCGACAACCCCTTGAGCTCGGTCGCGACCTTCATCGGCCGCATCGCCTCGGCCGGGTCGACCTCCGGCTGCTCGATCTGATCGTGCGAGGTCGACTTGAACACCAGCTTCGATCGTGTGTCGCCCTTGATGCCCTGCTTGCTCGGCTTGAACACGACGACCTTCGCCTTGTTGGGATCCAGCACCTTTTTGAGCACGTTGCCGACCTTCGCCATGTCGAAGTTCTCGATCTTGTCGAGCTCTGCGAACACCAGCGACTCCTGCGAGTTCCAGTCGAACTCCTTGTTGAACTGCACCATGTTGCCGACCTGATCGGTGCGAGCGCCGATGCCGAACAGCGGCTCGAGGCTGGTGATGAACGCAGCCTTGCGGCGATCCTTGAGCTCCTTCAGCTGCTCCCAGGTGCCTTCGTCGTAGCCGCGATGTGCGTTACGCGCGGCCTTCCAAACCAGGTCGAGACATTCGTCGACCTTGTCCATGCTCTTGAGCTCGAGGGCCATGAAAAACACCGGCGCTTCGTTGCCACCATCCATCACCGGCTGCACCTCGTTGGCACATTCGTATTCCGAGACCTTGTTGGCGGCGTCGAAGAACGCACCCCAGATCCCGAACCGTGCGGCTTCGCCCTCGGGAGAATTCGACGGCGGCAGTGCCCACGCCACCGTGACGTACGGACGCTCGACGTTGAGCTCCTTGGTCTCGCGGCCCTTGGTGATGTGGATCGGCGCGACCTTGCTGCGTGGCGCCGAGGCGCGCTTCTCCAGGTTGCCGAACCACTTCTCGAGCGACGCAACCGTGTCCTCGACCGACACGCCACCGGCGACGATCACCGTTGCCCGCTCGGGCGTGTAGTACTTGTGCATGAAGTCGCAGGCATCCTGCAGCGTGATGTTCGACAGCTGCTGGTCGTCGCCACCGGTCGTGTTGCGGTACGGGTGGCCCTCCGGGTAGACGGAGGCGAGCGTGATCGGGCGGATCTGACCGGCGGGGTCACGGAAGCTGCCGCGGATCTCGTTGCGCACGACCTCACGCTCGCGCTCGAACTCCTCCTCGGAGATCGTCTGACAGCCGTAGTGCATGCGCATCGCCTCGACCTTGATGAAGGTGTCGAGCTGCTCGACGCGCCCGTTGAGCATGTAGTGGGTCTGATCCGAGTTGGTGTACGCGTTCATCGCCAGCGTCATCTGACTGATGAAGTGCATCAGGGGCTTGGTCGTCGGACCGTCCGGCTTCTGCTGAAACATCATGTGCTCGACGAGGTGCGCGAGCCCGGCCTTGCCCGGTGGATCTTCCTTCGAGCCGACCTCGTAGCGAACGTCGACCTCGAGCAGCTGCGTGCTGGAGTCGGGCATCACGATGAACCGGAGCCCGTTCTTGTTGAGCACGCCGCGGCGCTCTGCGTGCTTGAACGCGAACCGAGGCGTCTCGGGATTACACGACACGAACAGCAACGCGGCAGCAATGGCCGCCCACAACCGGCACGGGATCTTCATGCGCGGGACATTTTCGCAAACGCCCGGGATTTTCAAGCTCACGCTTGGGGTGCCAGCTAACAGGCGAACTGTCAGCCACCGACGGCGATTCGGCAGGTGCGACCTGCATGATGTCGCACCCTTGAGAATGCGCTCCCATTCGTTGGGGACTTCGGGCTAAGGTCCGCCGCCATGTCAGCCGCCAACGATCCCGATCGCGGATTCTTCGGACATCCCATCGGACTCAGGACGCTGTTCTTCACCGAGATGTGGGAGCGGTTCTCGTATTACGGGATGCGCGCGTTCCTGATCCTGTACCTCGGCGCGCCCAAGGAGCTCGGCGGTCACGGAATGTTCGATGTGCTCACGAACGAGCTGGGTGAGATCACCAAGCAGCCCAACGCCGGTGCAGGCGCGATCGTGGGCATGTTCGGGGCGGCCGTATATCTGCTGTCGCTTCCAGGCGGCTGGATCGCCGATCGGTTTCTCGGCCAGCGCAAGGCCGTGTTCTTCGGCGGCATCGGCATCGCCGCCGGCAACGCGATCCTCGCGATCCCGAACATCGGCGATGTGTTCTACATCGGGCTGATCTTGATCGCGCTGGGCACCGGGTTTCTGAAGCCCAACATCTCGACCATGGTGGGCCAGCTCTACACCGAGGCCGATGGCCGCCGAGACGCCGGCTACACGATCTATTACATGGGCATCAACATCGGCGCGACGTTGGCGCCGTTCGTGTGCGGTTACCTCGCGCAGGATTCTGACTTCCGCGCGATGCTGCTCGAGAACGGGATCAACCCGAACTACTGCTGGAACTTCGCGTTCGCGGCGGCATCGGTCGGGATGATCGGCGGATTGATCCAGTACTCGTTTGGCCAGCGTTCACTCGGTGAAGCGGGACAGCATCCCACCGTTCCGACCGACACCGCCCGCGCCGCTCGCGATCGCACGGTGTTGAAGCTGATCGGCTTGATCGCCGCGGCGATCGCGGTCGTGGTGGTGGTCGTCAAGCCGTCGTCGGGAATCATCACCGAGACCATGGGCATCGGGCTGGTGATCGGTTCGATCATCCTGTTCTACGGGTTGTTCCGTTCGGCTCGCGACACATCGGAGCGCCGGCGCATTCTCGCGATGATCCCGCTCTACATCGGCGCGATCGGTTTCTTCGGCATCTTCGAGCAAGCACCGACGACGCTCAACATCTTCGCGCAGAGCCTGACCGAGCGAGAGTTCCTGGGGCTCGAGATCCCGGCGAGCTACTACCAGAGTGTCAATGCGGTGTTCATCGTGTTGCTCGCGCCGCTGTTTGCGTGGATCTGGGTGAAGCTGGCCAAGGCCAAGAAGGAACCGACCAGCGTCAACAAGTTCGGCATCGGCATGGTGATCCTGGCGATGTCGTTCCTCGTGATGTTGCCGGCGAGCGGGGCGACCGATGCCAACCGCGCAAGCCCGGTGTATCTGATCGGCCTGTACCTGTTCTACACGATGGCCGAGCTGTGCATTTCACCGGTGGGACTCTCGAGCATGTCGAAGCTCGCGCCGCAGCGACTCGGCGGCATGGTGATGGGGATCTGGTTCCTCGGAACTTCGATCGGCATCTATCTCGCCGGTCGCGCGACGTCGATCTCCGCCGGAAAAGGCTACGACTTCTTGTTCAAGTTCCTGATGATCGCTTCGCTCGTGCTTGCGGCTGCGTTGTTCGTCGTCGCGCCCATCATCCGCAAGATGATGGCAAAGGACGACCACGCCAGCGGCCCCGCCAACAAGTCCGAGAAGGCCGAGCCCGAGCCGCTACCGGCCGCGCGGCTGGTCAATGACGACCAGTAGTCCCCGCGGGCGGCCAGGGTAACTGACCGATCACGATCGGTCGCATCGGCATCGCGGCTGACGCGCTGCCGACATGTCATCGACGGGCCTAGCTGCGCCGACGCAAACGAGCTCACAATAACTGATTTAAGATCAGTCGGATCGCGATCCGCGCGCGCGCTCCGTGCTGGGGCCGAGGCTTGAATTCGCGCGGGCCGATGTACGCCGGGGTGCGCACGCGCCGGCAAAGGCTCCAGCCAGCGCGGTAGGCCTCGCGCGCATTCTGGTTCGAAGATCGTAAGGCTCCTATAATGGTTCGACGCAAATGCGGGGGGCACGAGGCGTGAGCACGCCGGGTCAACAACGTCGAAATCCACAGCGCGGCAACTCGCTCGTGCTGGCGCTGATCGTCCTCAGCGCGCTCGGTACGCTCGCGATGCTCACGGTCGTTGGCGTTCGCGGCGGACTGCGCGCAACGGCGAACGATCGGTTCCATGCCATGGCGATGTATGCCGCCGAGAGCGGCGGGGCTGCGGCGATGGACTATCTGCGCGCGAACATCAGCGCGAGCTCGAAGTGGTCGGCGTTCGTCGACCCGTGTCCGGCGGGAACCGATCCGCTCACCGTCGCGCGGTTCGAGGCAAACATCCCTGGGAACAACGTCGCCCATGGCACCACCGGCAATCCGTTCTCGACCGACAACCCCGCACGCTACTACGTCGTGATCTACAACAACCGCGCCGACAGCGGGCTGGTGGCCGGTGACGACATGGACGCGCGCGTGGTGATCCGGTCGACGGGCTACGGCCCGGACGGCGCGGTCGCGATCATCGAGTGGGAAGTCACGACGCAAGTGGCGTCGACCTCGAAGCCCTGCCAGGTCTACGCGCAGGAGAGCCAGTCCGAGACCAACTCGGGCACCAACGATTGCATCGGGACGATCGACACCGGTCAGTCCCGCACGTTCACTCCGTGAGCCGTGGGAGGTTAGTCATGACCCTGAACCGTAGCTTCCTGTTCACGCTGATCGTCTCGAGCGCCGTCGCGAGCCAAGCGTTCGCTCAAGCGTCGCTGGTGTGTCCACAGGTCTCGGGCAACACCACGTTCACGGGTCCGACGATGCAGACCGAGTGCTCCGGCACGGTCACCACGGGTTGTACGAGCAAGTCGGGCGTCTCGTGGAGTGGTTCGACGAGCTCGCTGCAGCTGCCGGTCACCGCGGGTAACTTTCAGTCGCTGCCCGGCGCGACGATCGAAGAGAACGTGCTGTTCGCGGCGATCGCCGACTTCGATCGCGACGGCTGGACCGACATCGCGGCCGCCGACGACTACGACAAGCACTTCATCATGCGCAACCAGACCATCACCTGCGGGACGTCGACGTGCTCCGCGACGTCGGTTGCGTCGATCTCCGCATCGTGGTGGGACACGCTGACCCACGTCCGCAAGGCGTCGTTCCGTGTACCGACCAACAGCAGCGGCACCAAGAAGTCACTCAAGCCGACGGCGACGAGCGCGGGCTCCGTGGCGCTGCGTACGCCGATGACCGAGGGCGATTTCAATGGCGACGGCTGGCCGGACTTCGTGGCGATCTCGGCGACGTTCGCGCACTCGTCGAGTGTGACAGCTCGAGCGAAGTATCCGACGGCCGCCAGGCTGTACCTGAACACGAAGAACTGCAAGAACTCGTCGGACATCCCCTGCGGCGTCGGCATGCTGTGCAGCGGCCAACCGACGAACGGCGCGTGCACCGGCAGCGGTCTTTCCAGTGGCACGCCGCACGACGAGGAGTGGCTCTCGTGCACATCGTCGAGCAGGTGTGAGAAGTTCTTCCCCACGTTCGCGACGTACGACCTGCGGACCGGCGCGGCGGTCAGCGCGAACAATGCCTACAAGCTCGGCGGGACCCCGACCGCGGTCACCTCGAACCCTGGTGACTTCGGTCCCGTCAACCGCCCGACCACGCAGTTCGAGACGCTCGACTGGGACGGCGACGGTGACCTCGATCTGCTGTTCGGGCACGGTGTCTCGGAGACCTATTACTGCCCCTCCTCGTTGTGCTCGTCAGCGTATGAGACCAACAAACGATTCTATGCCGGCATCCAGGTCTGGTTGAACGACTGCGCGCAATCGGCGCAGTGGAACGCGGCGACCAAGTCTTGCAATGGTCACATCCCGACGTTCTCCCACTCCTCGGGACCGTGCACCGGAACGTCGTGTGCCAACGGCGACACCTTGATCCCGAGCACCGCGCACAACAACACGACGATCAATCCGCAGACCGACCTCGGGTTCGACTACAGCCCGCACGAGGTGCCGGTGTTCTCGTACAAGGACATCGACAATGACGGCGACCGCGATCTCGTGCTCGGCTCGGTCGGTTGTTGCAGCAGCACGCCGGCGAACCGGCTGCGGATCTTCAAGAACTCATCGGGTTCGCTCTACACCCACATGCTCGACACGGCCAACCCGATCATCATGAGCACCAGCAGCGGAACCTACGGAGGGTTCGCGGGTGCAGCGACCGCGGTGTTCCTCGAGGACTTCACGCTCGATGGTTACCTGGATCTGATCACCGCGAGCGACGGTCTGTCGTACTCGTCCAGCCTCGGCGGGAACGCGCACTTCTGGGCCAACACGGGCAACGCGTCCAGGCCGTTTGGCACCAACTGGCCGACGTGCAGCAGTAACCCCGCCAGCTGCACCGGCTGCTCTTCGAGCTGCAACCCGAACCGCAACGTGGCGATCGCCAACCGGCCGTCGCCCGCCGAAGACTTCGACCTCGGTATGGTGATGGATTACGACCACGATCCTGCGGGCACCAAGGACGTGCTGCTCACCGACGGTGCCGGTGGCGCGCTCGACTTCTACGTGTTTCCCAATCGCGCGAGCTCGGCGAGCGTTCCCGCGTGTGGTACGGCGCAATCGGGGACGCTGCCCGCGCCCGCAAATGAGGCGACGGTGACGGGTGCGTGCATCACGCCAACCGCGACGTTTGGCAACGCCACCAGCTCGATCCGCTGGTACCTGACCAACGAAGATCCGGTAAACTACGTCTACGCCTGCAAGCAGACGAGCTCGGGCCTGACCCCGGCGAGCTGCTGTGCGTCGTTCCCCAACATCACCGGAAAGACGATCCGCTGGAAGGCGGAGTTCGATTCCAACTCGGCAGACGACGCGGCGGCGGATCCGTGTACCAGCGTGGGCGCGGTCTCGCCGTCGCTGACGTCGGTGGCCGCGAACTACACCTACAACGAAGCGGCGCAGCACTATCGCGCAGGCGTGGTGGTGAGCGACGGCATCTCGTACGTCGGCTCGTTCCGCCAGCCCGGCAACCGGGGCCACTTCTATGGCCTGGCCGCCGGTGATGGCACCAAGTACTACGACACCGCGACCAAGCTCGATGCGCAGTCATCGCGCAACGTCTACACGGCGAACAACGTGGGCGCGGGGCTGTCCGCGATCGCGTTCTCGCCGACCTCGCCCAGCTCCACGCTGACCAGTCGCGTCGGTGCGACGACGAGCTCGGAAGCCACCAGCATCATCAACTGGGTGCTCGACAAGCGGTTCGGCGTCACGGCGGCGACCAAGTCCAAGCTCGGCGCGATCATGAACTCGACCCCGGCGATCCTGACGCCGCCCTTCCGCCCGAGCTGGTACTCGTACCTGACCTCGACCGACAAGGCGCTGTACGACGCGTACTCCACCACCAACGCGACCCGCGTGCCGCTCGCGCTGTTCGCATCGATGGACGGCATGATCCACGCCGTGATCTCGAAGGCGACCGCGATCAGCAACGCCGCCAATGGCACCGAGGCCTGGGCGTTCGTGCCTCCGTACATCGCCGCGGGCATGAAGACCGACTACGTCGCGTCGTGTACGCCGAGCTGCGCCGCCGGAACGTTGACCATCACCTCGTACCCGGATGGGTCGCCCACGCTGGTCGATTACAAGAAGGCCGGCGGCACGATCGCGACGGTCGCGATCGTTGGCGATGGCGCGGGTGGCTCGTCGGTGACCGCGCTCGACGTCAGCAACACGGTCAACCCCTCGACGTTCGCGCTCCAGACTGCACCGGCACCGCTATGGTCGCATCGACCCGGCGATGCGAACGCCGGCAAGGCGACCGGCAAGCCCGCGGTCGCGCGCGTCAAGATCGGCGGAGCCGAGAAGTTCGTCGCCGTCGTCGGCACCGGCCTCAACAGCGCGGACACCACGAAGGGCAAGGTCGTGGCCGGCTACAACCTCGAGACCGGCGCACTGCTGTGGAAGTTCGAGACCGAGTGTCCGCTGACCAGCGACATCTCGGTGTTCGAGACCGACGACGACACCGAGGCCGGAACACCCACGATCGACGGCTTCATCGACCGCGCGGTGTTCGCCGACAACTGCGGGTACGTCTACAAGATCAACCCGGGCCAGGACCTCAGCGGTGGCTACATGAGCAACTCCGGCTACGGAACGATCACGCTGGCCACCCAGAACGGCGCGACCCGGCGCGCGCTGTTCTCGACCACCCAGACCGGCGCGCTCGGTACGGGGGTCGCGAACCAACGCCCGATCGTCGGCACGATCGGCGCGAAGGCCGACACCGCCACCGACATGATCCTGTTCTTCGGCACGGGCGGTCTCGAGTCGTTCGACGTCACCAAGGTCAACGAGTTCTATGCCGTGCGCGCCAAGGACGGAACGATCCGCAACAAGCTCACCGGTTCGTGCTCGGGCGGTCGCTGCGAGAAGTTCTACGGTGGCGTGGTGATCACCACGGACACCGTGATCCTCCAGCGCAGCACCGACGCGCTGATCGGCGGCGTCGGCTCATGTGACTACGGCACCAGCAAGGTGCAGTTCTTGAACGTCGGCACGTTCGCGCAGACCGATCTCGTCGACCAGGTCGGCGGCTCGGCGATCCACGCGTCGGCCGGTCCGCTGTTCGGCGACGCCAATGCGCTGTACTTCGCGACCGTGTCCGGTGAGATCAAGCAGATCGGTGAGCCACGGGCACAGACCGCGGGTGCGGATACCTCCGCTGGCACGATGAACAACTCGACGGCGGGCGGCACGGGCTATGGTGGTCCGTTCACGCTGATGGGATGGCGCGTGGTGCTATGAGCCAACCGAACGCGAACCAAGTCATCCGGGTCCGCCCGCGTCGGCAAGCTGGGTTCACCATGGTCGAGCTCTTGCTCACCCTGGTGGTCACCGTGTTCGGCCTGCTCGGCATCCTCGGGCTGCACAGCTCGCTCAGTCAGGGCTCGACCTATCAGGGGCGAACCCAGGAAGCCGTGACCGCAGGGACCCAGGTGATGGAGAGCTTGCGTGCGATGCGCCCCTCGGCCGTGGCCACGGCGGTCACCGGAACCTCGGGCAGCCCACCGTTCAGCAACACCAACTACACGACCGTGCTCGGCCGCAACGGGATGTCGTACACCATCGCGGTCTACGTCACGGCCGTGAGCTCGACGTTGTGGAAGCTGCGGGTCGTCGCCTCGTGGGCGGATGACACCACCGGTGAAACCCGATCGATGCCGATCGAGTTGTTGCGCACGTCGCAAGAGGCGCTGTGATGGCGCGGCGCAGCCACGTCTGGCCGGCGCAGCGCGGGTTCACGCTGATCGAGCTGATGATCTCGCTCGTCATCAGCACGCTCGTGGTGATCCTGATCCTGTCGATCTTCGGCCGGGTATCGTTCGCGTTTCGCGAACAGCAGCACGTGGTGAACGTCCAGAAGGTGCTCGCGGCGGCGCGCGAAGCGTTCGATCACGATGCCAAGCTCGCGGGGCTCAAGCTGTCGCAGGGCTTCACGCTCGCCGCCGACTTCACCGCAGGCTCCAACGTTCGCCGCCCGCCGGTCCGGGTCATCAACAACACCACGACACCCGACGAGGTCGGGTTCTATTACGCGGATCTCGACTACCAGGCGCTCGTGGTTGGCCCGTCGTGGACGCCCGCGGCGCCTGCTCCGACGCGGCTCCAGGTGACCGTCGATCGCAACCCGGGGTTCGTGGCCAACGATCTGGTGGTGATGTCCACGCCGACCGAGGTCGCGAGCATCATCGATCCGACCAACGACGCCAAGGTCATCGAATACGCCGCGTGCGTCCTGCAGATCGATTCGGTGGCGGGCACCGTGATCACGTTCAAGCAGAACGGCAACTACGGGCGTGCCGGAAACGATCACTGCCAATCGCCACCTGTCCAGAGCTCGACCTACTTGTACAAGTTCGTCGCCCACTATTGGCGGATCGATCGCACCACCGCTGCGCGTCAGGCGATGGGCGCGCTCCAGCTCGACCTGACCGGCGCGCTGCTGGGAGTGGTCAACACCAACTTCCAGGATCAGGCGTACGGCGTGGTCGACCTCCAGGTGGCGACCTACTACTACGACGGGAACGGCACCGACACCGCCGATCCCGACACCGACGGAAACCGCGACTGGTACTCGTCGGAGCAGCAGGAGACCAACACCAACTCGATCGCGGTCGCGAGTAGCTTCTTGCAGCCGCTGGTCATGTCGTTCAGCCTGGTCGCGCGCACCAACGCGACGGTCGAAGGTATCTACACCGCAAACTCGCCCGCGCTCACGGTCACCAGTAACACCACGAACAACACGGTTGGCGATCGCGCCTCGGTGACGCTGCCGAGCGCGACCGACTCGGCGCTGATGGGATTTCGGATCTATCGCTACATCACGTTCCAGGTCGACCTTCGCAACACGGGAGTAGGTCGATGACCCGCCAGTCGCAACACGGGTTCACGCTGATCGAGATGATGATGGTCGTCGCGATCATCGCGGTGCTGTCGACCCTGGCCGTTGTCTACATGCGGCCCACCGTGAAGCCGGTGGATGTGGCGGCCCGGTTCGGCAATCTGCTCGAGGAAGCCAATCGCAGCGCGGTGCGGCTGGGCGTGGTGCGTTCCGACGTGGCGATCTCGCAGGGCAGCAAGCGGCGAACGCGGATCACCGCCGCTGGTAACCCGGTGACGTTTTCGCTCCAGGTCCTGAGCGAAGATCCCAGCCCGACGTGGACCACGGTCGAGACCTATCAGCTGCCGAAGCAGGTGACGCCGGTCGGCTTCGTCAAGCTGGTCGGTACGTACACGGTGCTCAGCGCCACGCCGGGCCTGACCACCAACTGGACGACGTTCGAGCTCAGCTGTTTTCCCAATGGAACGTGTGACGCCGCGACGCTGTTCTTCTCCTCGACCTATGGCCGTACCAAGGATCAGCAGGCGCGCGTGTCGGTGCTGCCGCTCGGTAGCGCGAGCTATGTGGTCAACGCCTGGGATTGACGCGTACGCGCCGTCAGCGTGCGGTCAGGGTTGCGCGGCTGGTGTCCTCGACGATCTCTTCGCTGCGGCCCTGATCCTTGCGCGTGATGTGAATGTGCAGCGACGACGTGACGTCCAGCTTGCCGGTGGCGAACGGACGCGTCGGATTGACGTCGAGCGTGCCCTTGAATGACCGCCGTAATGCGACCAGCTCGACCAGCGTGTCTCGAGGGATCGCCGGATCGATCAGGGTCTGCGGTTCCCCAACCCGCGAGATATCGACGCCGATCTTCCACGACGCCTTCGAGCGCGCGAGCAGCGTGTAGGTCGCGGTCTGTTTCACCACCGCCGGTCGCTGGCGAAGGATCGTGACCACCCGCCACTTCGCGCCGATCCCCACCGATTCCGCGGGCGCCGGCACCATGACGGCGAGCATGCGCTGGGTCACTTCGTCGATCGCCGCCTGGCTCCGAGCCTTGCCCGGGTCGTCGACGAAGCTGAGATCGCCGAGCATCCCGCGCGCATCGAACGGAGCGGTCAGATCGCGGCCCTCGAACGGCTTGAGCGCCTCGAGGTACTGCGTCGCTTCGGGCGTGGCAGTCCCGATGATCTTCGCAGGTTGGCTTCGAACGACGATCGGCTGATCCGCGGCGCTCACGGTCGCGGTGAGCGTGTGCTCGATCGGCGGCAACGTTTCGAGCGGGCCCCAGGCGCCGTTGGCCAGGCGGCGCGAGCTCAGGACGGTCCGACTACGCTGCAGCGAGTCACCCGGGACCAGCGCGTAGCGCAGGGGGGCGTGCGGTGTCTGGCCGGGCTCCAGCAAGACCAGCGACACCAGGCTGGGCAGCTTGAGCTTGGGCTCCTCGAATCGGTGGACGGCGAGCGGCACCGTGGGCGGGGTCGCCGGTGCTGCATCACTTGGTGATGTTCGGGGTAGCTGGCGCGCGTCGTCCGACCCGCAGCCCGCGACCACGGCGATCGCGACGAGAACCCGCGTGTAGGCCATTGTGTTTCCCTAGGATCGCATCGCTCGCCGACGAAGTCACGGACTCGTCGCGTGGTATCCTGGGACCAATGCGGGATCGACGGGATCATCGGACGCAACAGGGCTTCACGCTGATCGAGATGATGATCACCGTCGCGATCATCGCGGTGCTCGCGGTCGTCGTGGTGCCGCAGTTCACCGGCGAGTCGCGTAAATCCAGGGCGTCCACCGAGGTCAACGCGATGTTCGGTGAGCTCGCGATTCGCCAGGATCAGTACCGCGTCGAGAACGGCGTGTATCTTGCCACCGCGGCGTGCCCGGCGACTCCGTCCGCGACTGCGCAGGACGCCTCCGGTTGCATCGCGGCGGGCACCGATTGGGCGAAGCTGCGCGTTCGGCTGCCCAGCGAGAAGCTGCGCTGCAGCTATGTCACGACGGTCGGGACCACCGCCGGCACCAACAATCCATCGGGCTTCACGTTCACCTCTCCGGCGTCGGCCTGGTACTACATCATCGCGACGTGCAACATGGATGGCACGGGCGGCAACTCGACGTACTTCATCAGCAGCACGAGCTCGGCGATCCAGAAGCTGAACGAAGGCGCGTAGCCGTCCCTCGCGGCAGGTCACAACGCGGTCACAGCGTCGGCCAGGCCTCGAACACGCGACGGTCCTTTGCCGGCAGCCGCTCGAGCACCCACTCCCACGTGGGCTCGGAGACCAGCACGAGGCCATTGGCAAACTTCGGATGAAGACCGACCGGTGGTACCAACGCGGGTTCGCGTCGCGCGGCGATCAGCGCATCGTCGAGCGGCGAGCCGGCTCCAATGGACGCGAGCGGCATCAGCCGCCAGCGCCGAGCGCGAGCGATGCCCTCGGGCCGTAGCCGAACCGACACGCCCGCGTACCACGCGGCCATGAACGCGATGTGGCGCTCTGGAACGATCACGACATCACCCGGCGGAACACGCTCGGCGAGCGCAATGCACGAGGTCACGAGCGCCGGGTGGGTCAGGAGCCGGCCGTCGGTGCGCCGCGCCGGCACCACCATCACGATGGCGATGGCGAGCGCCGCCAGCACCGCGAGCTCGACGGAACCGCTGGTCCGCTGTCCAGCGATGCGCCTGATCGCGTCGATCACGAGCCGCGAGGCGTGCGCTCCGCACAGCGCCATCGGGACGAACGCTGCGAGCCGGAGCCGGAACCCAAGGCCCTGTGGATCGTCGACACCGAGCCACGGCAGCGCGATCAGCAGCGCCAGCACCACGCTCGCAACGCTCGCGGCGAGCTCGCTGCGAGGCAGGGCAGGCGAGCCGCCGATCAGCCAGTGGGCGATCACGGCGATGGCCAGCACGCCGCCGATCGCAGCTTCGTGTCCCACGGCCAGGGTGGCCGCGGGCGTCACCAGCGCGGGCGCGTCCCAATGCGCGGTGGCCTGAACCAGCCCATCCAGCAGGGCGAGATCCCGCGGCGACAATAGCCGGGTGGGAGACACGAGGCCGGCGATGACGGCCGCCCCGAGGGTCACGCCGAGCGCCAGCACCGCGTACGTGCGGGTGCGGCCGCGCCAGGAGACGAGCGCGGCGACCACCGCAGGCCCCGCGAGCACCAGCACAAGCGCGGCTGCCATCTTGTGGGTGAGCATCGCCGCCAGGACGGCGATGACCGCGACGCCTGCGCGCAACCGCCGCGGTTGATCGACCGCGCGCAACACCAGCCACAGCGCGGTCACCGCGATCGTGAGCCCGATGCCGTTCTTGACAAACTCGAACGTCAAGTACATCGAGCCCGCGCTGGTGGTCGCAAGCACGGCGGCGACCAGGCCTGCGCCGCGGTCACGCGCCAGTCGCGCACCGACGGCGTAGATCGGTAACGCGATCAGCGCTCCACCGATCGCCGCGCCGAGCTTGGCGCCGGTGACCGGATCGGTGATCGCGGCGAGCGGCGCCATCAGCCACAGCGCCGCTGGCGAGGACGGATATGCGAGGCTGCCGTGATCGAGCAGTGCGCGCAGCTGGATCGGGTAGAAGTAGCCGTCGATCCCGAGGGGAAATGGTGATTCGGTCAGCACCAGCCAGCGTTGCCAGAACGACCACGCGACCAGCGCAACCAGGCCGCCCGCGATCGCCCATCGCGACCACGGATCTCGTTCGCGCGACGCCGGACCGGTCACGGGCTACGATGCTGCCATGGCTCGCGCTGTGGTGCTGCTCTCGGGTGGGCTCGACTCGACAACCGCGCTCGCGGTCGCACGCGCGGACGGGTTCGAGTGCCATGCGTTGACGGTGCGCTACGGCCAGTTGCATGAGGTCGAGCTCGACGCCGCGCGGCGGGTCGCGAGCGCGCTTGGTGCGGTCGAGCACCAGATCGTCGGAGTCGATCTATCGCAGCTCGCGAGATCGGCGCTGACGACGTCGGGGATCGCGGTGCCCAAGGACCGCTCCCTCGACGAGATCGGCGCCGCCGGCGACGTCCCGGTCACCTACGTGCCCGCCCGCAACACGGTGCTGATGGCGCTGGCGCTGTCCTGGGCCGAGACGCTCGGTGCCCGCGACCTTTACCTCGGCGTCAACGTGCTCGACGCCAGCGGCTATCCCGATTGTCGGCCGCAGTTCGTGCGCGCGTTCGAGGCGCTCGCGCAGGTAGCCACGCGCAGCGGGGGATTCAAGGTGCATGCTCCGCTGATCGCGATGACCAAGGCCGAGATCATCCGGCGTGGCGTCGCGCTCGGGGTCGATTATGCGATCACCCATTCTTGCTACGACCCGTCGGTGGATGTGCGAGGCGGTGCGGCGTGTGGCCGCTGTGACGCCTGTGCGCTTCGGAAGAAGGGCTTCGCCGAGGCCGCCGTGCCGGACCCCACGCGGTACGCATGACGTCCGACGAACCGGACCGGGTCCGGCGGTTGCGGGTGCGTAGTATCCTGGCGGTGCGATGAAGCTCGGGACGCTGCTGTTGCGCAACGCTGCGATTGGCTTGACGCAGCTCGAAGGTGCGCTGCGCAACCAGGTGCTCTATGGAGGCCGACTCGGGACCAACCTGGTCGAGCTCGGGTTCATCGATCTCGAGATGTTGTCGGGCTACCTCTCGGAGCTCACCGGGTTTCCGATCGCGACCGCGTCGCTGCTCGACGACGCGCACCCGCCACTCCTGGACAAGCTGGGGGCCGACCTGGCGCACCAGGTTCGCGCGATTCCGCTGCATCACCTCGGCGATGCGGGTAAGGCGGCGGCGGTCGCGTTCGTCGACCCGACCGATGCCAAGGCGATCGCCACCGTCGAGAGCCAGATCGGGCTCAAGGTGATGCCGTATGTGGTCCCCGAGCTGCGTGCGCTGTACTACCTCGAGAAGCTGTTCGGCACACCACGCCGCGCGCGGTTCATCCGGATGGCGCGGCCTGGCAGCGACGCCGATGTGATCGACGACCGGCGCAAGCAACAGCCGGCGCAAGGCATGGTGATGCCCCCGATCGTGACGCTCGAGCCGAGGCGCCGTCGCGCGAGCTCGCAGGTCCAGCTCAGCTCGGCGCCGATCGCGGTCAGCTACGGCGCCGCGTGCGAGCGGATCGACACGGCGCCGCACCGCGAACAGATCGTCGAAGCGCTGGTCGAATATGGCAAGGGCCGCTGCGATGCGTTCGTGGTGTTCTTGATCCGCGATGGCAATGCGCTTGGCTGGCGGGGATGGGTCGCGCCCCCCACGGTGGTCCGAACTCCGATCGAGCAGCTGTCGTTACCACTCGGTGGTGCGTCGGCGCTGCAGTCCGCGCACGATGCCGGCGAGCCGTACGTCGGAGCGGCACCCCCGACCGCGCGCCCGGTGGAGACCAAGCTGTGGTCTGCCCTGGGCGCGGCACCCGAGCCGTCGAGCCTCGCGGTCGTCCCCATCATGGTGAAGCAGCGGGCCGTCAACTTGATCTACCTGCATGTGCAGCTCGGCGAGATCGCCGCGTCCCTGGTGACCGAGCTGACCGATCTCGCGAATCGCGCCCAGGCGTCGTACCTGCGATTGATCAAGCTGGCTCGGGGCTCGTGACTGGCTCGTGATTCCCGCGCGCGAGCGCACACCGGCCATGACGCGCGAACGTTCGTGGGCAGTGCGCTGACGCGCGAGGTGCGACCCAGGCGCACATCGATGTGATCCAGCTCATGGTCGGCAGGAGCCCAACTGATGCGCGGCCCTCCGCCGTTTCGGACGTCCGGTCAAGCCATAAACCGAGCTCAACGAGATGTGTATTCATGTGAAATCCATGATTAATTTGGCCAATCATGGATCTGCATCGGGGAACTTGACTATGCCTGCCAAACGGAGAAATTCGAGGTCGTGCAACCCAGAGTAAGTGTCCCGAGCCCAAAGATTGGCCTCGGTACGATCGCAGCCGCGCTCGCCGCCTTGTCGATGGCGCTGCTCGGCCATTTCCTGATCTGAACCGTTCGCAACCACGGTCACGACGTGCCGTCGGGGGATGGCACACCGACCAGGGCCGCGAGCTGATCGAGCAGCGGGAGCGTCATCGCCGCCCCACTCCCGTCGCCGTGCCCGAGTGCGACATCGAAGATCGGCTCCAGCCCGAGGCGCTCCAGCAGCTGGGGTTGCGCTGCGCGCCCGCGATGGCTGGCGATCAGGTAGTCCACGGCGGCCGGCGCGAGCTTGGTGGCACCCAGCGCCGCCTCGACGGTCGTCAGACCGTCCAGGATCACCGGGACCCGGATCGACGCCGCTCCGAGCATCACGCCAGCGAGCACCGCTGCGGGCCCCACCCGAAGATCGTCGCCCGGCGCGTTGGTCGCGAGCCCCATCGCTCCGACGGCAAGAACGTCGAGTCCCTGATCGGCCAGCGAGATCACGAGCGCGATGCCGGCCTGAAGGGACGGCTCGGGCAGCTGGATCATCGACGTGGGCATCGCCGCGGCCTCATGGACCCCCGCATCGATCAGCACGATCGGGGTGCCGGTCGGCCGGGCGAGCCGCGCCACCGCCGCTGTGCCGTCTGCGATCGCGTGCGCGGTGATCGCGGTCGGATGCGCCCCGCCCAGCGCGACCCGAGGGCCGGTATCGCCGGCGACGATCGCGATGGTGCGCCGCGCGCAGCGCGGTCGAGCGGCCTGTTGCGCACGCCCGAGCCGTGCGGCGATCCGGTCGAGCATCGGCAGCCCGGCGTGAGCGATCTGTCCACGCGCGGCGTCTGCATGTGCCGCCGATCCGGGGCTGATCGAGGCGATCACGTGGTTCAGCACGTCGTTCGTCACGGGTGGCTCCTCATCCTCGGCTCCACAGGCCGACGTGGCGCTTTTGACGGATCAGGATCGCGATGAAAAACGGCACGCCCAGCACGGGGGTGATCACGCCGGCCTGCAGTGGTGTCCACGGCATCACGGAACGCGCCACGGTGTCGCACACGGTGAGCACGACACCGCCGCCGAGCACCGAGAGTGGGATCAACAGCCGGTGATCCGGCCCGACCAGCGCACGGAGCGCGTGCGGCACGATCAGCCCGACGAAGCCGATCGGTCCGGCGAGCGCGATCGCCGCGCCGACCAGCAGCGCGCTGACCGCCCACACCACGAACTGGGTCCTGCCGACCGCGACACCGACGGAGGCCGCCGCTTCGGTGCCAGCGGCGAGCGCGTTGAGCTCACGGGAGTACGCGAGCAGGATCAGGATGCCCGCGGCGATCGGCCCGACCATCTGGTGCACCGGCGCGAGCCGCATCGAATCCAGCCCACCCATCATCCAGCGCACCATCCGCGCGATCTCGACGAAGTCCGCGGTGGACTGGATCAGCACCGACGCGGCCGAGCAGAACATCGCGATCGTGATCCCCACCAGCACCAGGGTCGCAGGTGGCAGCTGGCGGCCGATCCGGGCGAGCCGTGACACCAGCACGAGCGTCGCGAACGCGCCGAGCAGCGCGGCACCTCCGACGCCGAGATCGCCGAACGAGCTCTCGATGCCAAACCGGATAGCCAGCACCGCACCGAGCGTCGATCCCGACGACACGCCGAGGGTGAATGGCTCGGCGAGCGGGTTGCGCAGCAGCGCCTGAAGCGCGCAACCCGCCGCGGCGAGTGCGCCACCGACGAGCAGCGACGCCGAGACTCGCGCGATCCGGAACCACAGGATCGTGTGCGCTGCGCTGCCGGGCTCGAATGCAGACCCGCCGAGCAGCTCGACATGCCGGCCACTCGCGTCCGTGGTGACCCCGAACACCACCGCGAACACCGCGACGGCGGCGGTCACCACGAGGCCGCCGCCGAGCAGCGCGATCGCCCGCCGCCCGGTCAGCCTCCGGGAGGTTCCTGCCACGAAGCCCGTCATGCCGGCACGGCGAATCGCTCACCCGATGCAAGCGTGCCCACGTGAATGGCGACGCCGAACGCGTTGCGGGTCTCCGCCGAGACCAGCACATCGGCAGGCGCCCCGCGCGCCGCGAGCCGGCCGCCGGCGATCAGCCACATCGTCGCGCCGTAGCGAAGCGCCAGGTCCAGATCATGCGTCGTCACGATCGCGGTGGCTCCCTCATCGCACTGCCGCCGCAACATCGCGAACACGGAGCGCGCGTGGTTGGGATCGAGTCCGGCCGTCGGTTCGTCGAGCAGCATGCAGCGAGCACCCTGACACAGCGCCTGCGCGATGATCACGCGCCGCGCTTCGCCCCCCGACAGCTCGTCGAACCGGCGATTCGCAAGCTCGGCGACATCGCAGGTGGCCATCGCCTGGTGCGCCGCGCGAAGATCGGCCTGGGATGGCAACCCCAGGCCGCGCTGCCAGGCATAGCGTCCGAGCAGCACGATCTCCTCGACGGCGAACGGAAACGCGAGGTCATACTGCTGCGGCAAGTACGCGAGCTCGCGCGCGACCGCCCGGCGCGTGGCGCTTGCGGGATCGTGGCCGTGCACGCGGACTGACCCCGAGCTTGGCGCGATCAGCCCGGCGATCGTGCGAAGCAGCGTGGTCTTGCCAGCGCCGTTGGGACCCACGACGACGACCAGCGCGCCGGGATCGGCGTCGCACGAGACACCGCGCAACACGTCGCGCTGACCCAGCGCCACCGTGACCTCACGAAGCTCGACCCACGCCATGACGCGCCTACCTTACTCCTCCTGGCTCGCCGGCGGTGACCAGGCACATCGCGGGTGTTGGCGCTTCGATCAATTTCGTCGGCGTGCTACGACGTTGGTGTGCGTCGTCGAATGAGCCGGGTGGCGATGAATTTGCCGGTGGAGCTGATGACCGCCGGGAAGAAGATCCGCGCGGTGTCGCAGGATGTTTCGGCCCAGGGCATGTTCATCCGGTTATCGCCGCCGTTGCCGGTGCGCACCGAGGTCCAGGTCGCGATCGTCCCCGAGGGAGAGCGCGTGATCGCGACTGGCCAGATCATCCACAGCCTGACCGAGGCCGAGGCCCGCACGCTGGGACGCTACCCGGGAGTCGGGGTGATGTTTCGCGAGCCGGAGCGGCCGTCGGATCAGCAGTTCAACGATGCCGTGAGCCGGATGCTCGACCATCACACGGCGAACCTGCCGCCCGGTAACATCCGGATCCTCGTCGCCGATCCGCAGACGCGATTGCTCGAGCGGCTATCGACGGCGCTGGGGAGCGCGGGCTTCACGGTGGCCACCGCGACCAACGGGATGGAGGCGATCGGTGCCTGCCTGTCGCGCACGCCGGACGTCGTGCTCGTCGAGCGAGACATGCCAGTGGTCGATGGCCTTCACGTGCTCCAGGAGATGGGGCGCCATACCGAGCTCGCAGGTGTGCCGGTGATGATGATGTCCACCGATGCGACCGATCTGATCCGGCTGCAGTCGTTTCAGCTCGGTGCGATGGACTTCATTCCCAAGCCGTTCACGGTGCTCGAGGTGATCCTGCGTGCTCGTCGGTGGGCGCGCACCCGCCGCCAGGATGCCGAGCGCGTGGTGCTGCGCGGCGCACTCTCGGATCTACCGCTGCCCGCGCTGCTCACGATGTTCGAGCAGGAGCGCAAGACTGGCCAGCTGACGGTGACCCGCGAGGAGCTCGTGGCGTGGCTCGATTTTCGCGATGGCCGGCTCGTGCGCGCGCGCTCCAACGAGATCGTGGGTGATTCGCGCGAGGTGCTGATGTCCGTGCTCGACTGGCGAGGTGGGTTCTTCGAGCTCGCGGCGGGTACGAAGATCGCCGAGGCGGAGCTCGATTCATCGATCACGCATCTGTTGCTCGAGCACGCGCAGCGCGCGGATGAAGCGACACGCCAGGAGCTCTGACGATCGCCAGCTCTGCGTCGGGGTCGCAGCTGCGGGATCCCGCTTTCACTGCGCCGGGGTCGCGATCGCCTTGCGGACCGCCTCGAGCGCTTGCTTGACCCGCGGTGATGGCGCCACGAGAAATGGCTCGGTGAGCGCGACCACGCGGCCGGTCTTGACCGCCGGCACGTCGAGCTCGTTCCATGCGGTCACCTCGGTGCGCGCCGAGAACGACAGGTCGAAGATGATGTCGGGGTTCGCGCGCAGCACTTCTTCGATCGAGATCTTGGGATAGCGCACGGCGGCCTGTGCGAGCACGTTGTCGGCCCCAACTGCGTCGAGCAGCTCGTCGACCCAGCTTGCTGGCCCAGCCGCGACCAGGTTGCGAAGTCCGGTGGGCTCGCGGTCGATGATCGCGAGCACCCGCGGACGGGTTTTCGGCCGGTTGGCAGCGGCGGTCGCGAGCGCAGCGTCGATCTGTTGGCTCGCCCGTTCGGCCTCGGCGGTTCGTCCGATCTTTGCTGCGACCGCGTGGAGCGCGGCGCGAACGTCGCCCAGGCCATGGATCGCGCACGCCACGGTGGTGACCCCGGCGTCGCGGAGCGCACCGGCCGCCTGGCTGTGGACATCATCCACCACCACCAGGGTGGGCCTGAGTGCGACGATGGCCTCGAGGTTCGGGGTCAGATAACTCCCGATCTTGGGAAGTCGCGTGACCTCGGGTGGATAGGTCGAATACTCGTCGACGCCGACCAGCATGCTCGTCGCATCGAGCGCGGCAACGACCTCGGTGGCCGACGGCGACAACGAGACCACGCGCGGCACCGCACTACCGGTTCCAGCGGCGCTTCCAGCGGCGCTCCCCGCTGCGGGAGCTGGGTCACGGCCGCAGCCCAGGAGCGTGAGGGCAAACACGACGACGACAGCCCGCATGCCCGACTGGGTATCACTACCTGCGGTATCTTGGTCGGGTGGAACCCGAGGATCTGAGCGGCGCCGTCCTCGATGGCCGCTACCGGGTGATCGGCCCCGTCGCGGAAGGTGCGATGGGCGTGGTCTATCGCGCGGAGCGGCTCAAGCTCGGCCGCGTGGTCGCCGTCAAGGTTCTCCACGATTCCTTGCCCGACGAGCTCGCGAGCCGCCAGCGCTTCGAGGTGGAGGCGATGGCGATGGCCAAGCTCGAGCACCCGCATTGCGCCGCCGTGCTCGACGTCGGTGTCCACGACGGCAGGCCGTTCGTGGTCATGGACTTCGTCAGCGGCACCGACCTCAAGACCGTGATCTCCGAGGGCCGGATGCCGATTCCGCGGGCGCTCGAGATCCTGCGCCAGATCTTGTCCGGGCTCGCGCACGCGCACGAGCTCGGGATCATCCACCGTGACGTGAAGCCGGCCAACATCATGCTCGGCCAGAAGACCGGGCTCGGCGATCACGCCAAGATCCTCGACTTCGGGCTGGCACGGCTGCAGCAGGGCTCGAACACGCTGACCCGCGGCATCGTGGTGGGAACTCCCGCGTACATGGCGCCCGAGCAGATCCGCGGCGACGACATCGACGGCCGCGCGGACCTCTATGCGTGCGGGATCATCCTGTTCGAGCTGCTGACCGGAACCAAGCCGTTTCATTCCGAGGCGGACGACCCGCTCGAGATCTGCGGGATGCACCTCAACAAGCCGCCGCCCACGCTCGCCGACAAGCAGCCCGGCGAATACGGCGAGCTCGAGGCGATCGTCGCGCGTGCGCTCGCCAAGTCACCGGCCGATCGGTTTCAATCGGCCACCGAGTTCGTCGCCGCGCTCGACGAGCTGCGCATGGGCGGCTCGCGACCGATCCCGCGGATCACCGGCGACGTGGTGTCCGGAGCGGTCGCGATGCAGAGCTGGTCGTTGCCGCCGTCGGAGGCGTCGCAATCGGCCGCCGCGCCAGCGCGTGTCGCGACCCATCCTGGGACCCAGCTCGGGCTGGCGGTCGCGACCGGATTGGCGCCGATCGCCGGCGCGAGCACTCCGGCGCCCGCTGCGCCCGTGCGCGCACCGGCGGAGGCCGGCGCGGGGTCCGCGGGGTCTGGCGCACCGGCGGGCGGATGGTGGGCCAAGATCGCTGGCGCCTCTCGCCAGCAGCTCGCGATCTCGGGCGGCGCGCTCGTGGTGATCGTGGTCTCGGTGATCGCGATCATCGCCAGCTCCGAGGACGCGCCTCGCGCGAGCTCCACGGCCGATGGACCGCCGTCGTCCGCGCCGGTCGAGCCGCCCGAGATCGACATGGGCGCCACCGAGGTGGTCGCGCGCGCGAACAAGCTGATCCGCGAGGGCGAGCTCGGCGACGCGCTCCAGCTCGTGGTCGCATCCCGCAAGGCGTTCCCCAATGATCCGCAACTGCCGTACATCGCCGGCAAGCTGTATTTCGGCAAGCTGTGGTGGAGCGCCGGGCTCAAGCAGTTTCGCGATGCGATCCGGCTCGATCCAGCTTTCAAGACCGATCCAGAGCTGATCAAGGTCGTGCTCAAGGGGTTCATCACCACGCCCGAGCGCGATGGCGACATCGCGGGATTCTTGGTCAACGACATCGGCGCCGCGGCCAGGCCGTTCCTCGAGGAGACCGCACGCGATCATCCCAACAAGTCGATCCGCGCGCGGGCCGAGGCCGAGCTGCGACGGCTTCGCTGACGGCTGCCGTCGGGCCCCGGGCGATCCGCTATCGCGCTGTGTGGTCCTCCAGACCGAACAGGCGCTCGTGCGTGGCGTGCTCGTGACAGCCCATGCAGCGCTCGACGCGGCCGGCGCTCGTGACCGTGCCGTCGATCGACACCGTGCCGTAGATCCAGCCTTGGTCGCTGCCCGCGCGATCACCGACCTTGTGCATCACGAACAGATCGGCGCGCTCGCCGATCCCGAGCCGCGCACCTGCGGTGGTGTGTACGTCCGTGCGAGGCGGGATCTCATTCGTCACGGTGCTCGATGGTGGTGCCGGTGGAGGGTCGTTTGCACCGAGCGCGACGGCGGCGAACGACTCCTTGACGATGGTGAAGCCTCGCGGGATCGCGGCGCTGGCCGAGAGATAGGCCGGCTTGTCGCTCGCCCACAGGTAATACAGCTTGTCGTGATGGGGCGAGTTGGCTGCATCCGACACTCGCACCGCCGCTGCGACGCCGTCGTTGCCGGGCAGCGGGGCTCGACACAGCGCCGGTGCGAGCTTCGGCTTGGCATCGACGCGTCCCCATTGCTGGTAGCTGGCGGCGGCGGTCCGGATCGCAACAGCGAACGGAGGATCGATCGCCAGTGGAGCTGCGTTGGCCGATGACCCCAAGACCGGATCGCGAACCGGCGAGCCACAAGCCGAAGCGGCGATGGCGAGCACCAAACCTGGTCTCATGCCATCGATGGTGCACGACCATCGCCGTCGTTGCGCCGTCGTGGGGTCAGGCTTGCGTAAGGCCCGGCCCCCTAGAGCCGGATCGAGGCGCCCAGACGCAGCGCGAAGTAGGAGACCGAGCTGTCGTCCTCGTCGACCGTGTCGGTGCCGGGGTGCAGGTCAAATCCAAGATCGAACGCAGCGGTCGGGCTCGCCGCGATTGCGATGCCAGCCTGAACGTTCATTCCGAAGCCGAGCTTGGTCGAGCTCTCCATGTCGAGGGCCGCGCCGATGTCGCCGTAGTTGACGTAATTCGTATCTAGTCCGAGCGAGAGCCCGACGTACGGAGCGGCACGGCCGACATGCAGGGCGGCCTTTCCGAATAGGTGCGTTTCGAGTGTCCAGTGCGCCTGTCCGATCTCCGCTCTCTCGTCGGACATTCTCCAGTAGGTGAATCGCGCGAGCCCACCGGCTGTCAGTCCGAAGTTTCCAAGCAACGTCTCGAAACCGACGCGCAGCCCTGGAGCGAAGGACTCCTTGTGTTGTGCACCGTCCTCTCCGAGATCTCCGGTCGGGAACATGATGCCGATGTCGGGATCGATCCGCAGTCCGGACCTTGCGTAGGGGGCAGGCAATCCGGGTCCGCCGCTCGAGTAGCTGCTGGAGACACCGGCACCGTTGCCGTACGCAGGACCGGCGGCTGCGCCATACGTCCCGGGTTGCGCGGCGCCGGGCATCGGCATCTGGGCGCGGCGATAGTTCGGGTTGCGCTGCTTGGTCAACCGAACCACGTCGCCCGCCTTGATCACGTGCAGGCTGCCGTCGGCGGTGGCGATCTTGTACTGAACGTTCGGCGTCTGTTCGGTGAGGACACCTTTCCAGATGCTGCCGTCGACGGTCTCGACGACATCGATATATTCGAACGAGCTCACGTCGACGTCGTCGGCATATGCACGCGCAGTGAACGAGGCGAGAGCGAGGACAGAAACGAGAATGATCTTGCTAGTCATGGGAACGGCTCCTGGAGAACCAGTGATGCCGGCCCGTTCAGCAACCGATGTGCCACGCGTTGGCGCAGCGACACAGTCGCGCCACGATCGTCTGCATGGTCGGGGCGCCAGACCGCACCGTGCGAGCAAGCTAACCGCGAGCGATGACTAGATGATGTTGTGCGAACGCGCGCGTTGCCTGGCACCGGACACGCCAGCGCGGCGCGCGTCGCAATGAAGGTGCGTCGTACGCGATCGAAGCCGCGCGTTCACACGCCAGGCGTTAACGAACCGAAGCGGTGGTACGCGTCGGAGCGCAGAGCAACGTTCACAGCCGTATCGATGCGCCGAGGCGCAGCGCGAAGTACGAGACGCTGAGGTCGCGCTCCGGGACGATCGTGTCGGTTCCGGGATGGATGTCGAGACCGAGCTCGAACGCGGCCATCGGTGTGGCCGCAACGAGGATGCCGGTCTGTAGGTTCATTCCGAACCCAAGTGCCGTGTCGGACTCGTCGTACTCGTTCGTGTAGTTGGTGTCGACGCCGATGGACAGGCCGACGTAGGGCGCTGCGCGGCCGACGTGCAATGCGGCGCGGCCGTAGATCTGGGTCTCCAGCGTCCAGTGCGAGGCGTCCTCGGCGAAGTACTCTTCGGGCTGACGCCAGTAGATGAATCGCATGAGGCCGCCGATCCCCAATCCGAACCGGCCCATGATCGATTCGTAGCCGACACGAAAGCCGGGCGCGAAGGCTTCCTTGTAGTCGTAGTCGCCCAGGTCACCAGTGGGAAACACGATCAAGACCTCGGGATCGAAGCGCAGTCCCGAACGGGCGTAGGGCGGTGGAAGCTCGGGGCCTTCGTTCGGGTAACTGCCAGCGACGCCTCCGCCACCTTGCATCGTCGATGGCCCGGTTTCGTAGGCAGATGGCTGTGCCGGCGGCGCTGCTCGACGGAAATTCTGGTTGCGCTGCTTGGTGAGACGCACGACGTCGGCCGCCTTGATCACGTGAAGGCTGCCGTCAGCGGTCGCGATCTTGTACTGAACGCTCGGCGTTTGCTCGATGACGACGCCCTTCCAGATGCTGCCGTCGACGGTTTCGATGACGTCGACGTATTCAACCGCGTTGACGTCGATCTCGTCGGCGTACGCGTGAGCGGTGAACGAGGCAACAGCAGCAACACAAACGAGCACACTCTTGTTGGTCATCAAGGACTCCTGGTCACACCGCGGTCGGCGACGGCCGACTGGTGTGCACGGGCTCTCTACGCGGCGTTCGCGTAGCGACTTCCTTTGCGCCCGAATGCGTCGCGACGCCTCGGCCTACGCGCCAAGCTCGGGGGGATCCGATCGCATCGAGGGCGGTCCGCGCACCAACGACAGCCCCTGGCGCTAGCAACAACGGCTACCGGTCACTGCGCCAGTGCGGGACCACAACGCGCCGGTTGCAATGGTGTTGCAACTAGGTCGCAGTATGAACTTTCAGAAAAACCTCCTTTCCACACCACTGCCGATCCGCTCGCAAATTTTTTTCTCCCGAGATCTCCCTTTGACACACAGCGTTAAATACGCGGATTCAATGCACTCACAGGGTTTTCCACAGAAAATCTCAACGGCTTGAAACTACTCGGTAAATTCTGAGAAGTTCACTCACAATCCACCCTCAATCCACAGGTACTTCACGGGGTTGTCCTACTCTGCACCACACTATATGTAGGACTCACTCCCGCTAGACCCCCCAAATCTAGTGGCAGTTTTTCTTGCCCGCTCACATGGGCCTAGTTAAAAGGGAACTCCGTTGCGAGTCGTACGGGAACACACGAGTGACGCGGGAACGTCACGAATGGCCGCGTCGTCGAGCGGCGTCTTCACGTATCCATCGCAGCTGAGTCGCTGACCGAGTATTGAGAGATTTACAAGGGGTTCAAGGCAGTTAGCTACCACTGCCAGCGGGTGTTCTGCGTCCTTTGCCAGACGATCAGACCCCGGATCAATCATCGCTTCGCCACCAAGCCACCACGAATCGCCAAGGAGGGGTCATGCTCGCCAAGTCTGTCGCCGTCGCCACCACCCGTGAGGACCGCAAGGTTCACAGCCGCGTCATCAAAGACCAGCGGCCGGGCCTCACGATCGAGCGCTTCTTCACGCGCCAGGGAGTCGACCCATTCGAGACCGTCGAATGGGAGCTTCGCGACGCGGTGATCAGCGGCGCTGACGGCAAGGTGGTGTTCGAGCAGCGCGGCGTCGAGTTCCCCAAGACGTGGTCTCAGACGGCGACCAACGTCGTGGTTCAGAAGTACTTCCGCGGCACGCTTGGCACGCCGAACCGCGAGGCATCGGTGCGGTCGATGATCGCGCGGGTCGCCGACACGATCTATGGCTGGGGCAAGACGGACGGCTATTTCAAATCCGAGCAGGACGCGTGGGCGTTTCGCGATGAGCTGGTGCACCTCCTCCTGCACCAGAAGATGGCGTTCAACTCGCCGGTTTGGTTCAACGTCGGCGTCGAGGATTATCCGCAGTGCTCGGCATGCTTCATCAATTCGGTCGATGACTCGATGGGGTCGATCCTCACGCTCGCGAAGACCGAGGGCATGCTGTTCAAGTACGGCTCGGGTACCGGTTCCAACCTGTCATCGTTGCGCAGCTCGCGCGAGCATCTCAATGGTGGTGGTACGGCGAGCGGCCCGGTCTCGTTCATGCGCGGCTTCGACGCGTTCGCCGGCGCGATCAAGTCGGGCGGCAAGACTCGCCGTGCCGCCAAGATGGTGATCCTCAACATCGATCACCCAGATGTCGTCGACTTCATCGACTGCAAGGCGATCGAAGAGAAGAAGGCGTGGGCGTTGATCGACGCGGGCTACGACGGCGGCTTCAACGTCGTTGGTGGTGCGTATGATTCGGTCAACTATCAGAACGCGAACCACTCCGTGCGCGTCACCGATGACTTCATGAACGCGGTGCAGCGTGACGGTGAGTGGCATACGCGCGGCGTCACCGATGGCAAGAAGCTCGACGGCTACAAGGCGCGCGACCTGATGCGGAAGATGGCCGACGCGGCGTGGATCTGTGGCGATCCCGGCATCCAGTACGACACCACGATCAACGACTGGCACCCGTGCATCAACACGTCGCGGATCAATGCGTCGAACCCATGCTCGGAGTACATGTTCCTCGATGATTCGGCGTGCAACCTCGCATCGCTGAATCTGCGCAAGTTCCAGCATCAGCGCGGCGAGCAAGCCGGCGAGCTCGACTGCGAATCGTTCAAGCGCGCGGTGCAGACGACGATCACCGCGATGGAGATCATCGTCGACAACTCGAGCTATCCCACGCCGCAGATCGGCGAGAACAGCTATCGGTTCCGCCCGCTCGGGCTCGGTTACGCCAACCTCGGCGCGCTCCTGATGTCGCGCTCGCTGCCGTATGACTCGGAGCCAGGCCGTGCATACGCAGCCGCGATCACCGCGTTGATGTGCGGCGAGGCGTATCGGACGTCGGCGCGGATCGCGGCGGATGCCACGGGACCGTTCGCTGGCTATGCCGACAACGAGACTCCATTCCTTCGCGTGATGCGCAAGCATCGTTCGGCTTGCGATCGGATCGACGGGGCGTTCGTTCCCTATGACCTGATGCAGTCGGCGAAGGAATCGTGGGATGGCGCGATCGAGCTCGGTCAGAAATACGGGTTCCGCAACGGCCAGACCACGGTGCTCGCACCGACCGGAACGATCGCGTTCCTCATGGATTGCGACACCACCGGCGTCGAGCCGGACATCGCGATCGTGAAGTACAAGCGGTTGGTTGGCGGAGGTCTGCTCAAGATCGTCAACAACACGGTACCCGAGGCGCTCGGCAAGCTCGGCTATGACGAGAAGGAAGTCGAAGCGATCGTCGCGCACATCGACGAGAACGACACGATCGAAGGCGCGCCCGGTATCGAGGACGAGGATCTGCCGGTGTTCGATTGCGCGTTCCGGTCCTCGAACGGTACGCGGTCGATCCACTACATGGGTCACATCCGGATGATGGCGGCCGTCCAGCCGTTCCTGTCGGGTGCGATCTCGAAGACCGTCAACCTGCCCAACGACTGCACCGTCGAGGACATCGAGGATGCGTACATCCAGGCATGGAGGATGGGCCTGAAGGCGATCGCGGTGTATCGCGATGGCTGCAAGCGTACCCAGCCGCTGTCGACGAACATGAAGCAGGCCACGAGCGATGGGTCCAAGGCCACCACGCTCGAGCAGCTCGAGGCGATTGGCGCGGCCAACATCGATCCACTGAATCTGCTGGCACCGGATGAGCGCCGGCTGGTGGAGGCGCTCCGCGTTCGCAAGACGCGCCCGGCCGGTCCACCCATGGCGACGCGCTACAAGCTGCCCGATGAGCGCGCGTCGTTCACGCACAAGTTCTCGATCGGCGGCCACGAAGGCTACATCACGGTCGGTCTCTACGAGGATCACTCGCCGGGCGAGATCTTCGTCCGCATGGCGAAGGAAGGCTCGGTGATCGCCGGTCTGATGGATTCGTTCGCGACCGCGATCTCACTCGCGCTCCAGCACGGCGTACCGGTCAATGTGCTGATCGAGAAGTTCAAGGGTACGCGGTTCGAGCCGTCGGGCTTCACCGGCAACCAGGAGATCCCGATCGCGACCTCGATCATGGATTACCTGTTCCGCTGGCTTGCGATTCGATTCCCGTCGGAGGGGCCGTCGATGGTCGACCGTCACCCCGCAGCGCGTAACTCGCAGCTCGATCTGCCCAAGGTGCCGCTGCTCTCGAAGGACTTCGTTTCGGTCGAGGTCAAAGCGGCTTCGCCGTCGATTCCGGTCGAGGTTGTCGATCAGACGCCGAGCCGTGCGTGGGTCCAGGAGACCGATGCGCCGCCGTGTCACGAATGCGGAACACTGATGGTGCGCAACGGTGCGTGTCACAAGTGTCCGAATTGTGGCTCGACTTCCGGCTGCTCATAGTCGTAGAACGGCTGCGGGGCGCGATCACTTCGTTGTCGCTCCGCTTCCGGTCCTCACGCACAGGAAGTGCGCTGCGGTCCGGTTCTCACTCCGCCTCGTTCTCGCACCTCCTGCGCGTTCTACGGAACATGGTCTCGGAGACGGCTGCGGGGCGGGTACTTCGTTGTCGCTGCGCTTCCGCGGAGAACGGCTGCGGGCCTCAACTACTTCGTTGTCGCTCCGCTTCCGGTGCTCACGTGCCGGAGCACGCTGCGCGCCGGTTCTCACTCCGCCTCGTAGTTGAGGCTCCTCGCTCGTTCTCCGGAACATCGTCGCACCGGAACGGTTCTGCGGAACATGGTGTTATCTGAACGCTGCATCACGCGCGTTCTACGAAACATGGTCTCGGAGAACGGCTGTCGACGGTCTGAGCGTCTGCGGATGTTCGTCGGTGCGGGGTGCGGCTGTACCTTAGGAACGTGCGGAACCAGCCACGGCTGAAGTAGTTCCAGCCGCCAGCCCGCCGTCATCTGCCGGCGCGCTTCGAGGAGAACGGCCTTGCCGGGCGCGTAACGGGGATCGCTCTACCGGCTTCCGCGGGCGGCCTCGAGCTGCTCGAGTGCCGTGTCGTAACGCTGGGCCGCGAGCAGATGGCGTTGCATCGCGGCGAAGTGGCGTCGCGCCCAGACGCCCGCCGGATTGGGGTGGCCACCGGCGACCGCGGCATCCCAGTTAGCGCGTGCGGTCGATCGAGCAGCAGCGGCTTGATTCAGCTCGATGAGCGCGATCGCGGCGTTGCGGACGAACGGATCATCGACGGACGATCCGAGCGCACGGGCTGGAGAGGACGCCGTGGCTTCGGTTGCGCGCGAACCTTCCATCACCAACCCCAGTACGTTCGTGGGTCGGTCGATTGATGAGGTGGCGTTGCCGACCGGTGCAGAGCGGGTGACCGCTGGCGACTCCGCGAATGCGCTGGTGAACGGACATGCGAGGACCAACGAGATCAAGAGCGACTTCATGCTCGTCGACTACAGCAGCCGGCGTGCCGACGAGTGGTCTCGCGATCTCTGCGGGTTACCAGCCTTGTTAGCGTGGCTCATTGTCAGGCTGACGCGCGAGCGTGGACGTCCGACGGTGTCGGAACCAGCGCAGGCGAGCATGACCTCGCCGGTACATCGTCGTTCTTCAAGGCGATCGTCGCGAGCGCTGACCTACAACGCCGCGGATGACGTTCTGGCAGCGCACATTCGCGGACACACCGGCGACCGGCCGCAGCCGCTCTCGATCGCGCGGTTACGGTACCCTGACTGTAATGGAAGGGAACCTCAAGGGTAGCTCTGCGCGGTTGTGGAAGTTGATCGAACAACGCACCCAGGCAGGCGCGGATACCGGATCGATCGATCAGCGGATCTGGGATCTGTTCGGTGAGGAATGGGCGATCGTCTACACCGACCTCGCGGGGTTCTCCCGCCAGGTTGCGCGATTCGGGATCATTCACTTCCTCCAGGTGATCTTCGAGCAACAGAAGCTGTTGCTGCCGATCGTCGAGCAGTTCGACGGCATCCTGGTCAAGGTGGAGGCCGACAGCTTGATCCTGCTGTTCAAGAAGCCCGCGCGTGCGCTGGAATGTGTCATCGAGATGCAACGGATCTGCCGCGGCGTCAACGCGCGCCGCGCACCCGAGGAGCAGATCATCCTGTGCGCTGGCATCGGTCACGGCAAGATCCTCAAGGTCGGCGACGAGGACGTGTTCGGTCACGAGGTGAACCTCGCGTCGAAGCTCGGGGAGGACACTGCCAAGGGCGGCGAGATCCTGGTGACGCCGGCCGGCCGCGCCGCGATCGGCGATCCTCGCGGCATCACCTGGGAGGAATACAAGACCGACTATGCCGGCGAGAACATGTGCTGGCGGGTAGGGTATTAGACGAGTCGATCACCGGCGAGGCTGCAAGCTCGTGATCACCGGGACAGCAAGACGAACGAGTGATGACCGACGAACCACCGATCAAGATCAGGGACGCAGCCCGTGTTCGGTTCGCGCCGCCCCTGGTGTTCGCCTTGGCGATCGGGCTCGGCGTCGTGGCCGAGTGGCTGGGCCCCTATCGCGAGCAGCTTCCCGCGATCGTGCGCTGGCCACTGGCGGTGATCCTCGCGGCGATCGCGATCTGGTTGCTCGCGAGTGCGCTGGGCGGGTTCCGCAAGACCGGGCAGAACCCAGCGCCGTGGACCTCGACGCCGTCACTGGTGCTCTCCGGGCCGTATCGATTCACGCGCAATCCGATGTACGTGGGGATGACGTTGCTGCAGATCGCGATCGGTGTTGCCGCGAGCGCGATCGCGATCGTCGTGCTCGCGTTCGCGGCGCTCGCCGTCATTCATGTCATCGCGGTGCTTCCGGAGGAAGCGTATCTCGTGCGCAAGTTCGGCGAGGAGTACGAGCGCTACTGCGCGCGCGTGCGGCGCTACGTGTGAACGGTCAGAAGCGTTTGCCCGATCGCCGCACAGGCGTGAGGATCCGCTCCAGCACCTGAGTCCTTCGGCGAGGGCGCGCGATGGGCGTAACGGTGTGCGCCACAACGTCCATGCAGGGAGCATTCGCCAGCCCCCCCACGAGGTCCTCGACGGCGATCAGCGCCTTGCGTTCGCCCGCCTGGTTCGCTTCGGGGGCGTTCGCTTCGCCGTCGCTCGCTTCGATGTCGTTCGCTTCGCCGTCGTTGGCTTCGCGGTCGTTCGCTTCGCCGTCGTTTGCTTCGGCCTCGTTCTCTTGGACGGAGTGGGTTTCGCGCGGCGCTTGTTGTTCGCCGTCGGGTTCGCGTTCAGCTTCGGTTTCGTCCTGGTCCTTGGCTTCGCCGCTGGCTTCGGCTGGTTCGGTGGCTTCGAGGTTCCGCGCTTGGCCGCCGCCGGTTTCGCGGTCGGCCTGGCACGGGCGCTGCGACGCCCCGCCTTCGCGACGCGCCCGGTTCCCATCACCTCGAGCGATACCGGAAACGGCGCCACGACGGCCACCGGCCAGCGCTTGTTGCCGCGCAGCATCGATTCGCCCGCTCGGATCACCTCGATCGCCCGCGCGGGGTCGATCTCGATGAAATCGAGCTCGGTCTGGCCGGCGTCGAGATCGTCGGTGGTCATGCCCTCCCAGGCATCCCAGGTGAAGACATCGGGATCGAGCTGGCGGAGATGCGCGGGCCCCTCCGAGCCGAGCCCGCGAATCGGTGCTCCGTCGGCAGCTGCGACGCCACCGATCCAGTACGCAGCCTTGACCTCGGAGGGTTGTCCGACGCGAAACGACGGTCCGGTCTGTGCGACCGTCACGGCGACCGCGCCATCGAGCTGCATCGCATGATCGCCGGCGACGAGGACCTCGGCGCGGGTCGCGCCGCCGACTCGGAGTCTGCCGGACCCCGCGACCCCCAGCACGGTGTGCGTCACGACGAGATCGCCGTCGATCGCCAGCTCGCTGCTCGAGATCACGACATCGCTTGCGGTCAGCGATCCCGTCACCAGCAGAAACGGGCCGCGCTCAGGGTTGGTATTGAGCACCGCGCCCTCGACGAGCAAGTTGCCGATCACGACCATCCCCAGCACCGCATTGTGCGAGACCGGCAGTCCCAGCTGCGCGTCGAGGCTGAATGGATCCAGCGCGATCCGATCGAATCGTGCATCGCCATCGAACACGATGATCCAGGCATCGTTGGCGGCGCTGTCGATCGCGGTGCCTGAGAACCTACTGCGCAGCCCGAACGTGGCATCGGCGCGGGCGAGGGTTTCGATCCGAAACTCGGCCATGCCTAGACAGTAGCGCCAATCGCAACCGCGGGGCGCGACCACCACGCCGGACCAGCGCGACGCAGGTCGCACTTCGTAGGCGATTGGGATAGCGTTCCCCCGGAGGGAACATGCGAGCACCCATCGCTGCGATCGTGATGTTGATGGCCGCGAGCCCCGCGTGGGCCGTGGAGCACGGAATGAAGGTGGGCGAGGTCTTGCTGTCGAACAACGGCAGCACGACGGCGCAATACGTCGAGCTGCAGGATCCGGGCGAATCGTTTCCAAATGATCCCTATTCGCTGGAGGTCTTCGACGCAGCGGGCGGAGCGCTGGGCAGCCAGTCGTTCGATGTCGAGAGCGGCACGACCAGGATGCTGTATGCCACCACCCAGGCGGCGATCGATTTTTCACTCACGCCGAATGCAACGCTCACCATCGCGTTGCCGGCGTCGGGTCAGGCGTGTTTCAAGCAGAGCAGCACGCTGATCCATTGCCTGAGCTGGGGAACGATCACCAGTGCTGTGCAGGGCGTCTACGGAACCAACACCGGTGAGGCTCCGCCGGACGGGATGTCGCTTCAGCGCGTCGGTACCCAGTACGCTGTGGGAGCTCCCACGCCGGGGCAACCCAACGCGGGGCCGCCGATGCCGGACGGGCCCATGAATCCGGACGACCCAGATGACGATGGCGAGGACGATGGCGATGGTGGCGGTTGCGCGGTCCGCTCACCCGGGTCGTTGCTCGGTGGGTTGATCGTGGTGGGTCTCGTCGCCCTGGCAGTGACCGGGCGCCGCCGGCGCCGCTAGTCACCGCACGTCGGCCGCTCGTCGCGGCTCGTCGGCCGCTCGTCACCGCTCGTCGGCCGCCGTCGCCGCAGGTCGCCGCACGTCGGCCGCTCGTCGCCGCATGGTGGACCGAGCCTGTCGTTGGGCGCCACCGTCGCAGCATCGACGTTCGTCGACGACGTGGCGACCGGTCACATCCGTGGTGCGGCCACGGTTGCCCCATCGACCGGTCGACCGTGTCATCTCGGACCTCGGGAGTCTCACCGGCGCGCCAGGCTCGCGCAGCGACCTTGAACGGGGCGCCATCGTTGGCGCCCATCGCCGGCTGCTGGACGTGAATTTCACCCGCCGTGTGGCACAGTCCCCGCCATGAAGCTCGCCCCGACGCTCGTCCTCGCGACCGTGCTCGTTGTCTCCACGCTGGGACGTGCGGCTGCCCAAGCACCTTCCAGGGGTCAGGCCCAGGGACATGACTTCATCGCCGAGGCCAAGGCGCTGCTCGTCGTCGGCGCATGCGCGCAAGGCGCGGCACCCGGCGTCAATCCGGCGATCGTCGCAACGCATTGCAAGAAGGTGCGCGCGACCCAGGACGCGTATCGCACCAACTGGCTGAACGTGGCGCGACCGTTCTTCGCGGCGCACGTACCGTCGAACATTCCCAAGGTCGTCGTGTATCCATTCGCCGGCGGGGATCTATCGACCGCGCTCACGGTGTTTCCCGACGCCGACGAGATCACCACGCTGTCCCTCGAGCCGGCGGGTGATCCGATGGCGCTGTCGAACATCACCGACCGTCAACTGCGCAGCTCGCTCGCAACCGTGGCCACCGAGCTCGGCTCGCTGTATCGCTCGAACTTCTCGGTCACGACCAACATGATCGGCGCGATGCGCGGCGGTGTGCTGCCGACGCAGCTGATCTTCGGCCTGTCGGCGCTTGCGCTTCACGGGTTCGAGCCGGTCTCGCTGCGCTACTTCCAGCTCACGCCCGAGGGCGACATCCGCTACCTGAGCGACGCCGACATCGCCACGATCGGGAACGTAGCCAATCGCGCGAAGCGCAACGCCGAGCTCGCCAACATCGAGCTGAGGTTCCGCAAGATCGGCCACACCAAGGTGCAAGTCTATCGACACATCATGGCCAACCTCGACGATGCGCATCTCGAGGAGTCCCCTGCCGCGCTGTTGCACCTGCAGAAGAAAGGCAAGGTGGCGGGGATGACCAAGGCGGCGAGCTATCTGCTCACGTTCGACAACTTCAAGACCATGCGGAGCTACCTGATCGACCACGTGACCTGGATGGTGTCGGACTCGACCGGGCTTCTGCCGACGTACGGCAAACCGGCGGGATTCGAGTACGAGACCTGGGGCTCGTTCGACCGCTCGAACATGAAGGCCGGCCGGCAGGTCGAGCGCACATGGCGTGCGCTGTTCGCCGAGCAGCCCAGGCGTCCGCTCACGTTTCGATTCGGCTATCCCGACGGCAAATGGCGCGGCCACCTGGTGATCATGCGCCGCGCCGCAAAGTAGCCGCCCTCCCGCTTGTGGTCCCGGCCTGATCCGCTTGTATGATGGTGGCGATGACCACCCCAGGCGCGCAGCGGCTGCTCGCAATCATCGAGCTTCAGAACGCGATCGCCGCGGCTGGGATGATCGCTGATGAGGTGATGCGCATCGTGGTCGAGCGCGCCGAGACCCTCACGGGAGCCGCCGGGGGCGTGGTCGCACTCGTCGAGGGTGATGACATCGTGTATCGCGCGGTCAGCGGCAGCGGCATGCCCGCGCTCGGTACGCGGCTGTCCAAGCAGTCGAGCGCCGCGGGCAAATGTGTCGTCGAACGCAAGCCGGTCCGGATCGACGATACCGGCGGAGATCCGCAGCACACCCGCGAGGCGATGGTCGCCAGCGGAGCTGGCTCGCTGCTCTACGTCCCGTTGCTGTATGGCGAGCACGCGGTCGGTGTGCTCGCGGTGGTCGCCAATCGCGCACGCGCGTTCTCCGATGAGGACGTCGAGACCTTGCCGCTGCTGGCGCAGATCATCGCGATCGCGCTACATCGCGCGTACACCTACCCGCGACCGCGTTACGACAGCACCCACGACGCCCTGACCGGCCTCAATAACCGGCGCGCGTTCGACGAACGGATCGAAGCCGAGCTCGGCCGCAACAAGCGCTACGGCCATTCGTTCAGCCTCGCGCTGCTCGATATCAACGGGCTGGAGGCCGCCAACGATCGGCTCGGTCAGGCCGCTGGCGATGAGATCCTGCGCGACATCGCCACCATCCTCAAGAAGCACACGCGCGTGATCGATGCCTGCTTCCGGCTCGGAGGCGACGAGTTCGCGATCGTCATGCCAGGCACGTCGCTCGACGGCGCTCGCCGGCTGGCGGAGCGATTCCGAGGCCACATCCGCGACGCGGCACTCTGCGAAGGCACCATCACGGCGAACTTCGGAGTGGTCGAGGCGGGCCACGAGACACCTCCCGAGCTTGCGCTGCGCGCCAACGCCGATCTCGAAGCCGACAAAACGGCGCGCCGGTAACTGGTGCTCGCCGCCGGTAGCGCGCGGGATGGATCGAGGCTGCCGCCATCGGCGGCGCTGGCTCAACGCAGATCGTCGATCCCGCCGCCGTTTTCGACCTTCGAGTAACCGGCGGCTTCGAGCGCGCGCTTGGCCTTGCTCGCCATGCCGCCTGCCATGCAATACACGACGATCGGCCTGGTCTTGTCGGCACCGACGAGCTGCTCGACCTCTGCCAGTCGAGCCGGCAGCTCGCTCACCGGGATGTTCACCGCGGTCTGGAGATGATCCTGCGCGTACTCCGACGCCGGGCGAACATCGATCACCACCGCACCTTCGGCCATCAACGCCTTCGCCGCGTCCGGGTTCTTGCTGGGCTTGATCGGCGCTGGCGCAGGCGAGGCGGCGGATCCCGAAGGCGCGGCCCCCGTCGGCGCGGTCGAGACCGGAGCCGACTCGGTCTTGTTCGAGCAGGCGGAGCCGGCGATCAGCAGGCACAGAGCGAACGTGCGTAGCATGCGCGAGGTGTACCGTCGCAAGCTCGCCACTACAAGGTCTCGGTCACCTTGCGCAAGTGGCGCGGCGAATCCGCGTCGCGCCCACGCGCGGCCGCGAGCCCAGGGGCGGCGACATAAAAGCTCATCGCATGACATAGCGGCGCGAGCACCGCGGGCATCGCATCGGGCGCGGGAAGCCGGAGCGCACCCTCGACGTCGAGCGTGCACCACACGGTGGCTCCCAGACGCACGAGCTCGGCGATCGACGCGAGCGTCGTGGCGCGCGTCGCATCGTCTTGCGCGAGCGCGATCACCGGGAAGCCCTCGGTCACCAGCGCGATCGGGCCATGGCGAAGCTCCGCGATGCTGAAACCCTCGGCGTGAAGTCCGGAGGTCTCCTTGAGCTTGAGCGCGAGCTCATACGCGATCCCGAGGCCCACGCCCCGGGCGGTGACGAACGTGCTCGTGGCGGACGCGAGCGGTTCGAGCACGGGTGACCACGCGAGCGAGCCCGCAGCCGCAAGCAGCTCCGGGGCGCGCGACAGCTGGTCGAGCAGCGCGCGATCCTCGGCCCACGCCGCGGCGAGGTGAGCAAGCGCGAGCCCCGCGAGCAGGAACGACTTGGTTGCCGCGACGCTACGTTCGGTCCCGGCGCACAGCGGAATCACCACGTCACACGCCGCGGCCAGCGGTGCCGATTCATCGTTGATCAGCCCGACCACGAGCGCGCCGCGGGCCCGGGCCGACGCGCTCAGCCGCAACAGATCGGGACTTCGCCCGCTCTGCGACACGGCGATGAACAGCGCCCCGGCGAGGCCCTCGAGCTCCCGGCCATAGACCGAGGCGATGCTGGGCCCAACCGGTGCCACGACTCTGCCGAGCGTGGTCTCGATCACGTACTTGCCGAACGTCGCCGCGTGGTCGGAGCTCCCGCGCGCGCAGGTGATCACGCTCGAGGGTGGCGATGCGCGAAGCCGAGCGCCAAGCTCCGCGATTCGATCCGCGGTGAGCGCGAGCTGCCGCCGCGCAGCGTCGGGCGTCTCGATCGCATCGCGCGCCATCAGCGACATGCAACCAGCTTGGCATGACCGGCTTTCGAGTTCGAGTCGACACGTCGAGCATTGCGTGCGGTGTGTGGGTACACTCTGCCGAAATGCGTTCGTTCGTTGCGCTGCTCGTGGTCTGTGCGATCAGCGTTGCTGCGCGCCCCGCCATCGCCGATCAGCCATCTCCGCCCCCGCAAGACACGCAGGCCGCCCCGGATCCTCGCGTCGTGGAGCTGGTCACCATGGGCGTCGGCTCGCTGATCTGGGAGCGCCACGGGCACATCGCGCTGTGTATTCGCCATCCCAATCCGCGCAACGACGTCTGTTACAACTACGGCATCGGCGAGTTTCACAAGCCGCTGCAGATGACGTGGGGGTTCTTCCGCGGCACCAAGAGCTTCTGGGTCGGCAAGATGTGGCGGCGCGAGATGCTCGGGATCTACCAGCGAGCGGACCGCACGATCTGGACCCAGGCGCTGCCGCTGACGCCCGACCAGAAGCAGCAGCTGATCGACAAGCTCGAGAGCGATATCCTCGAGGAGAACAAGCACTACCCGTACGATCACTTCTGGGACAACTGCACCACGCGTGTTCGCGACGTGATCGATGAAGCGACGGGTGGCGCGCTGCGGGCGATGACCGCGCCGCCGGGCGACCAGACGTTTCGCGATCTCGCACGCGAAGGGTTCTTCGGCATGCGCATCCCGCTGCTCGTCACCGACATCGCGATGGGTCGGGTCACCGATCGCGTGCCCACGTACTACGAGCGCATGTTCCTGCCGGAGTACTTGCGCGAGGCCGTGCACACGAAGTGGGGGATCGAGCCGGTGGTCGAGTACCAGCGAAAGGGGCCGCCGCCACTATCCGATGGTCCGAGCGGCCGGATCCTGTTCGCGCTGTTGATCCTCGTGCTGACCGCGCCGGCGTGGTCGACCCGGTTGTGGGGTCAGTTCCAGCGAGCGGGGCTCGCGGTCGCGATCGTTCCGCCCGCGGTGCTGGGGCTCGTGTTGTGGTTGCTCGCGATCATCAGTCCGTTGCCGTACGTGCGGTGGAACGAGAGCTGCTTGATCCTGTTGCCGGTCGATCTCGCGATCCTGTTCCTGGCCGAGTCGAAGCGACGGTGGTACGCGCGGGGCCGGCTCGTGATGCTGGGCCTGATCGCGCTGCTGATGCTGGTCGGCGTGCTCACGCAACCGATCTTCGAGCTGCTGCTCTGGCCGGGTGTGCCGCTAGCAGTCGTGGGATTCTGGCGTTCACGTGCTGCGGGCACGGCGAGCTCCGAACAGGTAGTCAGCAAGAAACCTTCGGCCACCAAGTCGCGGCGCTGACACCTACCTGCATGCGCGCTGAGCGAATTTGACCCAGTTAGCAAGCAGAAAAAAGACCGTCGTAAGCTTGCCGCTTTCCGGACGTTCACCCTTAGAATTGCTCGCGCTCGAGTGCGTCTCATGACCTGCGCACCTGCGAGCATGTGTGTTCGCGTGCGGCACTCGCAAACAAGCCTGCGAAGCCTAACTAACGAAGATGGGAGGACGTATGAAGATCTTTGGTGCATTGCTCATCACCGCGCTCGTCGCCTGCACAGGACGGGCCGTGGTCACCTCGGGGCCGTCATCGCCTCACACCCATCGGACGACGCGCTCCGAGCCGCCGCCGCCACCGCCCCATCACCATGAGCCGCCACCGCCGCCGCCGCCGCACGATCACCGGCCGCCGCCGCCGCCGCCACCACCGATGGCGAATTGGGTCGAGCTGGCGCCACCGCAGCGCAATGACGACAACCGCGACTTCATCGAGCTGAAAAATCGGGGCCAGTACCGCCGTTTGAAGTTCGAGGTTCGTCGTGGCGTCCTCGTGCTCAAACAGATCCTCGTTCAGTTCGACAAAGACGAGCGAAAAGACATTAAGGTGCGCGTTGATCAACGGATTACGGCCGGTAGCCCGCCCATTGAGATTGACTTGCCCGGGGTGACCCGCTCAATCGGACGGATCGTGATCTATACGGATTCCAAGGATCGCGGCATCTACAAGGTCTACGGCCTTCAGTAGCCCTTCACCCGCTGGTCCGCGACGTTCGCGGCACCAGCGGCAGCAGCGTCGATCGCGTGGAGTCGTCTCGCGAATCCGCCGACGATCGCTGCCACCAGCTGTGGTGCCTTGCCGATTCGCAAGAACGCCAGCAGCGGCGCCGGCGCGTAGCGACCGCTGCGCAGCATGCGGCGCATCATCCGTCGCACGGCTCGACGCGCTTCGCGGCGATGATCGGGGTGCTCGGCCATCAGCGTGCGGAGCTGCTTGGCGGCACGGCCTTCGTGCCCGACCTCGTCTGCAAGCACGCTGTCGATGAACGCGCTGGTCTCGGCGTCCACGACGTCGCGTAGCCAGACCAGGAGGTCATTGGCCACACCTTCGCCGAGGTACATCCAGATCCCCTCCTCGATCCCCGAGCTCGGCATCCCCGAATGAAAGTAGTCGAGCGTTCGCCGAAATGGCGCCATCGCACGCTCGGCATCGCCGCCGTGGGCACGTAGCCGCGCAACGAAGCCCTCGAAGTGGCGCTTCTCCTCGGCGGCGATCTGGGTCCAGTCATCCTGCTGATCGCGGCTGGTCGCCAGCGCGGCCTTGGTCTGCGTCAGCTCGAACGCCTTCCATTCGCCATACGACACACCGCCGAGCACCTGAATGAGCGCCGTGTTCAGCACCGGGGCACCTCCGCGGTCGAGTGTACAGCTCCGCCTGCAGCGCCTGCGGATCTTTGCCAAGCCGGTCCGGGTCAGCGCTTCGTGCGTTCGTTGCGAGTCCCCGCGCGCGGGAACTCCCGTTGGCCCGACGGCAGCGACAACCGCCCAACCCCTTCGGGCCACGTCACTTCGGGCAGCGGGAACGCCGGTCGCGCGAGCAGATAGCCCTGACCGAACCGCGCACCGGCGGCAACGACCGCCTGGAGCTCCTCGATGGTCTCGATGCCTTCCGCAACGACGACCGCGTCGAGCTCGCGGCACAGCACCACGATGCCCGACACGAGCCTGAACAGTCGCGAGTCACGAACCAACCCTGCGATCAACCCGCGGTCGAGCTTCACCACACGGGGCTGCAGATCCGCGATGTACTTCAGGTTCGAGTACCCAGCACCGAGGTCGTCGACGACGAGATTAACGCCGCGGCCGCGCACTTCGGCGAGGATCGTCTGACACAGGTGAAAGTGCGAGAGCGGCACGCCCTCGGTGATCTCGAGGTAGACGTCTTGTTCGTGCTGAAAGATCGGATCGTCGGGTTGAACGATGTAGCGCTCGTTGAGCTCGGCGGGATGGATATTGAGAAACAGCGGATGGGTCGTGCAGTGCGCGATCGACATCTGGCGGATCATCCGACCGAGCTCGCCGGTGCATGCGTGCTGGACCGCGGCTGCGAATAACACGAGCGGGTTCGGAAATTCGGGCATGTCCGAGCGCACGAGCGCCTCGTACGCGAACGTCTTACCCGTCGAGAGATCGACGACCGGCTGATAGACGACGCGAACGCTCCGCAAGTCGAGCAGCTGCCGCATCGCTTGTGTGGACGGAGGTGGATAGTCTCGGTGCACGCCGTTCGCCGATCATTGTAACCGCAGCGACGGGTCCGACGGGACGGCCGTTCACCAGTTCTGACGTGTAGGCGAACCGGCGCCACGGCCATGGCGCCGTAACAGCACCAGACGCAAGGCGACTGCGAACCCCGGCACGCCGGCGACATCTCCCGGATGTCCATGCCCGCATTTGCTCCAGGTGCATTCACGGGTGCATTCGCGCTTCGTGGGCGTCGGCGGGCGACGCCCACGACATTCAGGTCATGGATCCTGCGTTCACGACCAACTGCCGGCGGTCAACGGCTCGAGATCGCGGTGTTGCCGAGCGGCATGTCGGTTGCGATTGGGCCCGGACCATGCGTTGGCGTGCTCTCACGATCTGGTTGTTCGCAGGTGCATGCGCCGGCGATTCGGCACTCGAGGGCGGGGCCCCGAGCTCGGCCGATGCGGGCGTCCTCAGCTGCTTGTCGTCGAACGAGTGCCCGACCGGCTGGTCGTGCAACGACTTCGGCCAGTGCGAGCCTCCGTTCTCGGGCGACGGCGGCGTGCCACCGGTCGAGACCGAATACCAGCTCGGCCAGCCGACGAGCTCGGATCGATTCATCTACGTTGCGATGACCGATCAGGATGAGCTGGTCCGGATCGACGGTGAGACCCTCGAGGTGCGGTCGACGCCGGTCGGCGAGTCGCCGCGCGTGGCGGCGGCGATTCCGGACAGCGACGGCGTGGTGGTGATCGATTCGATCAACGGCACGGTGCGCATCGTGCGGCCCAGTGGGCCGACCGATGCCGTTCGCGTCCTGCCCACGCTGCCCAACTTGAATCGTGTCGATCTCGATCCGAGCGGCCGATTCGCGGTGATCTGGTTCGATCTCGCCAAGGCGCTCGCCGATGGCGGGATCTCCGGCGTCGGAAGCTTTCAGGACGTCACTGTCGTCGCCCTTGCGGATGGTCAGGAGAGCGCCGTGGACCTCACCGTCGGGTTTCGCCCGCGCGAGGTCGAGTTCGACGCGCTGGGGACCCGTGCCTATGTGATCACGCAGGACGGCGTCTCGGTCATCGATCTCGACGCGGCGATCAGCCAGGGACCGAGCATCGTGCCGCCGATCGCGGTGGCCGATCCGAGCGTGCCGCCCGAGCAGGTCGAGGTCGACATCGTGTCGACCGGACAGTACGCAGCGGTACGCGAGGCCGGCGTCGCCGCGCTGCGCATCGTCGACGTGGGCGGTCCATCGCCGGGGCAACGCTACGAGCTACCACTCGCGTCGCCACCATCCGACATCGACCTCGCACCGGACGGCTCGAGGATCTACGCGGCGCTACGTGAGGCCAAACAGCTGGCGATCATCGACGTCCCGAACGACGTGCTCGCGCCGGGTTCGATCGAGACCATCGATCTGAGCGATGCTAGCGTCGGCTCGATCGTGCTGTCCCGCGATGGGACGCGTGCGCTCTCGTTCACCAACGCGACGCTCGACGAACGCGTGACCCTGATCAAGCTCGACGTCCCCGGGTTTCCGGTCGCGACCTGGCCGCTGAAGAAATCGGCGCGCGCGCTGGCGCTCTCGCCGGTGAGCGATACCGCGCTGATCGTCCATGCCAAGCTGCCGGGCGATCCCGCCACCGCGACCTCGGTCGACGATTTCATCGACAAGAGCTACGGCTACTCGCTGGTCGATCTCTCGACCGGGTTCGCGAAGCTGCAGATCACACCGGTCGACCCCGGGCCGCTGGCGTTCAGCCCTGACGGCGGCCGGGTCTACGTCGCACTCGACGGTGGCGATCAGCCGACCGCGACCCGTGCGGTCCAGATCGTCACCACCGAGACCGGCGTCGTCACGACCAAGCAGCTCGGCTCGGCGCCGTCTGCCGTCGGCATCCTGCCCGGCGTCGGGCAGGCATTCATCGCCCAGCGTCATCCGCTCGGTCGGGTGTCGTTCGTACATCTGGTCAACGGCGCCGTGCGAACCGTGACCGGGTTCGACCTCAACGGCGACGTCGTGCACTGAGGAGATCGCCATGCATCGCTTCGCATCGTTCACCGTCCTCGCGCTCGCGCTGACCGCGTGCTGGGAGGACGAGCGCCCGGCGCTGTGGGACCGGGACCGCTCCGTCCTCGGCCCGATCCCGCTCAAGGCGCAGGTCGCTTACGTCGACTCCGCGCTCGATCGAGTGACCCTGCTCGAGCTTGCCGGGGATGCCCCGGTGATCTCCAAGGCGCACATCGGGCGCCGTGCGATTCACGCGGTGCCGAGCCCGGATCGCCAGAAGCTGCTCGTGATCACGCGCGGCGAGGAGGCGATCCGCGCCGGTCAGATCGACGAGGCCCCGCAGCTGTGGGTGATCGATGCCGCGAACCCGCAGGCACCCGCGACGCCCTACGCGATCGGATCGTCGTTCGATCGGATCGCGGTGTCGTCGGATGGCGTGCATGCGATCGCGTACTTCTCGGCCGCTGGTCCCGACGCCGCCGGGTTCTTTCGCAACCCCAACGAGCTCGCCGTCATCGACCTCACCCGACCACCCGGTGACGGCAACCCCCAGCTCAAGACGATCCGTTCGTTCGGTTCGGTCCCCGAAGGCATCGCGCTATCACCGCCGATGGTGATTCCGGGTGCTGCCGACCCGATGCCGCGCACGTTCGCGTTCGTGCTGTCGGCGAACAACTTGACGGTGTTCGACGCGAGCCACGCGGACCGTCGCGAGGTCTCGATCCGGCTCGATCTCGGCGGTGAGCCCGTGATCCCGCGCGAGGTCGTGTTTGCGCCCAACACCGCTTCGGCGTATGTGCGTAGCGACAACGCGCGCGACGTGCTCCAGGTCGTGCTCGATGCGGCGTCGCCGAGCGAGACCAACGCGAACGACTATCGACCGCTGCTCGCCGAGCTCGGCGCCGGCGGTGGGCCGACCGACATCGCGGTGTACGACGATGCGAGCGGCCGGCGTTACGTGCTCGCCACGACGCCCAACACCGGCGAGGTCGTCGTGATCGATGCGGACACCGCGCAGTTCCGGAGTGTTCCGATCGCCGATCCGGTCGATCGGATCGTGCTGTTCCCCGGCGGTGGCTCGGCTCCGCCGCACAAGGCGTTGTTCGCGTCGATCGGTGCGCAAGCGCCGCGGGTCCACATCCTGGATCTCGAGCACATCACCGACCCGCTGACCCAGGCGAACCTGCGCAACATCGAGCTGACCGCACCCGTGCGCGATGTCGTGGCGGTGCCGGGCCGCGAGCTCGCGATGCTGGTGCATGACGACGACCGCACGGTGCTCGGCCTGCTCGACATGGCGACCGAGTCCACCGCACCACTGCTCGGTGCCGGCCGACTCGATTCCTATGACTTCATGCCCGATGGCTCGCACCTGGTCGGCGCGACGCCCAACGTCCCCCGCATCGGCTTCGTCGCGCTCGACAATCTACATCCGAGCGACTTCCGGCTCGACGATCCGCCAGTACGCGTGCTGTCGACCACGACGGGAAAGATCTTCGTCGATCACGGCGACCCGCTCGGGCACGCGACGGTGATCCCGTCGCCCCAGGCGGCACGCGACGACGCCATCGTGCTCGAAGGCTTTCTGACCCACGACTTGCTCGAGGAGCCCTGACATGACGACCACCGATCCGCTCGACCTGCGACCGATGGCTGTGCCCCGTGTGGCGCTGGTCGTGCTTGCCGTGATCGGCGTCAGCGGGGACGCTCATGCCGAGCGCAACGAGCTCGGGCTCGGACCGTCGCTGCGAGCGTTGCGCACCGATTCGGCCAACGCGCTCACCGACCAGAGCTTTGCCGGTCCTGCGGTCTCGTATGCTAGAGAGCTCGGACTGGAGCTGGTTCCTCGCCTCCAGCTGTTCGCGGCGGCGGGCATCGCCGGCGGCGGGGTCGACGGCGAGATGTTCCAATCGATGGCGACGCACGTCCGTCAGCTGTCGTTCACGGTGGGAGGCCGCGCACGCTACGCGCTGCACCGGCTGGTCGCGGCCACCGCGCGGGTCGACGTCGGGGCCGCGCGGACGTCGCTCGAGCTCGACATGGTGGGTCGCACGGCGTCAGATCATGGCTGGGGTGCGATCACGACCGCGGCGCTCGGTTGCGAGCTGGTCTCGCGAATGCCGCGCCATGCAAGCATCCAGCTCGGGATCCGGCTCGAGCTCGGCTACGTCGCCACCACGGCCGTGTCGCTCACCCCACGCGTGGCTAATGGTGACGACACGATCGAGCTGCCGGCGATGGAATCGCCGATCGGTCAGCTCTCGCTCTCGGGTCCGTCGTTCGACCTCGTGGTGTTCAGCCGGTTTTGAGTCAGCTGTGCGTGAGCGCTGCCACAGCGATGGCGATCACGGCGGCCACCAGGACGAGCGCGATGATGAACGTTCTGCCGCTCATCGGCGTGGTCCCCGGCGTGGTCCTGCCGCGCTCGCCGAGCTGGCGGGTCTCCGACGCGTCATACGGGCGCTCGGGGCCGAGGTCGGGCATCGTCATGTGCATCAGTGTGACCTGCCCCGTGGTCCGCGTCATGCGTTCGATCCGCTGACATCCAGCCTGGGCGCCCTGGCTCGAAAGCCACTCAAAGCTTCTTGCGCGTTGTGCGGGTATGGGGTCGAATCGCGAGATGGCGGAACACGAGCGCAGGCGGTTCGCTCGACATTCGATCCAGCTCCCGGTCAGCGTCTCCACGCCGATGCGACGCAATCGGATCGGCATGATCCGCGACGTGAGCGCCAGCGGGATGCTGTTTCATAGCCTGAGCCGATTCGAGATCGGCGAGCGAGTGACGCTGATGTTCCGGATCGGACGCACCGGGTCCACCACCGCTCACGTGGTTCGAACGTTCAGCGATCCGAACGATGACAACCTGTTTCGGTTCGTCACCGCGGTTCGGTTCGATGCACCACTGCTCGACCTTCCGCTCGAAGATCCGATCAGCGAAGACACCCTGCGCGAGGAATAGCCGCCGGTAACCGGCCCTCGAGGGTCGCGCGGCCAGCGCGGTGGAGTAGCATCCGGCGGATCGGACCAACCGGATGACCACTCCAGCACCCTCGACCAACCCTCCTCCCTCCGGCCACGATCCCGAAGCGCAGTGGCTGCGCGACGTCTACAAGCCGAACGAGCGGAACCTGACCGTGCGTGCGGTGCTGGTCGGCGCGGTGATCGGCGTGGTCATGTGCTTGTCGAACATCTACGTGTTCTTCAAGACCGGCTGGAGCCTTGGGGTCACCCTGACGGCGTGCCTGCTGGGGTTCGGGTTGTTTTGGCTTGCGCATGCAATTGGGCTCACACGCAAGCCGCTCGGCGCGATCGAGAACAACGCGCTCACCACCGTGGCCTCGGGGGCGGGCTATATGACCGGCGGTGGCAACATGGCCGCGTTCGGCGCGCTGGTCATGCTCACGCCGGTACGTCCGCCACAGATTCCGATGATCCTGTGGTTCGCGGTGATCGCTGCCCTGGGCGTGTTTGCCGCCATTCCCATCAAGCGCCAGCTGATCAACAAGGAAGGCTTGGCATTTCCCACAGGAACCGCAACGGCCGAAACGATTCGCTCGATCCACGGAACCGATGCGAAAGGTGGCGCGACCAAGGCCCAGGCACTGCTGTTCTCGGGGCTGATCGGTGCACAGATCGCGCTGATGCGTGATCTGTGGAAGGTCATTCCTGGCGCGCTACCGTTCGCAGGCCAAGCGGCGGCGGCCTGGACGATCACGTTCAAGACGGAAGTCGTGCTGCTCGGCGCCGGCGCGCTGATGAGCTTGCGCACGGGTTGGTCGCTGTTGCTCGGCGGCCTGGGGACCTACCTGGTGTTCGCGCCCTGGCTGCTCGGCGAAGGCTTGATCAAAACAGCGAAGTACAAGGACATCGTGACCTGGACGGTGTGGCCAGGCGCCGCAATTCTTGTGGGCGCGGGACTCACGTCGTTTGCGCTCGATTACAAGAGCTTGGCACGCGCATTCACGGGACTGTCCGCGGCATTTCGTGGTCGCAAACGCGAGGACGCGATCTCGACCGTGGAGTCACCCGAGTGGTGGTTCCCAGCCGGATTCATCGTGTTGTCCCCGATCGTGATCTTCTTGATGGCGTTCTTGTTCGAGATCCCAATCTGGGCCGCGTTGATCGCCATGCCGCTCGCGGTGCTGATGGGATTCATCGCGGCGCGCGTGACTGGCGAAACCGATGTCACGCCGACCAAGGCGCTCGGTCCCGTCACTCAGATGATCTATGGCGGCATCACGCCAGGAAATCTCTCCGGCAACATCATGTCGGCCAACGTGACTGGCGGCATCGGGCTCCATGCCGCCGACTTGCTCACGACGCTAAAAACCGGCTGGCTGCTCGGAGCCAAGCCGCGTCACCAGGTGTACGCGCAGTTGTTTGGCGTGATCGTCGGTGCAGCGATCGTCATGCCTGCGTTCACGCTGATCGTTCCAGTGGATCAGCTCGGCACCGACGATTGGCCCGCCCCTTCGTGTCTGGTTTGGGCTGGGGTTTCTCAGGTGTTTGCGGATGGACTGGGCGCGCTCGATCACTTCAAGAAGGTCGCGATCGGGATCGGCCTCTCGATTGGCGTCGTTCTGGCGGTGTTCGAAAAGCTGGCGAAGCCGAAGCTCAAGCGGTTGATCCCGTCGCCCAACGCGTTGGGACTGGCAATGGTCATTCCTGCCAGCAACGGCATCGCGATGTTTCTCGGCTCGCTGATCGCCGAAGTGCTGCGCCGCAAACAGCCGGCGATCGCGGGCAACTATGTAGTGCCCGTTGCGTCCGGTTTCATCGCCGGTGAAAGCCTCGCAGGGATCGCGGTCGCGGCTGCGGCCGCGGCCGCGGCTGGCTAGTCGAGCTTCCATTCGAGTGCGCTAGCGACTGCTATTGCCACCCCTGCGCTTGGCAACTGCTGCGCAGGCAACTGCAGAACACGCCTCGGATCGTGGCCACGTGATCCGTGGTTAGCCTCGATGTCAGGCAAGGTGCGAGCGCGCGTGCGAGCTTCAAAGCAGATCAGGAGCCTCGGATGCCGTTTCGCTGGAAGACCTTCATCTACGTGACTTGCCTGGCGTTTCTCTGGATCAGCGCGAAGTAGCGTCGACCAAGGCGCGGCCACGATCGCGCGATCACATCGGCCGCGGATTCGCGTCAGATCGCGCCGCGATCTCCGCGCTGCGCGCCGGGTCGCGTAGTTGCCCCGCCGCTTCGCTCCGGGCGACAATCGGGCCCGTGGGGAACCAGCTCAGCCGGCTATCGATCTGTCCTGTCATCGCTCTTGGTGTGACGTCGCTCCAGCTCGCATGCAGCGATGGAGGCGACGACTACAACCCACCGCCACCCGGTGTCGATGGGCAGATGAGCGACGCCGGCGTGCCGATCGACACGATCCGGCCGGATGCGCTCGATGCGGCGCTACCGGTCGACGCACCGGGCAACGGCACCGCGCCACAGATCATGCTGGTGAGTCCGCAGCCCAGTCAGCTGATCGCCGGCGTCATGAAGCTCGAGGTCGCGGTCAGCGATGACGATGGGATCTCCAGCCTGACCGCGACGATCAGCAGCTACACGATCACGATGGACCAGCAGCCCGGCACCAACACCTGGACCGGACTGTTCGACACCAAGGACCTGGCCGGCCTGGTGGCGCCCAACATCGTCGTGCGCGCGGTCGACACCGTGGGTGATGACGCGCAGCTCGGATTCTCGGTCACGCTCGACAACACGCCTCCGCTGTCGTCGCTCGATCCGCCGTACGTGCGGATGGTCGCGTTCGACGCGGGCCTACAGGTGTGCAGCCGCGACTTCGATCCGCTCGGCGGCGATGCTCCCGACGATGGTCAGTCGGTGCCGCAGCTGATCGAGCTGCGGGCACGCGCGACCGACCTGTCCAACACCGGCACGATGAACACGTCGCTCTTCATCCCGTATGCCGGCCTGCAATCGGTCGAGCTGTTTGTATGGGACGACTCCAGTGTTCCGCTGGTCGTCGACACGGATGAAGACGGCGTGTGCGACGACATCAACCCGGACATCGTTCCTGCGATCGTCCCGATGACCTCCAACGAGGCGGCGGTGGTGACGCTTCAGGGCATCACACCCACCGGCGCCGCGTACTTCACGGGCGATACGTTTGCCGGGTTCAACGCGACCGAATGCGCCATCGGCAACGACTCCGAGCCGCCAGGGTCGCTGTGTTTTGCGGAGCTCTCCGCCACGGTCGCGATCTCCACGTCGTTCGGCGATGCTCCGCAGATCTTCGGCATCCCGCCGACGGATGGCGGCAACTGCATGGGCTACGCGTTCGATGCTCGGGCCAACAACATGGACGATGGCTGGGCGTGCGCCGCGACCTTGACCTACGACAAGCTCGGCAATCGAAGTGTGTCGGCGCCACTGCGGATCTGCATCGACTCCGATCACAACGGAGCGGAGTGCCCCGAGTGGGGCGTCATCGCACCGTCGGGTAGTCGCCCCAACTGCACCGGCACGGTGATGGCTGGCGTCGTGAATGCGACGCCGTGCACGCCGCGCACCTACTTCCGCAGCATGATCGCCGATGAGTTCGAGCTCGTGTTTCCATGATGGACGTGGCACGCGTCGCCCTACGCGGGCCGCATGGCGGGCCAGCTCACGGATCCGTTCGCGCCTGGTCGTGACGGTTCCGCCTACTTTTGTTGCAGCCAGGCCGTGCAGCTCATCTCCACCCGTTTAGAGTGGTTGGGGGGCGCCAATGAGCAAGGTGCGTGACATTCGTTCGGTGCTGGTGGTGGACGATGATGAGGTGTACCTGACGCTGTTCGCGCGATCCGGAACGCGAGCTCCTGGCATCGACGTCTTCACCGCGCGGAGCGTGCACGAGGGACGAGAGGTGGCACGGACGGAGCGACCGGATCTCGCGATCGTGGATCTGCAGCTGGGCAGAGAGTCGGGAATCGACCTCGTCCGCACCTTGAAAGCGGAGCTGCCGACGACGTTCATCACGGTATGTACCGCGTACGCGTCGACGGAGATCACGGTTGCGGCGATGCGCGCGGGCGCGGACGACGTGGTCCACAAGTCGAGCACGATGAACGAGATCCTGTTGCGCGCCGAAGATCCCGGCATCCTGCACGCCGAGCCTCAGACGCTCAGCCTCGAGCTCGTCGAATGGGAGCACGTCACGCGCGTGGTCTCCGAATGCGGTGGCGACCTGTCCGAGGCAGCGCGGCTGCTCCGGGTCGATCGTTCGTCGTTGCAGACGTTCCTGGGGCGTCCAGCGCCGACGTCGTAACCGTGTTATCAGCGGGCCATGCGCTGCGCTCTCGCTCTGGTCCTCATCGCTTGCGGCGGTTCGTCGCCCGCACTCGTCGCGCCCACTCCCGGCGTGCCCGCGAGCTCATCACCGGCCGCTTCGGTCGGCGACGCGGGTGACAAGATGGATGGCTTCACGATCAACGGGTACCTGCTGGCGGGTGCCGAGTACTGGCCGTACAGCGGTGCCGCCGAGATCAAGTACCCCGAAGAAGTGCTCTGGGGGTTCTATCCCGAGAAGGGGGTCGTGGCGCCGGGTGAGACCGACCCCAACGTCGATAGCGCGCGACCCGAGGCGATCGCGTGTGCGAGAGCCGCATTTGCCGCGCTGCGCGCGTTCGTGTCCTCGGATCCACCCAAGCTCAAGCAGATCGTCGAGCTTGGTGCGCCGCAAGGCTACGTGCCGCGGTTCTATCTATGGACCAACGACTACGGGCGCGCCGCCGACCCCTATCCACCCGGCGTTCGCGAAGCACGATTGTGGTACTGGAAGCGCAAGACGCCGGACCCGGAACGCCCGCCGGGGTACTGGAAATGGGAATCGACGCTCACCCAGAGCGGTGAGTGCAAGATTCCCCGGCCAGAGCAGATCGAGGCGTATCTGACCGAAACGCTCGCGACGGCCCAGGCCGCCGCACGCTGACCTGACCTCGCAGCGCCACGCGCGGCTCCGGTCGCGACAGGCGCTCGGAGGACACACGGTTCCTACCTGCACGAGCCGGCTCGTCGAGGTATACACGCGCCTCATGCACCGGCTCGTCGTGGTTGCCCTGTTCGCAATGACCGCCTGCAAGGGGGCGCCTGGGGCGACCGCAGCCGCCACGCGGCGCGACCCGCACTCGTATGCAGTGCCCGAACGGGTCGTGGTTCGACACCTGTCCCTCGACCTCGCGGTCGACTTCGACGCGAAGACCCTGACGGGCACGGCTGCGCTGACGCTCGCGCGCGTGACTCGATCCGCCAAGGATGTCGTGCTCGACACCAACGGCCTCTCGATCGCGTCGGTCGCGGAGTGCCGCTCGGCGAAGCCGTTGTCGTTCACGCTGGGCGCGGCGCAAAAGCTGCTCGGCCAGCCGCTCACGGTGGCGCTCGGCAGCGAGGACTGCATCAAGGTCGCCTATCACACGTCACCCGAGGCCCTGGCGCTGTTGTGGGTCGATCCGGCCGGCACGTCGGGCAAGCAGCATCCAATGCTGTTCACGCAATCGCAGGCGATCCTCGCTCGCACCTGGATCCCGCTGCAGGACTCACCCGCGGTCCGGTTCACCTACGACGCGACGATCCGCGTGCCGCCCGGCCAGTGGGCCTTGATGAGCGCCGAGAACCCCACGGCGCTGGTGCCCGGCGGTGTGTGGACGTTCAAGATGGAGCAAGCGATCCCCTCGTATCTGATGGCGCTTGCCGTGGGTGACTTCGCGTTTCGTCCGATCGGGCCACGCAGCGGCGTGTACGCCGAGCCGTCGGTCGTGAACGCCGCCGCCGCCGAGTTTGCCGAGGTCGAGGACATGATGACGGCGGCCGAGCAGCTCTACGGTCCCTACCGCTGGGGTCGTTACGACATGCTGGTGTTGCCTCCGAGCTTTCCGTATGGCGGCATGGAAAACCCGCGGCTGACGTTCCTGACGCCGACGGTGATCACCGGCGATCGCGGCCTGGTGTCGCTGATCGCCCACGAGCTCGCGCATTCGTGGTCCGGCAATCTGGTCACCAACTCGACCTGGAATGACTTCTGGCTCAACGAGGGGTTCACGACGTACGTCGAGCGCCGGATCATGGAGCAGCTGCGTGGCGCGGCAGTGTCGGACGTCCTGTGGGTGCTCGGCGGGCAAGATCTCGACAAGTTCGTCGCCGAGGCGGGGCCCAACGCTCGATCGACCCGGCTCGCCCTCGATTATGGCGCGGGCGATGATCCTGACGACATGGGGTCCGACGTCGCGTATGAAAAGGGCGCGGTATTTCTGCGCCAGCTCGAGCTCGCGTGCGGCCGCGACAAGTTCGATCAGTTCCTGCGCCAGCGCTTCGATCGCCGCGCGTTTCAATCGACCGATTCGCGCGCGTTCGAGCTCGAGGCCAGGGCCGAGCTGATCGCGAAGGGCTGCCCGTTCACCACCAAGCAGCTCGCGCACTGGTTACACGAGCCGGGGCTGCCCGCCGACGTCAAACGCGCCAGCTCGCCACGGATCGCGGCGCTCCAGCAGGCGGCGCGCACGTTCGCCAAGGTCTCGAGCATCGACGCCGACGACATCCTGCCGCCCGGCGATGCACCCACGCTCGAGTGGGTCGCGTTCCTGCGTGCGCTGCCCGCCGACATCGATCCGGCGAAGCTCGTCGACCTCGATCAGCGCTATCGCGCGGCGTGGGCCCGCAACGCGGAGATCCTGATGCACTGGTATCCGATCGTGATCCGCTCGGGTGCGCCGAGCCTCGATTCGGCGATCGAGGAGTTCCTGTTGCACGTCGGGCGGCGCCGCATGGTCATGCCCGTGTACGAGGCCATGATGACCACCAAGGATGCCCGCTGGCGCAAGATCGCGGCCGACACGTTCGAGCGCGCGAAGTCGCTGTATCACCCGATCACGCGCGACTCCGTCGCGAAGCTGCTCGGCGGACCGTGACCCATCATGCCGATCCATGCCGACCAACCTTGTCGCCACTTCGATCGACCTCGACGCGCGACCGACGCGGGGCATGCCCCATAGTCGGTCAAGGCGTGCGTGTGATCAGCGAGTCGACGGCGTGCACCGGCGGGCTCGCGCCGTTGATCAGATGCTTGATCGCCGAGAGCACGAGTCGCTGGCTCTCGAGCATGCTCTTGCCGGCGAACGCCGTCGAGATCACCGAGATCGTATAGTGGCCGCCACCGCCCGACACTTCCACGACCGCGTCGGGCATCTGGTTCTTGATCGACGAGGTGATCGCGTCGGGAACGCTGCCCACGAAGTCTGTCGGGTGATCGCTCATGCCCCTCGTTCGCATGTAACCGCCGGCGGCACAAGAGAGTAGGCTGACAACCAATGGACGAGCGGCCCACCGCGGCGTCGGGTTCTCCGATCAAGGTCGCGCTCTCGAGCGTCACCCAGACCACCGACTACACGTGCGGTCCAGCGGCGGTGCTCGCGGTGTGCCGCTACTACGGTGCTGGACCTGCGACCGAGCGCGAGATCGAGCTCGACATGAGGATGTCTCCAACCGGCAGCGATCCGGCGCAGCTGATCGAGGTGCTCGAGCGTTATGGATTGCAACATCGCGAGTACCGCCCGATGACCGACGACGCGCTGCGCGCGGAGCTCGATCGGGGCCACCCCGTGATCGTCATGTTGCAGGCATGGGCCGCGCCACCGCCGGCGTCGTATCTCGATCATTGGTCCGACGGGCACTGGGTGGTGGCGATCGGCTACACCGGCGCAGGCGTGGTGTTCGAGGACCCGATGCTCGAGCACGAGCGCGGGTTTCTCACGTATGACCAGCTCGACGAACGTTGGCACGATCTCGAAGGAGAGGATGATCGCAAGGTGGTTCGCTACGGCCTCGCGGTCTGGGGTGATCGCGGAATGCCCGCGACGCAGCCGCCGGTCATGCGGCCGATCGCCTAGCCGATCACGTCGGGCGGTTATCCGAGCAACAGCGGCGCCGCCGTGGTGACGCCGAATCGCAGCACGCGTCCGATGAACACGACGATCGTGAACCGCCAGAATCCGATCCCGAGCAGGGGCCGCGCGATGAACGAGAGCAAGTAGAGTGGCGGCAAGCCGACCGTTGCGGAGAGCCCGAGTATCAGCATCGGCTGCTTGTTCCACCGCTCGATGCGTCCGACCGCGGCGTCCAGCTGCTGCTTGAGCTTGCCGCGCGGCAGCGCCATCGCTCCGGCTCCGGCGAGGTAACAGGAGGTCTTGGCGATCTGATGCCCCAGCGCAGCGAGCAACACGAGCGCGATCAGCTGGCCCCACGATGGCGCGTATAGCGTCGCGATACCGAGGAGAAACACCTCGATCCCCACGATCGGCAACATCCCGGCGACGAACGCAACGATCAGCGTCCCGCCGTACAGCCCGAGGCTCGCGAGGATGCCTGCGGTCATTCATCCACGATAGGTGTGGGCCGATTGCTTGTCGACCGTCGTCTGGCCGGGGTCATCGCCGGAGCACCACGATCGTGATCGCGATCGCAGTGAGCCCGAGCATGATGAGCGCGAGCCATCCAAGCAGGCCGAGCCAGGCAGGCACCAGCGACGCGCCACCGCGACGGATGCACGACAGACATATCGCGAACGTCGTGGCGCCACCATCGGTCAGCTCGCAGCAGTCTCCACACACGCCCCGCCGGCATCGAGCGCATGGGCCGACGGCCGCGCCATCACAAAGTGCACACCTGGCGACCGGACCGTCGCCGCTCGACATCAGCGACGCCACGGCTACTGCGAAGCAGGTGGTGAGGAGCCCACAGCGACGCCGGTGATCGTCGCGCTGATCCGGTTTCGACCCACGCCAGGACCTCCCCCGCCATCACCACGATCATCGCGTCGGCAACCTTCGTCGAGCAGGGCGGTCGCACCGCCGCGCGCGGATCGACCCTGGGCAGCGGGTCCGGCCGGTGCGATCGTCGACATCGTCGAGACCGTCGAGACCGTCGCGGCGAACGTGGCGCCCACCATCCAGGCTGTCGTCATCACCACTCCTTTACATCGCAGCGTCGCGGTCCTCGATCTGGATCGGTCTGGCCTTGCGCGGCTTGGCGCGCGCAGGTTTCGCCGGCTTCGGCGGAGCGAGGGCAGGCGATCGTGCGGGGCGTTCCGGCGGGACCGCCTGGGATGTGGGCGTGGGCGGCTCGGGCGCGGGCGGCTCGGGCGTGGGCGGCTCGGGCGTGGGCGGCTCGGGCGTGACTGGCCCGGGTGGGGCCGCGGCTGCGGGCGCGACGTCCGTTGGTCTTGCGGGCGCAGGCGGGGCGGTCACGGGAGTATCGATCGCGGACGGCTTGGCGGAGTCGCCGGCACGGTTGCCGCGGGCTGCGACGAACACACCCGTACCGACGACGATCGCGATCAACCCGCCGATGATGGCGAGCGGAGCGCGTGATTTCGCCGCAGGCGGCGACGTCGTCACGCTGTGCATCCCCGGCGCTTGCATCGCGTACGCGGACGCGGGTGTGGGATGGCCGTAGCTCGCGGCTCGGTCGCCTGTGGTTGCAGTGCTCGGCGTCGGCATCGCGCCGACGGGGCTGTACGCACCGGGCGCGGTGCCCTGTGCCGGGACACCACCGCCACCGTGCTCGGCTACGCCTCGTGCGGTGACGAACTGCATCGCGCGGCGAAGCTCGTCGCGCACCTCCGCCAGCGTTGGCCGATGCGCCGCCTCCTTGGCAAGCATGCGCATCACCATCATGTCGAGCGGTGGCGGCACCTGTGGATTCTTCGCGATCGCCGAGGGTGGCTGCGCGAACAGATGCTTCGCGATCATGTCGGCGGCGTTGTCGGCGGGGAACGGCAGCTCGCCGGTGAACAGCTCGTATGCCAGCGCCCCCGCCGCGTAGATGTCGGTGCGGTGATCGACGAGGTGACCCCGCGCTTGCTCCGGCGAGATATACGCGGGCGTGCCCAGCAGGTTCCCGGTGCGCGTGCGCTCCGCGCGAGCATTGTCGTTGCCGAGCAGCTTGGCGATCCCGAAGTCGAGCAGCTTGACCTGCGGCTCCGTGCCCTTGATCTCGACGAGAAAGATGTTGTCGGGCTTGAGATCGCGATGAACGATGCCGTTTTCGTGTGCGGCCTCGAGCGCGATCATCACGGTCTCCAGAAATCCCAACGCGTGCGCCAGCGGCAGCAGACCGCGTTCGATCCTGGTGCGCAGGCTCTCGCCGCGCAGCCACTCCATCACGAAGTAACACCTGCCGTCGGGCAGCGTTCCGAACGCGAAGATGTCGACGATGTTGGGGTGGCCGATCTGGTTGACCGAACGCGCCTCCTGGATGAACCGCTCCACCGCCTCGCGGTGCATCGATAGCTCGGGGTGCAAGACCTTGACCGCCGCGCGCTTGGCGATCACCGGATGGGTCGCCGAGTACACGCGACCCATGCCGCCCTCACCGAGCATGCCTTCGATCCGGTACTCGCCGACCATCGAGCCGGGGCCGAGCTCGATATGTCCAGTCGGTGCGGCGGGCGACCCGCTCGCGCTGACGGGCTCACCGGATCCTCCCATGCGACCGATGATAGCAGCACCGTCTCCGCGGCCGCCCGGATTTGGGTAGCGTCGTCACGCCTGACGCGCCGTATCCGACAGCGGCGCACCCTGCGCCCGCGCAGCCTCACGAAACGCGCGGCCCGCGTCGCGCAGCAGGATGCTTGCCAGCACGGTGCCGGCGAGGAGCCCGGAGATCGTACCCACGATGATGCTCCCAGGGTCATCGAGGTGCGCGAGGTGCAGGCGGACCTGCATCAGCCCGACGCACACCGCGATCACGATCGCGAACGTCAGCTGTGCGCGGCGGCGATGCTCGACGTGGATCGCGATGGGGCGGCGTAGCAATGATGGTGCAACGTACGCGACCACGATCGCGAGCCCGACCAGCGTGCTTGTATGCTGAAGGATGCGGTGCAGCGCGGTCTCGCCGATCACCGGGGCAACATAGCGAGCGCGCAGCTCGGGGATCGCGCGCACGAACAGGCCACGCGCGTGGGTCGCACCGTCCCACAACAGATGCGTCGACGCCCCGAGCAGCGAACCGACCACCATCGCGAACAGCCCGCGGGCTGTTCGAGCTGCCGGCATGTCCTCGGTGTCGCCGAACGCCCGGAGCAGGCGGCGCGGTGCCGCGAGCAGCACCGGCCACTTCACGACGTGATGGTAGAGCGCGGCCAGGATCAACGTCATCGGCAGACACCAGACCAGCAGTCCGACGAAGGTGTGGCTGATCGAGCTGACTTGCTCGCCGCGGACGAAGTACTCGAAGTCGGGGACCATGCTGCCGATCACCAGACACGTGGGATCGATGCGCAGCCGCCGCTGCCAGTGCACGGCCGGCAGTACCGCGGCGACGTGTGCAGCGGTGAATGGCATCAGGTTCCCGCCGTCGCGAGCAGCCGATCGAGCGCGCGCTGCGCCGTTGCGATCGATCCGGGACGCATGCGCAGCTGCGCCCATGGATCGCCGCGTCGATCAAGTCGAGCACGGACCTCGCGCATGCGGATCCCATCCGGCGCGATGTCGTCGAGCTCGCTCCACTCGATCGGTGCGGAGATCGGCGCGCCCGGGCGACCCCGCAGCGAGTACGGCGCCACCATGGTCGCGGCATACGCGTTGCGCATCGTGTCGAGGTACAGCCGGCCGCGGCGATCCTTCTTGTAGAACTCGCTGGTCACCAGGTCGGGGTAGAGCGTGCACAGCAGCCTCGACGCGTGGTCGCAGAACCCGAGCACGTCGCTGAACGAAGCTGTCGCGTCGAGCGGCGCGACGACGTGGACGCCCTTGGATCCGGTGACCTTCACGAACGCGGCAAGCTCGAGCTTGTCGAGCAGCTCGCGCAGGATCCGGGCGACCTGACGCACCATGTCGAAGCGGCCCTCCGGAGGATCGAGGTCGAACACCAGCTCGTCGGGATGATCCGGAGCGTCGTGCCGGCTGGTCCAAACATGCAGCACGATGCCGCCCTGGTTGGCGAAGTAGACCAGTGCCGCGGGGGTGTCGCACAGCGGATAGGTCACACGCGTCTTGGCTCCGAGCTCGACGCGACCGATCCACGGCGGGTAGTGCTTCTGTGCATGCTTCTGGTAGAAGCCACCTTGGTCGACGCCCTTGGTGAACCGTTCGAGCGTCAGCGGCCGATGCGCAAGCTCCGGAACCATCACCTCGGCAATATCGGCGTAGTACGCGAGCACCTCTCCCTTGGTGATCCCGGCGTCCGGGAACATGACTCGGTCGACATTGGTGCACGCGACCGCGATGTCTCCGAACCGAAACTCCACGCGCGCAGTGTGCCATCGACCCGACGAGCAGCGCGTGACGATCGGCGAAAACCGGATCGGACGGCCGATCGCTCTGAGGTAAGCTGATCGAAGATGCGCCGGCGCACGACTCGATGCAGAGACGCACGACATCCCGAGCTCGAGCTCGAAGTCGGCAGCGCAGGCCCAGCGCTCAGCGATCGCCTGTTCGAATGGATCGAGTCCTCGGTGCGTGCGGGGACCACGTTCGACATCGGCGAGACGGTGCGATTCTGCTCGGCGATGTTTCAGGTGCGCGGCCGCTCCGACAAGAGTCTCGCGCTCTACGAGCCGAAGCCGGGGAGCATGCCCGTGGTGTGGATCGATTCGGTCGAGGATTCGCTGCGCACCCTCGAGCGCCAGCGCGACGTCTGCACGAGCGTGGGCCTCGGCGACGAGCTCGACTTTCCCGATCCCCTACGCTTGACGTACTTCTGTCGCCGGGTTGCGCGCGACGCGCGGATCACGTTCGCGCGCGGGCCCGCGCAGGCCAAGGATTCGGGCTGGATCGCGATCTGCTGCCAGCCCGATCACGACCACGACGATCCCGACGAAGTGGACTGCGTGACGATCCACGAGCTCGGCACGATGATCCCGGAGTTCAGGCTGATCCAGGCGCTCCCGGTGAGCTGCGCGGTGCGACTGGGGGCAGGCAAGCCCGTCGAGCTCGCGTTCGAGCGCAAGCTCCGCGCGATCCCCGAGCAGTCGCTCTTGCAGACGCTCGGCTGTGACAGCCGGCCGGCGTTCGAGCGCGGCTGGTAACGCGCTCGCAGCAACCGACCACTCGGACACGTTGCGTCGTTCACCGGCGAGCCAACGTCAACCCGCAGCGATGTCGTGGTGGGCCCTAAGCGATGGCGGGAACGGCGGATCCGGCGCTGCAGGTGCCACCCGTCAGGGCAGCGATGGTGAGGCGACTGACAATGGCGATGGCGGCGGTGGCGGTGGGAGCTTAGGCGTTGTTCACCTACACGGTGCCGCGACATGCAACGGCGCAATCTCGCCGGCGCCGCCGGCGATGTGATCGGCGCAGCAGCGTTGGTGTCCGTCGACGAAAATCGATTCGCGACGCCCAATTGAATCGGCGATACTCCAGGTGTGCGACTCGCTGTTGGGATGTTGACCTTGGCCGGTTGTTATGGCCCAACGCCCCATGCCGGCGCACCGTGTGGCGAAGGCGGCGCGTGTCCGACACCGCTGGTGTGCGCGGTGTCCACCAGCACGTGTGAGATCGATCCATCCACGATCGATCCGCCGGGCGACGGCGGCGCGAGCGACGGCAAGCTCACGGATGGAACGATCGAGCCATCGCCAGACGCTCCGGATCTGTGTTTTGGCACCGGTCTGGTCACCACCTGCCTCGACAGCGTTCCCACGATGCCGTTGACCGTCGGCAGCTCGATGGCGATCGACACCAGCAACAACGCGAACTGCACCATGATGATCGGTGCCAGCCCCGAGCTGTGCGTGATCGCGGCGACGAAGATCGACATCGACGGCACGTTCCGTGCGGGAGGAAATCGGGCGTTGGTGCTGATCTCGATGACGGACATCGACGTCGGTCCGAGCGGAACGATCGACGTCGCGAGCCGTCGCACCGGCGGGGTCGGCGCGGGCGCCGATGTCGGTTGCGGAGCTGGAACCGCGCCGACGTCCGATGGTGGCGGCTACGGCGGCAGCTTCAGCGGCAAAGGCGGCGACGGCGGCGACGGGATCACCAAGATCGTGACTGTCGGCGATGGTGGGGTGGCATCGCCAGCTGCGACGCCAGCTGCTCAGCTGCGCGGCGGTTGTCCAGGAAGCGCCGGAGGTTCGTCGGGCGGAGCGGGCGGGCATGGTGGCGGCGGGATGTATCTGATCGCGCGCACCAGAATCTCGGTGGCCGGGACGCTGAACGCGTCGGGTGCCGGCGGAGGTGGTTGCACCGACGCGTGTGGCGGTGGGGGCGGTGGCGCAGGCGGCATGATCGGCCTGGACGCGCCCGAGATCGCCATCACCGCGGCCGCCGAGGTGATGGCGAATGGCGGCGGTGGAGGCGAGGGTAGCTACACCGCCGCGAGCGACGCCGGTGACGATCCCTCGTCAGCCGCGGCTGCCGCCGCAGGCGGCTCGGGTGCATCCTCGGGAGGCGGCGACGGTGGGGCAGGCGCCGCCGGTGCGACTCGCAATGGCGGCAATGGCGGCGGTGCGTCCCTGACCAATCCTCCAGGCGCAGGCGGCGGCGGCGGGGGCGGCGCGGCGGGTGTGATCAAGATCCATGGCGCAGCGGATATCGACGGAGCCGTGTCTCCTCCGCCTAGCTGACCTTGACGCGCGTCAATCCAGCGCTGCGAAATCGATGAAGCCCCGCCCGGGATCGGTATGGATCAACTTGACCCGCGTCCGATCGCCAACGTCGAGGCCACGCTCGTTTCGCACGACGCGGCCTTCGGCGGCGGGGCGCACCAGCCGAACATAGGTTCCCTTCGGTGATGCGCCGGTGACGATCGCATCGAACTCGTGGCCGATCCGTGACGACAGCAGCGCCGCGGCCGCAACCTTGCGCATCGTTCGTTCGACCTTGCGCGCTGCGTTCTCGCGATCCGTACAGTGACGGGCGATCTCGACCAGCTCGTCGTCGGTGTATGGCGATGGCGCGTTCACGCTCGCGGCCTTGAGCAAGCGCTGGGTCACCAGATCGGGATAGCGGCGATTGGGGGCGGTCGAATGCATGTAGTCGTCGACCGCCAACCCGAAGTGACCGTAGTCCGGGTCGCTCGCTCGTTGCAGCACGTACTCTCCCGGACCCAGGAGCTTGACCACGGAGAGTGAGAGATCGGCGTAGCGCGTGGGGTCAGCACGTCGCCGTGTTGCGAGGAACTCCGACAGCGCACGTTGCCGCGGCTCCGCCGGTAGCTCGAAGCCGTAGCTACGCGCGAGGTCGATGATCCGATCCCACCGCTTCGGCGCACGCACGACCCGTCGGATCGACGAGAACCCGCGCTGCTCGAGGTAGCGCGCGGTGGCGCCGTTGGCGGCGATCATCAAGTCCTCGACGAGCTGCCGGGCACGGTTCTTGAGCAGCACTTCCAGATCGACGACGCGGCCATCGCGGGTCACCGGCCGAGCTTCGATGCTCTCGAGATCGAGCGCGCCGTTGTCGTAGCGTCGATTGCGCAGCCGCTGCGCAGCTTCATCCTGCAGCGCGACCTGATCCGCGATCCTGCGATCCTTCGGCGGTGGGCCGTGGTCCTCGAGCCAGCCGCCGACCCGTTCGTAGACGAGCTTCGCGTGATTGCTGACCAGCGCGCGATAGACCCGGGTCGCCGTCGCTTCGATCTGCCCCTCGGGATCGATGATCAGCTCGGTAACCACCGCGAGCCGGTCCCGGCCCTCGAGCAATGACGTCCGGTCGGTTGACAGCTGCGCGGGCAACATCGGGAACACCCGCACCCCCGTGTACAGCGTCGCGGTGTTGATCGCGGCATGCTGATCGATCGGCGAGCCTCGTGGTGCCAGCGCATCGACATCTGCGATGCCGATCCACATCCGGATCCTTCCACCCGCCAGCTGCTCGGCGGCCTCCACCTGATCGAGGTCCTTCGAGTCCTCGTTGTCGATCGACGACCACGGCGCGTGCCGAAGATCGATCGTATGGTCGGCGGCCGGTTGCGCCGGGATCGTGTCGTCGAGCTCCGCGGGAAGGCTGGGCGTGAACCCCTGCTCGCGAAGCACGCGCTGCGCGATCGCCACCATATCCAGGTCGTCGCGCTCCACGCAGCAAACCTATCATGGCGCGCGATCTGCACGATCGCGCGCGCGCGATGGTGAGCCGTGGCGCTGCTGTGTGGGCCGGTGGGCTGCCCGCTCGCGATCTCACGACACGAATGGTTTCGGTGGCGGTTTCGGTGGTGGATAATATTTCCGATGCGACTGGTGCCGGCCACTCTGCTCGCGCTGTCGGCGAGCGCGTGCGGGTTTAACAGCGCGGCTCCGGTCGACGCGATGCAGGACAGTATTCCGATCGCCGGACCGTGCCCGGCGTACGCGACGCTGCTGCGGGAGTGCGTGATCAGCACGAATCCGTTGCCGCCGGTGCTGGTCGGCATGCGCGTCTACAACACCGACACCCATCTGCTGTCGGACCTGCAGGGCGGCGGCAACGTCTCGATGCCGTCGTACATCGACGCGATGACGGAGTCCGGTCCGATCACCGCGCTGGTGGTCCCCGCGCTGACGCTGAGCTCCAGCTGGCGGTTGCGCGTGGTCGGTTCACGCGCGTTTGCGATCGTATCGTCGGGAACGATCTCGATCGGCGGCTTGCTCGACGGTGCAGCCGGTGGAGCAGGCGCGCGTACCGAGGCTGCGTGCGGCGCGTCCCGCGGCAGTGACGGCGCGACCAACCCACTCAACACCGGAGGTGGTGCAGGCGGCGGGGGTGGAGGTTTTGGATCCGCCGGTGGCGCAGGTGGAGGCGGTGACAACAACGGAACGCCGACGGCGGGCGGCCTCGGCGGTGTCAAAACCGAGCCTCCTGCCGGCGTGTTCGGCGGTTGCGCGGGCGGCAAGGGTGCGACCGGGCCGGGGGGTGGCGGCACCGGCGGCCAAGGTGGCGGCGCGATCTATCTCGCTTCGGAGACCTCGATCGTGATCGGCGGCGTGATCAACGTCGGTGGCGGCGGCGGCAGCCGCGGCGAGTTCCAGAGCGGCGGCGGTGGTGGCGGGGGCGCTGGCGGAATGATCTGGCTCGAGGGTCCCATGGTGCGCGTCACCGGAGTGCTTGCTGCCAACGGTGGTGGTGGTGGCGGTGGCGCCGGTAGTAGTAGCAATCAGCTCGCGACCTCCGGCGTCGCCGGGCTGCCGAGCATCGGAGCGGCGAGCGGTGGGACCGGTGGCAACGGCGATGGCGGCGGTGGCAATGGCGGTCCCGGCGGGTACCTCGCGGCGCCCGACGGTGGCACCACCGCGTCCGCGGATGCAGGCGGCGGCGGTGGCGGCGGCGGTGTCGGATACATCATGATCACGACGACGACCAAGCTCGACGCAGACGGTGCAGAGGTCACCCCCGCGGCGCTGGTCTCACCGTGACGCTCGCAACCGCGGCGTAACGCGACCCACAGGTTCTCGCGCCGGCGCGGAAGTGGCGCGTGATCACCGGGGGCATCGTCGCCGCAACACGTGTCCGATGGTGAGGCGTTGAAGGTCGGCGAGCGTTGCTCGAACGCGCTCCACTGGCGACCGTGTGCGCCACGGAGGCGCCTACCATGGCCGAATTCTTGTCTCGGTTCTCAACATCGTGCGCGGGGCTGGGTGTGTTGCTGGTGGTCCACATCGGTTGTTCGCAGTCGAGCTCGAACCAAAACGACGACGACGCGGCCAACCCCGACAAGGGGGACGGCCCGACGGATGTGGTCGATGCACCCGACGAGACCTATCCGGGACCGATCCCGCCCGCGAACCTCAAGATCGCGTTCACCGGCGACACCGATTCGACCTCGGCCGGCAAGAAGGTCATGGAGCTGGTCCGCGACCAAGGCGCGCACGCGCTGGTCGTCGCGGGCGATCTCAACTATCAAAGCGGCAGTCGCTCGGCGAAGTGGGAGGATCAGATCGACGCTTACCTTCCGGAGAGCTTCCCGGTGTTCCCGGTGCGCGGCAACCACGACGAGAGCTGGAGCGACGACGGCGCGTACCACGATCGCTTGACCACGCGGTGGGACGCGATCAAGGCGGCGGGTGATCTGACCTGGTCGGGTGACCCCGGAATGAAGTCCGTGACCGTGTTCAAGGGCGTCACGATCGTCTCGGTGGCGCCGTCGAACGGCGTCTCGCACGCCGACTCTGCCGACTTCATCAAGACCACGTTCGCGACAGACACCTCGCTGTGGCGGGTCGCGCAGTGGCACGAGAACATGCCGCCGTTTCGGGTCAACGCCGGGTGTGGCAACGGCGGAGATCTCGTGGGCTGGGAGGTGTTCGAGGAGGCGCGCAAGGCCGGCGCGTTCGTGGTCAACGGGCACAATCACGCGTTCGGCCGCACCAAGCTGCTCAGCTGCACCGGTGGTGCGTGCGCGACCGAAACCCGAACCGCGTGCTCGCCGAACAATCAGCTGCCGACGATCGCGAACGTCCCCGATCCCGCCGGCAAGCTCAGCCTCTCGGCGGGCGAAACCGGGACCAACTTCGTGATGGTCGTTGGGCTCGGCGGTCACGAGACCGGCCGGGTCAGCAACAACGGCGCTTGGTGGGCCAAGCAAGGCGGTAGCTCGTGCGAAGCACCGGATCCTGCCGGGCCGTGCGAGGAAGCCGTCGCGGGTGCGATGTTCTGCACGTTCAACCCCGGCGGCACCAACCCGCGCAAGGCCAGCTGCCAGTACATCGATATCGATGGCAAGGTGATCGACGCATTCGAGATGACCTCGGAGCTTCACCGAACGCCGCAGCAGTGACGGCAGCAGCCACAACCTGCGCGCGAGGTCGAGTCCGGCGAGGTCGAGTCCACGGATCGCTGCGCGGACAGATGTTTGCAGGTCTCCGCATGAGCCGGCAACCGAGGTCGCCATGGCGGACCCTCGCGATCTTCACGACATGGCGTGGCGCGCACCTTGCTCATGCGCATGGCCATGCGTCACGCCTATTCGCTAGCGGTGTCTCTGGTGGCCATCCTCTCGTGCACGTCGGACTCCGAATCGGGTGACGGTGCGAACGATGTCGGTCTGGGCGATGGAAAAGCGGACGGCGCGGAGATCACGGCTTGCGAAAAGACCGCGATCGTCGCGTTCGTCAACGAGGCCACGTCCGTCGCCGATCTCGAGGCGGCGGGGATCAATTCGACGGCGTCGAAACGCCTCATCGCGCATCGCGATGGCGCGGACGGCCAGGCCGGTACGGCCGATGACGACCTGTTCGATTCGATCGAGGAGGTCGACGCGGTTCCCTACGTCGGCCCCATCACGTTCGGTCAGCTCGTCGCCGCAGTAGCGGACCGCTGCGTCCCCCCCGCCGATCCCTACGCAGATGCCCGCGACGTCACCAAGCCGGTGGTCGTGTTCCCTCCCGGCACCATCGCGCCGACGAGCTACGAGTATCCGACCGGCACCCAGGGCCTGTCGCTCGGTGGCACCGAGTTCTGGCAGAAGTGGACCGGCGGGCTCAACCCGACCTACTCGTTCGAGGAAGGAACCGACGCGGGCCGGCTGTGCATGCAGGCCTCGGCGATCCGGTTCACCGAGATCATGAAGGATCCACCGCCGGAGATCGTTCAGTTGATGGAGACCACCAACTGGGACGGCCGGTTCTTCAACTGGAATGACGATTTCAGCAACGCGTCGTACGATGCGAGCGCCGCGAAGCTATGGGCATGGAGGACCTATCTGATCAAGTGGATCAGCCAGACCAAGCAGGACGGCAGTTGCCTGCTCCCGACGCGCAAGCTCGTGATCGACGCGGCGGCTGAATGCGCCTACACCGCCGAGAACGCGATGGGCGAGATTCAGGGCTGCAGCGTCTCGCAGTTCTGACCTGGCGCCAATCCGCCTGATCCGCAGTAGAGTCCTCGCCAACGGAGGAACGATATGAAGAAGGCGATCCTGGCGGTTGGACTGGCAGCAACGGCGAGCTATGGCGCATGGCGATGGTGGAGCAGCGAGCCGGCAGCACTCGAAGCCAACCTCACACTCGATCGGATCTGGGTCGATCACATCCCGCGCAACGATCGCGACATGTTCCAGATCTTCATCGCGATCACCGACGAGCCCATCGGCATCTTCAACGAGACCTCGCAGTGGAAAGGCTCGTTCGAGCTGTTCAAGTACGAGGCCCATGACACCGAGATCCGCGCCGTGTTCCCCCAGAACGGCGACCGCGAGAAGATCACCGCCAAGGCCACGCGTTGTAACGAGAACCGGATGGACTTCTGCCTCGAGCTCTCCGGGTCCAGCCGCGGCGTCAAGCGCTACTACTCGCAGAAGGGCTGGGAGATCGAGGGCGCGCGAACGCTCGACGATCTTCAGCATCGCACCGAAGAAGTCCTGAAGCTCGCCAAGTAGCGCGACGTGCGACGCCGGCTGCACTTTATGCCGGCCCGAGCGACACTGCGCGCCATGGCTCAGGCGAACCAGGACGACCAGCACCGCATGCGCGTGGGTGCGAGCGAGTAACCGGTGGGTGTGCGCACGATCGTCGTCGTCATGATCGCGCTCGCGCCGATCCGTGTTGCGACGGCCGATTGTGCGCGTGACGCCGATGCGTTGCGCACGCACCTCGTCGATCAGCATCGCCGAGCCGGCCAGTGGAACCTCGCGTGGCAGATCGTGTTTGGAAGCTCGACGGCGATCCAGCTCGCGCTCGCGCTCACCCAGACCAATCCGCTCGGCGACTACGATCGCGACACCGAGGAACGGACCTACGTGAACACCGCCAAGGCGGCGATCGGATTTGGATTCGCCGTTGCTGCCCCGCTGCGGGTCGACGTGCCAGCTCTCGACGCCGATCGCTGCATCGACCTGGCGCAGCTGCGTGCGGCGGCGGCGCGCGCGGGAAAGAACCAGCGTACGGCGTTCTGGCTCAACCACCTCGGTGGCCTCGCGCTCAACCTCAGCGGCGCAGCGCTGCTGTGGTATCGCCGTTCACTTCCGGTCGCCGGAGTCTCGCTGGCCGAGAGCATCCCGATCGGTCTGATCAACGTGTACACGATGCCGCGCGGCGCGTGGCACCGGTGGCGCGAGCAGGGCGCGTCGTGGGCGATCTCGATCACACCCGGTGCCGAGGGGTGGTCGGTGAGCGCCGGTCGGACATGGTAACGGCGGCGCACGTGCGATAACGCCTTGGACATGATCCGACTCATGCGGATGGCGGTGATGGCCGGGTATCTGTCGGTGGCCCTCGGCTGCAG